>CAKZQG010000001.1 GCA_937139605.1 uncultured bacterium
TAATGTTGGTGTAAGCGATTTTGTATTTAGGGGTGTTATTTGGTGGAGGTGTTATTGGAGGGATTATTGGGGTATCGTTTCCTCCTCCTCCGCCTCCTCCGAAGAACGGTATCTCACAACTTATCACTAACATTGCCACTACTATAAACAACATTGATATTAAATTCAGTAATTGTTTTTTATTTCTTTTAATCATCTTTTTTCCCTCCTTTTTGTTTCCATGGTCCATTTGTATTAATTATATTTTTTTCCTAAAATTCCTCCTTTTTTTGTTCAAAAAATTCCCTTTTTTGTTCAAAAAATTCCCTTTGAACTCAAACTGCTACCTTTGAACTCAAACTGTTCTCTTTGGAATCAAAATGTTCTCTTTGGGTTCAAACTGTTCATTTTGGACTCAAACTGTTCATTTTGGGTTCAAACTGTTCATTTTGGGCTTCAAACTGTTCTCTTTGGTTTCAAACTGTTCTCTTTGGACTCAAACTGTTCATTTTGGGTTCAAACTGTTCATTTTGGGTTCAAATTGTTCTTTTTGGCTTCAAAGAGTTCATTTTGGACTCAAACTGTTCTTTTTGGTTTCAAAGAGTTCTTTTTGGGTTCAAAGAGTTCCTTTTGGCTTCAAACTGTTCATTTTGGAATCAAACTGTTCTCTTTGGAATCAAACTGTTCTCTTTGGGTTCAAACTGTTCATTTTGGACTCAAACTGTTCATTTTGGGTTCAAACTGTTCATTTTGGGCTTCAAACTGTTCTCTTTGGTTTCAAACTGTTCTCTTTGGACTCAAACTGTTCTCTTTGGACTCAAAGTGTTCTTTTTGGCTTCAAAGAGTTCTCTTTGGCTTCAAAGAGTTCCTTTTGGACTCAAAGAGTTCCCTTTGGCTTCAAAGAGTTCCTTTTGGACTCAAACTGTTCATTTTGGCTTCAAAGAGTTCTTTTTGGGTTCAAACTGTTCTTTTTGGCTTCAAAGAGTTCTTTTTGGGTTCAAACTGTTCTTTTTGGCTTCAAAGAGTTCTCTTTGGCTTCAAAGAGTTCCTTTTGGACTCAAACTGTTCTTTTTGGTTCCAAAGAGTTCTTTTTTGGTTCAAACTGTTCTTTTTGGGGTCAAATTGTTCTTTTTGGGGTCAAACTGTTCTTTTTGGGGTCAAACTGTTCTTTTTGGCTTCAAACTGTTCTCTTTGGACTCAAACTGTTCTTTTTGGGTTCAAAGAGTTCTCTTTGGCTTCAAAGAGTTCCTTTTGGACTCAAAGAGTTTCCTTCGGTTTCAAAGAGTTTCCTTTTGGACTCAAAAAGTTTCCTTTGGTTTCAAAGAGTTTCCTTTGGACTCACTCAAACAATTCTATAATTCCCTTTGAATAGCTCCTTCTTATTAAATACTTTATTATTAAATACTTACATAAATTCATTTATTTGCTTTAAATATTCTTCTTTTGGTAATTCTAATTCTAATATTTTCCTTATTTTATTTAATGTAGATATGTCTTCTATTTTCTGGAGTTTTATTATTATATGGTCTATGTTTTCTCTTATCTTTATTTTTAATAATATCTCTATTATTTCTCTCTCTTTTTCTATTTCCTTTTGTTTCAATTGTTCCTCCTTTTGTTTTGCTTCCATTTCCTTTTGTTTTAATTCCTCTTCTTTTTGTTTAGCCTCTCTTTCCTTTTGTTTCAATTCCTCTTCTTTTTGTTTAGCCTCTCTTTCCTTTTGTTTCAATTCCTCTTCTTTTTGTTTGATTAATTTTAACATCTCTTCTTTTAAATTATTTAATTCTTTTTCTTTTTCCTGATATTTTTTTAATTCATCTTCAAATATTGCTTCTGCTATATATTGTATTAACGGATTATCTTTATACATCCTTTTTATTTTTTCTTTTTCTTTTTTGTCTATCCTTAACATCTTTAATATCTCCTCCTTTGATACTCTTGTTCTCCTTAAATACATTAACCCTATTATTATTTTCAACATTATCTCCTCTTTTTCCTTATATATCCCTCTCTTTGTCCTCTCTTCTACTAACTCTATCAGATCTTCTAGTTTCCTTACATCATAATCACTTGTATAACTCTCTATTAACTCTATCAACCCTAAATAATCTCTTTTCTTTACTATTTCCCTTATCTCTTCATTTAATAAATTTATTACCATCACCTCTACTTTTATAAAATCTATTCCCTTTTTATTCTCTATTTTCAAGTCTTCCTTTACCTTGTAATAAAATACCCCCCTACTTCTTGAATACCTCTTATCTATACTTAATATCATACTTAATACCGGTAGCTTATATTCTTGTTTTATTAAAATATTATACATCACTGCTTTTAATACGCTCTCTTTATTAAGTTTAGTTTGAAACTCTATATTTAGCAAGTAATATTGATTTTCAATTTTGAATTTGATAACAAAATCAGGGATAATTATTTTCGGATGTTGCTCCTTTATTTTTATCACTTTAATATCTGTTATATTTTTTATTTTAAATAAATCGGCTAAAAGTTTAGCTGGGGTTTCTGGACGCTCATAAAATATGTTTTTTAAATAATAATCTATATCCTGATACATCCTTGTTTTTACTCCTTTAATTGTTTTATCTTAAAATTTTTCTTGACTTTTTTATTTTTCCCTCTTGAAAAATCCCTTCATTTGTATTCAAAAATTTCCTTTTGGAATCAAACAGTTCCTTTTGAATTCAAAAGGTTTCCTTTGGAGTTAAAAATTTTCCTTTGGACCCAAAAAGTTTCCTTTGATTTCAAAGAGTTTCCTTCGGACTCAAAAAAGTTACCTTCGGACTCAAAAAGTTTCCTTTGGTTTCAAAGAGTTTCCTTTGGTTTCAAATAGTTTCCTTCGGACTCAAATAGTTACCTTCGGACTCAAAGTGTTCTTTTTGGCTTCAAAGAGTTCTCTTTGGGTTCAAACTGTTCATTTTGGACTCAAACTGTTCTCTTTGGTTCCAAAGAGTTCTTTTTGGGTTCAAACTGTTCTTTTTGGGGTCAAACTGTTCTTTTTGAGTTCAAACTGTTCTTTTTGAGTTCAAACTGTTCTTTTTGGGGTCAAACTGTTCTTTTTGAGTTCAAACTGTTCTTTTTGGAATCAAACTGTTCATTTTGGAATCAAACTGTTCTCTTTGGAATCAAACTGTTCATTTTGGAATCAAACTGTTTCATTGGACTCAAACTGTTCTCTTTGTGTTCAAACTGTTCTTTTTGGGGTCAAACTGTTCATTTTGGGTTCAAATTGTTCTTTTTGGCTTCAAAGAGTTCATTTTGGACTCAAACTGTTCTTTTTGGTTTCAAAGAGTTCTTTTTGGGTTCAAAGAGTTCCTTTTGGCTTCAAACTGTTCATTTTGGAATCAAACTGTTCATTTTGGCTTCAAAGAGTTCTTTTTGGGTTCAAACTGTTCTTTTTGGGGTCAAATTGTTCTTTTTGGGGTCAAACTGTTCATTTTGGCTTCAAACTGTTCTCTTTGGACTCAAACTGTTCATTTTGGCTTCAAAGAGTTCTTTTTGGGTTCAAACTGTTCTTTTTGGGGTCAAATTGTTCTTTTTGGGGTCAAACTGTTC
>CAKZQG010000002.1 GCA_937139605.1 uncultured bacterium
TAACAAATAAAAATCGATCGACGGAAACATTTTTATTGACTTTTGTCAATATTTTTAACACATCTTCTAAAAAATTATTATTCATAAATAAAAAAAATTATTCTTTTTATTATGTGTAAATTACTATATAAATAAAATATATCACTGAACTTAAAAAAATCTAAAATCTATATTATATAATTTTTCCAAAATCAGAAAATGGGAACCGTATTCCCTGAGGTAATAACTCTTTAGTTAAATCTTTATAACCAATAGCTATTATTAATGGAATTTCTTTGTAATCTTCTATGTTTAAGAATTCTCTTAATAATTTTTCATTAAATCCTTCCATTGGATGGGTTTCTAAATTAAAGAATCTAGCGATTAACATTAAATTCATGGCAAATAAAGAAGCATCTCTAACTGCTCGCATCTTAGCATTATTTGTATAAAAATTCTCTATTATACTCTTATTAACACTAATAGGGTATCCTTTTGATTTAAAATCATCTAAAACTCTTTCTATATTATTAATAGCTCTTTTATAATTAGCTATAACTACTATATTAGCACTGGCATCTTCCACTTTCTCCTGATTAAAACAAATCTCTCTTAATTTCTTTTTGTTTTCTTTACTTTTAACAATTATTACCTCCCAAGGTTGTAAATTATAACTTGAAGGTGCTAACGAAGCTAATTCCACTATTTTTATTAATAACTCATCTTCTATTTCTTTGGTTTTATCAAAGAAAGTTATGGATCTCCTTTCAAGGATAATCTTTAAATTTTCATTTATTTCTAGACATTTTTCTGTCATTTTCATACACCCCTTCCTTTATTTTAGATATTCTTATATTTTACTATTCATTATTTTATTTATATTTCCTTTCATAAAAGTTAATATATTTGTTATTGATATAAAAAAGGGAATGTACTATTTTTGATGAATTCAAAAGTAAGGAAAAATTAAAATATATAAAAAAATAAAATCTATGGATAAATATACAATAGAAGATATAATAGAGCTAAGTAATGATAAAACCTATAAGAAAGAGTTAGAAGATTTTGATGTAGCTGTTGAGGGAGGAAATCCTGGGTGTGGAGATATTGTTAAAATATATCTAAAAGTTAATGAACAAGAAATAGTTAAAGCAAGTTATGTAGGTAATGGATGTACTATTAGTCAAGCTTCCGCGAATTTACTCATGTATCACATAAATAATAAAAAACTAAATGAAATAGAAAACATAGATATAGATTTTATAAAACAAGAATTAGGAGAAAATATTTATCTTTTAAGACCTAATTGTGCATCCTTAGCTATTAATGTCCTTAAAGCAACTATCAAAAAATACTACAGAACGAAAAACTTAAAATAAAAATTACCTAAAATAAAGATTATTTCAAATTAAAGTGTATAAAATATTTAATAAATATATTGAAAGGATTATTAAATCTAATTTATTTAAGTTAGCTAGTATATATACTTTATCTAATATTATTGCAGTAGCTATCCCATTTTTTTTATTACCTATCCTAACCAGGTATTTAACCCCGTACGATTACGGGATATTATCTATGTATTCTACTTTATATAGCTCTTTAATTCCTTTGGCTGCTTTCTCTTCTACTTATTTTATATTTAATATTTGGTTTAAAGAAGATCCCATAAAGATAAAAAAAATAAATTATAATATAATGCTTTTAAATTTTATTTCCTTTTTTGTAATATTGTTCATTTTGTATATTTTCAAAGACATTATTTTAGATTATACTCATTTAAGTTTTATATGGTTATTTTTTATGAGTGTTAATATATTTTTTGATAATATTTTAAATTTTTTAGTTAATATATATCGGATGGATAACAAGGTTTGGAATTTTGCTTTTCTTAATATTGGCAGAAGTTTATTGCTTTTTTTTTGGTTATTTTATTTGTGGTTGTTTTAGGCTATAAATGGGAAGGTAGAATAACTGCTCAGATCTTAATAAGTTTTATCTTAGGGACTTTTAGTATTTATATTATCTTTAAGAATTGGGTTTATTTTGAAATAAATGGAGATTATATTATAAAGCTTCTTAAGTATGGGATCCCCTTGATTTTTCATTCTATTTCTTATTTAATTATGTTTTATATTAATAGATTTATTATAGTAAGGTTTTTATCGTTAGATGATGTGGGGGTATTTAGCGTAGGAGTACAATTAGGAGCATTTATTGATTTATTAGCTTCTTCCTTTAATATTGCCTTCTTACCTTGGATTTATAAAAATCTTTCTATAATAGATAACAATAACCAAAACTTTGAGCAAGTTTTTCTTATAAAAACAAGGATAGTTAAAATTATTTATCTTTATATTTTTGGATTATTTATTGTCTCTTTATTAACTTATTTTGTGTTTATTTTGTTAATGAAATATATTTTAGGTTCTAGTTTTTATAGAGCTATTGATTTTATGTTTGTTATTATTATGGCCTTTTACTTTAAGAGTTTATATTATGTCTTTTCATATTTTATAGTATATACTCAAAAAACTTTTACTTTAACTATTATAACAATAATAACTGCTATTTTAAGTATTATTTTGAACTATTATTTTATAAAATTTTTTGCTCTTTGGGGAGCAGTTTATGCATTCCTTATTACTTTCTTTGTATATTTCTTATTTACTTTTTTATTTACAATTAAAATATATAAACTCCCTTGGCTATTCTATAAAAAAGCACCCTAATGATAATTCATAATATAAAGAAAAATTGATAATAATAAGTGTTGATTATTTTAATAGTACTAAGTATAAAATATTTTTTTTATTTTAATCAAGGAAATTACTATTTTTAACAGAATAATTTATATATGTTTAACGAGTTAATTAATTTTTTTAATGATCTTATTTATTTTATTAAGTATGTTATAAAGGGTAGTGAATTTTTATTAAATTCTGTTGATAAAAGATTAGGATTTGTTATTATTTTTATTTTTGGAAGTATATTTGGAAGTTTTATTAATGTTCTTATTTATAGGCTACCTTTAGAGATGGATTTTGTTTTTAAAGGTAGTTTTTGCCCTAAATGTGGAGTTCCTATAAAATGGTATCATAATATCCCGATTTTTAGTTATATTTTTTTAAAAGGTAGATGTTATTATTGTAAGCAACCTATAAGTATTCAATATCCTATTGTTGAATTTATTAGTGGAATTATTTTTGGTTTGCTTTATCTTAAATTTGGTATTACCTGGGATTTTTTTGTTTTATGTATGTTTTATATTATCTCTGTTCCTGTTATTGTTATAGATTTTAAATATCAGATTATTCCTAATGAATTAACTATAGGAGGTACTATTATTGGATTATTTTTTGCTTTACTAAAAAGTTTGTTAAGCTTTCAATTAGATAGTTCTATTAGTTTGGGATTTTTAGATAGTTTGCTTGCTATTATAGTTAATGTTATATTGTTTTTAATTATTTATTATGTATCTTTTGGGGTTTATAAGAAGGAGGGGTTAGGATTTGGGGATGTTAAGCTTGCTGCTACTATAGGAGCATTTTTGGGTTTATATCCTTCTTTAGTTTCTTTTTTCTTTTCTTTTCTTTTTGGCTCTGTTTTAGGATTAATTATTATGTTTGTTAATAAAATAATAAATTATAAAAAAGTTAATTTATTAAGGAAATATGTTTTTAGTTCTATTGATTATTTAAGTGCTATTAGTGTTGTGTATGTAGTTAATACAGATATAGATAAAAAGAATAGTGTGTATATAGCATTTGGTCCGTTTATGATTTTAGGAGCCTGGAGCTCTATTTTCTTAACTAATTTTATCATAGATATCCTTTTTGGGGATTATTTGCTATTTTAACAATAATTTTTATAAGTTTATCATATGAATTCTCATTTGTATTATCAACTTCTTTTAAATAATGCCGAGAATTTTTTCATATAGCTATTGGATTTATTTAAAAATTAACAAAGAATTAATAATTAAATATTTTTATTTTTTATTAATTTTTTTATATTATAAAAATGTAGGCTTTAATTTAAGGTAGAATTTAATTTTAGGAGGTGAGTATTTATGGATAGTATAAAAAATGTAACTAATGGTAGTTTTATAAATGTATCTAATAAAATAATAAAAAATGAAAAAGAAATTTCAGCAAAAGAAACTAAAGAAAATGAGGAAAAACAACAAGTGGCAAAAGAGGTAACTACAGATGAAGTTAAACTAAGCTCAGATGATTCTAATAAGGAATTTAAAACGGGGGGGTGGACTGGAGGATTATTTAGAATAGCTGATCTTGCTAATAAAGTAGCCCCATTTACAACTACATTTGCAGGTGTTATTGGCTTTTTTGCAGGTTTAGGTGCGTTTTTTAATTTCCTTGATGCTATAGGTGATGTTAGTTCTTCAAATGTACATAATAAGATAGATGGGGTTATAGATTTAGCGTCAGTAGCTGCTTGGGGCGCTGCTTTGATGGGAACTATAGCTTCACCACTAGCTTTAGGTATAGCTGCCGGACTTTATGGAGCTAAAATTCTTAACTACGCTATATCCAAAGATAATGATAATAAAGAATAAAATATCAAAGTATGAAAATATTTTTGTATTCTCCTCATTTAAAAATAAAATAAATAAAATAAAAACGGAGATATAGTTATTGTTATATAAAGGGGGTATTTTTATACTCCCTTTTTTATTTTTCTTAAATCTCAATATATTTTTTATCTCCATTTTTTAATACATTCTAATCAATCTCTTTCTTTTTAATTTTGTATATCCTTTAAAGCTTAAATATTTTTTTTACTTGATATAAAGCTTGAATTAAGGTATCTATTTCATTTGATATATTGTAAAAAGCTAAACTAACTCTACAGGTAGAATCTACGTTAAGTTTTTTATTTATTAATTGAGCACAATGATGCCCAACCCTTATAACTATTCCATAATTATCTAATACAGTAGAAACATCATGGGAATGCACGTTCTTTACATTAAAAGGAACTATTCCAAAACGATTTCTACTAACTTCATTTCTATCATAACCATATAATTCTATAAACCCTAATTCTTGTAATTTATTAACTAAATATTTTGTTAATTTTATTTCATAAGTTTTATAGTCGTAATAGTTTATATTTTCAAGATAGTTAATAACATGAGAAAACGAGTATATTTGAGATATAGCGGGTGTCCCTGGTTCAAAATAATAAGGGAACCCTAATAAACCTATATCTATTAAATTTTCATCAATATTAACTTTTGATACTATTCCACCTCCTGCAAAGGCAGGAGTTTTAGTTTGTAAATTTTTAAAATGTTTTTTATTAATATAGACTACCCCTAAGCCAGTTGGACCGTATAACTTATGAGCACTAAATACCAGAAAATCTATATCTATTTTTTTAGTATCTATTTCATTATGGACTATTCCTTGTGCAGCATCTATTAATAACATTATCCCTTTGTCTTTTACTATATTTGATATACTTTCTATGTTATTGACAACACCTAAAACATTCGACATATAGGTTATTGATATAACTTTTGTTTTTGGAGTTATTAATTTTTCTAAATCATTTAAATCTAATTCTAAGTTGTTATTCAATTTCCATATTTTTATTTTAAAATTAAATATTTTGGATAAGTAGGTAAAAGGTAGTAAATTAGAATGGTGTTCCATTTGAGTTAATATAACTTCATCGTTTTCTTTTAAGTAATTATATGCTAAAAATAAAGCAAGGTAATTAAGTCCGTAGGTAGCGTTATATGTAAAAAAAATCTCATTAAAATTAGAATTGATAAATTTTGAGATAATATCTCTTGATTTATCAAGTAATTCAGTTGTATGAAATGAGAATTTACTAGCACTTCTATTAACATTGGAATAGTATTTTTCTAAGAATTCCTTTTCTTTTTCTAGTAGTATATATGGTTTTTGTGTAGTAGCTGCATTATCTAAATATACTATTTCTGGATTATTTTTGAAAAAAGGGAAATCTGCCCTTATTTTTTGGACTTTTTCCTTTTCAATTATCCTTAAATCAGTTAATATATCATCCTTTAATATACCATTGTTTAATACATCATCGTTTTTTTTCATTTTATTATTCACCTTAATATTTTTATTTTAATTTATAAAGCATTTACGTATTGAAAGTATTTAGATAGTTGTTTTGAGTTTAAGGATATACTCTATTGCATCTAATGTTTCTTTTTCTAAGAATTCTAAAGTAGCTCCCCCACCAGTTGAAATAAAATCTATTTTATTTTTATATTCTACAGTAGAATTTATGAAATTAACAGTATCACCACCACCAATTACTTTAAAAGCATTAGATTCTGATAATAGTTTAGCTATTTCAATGCTACCTTCATTATAACCTTTTTCGAATATCCCACTTGGTCCATTCCAAAAAATGGTGTTTGAATCCAAAATAGCTTTTCTTATATCTTCATTAATTAATGCATCTACTATTATGTCATTATCTCCTATATCTTTTATATTTTTCTTAATTTTATATGAAGGATTATCTATGTTATCAACTACTATAAATTCTGTAGGCAATATTATCAAATTGTTATTTAAAATATTGGAGACATCAGTTTCTTCAAAAAATGATTTACCGATATTAAAATTAAGGGATTTATATAAGGTTAGGCAAGCTGCTCCCGTTATAACCATTTTATCACATTTTGTTAATAAATTTTTTATTAAATTTAATTTATCTGAAACTTTAGCTCCCCCTAAAATAATTAAGTATGGCCTTTTAGGAGTTAATAGTTTAGATAAATTAAGAATCTCTTCTTTAACTAATAATCCAAAATATGTTGGTAGGTAATTGGAGATTCCTGCTACTGAGGAATGTACTCTGTGTAAGGAACCAAAAGCATCATTCACAAAAATATCTCCTAAATTTGCAAATTTTTTAGCTAATTCTAAATCGTTTTTAGTCTCCCCATTGAAAAATCTAACATTCTCAACTAAATAAATATTCCTACCTTTATAATCTATTTTTATATTAATATCTTCTATAAATTCAAAATTATTGCAATTAAATAAATTGTTTTCTTTTATAAAATTAAAGATAGTTTTGGTAGTATATTTTAGTTTATCTTCTTCTGTTTTAGGCCTTCCTAAGTGAGTTAGTAAAATTATATCGTTATTTTTCTCTATCAAAAAATTTATAGTTTTTAAAGAATTAATTATTCTTGTTGGATCTACTACTTTATTGTTTTTTATGGGAACATTATAATCAACTCTTAATATAATCCTTTTATTAACTAATAAATCAGTTTTACTATCTATGAATAAATCATTTAGTTTATTTAATATGCTCATTGCTAACCCCCTAGTTTTTTACTTTTATTTACTATATTTTACATTTTTATATTCTTTAAAAAAGTATTTACCCCTTTAATAATAATGATATTCTAAGGATTAATTTGAGTAATTAAAAGAAGGATAAAATATTAAAATAGAAAATAAATTAAAAAGGGAAAGGATAAAAGCTATGGAGATTAGTAATCTTAAAAATAATTTAACAATAAGCATCTCCTATAAACCTAAAGAAGAGGAAATTAAAATAATAAAAAAAGAGTTAGAAAGTATTTCAAGTTTATTTTTTCTCTATGAATTGGATAATGATAAACGAATTGAAGTCCTAAAAAATACCGATATTCTTGTCACTTTTTTCCCTGAAAAAGAATTATCTAAAACAGAATTAGAGATTTTAAAAAATTCAAAAAAATTAAGATTAGTACAATGTATATTATCTGGGATAGATCATATAGATTTTAATATTTTTCCTAATGTTAAAATTTTGGGTAATAGTGGTGGTTATGCTGTAATGATTGCTGAACATGTATTTGGCTTTATTTTATATTTTGGTAAAAATATTCAAAAAAATCATGAAAATTTAAGAAATGGGATATATAAACAAAATACAGATAATATTTTACTTAAAGGAAAGACTATAGGGATATTAGGATATGGTGGGATAGGGAAAGAAGTTGCTAAGCTATCTAAAGCTTTTGGGATGTATGTTATTGGAATAAATACCACTGCAAAAACTGATGATTCCAATGTAGATGAAATATATACTCTACAAAACTTACATTATGTTCTTAAAAAATCGGATATATTAGTTATATCATTACCTTTAAATAAAGAAACTGAAAATCTTATAAATTATGAGAAATTGAGTTTAATGAAACCGAATGCTATACTAATAAATGTAGGAAGAGGAAAAATAATTAATCAAAAAGATTTATATTATTTTTTAAAAGAGAATAAGGATTTTAAAGTAGCATTGGATGTTTGGTGGAAAGAACCAGCTTTTAATGAACCGTTTGAGTTAGAATATCCTTTTTTTGAGTTACCTAATTTTTTAGGAAGCCCACATATAACTGCTTTAACTAAGGAAACTTATGAAATTAGAACAAAGAATTATATTAATATAATAAAGGGTTTTATTGAAGCGGGGTGTAGCTTAGCTTGGTAGAGCGCCATGTTCGGGACGTGGAGGTCGTGGGTTCAAATCCCACCACCCCGAAATTATTATATGATCCCCCAAGATTTTATTGATACTTTTATAGAAGAATTAGGACAGGTAGCTTATGATATATGCTTTAATTTATCTTCTACTACTTTAGATTTCAATTCTAAAGTTATAAAAATAATAACTAATGATAAATCTTTAAAAGATTGGATAGAAAATAAATATGTACCTATAATTTCTGAGATACTTGAGAAAACATATGGAGAACATTGGAGGGTTGAATTGTTTTTAGATACCCAAGGGGAATTAGAAACAACAGAATATAATGAACAATTAAACCCATTTTTTACCTTTGAGAATTTTGTTGTAGGTAATAGTAATCAGTTTGCTTATGCGGCTTCATTAGCAGTAGCTCAAAAACCTGGAAAAACCTATAACCCATTATTTATTTATGGATCAACGGGATTAGGGAAAACCCATTTAATGCATGCTATCGGAAATTACTTAAGTCGTAAAAAAAACACTAAAAAAATAATATATATAAGTAGCGAAAAATTTGTTAATGATTTAATAAATTCAATAAAAGAAAAGAAAATAGAAGATTTTAGAAATAAATATAGGAAATCAGATTTAATATTAATAGATGATATCCAGTTTATAGTTGGTAAAGAAAGAACTCAAGAAGAACTTTTTCATACTTTTAATGAATTATATTTATCTAATAAGCAGATAGTAATAACAAGTGATAGGTCTCCTAAGGATTTAGAAGGTATAGAAGATAGATTAAGATCTAGATTTCAGGGGGGATTAATTGCTGATGTGCAGTTACCTGATTTTGAAACACGTAAAGCCATTGTTAAGAAAAAACTAGAGAGATATGATATAGAATTAGAAGATAGCGTATTAGATTATTTAGCGCAGAATTTCAGAGATAATGTTAGAGAATTGGAAGGAGCTCTTTTAAAAATAATCGCTTTTTCTGATATAGAAAATATAAAAAAGGTTTCACTAGATAAAGCAAAAGAAATTCTTAAGGATTTAATTGATAAAAATTCTCAAATAGATGTTGAAGATATCTTAGAAGTTGTTTTGAATTACTTTAATATTACTAAAGATGAATTATTTTCTAATTCTAGAGAAAAGAAAATAGTTTATCCTCGACAAGTATTTACTTATTTATTAAGAGATATTTTAGGCTTACCTTTTAAAAATATTGGAAACATTTTAGGGGGAAAAGATCATACTACCGTTATGCATGCTTATGAAAAAATTAATATTATGTTAGCTAGTCCTAAAGTATATAATGACATATACTCTATTAAGAGAATATTAAATAGAAATTAATATTATGCTAGAGTTAAATGTAAAAAGCTTAATTGGATTAGTTGGGATGATTATATTGGTTAGTTCTTGGATACCTCAAACTATTGAAACTATTAAACTAAAAAAATGCCCCCTAAATATTAATTTCATTTTATTATATACTTTCTCTTCTTTATTATTAACTATTTATTCTTTTTTAATAAAAGATCTTATTTTTTTGATACTTAATTTTTTAGCTTTTTTTCAAAGCTTTATTAATTTATATATAAAAATATTTTATGAAAAAAATAATATTAAGGAAGGATGAAGTTAAATGAATAAAGATAATCTTATAGACTTATTTATAGATATAGGTAATACTCATACTGTTTTTGGGATTTATAAAAATAATAATTCTGGTAGTTTAAATTTTCAAAATTTATTCAAAAATGATAAAATAAAAATAGATGAAATTGAATTAAAGAAGATTATTGAAAATATAGAAAATTCATTAATAGAAATAAGATTTTCTACAAATACTATAGATACTGCTGACGATATATTTAATAAGTTAAGTACTTTTTTAAATTTGAATAATGTATATTTTTACGATAATAAATATTTTATAAATAAATGTGTTATTAGTTCTGTAGTCCCGCAAGTGAATTTTGTAATAGAAGATTTTATAAGAAAATATTTAAATTTAAATGAAGGTTTTTATTTCTTAGAAGCTAATGATAATTTAGGGATTAATTGGAATACGGATAATTATAAGGAAATGGGTGCAGATAGAGTAGCTGATATCTTAGGAGCTTTAACTTTATTTAAAGATAATTTTATTATAATAGATTTTGGAACAGCTATAACTATTGATATAATTAAACAAAAAGCATATATAGGAGGTGCAATTTTACCAGGGTTTTTATTAAATATTAAATCATTATTTATTAATACAGCTAAACTTCCTATGGTTGAAATAAAACCAGCTAATAAATTGTATGATAACACTACTATTGGACAAATCCAAATAGGATGTGTTGATATACTTTGTAAAGGAATTAATTCCATTATTTCAGAATTATTAAAAGATTTTCAAGATTTTAAAATTATCCTTACAGGTGGGTTCTCCAATATCGTTAAAAATTTAGTTATTAATCATTTTGTTATTCATAAATTACAGTTTATTGGTATGAAATATTATGTAGAGATACTTAAAAGTAGAGTTAAATAATATTTTATTATTAATAGGAGGTGTTTTTTTATATGGATAGAGTTTATATATTTGATACTACTTTAAGGGATGGGGATCAAACACCAGGGGTTTCTTTTACGTTAGAACAAAAATTAGAGATAGCAAAAGTTTTAGAAGAAATGAAAGTTGATATAATAGAAGCGGGTTTTGCAGCAGCTTCTGAAGGAGAATTTAATACTGTTAAAACTGTTGCTAAAGAAATAAAAGATTCTATTGTAGCTACTTTATGTAGAACTGTTGAAAAAGATATAGATTTAGGCTGGGAAGCTGTTAAATATGCACAAAACCCTAGAATCCACGTGTTTATCTCTACTTCCGATATACATTTACAATATATGATGAAAAAAACTAGAGAAGAAGTAATCCAGATAACAGACGCTATGGTAAAGCATGCTAAGAAGTATTGCTCTAATGTGGAGTTTTCCGCACAAGATGCTACCAGAAGTGATGTGGATTTTTTATTAAAAGTAGTTAAAACGGCTGTTGATTCTGGTGCTACTACTGTTAACATCCCGGATACTGTTGGTTATATTACTCCAGCTGAGTATTATGAACTTATAAAAAAAGTTAAAGAAGTTGTAGAAGATAAAGCAATTATTTCTGTACATTGTCATGATGATTTAGGGATGGCTGTGGCTAATAGCTTGTATGCTTTAAAAGCTGGCGCTAGACAAGTAGAAGGAACAATAAATGGAATAGGGGAGCGTGCTGGTAATACCGCTTTAGAAGAAGTTATTATGGCTATTAAAGTTAGAAAAGATTATTATAATCTTTATACTAATATAGATACTACTAAGATTTATAAAATTAGTCAATTAGTAAGTACTTATTCTGGGGTGCCTATCCAACCTAATAAATCTATTGTCGGATTAAATGCTTTTAGACATCAATCGGGAGTTCATCAACACGGGGTAGTATCTAATAGATTGAACTACGAAATAATAGATCCAAAAGATATAGGATTAGAAAAAGGGGGAATTTTAGTTTTAAATAAAAATTCTGGAAGACATGGATTATTTGCTAAACTAAGAGAATTGGGCTATGAAGTCCCTTATAATCTAATGGAAAATATATTTATAGAGTTTAAAAAATTAGCTGATTCTAAAGGGGAAGTTAAAGAACCAGATTTAATTAATTTAATGGAAAAATTTAATATAAAAATAAAAGCCTAGTATTTTTATTTATTTTATGATTTTTACTTATTAAATTGTTTATTAAATTATTTTTTATTTTATGTTTTTTAAGAAATTATTATCTTCTTTGTTTATATCTCCTTTCGTTTTTATAATATTACTATTTCCAATCCTTTTTTTTAATAATTCAAAAAATAATAAAAAAATTAAATTTTATTTGCTGTTTGTTTTTTTTGTTATTTATTTTTTTAGTATAGATTTTGGAAAAAATTTAGTTTTTTATTATTTAGAAAAAGATTATATAAATTACAATGTAAAAAATTATATTTATAATCAAGAAAATAACGGAAATTTAAAGAATAAAAAAATAGATTTAGTAGTAATTTTAGCAGCTGGAGGAGATTATAAGTATCAATTATCAGAAGATTCTTATGATAGATTAATATTAGGTTATTTAGTTTATAAGGTTTATGGTTGTGATATTTTTTTAAGTGGGGGTGCTATTTCTAATAACCCTAATCTAAAAATCCCTGTATCTCAAATTATGAAGTTTTATCTTCTAAATTTTGGAGTTAATCCAAATAAAATTTTTGTAGATACTAAATCCTTAGATACTTTTCAAAATATTAAAAATTTACAAAAATTTTTAGATAATAAAAAATACCAAAATGTTTTAATAATTACTTCTTCTTATCATATTATAAGAACAAAATTATTATTAAAATATTTATTAAAAAATTATGAAAAGACAAAATTAAATTTTTATTTTCAAGGATGCTCTGTAAAATATACTAAATATTATGATATCTATTCTTTTATTCCTAGCTTTTATAATCTCTATCTTTCTTTTGTAGGAATTAAGGAATATTTTGGAATATTATATTATTATATTTATTTTAATTGTTTTGTTAAAATTTTTAGAATAGATGATAAAAGTAAATGAAGACTAAAATAATAATATACAAACTAATATTTTTAGGGTTTAATTTTTGGTTTTTATTATGTTAATTTTTTGTTAAATTTTATCAATTTTTTAATAAAATTAAGAATAAGTTTGTAAAAAAAGTGTTAAAAAATGAATAGTGTTTATTTATTTAAAAAAAAATTGATTATATATATATTGAAAAAACTAAAAAATGGAGGTGAATAAAAATGTTTGGAATAGAATTTCCACTTAATTATCACTATAATAGAGAGGTAGGCCATTGGGTTCCTAATAGAGATGAACTAATTCATAGGTTACTTGATAGAAGAAATGTAGGGGATATAGATTTCTATAGGGAAGCAAGAAGCGGTAGATTAAATAGGGATGAATTTACAGCTTTACAAATGTATCAAGCTGAAACTGAAAAACTAAGAGCTAAATTTAGTGCTGATGGGGTATTAGATGCTAATGAAAGAAGAACACTAGAACAAAGACAAAGAGAGCTAGACAGATTATATAACACTTATGTAGGTGGGGATTATCATCCAAGATATCAAGTTGGAGGTTATAGGAACGGAGATAGAATGGATGCTGCTATAGATCAAAGAATGATAAACCAATATGGAAGAATTTATGATGGAATAAGAAATGGGGAATTAACTTATAGGGAATACAATCATGTTGATAATAATTTAGAAGCAATATCAAGGTATAGGGGATATGCAGGAGCTTATGGTTGGAATTATAATCCTATGTATAAACCTTTAGTTCATAGTGCATTGGATTATAATAGCAATTTAATATATGATTATAAACATAATTGGGAACGCCAATGGTTGAGATACTTTTTACCTGTTATAGCTTAAATTATAGCTTAAACAAGTAGATTCTAAGCCAAGTTTTACAAGAATATACAAAAGGGGAGGTTAATTTCCTCCCCTTTATTTTTATTTACCTAATCTTCTTTCTCTTTTTTGGTAATCTAAAAGAGCATGGATATAATCTATTAAACTAAAATCTGGCCATAATTTAGAAGAAAAATATAACTCTGTATATGCTAATTGATACAATAAAAAATTACTTATTCTGTATTCATTTCCAGTTCTTATAAGTAAATCTGGCTCACTAACTAGTAAATACGATTTTATTAGCTCCTCATTTATTTTATCTACTTCTATTTTATTTTGGATAATTCTTTTTACAGCTTGTTCAATATCATATTTTCCTGAATAATTTACCATAACATTTACTTTGATAATATAATCTTTAGAAGTTTCATTTTCCATTAATTCAAAGAGATTTAAAATTTCATTTTTTATATTTGATTTATCTCCTATGAATTTGACATATATTTTATCTTCTTTTAATCTAGATAATTCTCTTTTTATAAGGTATTCCATTAAGTTAAAAATAAATTCTACTTCTTTTTTATTACGTGCCCAGTTTTCTTTAGAGAAGGCAAAAAAAGATAGCTCCTTTATTCCTAAATATTTGGATAAATCTATAATGTTTTTAAAGATGTTAAATCCTTTTTGATGGCCTACATACGAAGGTAGATTTCTAATTTTAGCCCACCTTCTATTACCATCCATTATAAATGCAACATGATGCGGTAGTTTGTCCCTATTTATTAATTCTATCAGTTTTTCTAATTCGTTATCTATGGTTATCATATGTTATAATTAATCGATATTAAAAATAACGAGGATATTAGTACCTTTTTCAGAGGTATTAATATAAATTTTATTAGCTAAAGCGGAACATATACTAAAACCGTATCCTAAGGAATCTTCTTTTGAAGAATAAGTAGTAAGCGTTACATATGGAATTTTATCTAAATTTATTCCTTTCCCGTCATCATTGAATTCCATTACGATTATATTAGGAAATACGTTTATTGAGAATATGCCGCCATTAGCATGTTTTATCATATTTGTAGCTAACTCAGTAAACACTAATAAAATATTATATATTTTTTGAGGGTTATTTTTTAAGTGTTCTATATTTGATATAATTTTTTCTAAATTAGCTCTAACGTATGGAACATCAAAATCTTTTGATATATTTTCTTTAATTACAACTAATGAAGGATTTTTATTAATGAGATTATGTTTTATTTCAATATATTCATCATATCTTACTAATTCTATTTTGCCTTCTGTTAGTTTATAAATTATTTCTTTTATTAACTTTATATTTGAATTCATAGGTTTTAAGATTATTTTTAATAAGAATGAAAGACATAATCAAAAGCCATTTTAATGTATAATTCATTTATCCCTTTTGGATAAGTATTATCGTATAAAACAACTAGGAAGATATCATCATTTTTTACTTCAATAAAATCAATAGTGTATTCTTCATATTCTAATTTAATTTTTTTTAGGTTTTTATCATTTATTAAATTAGAATATTTAGAAGATTCTATTTTATAGCTCATGAATTTATCAATATAGTCTAAGGATAATTCCAATAAGTTTTGGAAATTATTAGCATTTTTAATAGCGGATTCTATTACTTCACCTCCTGCTACCCTTGATATAACTAATGCTCCTATTATAGAGTCATTTTCTAATAAAGTTTCTAATTTTTCCATAGTTAATTTAGTATTTTACCAGCTTATTTATATTCCGCTTAGCTGGTAGCGGAACTTATATAATCATATTAAATCTAATATTCCTAATTTACTAATAATATTAGAAATTAAAGATATATCTAATTTATTTAATTCTAAAATTAATATTACATTTTTGAAATTTAATAAAACATTATACTTATCTGATATTTTAAATAATAACAATGATAATTTATTATCTTTTAAAATAAAGCAATTATATAATTTGTAAATTAGTTTTAATTCATCAATAATTTTACCTTTAAAAGATAATTTAAATTGTTCCTGATTTATAATTTCCCACTCTTTGGTAATGATATAGTGATTATCTATTTCTGGATGATCTTTAATATAATTATCTACAAAATCTATTACTTCTTTTTTATATTTTATAAATATTTCTTTATTATCAATATTTAAATTGTTTAACCAATTGAATTCAACGTTTTTGAAAAACAATGTACCTAATATTAAACTTGATATATTTAATAAACTATAAAAGCTAAATTTATCATAAACTAATAATAATTCAAATTTCTTAGATAATATATTATTTCTTATATTAAATAATTTTGTAAAAATGCTACCAAATTTGGAAATAAGTAAATCATTTTTAGGAAATAAATTAAATTTATTAGAATATAAAATAACAAAAGTATTTGATGATAAGTTTTTAGATTTACTAAATTCTAAGGTATCTTGAATGACTTTTACTGGATTATTTTTCCCTTCTTTTGAAAATAATAATATAAATGAACTAAATATTTCATTAAATGTTTTTAAATTATTTAATGAATATAATTCTAAAAATATATCAACTTCTTTAAATGAAATAGAATTTATATAATTACTTACTAATTCATATTTATTTACTGTAGTTTCTTTAAGTTCTTTTTGTAAAGGTGTTTGATTTAATAAAGATGATTCATTTATATCTATTAATTGAGTAGTTTCTTCTGTAAAGGTATATTCTGCTAATGTAGGTTCTGTATCAAAAGTAGATTCTATTATGGATAAATCCTTATTAACTACTTCACTTTCTGTATTAAATTCTTTACTTTTTATTTGGTTTTCTTCTTGAATAAAAGATTTAATATTAGATTCCGTTTCTAATTTAATAGTATTTTCTTGTTTTATATCAGATTCTATTAAATTAGATTCAATAGATTCAATAGATTTAGTAGTTTCAGTAGATTCAGGAGTTTTAATAATTTCAATAGTTTCTATAGTTTCAGTGGGTTTAGTAGTTTGAGTAGATGTAGTATTGTTAGTAAATTCTGGAGTTAATTTTTGAGATTCTTCTTTAGTTTTTTGATTTATAATATCTTCAAAAGCATCTTCAAATAAATTTATAAATTCTTTTTCCTCTTTTGTTTTTGAAGACTCAGTTATTTCAGTTTCAGTTGTTTTAATCTCAGATATCTCTACTTTAATTTCATCTTGTTGTGATGATTTTTTTACATTTATTTCTTCTTCTAATATATTATTAATATCTTTTTCAATATCAATTATTAATGTATTATCATTAACAGATTCTTTTTGGATATCTGATTCTTTTATAATAGTTATTTCAATTTGTTTTTCTTTTTCTTCTAATATTTCTTGTTTTTCAGTTAATATTTCTTCTTTTTTAGTAATATCTTTTTCTTTTAATGATATATAATTAACATATTTTTCTATATTAAAATTAATTTTAATTTCTTTAATATTTTTTTCAAATATATTCATATTTATAATTTCTTTAATAAAATTCATTTTTTCAAGAAAATTATTATAATTAATATTTTCAAAATATATAATAAATAAATTAGGGAAATTAAATTTATTAAAATTTTCAGGATTTATTTTATTAGTAGAAATTGGGTTTATAATAAAAAATGAACTAAGAATATTTAATACTTCCATATCTTTTGTAAATGAAAAATAATTTATTAAATTAGAATTATTTAAATTAACAATGAAAATAAAAAATAAACTAGAATTTATATTTATTAATAAAACGTCTTTATCATATTCATATATTTTTAGATCTTTAGTGAAATTATTTAATAAATAATCAATGATAATATTTTTTAACCAGATATTATTGTTTATAAATCTTTTAAAAAAAATAGAAACTTCAAATTTAGGTTCTATTAGTTCATTTTTTAATGGTTTTTTACAATGAGGACATAAAAAAGTATTTAATACTGGTTTTAAATTATTAACTCCGTTGGTTTGAAATATAAATTCATTTTTAACAGAGCATTTAAATACGAATAAAATTTTTAAAAAATTAATATCTTCTAATTCTTGTAAAAATGATAAATTAGTTTCGTTTAATTCAAAAGGTTTTTGATTAAAAATGGAATTAAGAATATTTATAAAATTAGGATTTATTACTTTCTTAGATAAATCTATTTCTCTTTTGGGAATATTTAAATTATATTCATTTAAATACTGTGTAAATAATTTAGTTTTTTGATAATCTTTAAAATATAATTCATAGTTTGTTATTTCTTGAAGTTCTAAAATATTGCTTAAAGCTTCTATGGTTAATGAATCTTCTGTAAAATTGTTTTCAAAAATTAGATAAAAGATAACTAAATATTCATTATTTATTTCTTTTAATAAGATAATTATAATATTATTTGTTTTTGGATTATAAAAATAAAGAGGTTCAATTAAATTGTAATAATTATTATTAATTTCTAATTCTTTTAGCGTGTTACTATTTATGAATATAAAATTCTCTTTAGTAAAGTTATCTGTAATTTTTTTCTGAATTTCATTTACTAAATTATTATTTTTTAATTTAAAAACTTTCTTAATTATTGATTTATTTTTACTAAAGATTTTTAGAAAAGAATTTACTTCAGAATTTATCATTAAAAATCACCTCAATCTTTATGAGTTAATGTAATTTAATATTTCTTTTTTAATATTTTCATTAAAATTAGGATTCTTTTCTATATCCTCTTTAATTATTTCAATTCTATTTTTATCTTTTAATTTTTTATATATTTCGATTAATCTTTTGATAATGATATGATTATTAGGATTATATTCATAAGCTAATTCATAGTTATCTCTTGCTTCTATTAATTTATTCAATTTTTCATAAGCGTTTCCTATACTCATATATACATCTGCTGAAAACGGTTTTATACTTAATGCTTCCTTAAAATATTTTATTGCTTCTTCATAATTTCCCTTCTTTAAATTGATGAATCCTAAATGACTTTTAGCTATAAAATCAAATTTATTTAATTCATAAGCTTTTAAGAAATCATTTTCTGCTAAATCTAATTTATTTGCTTTATAATATAAAACCCCTCTATTAGAATAAAGTTCAGATGAATCAGGAATATTTTTTATACCTAAATTATAAACATTTAAGGCTTTAACTACTTGATTAGTAGCTAAATAAACTATTGCTAAATATTTATATATTTCCTCTTTTTTAACATTTTGTTCTATTAACTTTGTTAATATATTTATAGCATTATCATATTTCTTTATTAATATATAGATGTTAGCTAAATTTATAGCAAAATCAAGTGCTTCATTATAAAGATGTTCATCATAAACACTATCTTTAGAAAATTTACTAAATAAAATATCTTTATATGATTCTAGGAATTTTTTTTCCATTATTTCATAAGCATTTATATTTCCTAAATATATTTCTATTAAGCAATTATGGTAAATATATAAATTATTATTGGGATTGATTTTAAGTAGTTTTTCAAAGATTTCCTTGGATAATTTTAAATATTTTGATATTAAATAAGTTTTACCAAGTAAAAATAATACTAATTCATTATCTAAATAATTGGATAATTCTAAAAACTGTTCTAAAGCTAAATCATGCATATCTCTTAATAAATAAATACAACCTAAATATAATCTGCTTTCATAGAAGAATAGATTATAATTTATACTTTGAGATAATAACGTAATAGTTTCTTCTAAATCCCCTTTAGATAATTTAAATTTACTATTTATAAATAAAATATAGTATCTATTTTTTTCATCATATAATTCTTCATTTATTTTATATAAAATTTTTTCTATTAAATTAAATGTGTTATTACTAATATTTAATTTTATTTTATCCCATTTTTCGTTTAAAATATAATTATCAAAATCTGATATTAATAAATTAACGAAAAATATTCTTAGATCTTGTAATTGAATATTAATAAAATTTGAAGGTAATAAATAAATTTTTTCTACCCAATTTTTTAAATTAAAGCTTGTTAATTTTTTACTTATATTATAAATAATTTCCTCATCTTTTTGTTTTACTTTTTCCATATTTATATAAATATCAAATAATACTTCTTCTGTTAAATCTTTTATATTTTCTTTTAATATGGATAATACCTCATTAGAAATATCTAAATTGAATTTTATTGATAAAATAATTGATTCTACCGTGAAATATTTGCCATATTTATTTAAAATTAATTCAATTGATTTTATATCTTTTTCATAAATAAAATAATATAAAATAATTTTTATTAAGGAAATAAAAATATCATTTAAAGTCGTTTCATTTATTATAAATTTATTATTATTTTCTTCAATTTTGTTTTCAAGATTATTGCTAATTTTTTCATTAGTAATCTTTAATATTATATCTTTTAAAATTAAATTAAGATCCTTTTGATTAGATTTAAAAATTAATTCATAAAGATTAATACTAAATAAATTGTCAATAAAATTTATTAAATCATTTATTATATTTAAAGCTATACTTGATTTATTTTCATTAATTAAATATATTAAAATAAGTAAACAACATTTAATAAAATAATTTAATTCTTCTAATTCTTTGTTTAGATAATTCTCTTTTAAATATAATAAATTTTTATCAAAATTTTGAATAAAATTATTTGTAATTTCTTCTAAATTTTTATTTATTTCATTTATATTTAAATCAAAACTAAGATGATAGTATTTTAAAATAAAAATAGTATTTAATGTATAATAGGTAGTAAAAAAATCGAAATATTTATAATAAGTAATTAAATTATATATTTTTTGATAATTTTCTTTTTTATTTAGAGAAAAAATTAGATATTTAAAAATTATACTTAATTTTTTATTATCTATATCTTTTACATTATTAATAAAATAAAAAGCTTTTTCTATTAATTCATCTAAATTATTTAAATTATATAATAAGTAAAAATATAATTCAATTGAATTGTAATAATTATTAAAATTTGATAAAATTTCATTTTCAATAGAGCTTATCAATTCAAAAGCTTTAGAAAAATTATATAATTTGGCTAATGAATAAGCATAATAATAAATATATTCTTTATTAGTTTTATCCATTAAATATAAGTAATTAAATATTTTTGATGATAAATCGAAATAATAAATATAGTTTTCAAATTCCCCTGTTTTTATTAATGAAATTCCATATATATAAATTAATTCTATATTAATATTATCTTCTTTATTGTATTCACCTTTAAATATTTTATCTACTATATTTGTATTACTTAATAATAAAATAATTTCTTTGTATTTATTTAATTTAAATAGTAATTTTGAAACAATAAAATAAGAATCTAAGGAATTATCAATATTTTCTAGAAATTCAGGAATAAATTTATATGCTTCTTCATAATTAGATAGTTCATAATTAATATATATAATTTTTCTTAAAACTTCTAGAAATATTCCTTTGTATTTCTTTTCATTTATGAAATCTTTTTTTGAGTAAAGTTTGTATAAAATATTTAAAGCATTCTTTAGATCTTGGGAGTCTCGGTTTTCTTTTAATAAATATATATTAACCAATTCTAAGTAGTGTTCGAATTTTTCTTCTTCTATAAATTTATTTAAAATATTTATTGCTTCATCATATTTTTTAGCTATTATATATAATTTAGATATTAATAGGAAAGCATCTTGTAAATTAGGGTCTAATTCAGTAGCTTTAACTGCATAACTTAAAGAATCTTTATAATTTCTTAATTTATAATATATTCTTGTAGCTTCTAGGTAGTAAATAGCTTTATTAGATTCTAAATTTATTGCCTTTAGTATATTCTTTAAAGCTCTTTGAAGTTGACCTACCTTTAAATAACATCTCGCTAAATTATAATAACTATAGGAATCATTTGGATCTAAATAAACTGCTCTTAAGAAATGTTTTATAGCCTCATTTATATTACCTGCATCTAATAATGCTACTCCTAAATTATTATGAGTATAGCTATCTAATGGATTTAAATCAATTGCTATCCTAAAATACTTTATTGATTCCTCATAATTCCCTAAATTATATAATATTTTAGCTAATTTATAATACCAAAAATAATTATTAGGATTCTTATTAACCGCTATTTTAAGATAATATATAGCTTTATCTAAATTTTTTAATTCTTCATAACAAGAAGCTAAATAAAAATAAGCATCTGCATTATTTTCATCTATCTCTATTACTTTATTTAAATATTCTATTGCTTCATTTAATTCTTTATTCCTATATAAAATTATTCCTATATTTAATAAACTTTCTATATCATCTGGCTTAACTTTTATCACATCTTTAAATGCATTTAAAGCATTATTGAAATCCCCTTTTTTTAATAAAATTAATGCATATTGTTTTTGAGTATCTATATCTTCTAATATACTAGGATTAATATTAGTTTGTAGATTTTGAATTCTTTGAATTTCTTGAAGTATTCTTTTTTCTAATCCAATAGGATCTCCGCTTTGTCTTACTAAGGATAAAGTTATTTGTAATTCAGATAAAGCTTCTGAGTATTTTTTTAATTTACTATAAGCTAATGCTAAATTAAAATGAGCACGAGTAAAATGAGGATCTATTGAAATAATTTTCTGCCAACATTTTATTGCTTCTTCTAAATTCCCTAAATTAGAATAAATTCCACCTAACTCAAATAATCCCATTTTATGATTGGGATTTAAATCTAATAATAACTGATAATATCTTAAAGCTTCATCTAATAATTGGTTATTAAAATAATAATTAGCTACTTTATAAACGTCTTCTGGATTTGCTCCTTTGGGATTTAAATTTATTTTTTCTTCTAAACTTTTTATATCTATATTACTCATAAAATTTTATTTTATTTTATTTTGGCTTTTATAATATTTTAATTTAATAAAAGGCAATTTTGTTACTTTAAATATAAAATTTTCTTTATTTTCTATTAATCCTTCATAATTTAATATTTCATTAATATTTTGAATTGAATTAATATTAATAAAAGCTAATCCTACTGGGATAGATAAAGTAGGAGAAAAAGTCCCACTTGTTACAAAACCTAATTCTTCTTGATTATAATCGTATAATTTATATCCATTTCGTGGTACTCTTTTAGTATTAATTACATTTATACCAACTAATTTTTTAGTAATATTTATGTTATTGATAAATTGATTAAAGTAATCATTTTTAATAGCCCATTGTAAATTAGCTTCTAAAGGATTAATATTATCGTTTATTTCATTACCATATAAAACTAACCCGGCTTCTATTCTTAAAACATCACGTGCTCCTAATCCTGCACCTTTTACATTATTACTTATTAAATAATCCATTATTTTTAACATCCTATTGTAATCTAAATAAATTTCAAATCCATCTTCTCCTGTATAACCTGATCTTGATAATATAAAATACTTATCAATTATTACATAATCATAAAAATATAGATCTTTTAAATTTATATCTATATTAAATAAATAAATTAGTAAATTATGAACAATTTTTTCACTAAATGGCCCTTGAATAGCTATCATTAAATAATCTTCACTTATATCTATTACCTCTATATTATTTTCCTTTAATATATTTATATTTTTTTCTTTATTAGCAGCATTACATACTACAAAAAAATAATTATTAAAATTATCTTTTAAATCATATATAACAATATCGTCTTCTATAGTGAATTTATTATTTAAAATTAAAGCATACTTAGCTTTCCCATATTTTATGTTATCTATACTGACTGAAAATAATTTATTTAAATTATTACTTTTTTTTACTAATAATCTTCCCATATGATATAAATCAAAAAATGAAACATTATTTCTTGTATTTATTACTTCATCAATGATACTACTATAACTTAATGGCATATTGTAAGAATGAAAATCAATAAATTTAGCATTTAAAGATAAATGAAAATTTTTTAATGGACTTTCTTTTAAACTTGAATTTCTCATCCTTAATTAACTCCTTAAGTTGTAATTAATTTTTCTAAAAATCAAACACTACTTTTTTATTAAAATTATTATTTAAAATAAAAAATTAATTAAATTATATAAAAATACTAATCTATAGGTGTTTTTATTAGATCTATTTTAGGATCATATATTTCATTAATTATTTCATTTTCATATTTTCCATTGGGATATACGTATTCTTTAACTAATGCAATTCTTTTAGGAATTATTCCTTCATCATCTGGATAAAACATTAAAAACCTTTCAACTATAAAATAATGGTTTTCTTTAAGTACTTTAGCAGGTTTTAAGTTATATTTTAAATAGAAATCCTCATCAACGCTACCGTAAGGTTCAAAAGGGTTTTCTCCTTTCTTAAAAACTTCAATAGCATATAAATCAAAGAAAACATGTAATTCCGGTTTGGTGAATAACCTAACAAAATCTAAGGCAGACTCTTCATTATCTATTAATACTTTATCTTCTAAGGATTTGATTGAATTTATTTCTATTTTTTCTTGGTCTTTAATTAAATATAATTTTAAACTTGCTTTAACAGGATAAAATGAAATACTACTAAACATCATTACTAATTCATATTCAGTTTTAAATTTCACAGGAATTTTATTAATCCAGCCTATATAAAAATTATCTTGTTTTTCCATTTTTACACCTCAAAACTATTACTATAAATTTATATTTAAAATCATTTATATTAGAATTCAGTTTCTGAAGCTATAACAGTTTCTAATCCATATTTTAAATTAACAACATCAATGGATGTAGGTTTTCTTACCGCAATTATATTTATTTCTTTTATTTTTTTTAGTTCTTGAGTTAATTTTTCTATTTTTTCATCAGTGTTATCTAACAAATGTACTAATAATCTAATTGTTTTAGGTTTAACTTCTGTTGGAATTATACCTTCTATACCAGTGGTTAAAGCAGAAATATTAGCTTGATTTTCCGCTAATATTTGTGCTAGTTTAGCTAGTATCCCTGGTTTATCTTCCACTACTTTTGCCTCTATATATAACATTTTACTCATTTATTTTCACCCTCCTTGAGTTAGATATAAATATCATTTATATCCTTATAACTTGAAATCTATATATTTCATTTTCTTTAAATAAATTTTCTTTATTATATTTTAACCCTGCTTTATTAAAGGTTATTTCTAATTGTTTTTCTATTGTATTGATAGTAGGTATATCTGGTAATAATACACCTTTTTTGTCCCCTTTTTTTACTATTATTCCATATTCTTTGGGGTTTAATTTACTTATATCATTTATTTTTTCTATATTTATTATAAAATCTATTTTGTTTTTTAAATAAGGATATTCTTTTAAAGAAATAGATTCAAAGCGAGGATCCTTAAATGCAGCAGATATTGAATTATTTATTATCTCTAATATTAAGTTATCAAATACTGGTTCAATAGTTCCTATACAACCCCTTAAATTATCATTTATATAAAAACTAACAAAGCATCCTAACTTAATATCTTTAAATTCTTTAAATAAAAATGAATACTTTTGATTAATGTTATCTTTAATATCCCTTAATTTAGAATAAACTGCTTCTAAAGATAATTGTTTTAGTTCTTTTGAATAATTTAAAATCTTTTGTTTTACAGTATCTATTTTTTGTATTTCTTCCTCTTTATTATTTTCCATAAATTCTAAAAATTTTTTAAGATTTTAAAATTTTCTTACTATTGGATTAAATCCTTCTTTTTCTATTATTTTTGATATTTTATTAGCTTTATCTATGTTTTTAAAGGGACCTACTATTACTCTATACATTTTAGTATTCTTTATTATTACTTCATCTATAGATGAGTATATCCCCTTATTTTTTAATATGTCATTTACATATTGAGCATTGTTATATACTGAAAATAACCCCACTTGTACATAATAACTACCTTCTGTATCAGGTACAAAATCTTTATTATTTACATTATTATCATTTATATCTTTTTCATTTATTTTTTCTTTTTCTTTATTTTCATCAGAAGAATTTAAATTTTTATCAGTTGATTCTATTAAATTTTCTATTTTAGTTTCTTTAGTATTATTTGAACTTAATTCACTATTAGTAGATGTAGTGCTTTGTGTAGTAGTTTGTGTAGTGGATGTTGTTTTTGTTGTATCAATTGATTTGGGTTTATTTAGATTTTTAGAATCTGTTTTTTTATCATTTATTTTAGGAATTAAAACGTATTCATTAGGGTTTTCATTATTATTATCTATTATATTTTTCTTTTCATCTATTAGTGGTGCTATTAATGAGCTTTGAGTTATTTTTTGGGGTTTTATTTTTTGAGAATAAAAATACTGCCCAGCAAAATATCCTAACAATACTACTACTAAAATAATTATAAAAAATATTAAAACTCTTATAAACATATTTAAATAATTATTAAATTGATTGTTTTTGTTTGGATTAGTAGTTTCTTCATTAGCATTGGATTCTAAGTTATTTCTTGTTTTCTTAGTTCTATTACTGCTTTTTCTGGGAGCATCGGATTTATATATGTACCTGTTCCCCATTCAAAGCCTGCTACCTCCGTTAGCCTTGGGATTATCTCTATATGCCAATGATAATATTCTTTACTATTGGAATTAGGTGGAGCAGTATGTAACATCATATTAAATGGAGGGTTATCTAAAAGTAAATACAATTTAGAAAAAACTACTTTTACAGTTTGAGCTAAATCTACTACATGGTTTTTATCTATGTCTTCAAATCTATGAAAATGCTTTTTGGGAATAATCCATGTTTCAAAGGGAAATGCGGAAGCAAATGGACAAAACGCTATAAACGAGTTATTTTCAAAAACTATCCTATCTTGATGGCCTAGCTCTTGGGTAACTATGTCGCAAAATAAGCACCTATCTCTTAAGTCAAAATATTCTTTTGCATTGTCTATTTCATTCTTTATAACCGCAGGTATTATAGGAGTTGCTATTATCTGCGAGTGCGGATGAAATAACGATGCACCCGCTCCTTTCCCATGATTCTTAAAAATTATTACGTATTTTATTCTTACATCCTTAGATAATTCTATTATTCTATCTCTGTATCCCCAGATAATTTCTTCAAATTGTGAATTAGGCATAGTTAATGGGGTTGCAAAGTGATCTTCTGTTTCTATTAAAACTTCATGGTATCCTACCCCATTCATCATATCATAAATTCCAATACCTTTTTTATCTAAAGAGCCTTCTGGATTTAGTGCAGGAAATTTATTATTTATTACTCTTATCCACCAGCCAGGCCCATTAGCCAAGGTTCCTGGTTTTCTGTATGCAAGTACTTCTGGAGGAGTCATAAATTCATTTCCCGGGCAAAATGGACATTTTGATAAATCTTGATTAGCTGGAAAATCATCTCTTTTCTTTTTAAAATCATTTGGTCTGCTTGCTCTTTCTGTGGCTATTATTACCCACCTTTTTAATACTGGATCTTTTCTAAGCTCAGGCATAACTCCTTGCTCCTTTCTTAATTAATACCATAATAAAAATACTACTTATTTTTAGAATATATTTTTGTTTTCTTCTTTTTTATTATTCTACATTATTATTCTACATTTTTTTTTATAACCTTGTTAATTTTTTATTTTAATTTTTTATTTTAAATTTTTAGAAGGTAAAATATAATTTTAAGTTGTAAATAATAATAGGAAAAAAATATATAAATTAATTTTTACTTGATAATGAATTACTTGTTTTATTATTATAAAAAAAACAGTAAAAAAGGGATTTCATTAATAGAAATTTTATTTTCTATGTTATTTTTCCTTATTTTGATTTTAAGTTTTTTTAATTTATATTTAGTTATTAATAAGCTGAATAAAGAACATGAGTTTTCTTCTGAAGCTTTAGCTATTGCTTCTTCTAGATTAGAAACTATTCTATATAATTCTAATTTATTAACTTTAAAAAAAGTTAGTGGAAATTATGTTATATATAATTTAATAGATCAAAAAGAATTAGTTTATAATTCGGCATTAAATGTTTATGATGCTTTTAAAAAAAACTATTTAGCTAATCAAATTCCATACTATTTCCCCCTCAGTTATATATATTACTCAATAGCTACTAGAATAAGAGTATATGATAAAAATTATCAACAATTTTATAATGTTTCAATTTATGTATATCATATAAGTAATCCTCAGAAAAAATATTCTATATCTACTATAATTAAAAGTAATTATCAATGATTTGTTTTTATTTTTTTCAAAAAGGTAGAGGATTTTTATTATAGAAATTATAAATAGCTTCAAGATGTGAAAATTAAGAATATATGGAAATAAGGAAACCAGTAGTTGTTAATAAATTTTATCCGCGAGATTATCACGATTTACTACATGATATTTCTAAAAAAGAAAATTTATTAGAATTATTAGAGAAAAATGATTTAAAGAATAATTTAGGAAATGAGATTTTAGGGGTTGTTCTACCCCATGCAGGATATATCTATAGTGGAAAAACTGCTTTAAAAGCTTTATTCTTAGCTAAAAATATTATTCTTAGTAACTCCATAAATATTGACACATTAATTTTAATTGGACCTGATCATTACGGTTATGGTAAAAATATTTCTATAGATGATAGAAGCTATCTAATTCCCAAGGATATTATTTTTCAATCGGATATTGATATAATTTCTAAAATTATTGATAAAATTAATGAAATTGATAAAAAGGAGTATATTCAATTAAATTATAAAGCATTTGATTATGAACATTCTTTGGAAGTTATTTTACCTTTATTTTATTTTGTATTTAATAAAACATTTAAAATAGTTCCTATTACTATTACTAAGCAAACACTTAATAACTGCTTAATTCTAGCTAATATTTTGTTTGAAGTATTAAAAGATAAAAGTAATTTCTTAATGATAGCTTCTTCTGATATGAGTCATTATATTACCCACAATGAAGCTATTAACAGGGATTCAAAAGTATTTGGCTACATCGTTTCTAATGATTCTATTGGATTTTATAAAACTATTATTGATAATCAAATAAATTCTTGTGGATTTGGATGCATTACAACTTTATTAGAATTTAAAAAGCTATTTTATTCCTATAAAAATAAAAATCATATAAATAATAGGATAGTAGAATATGAAACTTCTGCTCATTATTCAAAAGATTATGATTTTGTAGTTGGTTATCTATCTGTTATTGTGTAATTTTTTTTAAATTTAATTATTGATAATAAAGGGGGTAAAAATATGAGTAATGGAAGTTCTTTTTATAGAGGATTAGTTGTACCTTTGGATAGATCGGATATTGATACTGATCAGATAATGCCTAAGCAATTTTTAAAAAGAACAGAAAGAACAGGCTATGGAGAGTTTGTTTTTTATGAATGGAGGTATAATCCAGATGGAACCCTTAATAAAGATTTTATATTAAATAAAGAAGAATATAAAGGTGCTAGTATATTAGTAACTGGGCCTAATTTTGGTACAGGTTCTTCTAGAGAGCATGCTGTTTGGGGGTTGGTTCAATTTGGATTTAAAGCAGTTATTGCTCCTTCTTTTGGAGATATATTTTATTCCAATGCTATTGAAAATGGGCTTTGGGTTATTAAAGTTAAAGATACTTCTAAATTAATTCAAAACGCTAGTAATATCAAAAATTATTATCTTAACATAGACTTAGAAAAACAGATAGTTTATGATGATTATAATTATGTTTTAGATTTTGAAATAGATAATGCATCTAAATTGAGATTAATTAAAGGTTGGGATAATATCGATTTAGTACTTCAATTTGAAGAAAAAATAAAAGAATATGAAAAAAATAGATTCGATTTTTATCCAAGTACTGATTCTTATAAAACTATATTAAAATTTTAATAAAAAAATATAATAAATAAGAGGGGTTTTTTTATGGTTAAGCAAATTTATGAACAGATAAATAAGGACTTAAAAGAAGTAGATCCTGAAATTTATGATTTAATTATAAAAGAAATTATAAGACAATCTGAGGGAATAAACTTAATAGCATCTGAAAATTATGCATTCAAAGCAGTTTTACAAGCTATGGGAACACCATTATCTAATAAGTATGCAGAAGGTTATCCTAAAAGAAGATATTATTCTGGTTGTGAGTATGTAGATATTATTGAAGAAATTGCTATTAAAAGATTAAATGAATTATTTAAAGCAGAGTATTCTAATGTCCAACCGCATTCTGGTGCTCAAGCTAATATGGCTGTATATTTTTCTGTCCTTAAGCCTGGGGATACTATTTTAACTATGAGTTTAAATTGCGGAGGCCATCTAACTCATGGTAGCCCCGTTAATTTTAGTGGAATAATTTATAATGTTGTTCATTATGAAGTATCTAGAACTAATGAATTAATTGATTATGATTTAATTAGAGATTTAGCTATAAGATATAAACCTAAATTAATAGTAGCTGGGGCTTCTAGTTATCCACGGATAATTGATAGTAAAATAATAGCTGATATAGCTAAGGAAATTGAGGCATTTTTTATGTTTGATATGGCACATTATTCTGGACTTATTGCTGCTGGGTTGTATCCTTCTCCTGTTAATTATGCAGATTTTATAACTTCTACTACTCATAAGACTTTAAGGGGGCCTAGGGGTGGAGTTATTATTGCTAAAAAAGATTATGAAAAAATTATAAATAAGTGGGTATTTCCGGGAATCCAGGGAGGTCCATTGATGCATGTTATCGCTGCTAAAGCAGTCGCCTTTAAATTAGCCTTAGAACAGGAATTTAAAGATTACCAAAAGCAAGTTTTAATTAATGCTAAAATTTTAGCCCAAACCCTAAAAGATAATGGGATAAGAATAGTTTCAGACGGTACAGATTCTCATATGGTTTTATGTGATTTAAGAAGTATTGGATTAACTGGTAAAGAAGCTGAAAATATTCTTAATGAAGTTGGAATATTTGTTAATAAAAATGTAATTCCATTTGATCCACAAGTACCTGCTATAGCAAGTGGAATAAGATTAGGGACTCCTGCCATTACTACTAGAGGATTTAAAGAAGACGAAACTAAAGAAGTAGCTAATTTAATAGCTATTGCTTTAAAGGAACCACATAAAAAAGAATATGTTAAATCTAAAGTTAAGGAGTTAAGTGAAGCTTTCCCTGTTTATAAAATTTATCTATGATTTTGTTTTTTATTGATATTATTGAAATTTTTTTAATATAGTGAAGTAATTTTATGTATAGGAAAAATTATTTTTTATTATTTTTAGTGTTTTTTAGTTTTAATTTTGTTATTTATAGTTTATTAGTTTTTTCACAGGATTTGATTGATTACGAATGGAGCAAAGTTTTAGATTATAAGAAAAAAGAATTTGATAAAAGTTGGAATAATTTCTTAGATACTAATTTCTTTGCTTATGATCTAAATAATTCTAAAGTTTATAATTTTTCTGTTATTTTTAAATATGGTTTAAAAGATGAAGATGTTAATAATGTTGGAATTAGATTTTTTTTATTTTATTTACTAAAAGAAATAATAAATGAAAAATTAAAAAATCAGGATATATATTTTAAAGATGAATTGATAATAACTGAAGACTATGTTGGTTATAGTTATTTACTTTTGGATTCTTCTGATGTTAAAAAGGTTTATCAGGCTTTAAATAATATTTATTTTGATGATATGTATAATATTAATTTTGATATAAAGAAAAAAGAAATAAAAAAAGAAATGAAGGAGTATTATGAAAGTTCAATAAATCCTGTGTTATTTTTTTTTAAGCAGCAAGTTTTTACTGCTCATCCTTATTATTATTTACCTTATGGAAATTATAATAATATTGATAAAATTACTATAAGTGATTTAAAGAATATAGATTTGTCTAAATTTGATAAATTTTATATTTTAATAGGATCTAATTCTAAGGTAGTTTATCGAGAATTATTTAAAGATTATTATTATAAGTATTCAAAGAGTAGTTTTTCTAATGATATATTAAAGCTTCCTTATTATAATAATTTAAGTAATTTTTATAATAATGATTATAGTAATTATAGGTTTATAGATATAAAGAAATCTAAGGTTTTAAGTTTTGATATATCTTCTAAAAATAGTTATGATATTTTTTTATTTTCTGTTCCATCGTTTTATCAAAATTATAAAGAATATTTAGCAATGCTTGTTATTGATAATTTACTTTGTGATGATTTGGTAGGTATCTTTTATAAAGAGTTAAGAGAAGATCAAGGAATAATTTATTCTTTATATTCTTTTTATCCTACTTTATTTTTAACTTCATATTATTTGGTTATTACTGCTAGTGATTCTTCTTCTAATGAATTTAAAGTATTCTATACTATTAGAAATATTTTAGAAAATTTTGAAAATAATAAAGATATATATACTGAGATAAATGAAGCAAAGAACAGAGTTATAAATAAGATTTATTTAGTTTTTGATAATCCTTATTCACTAAGTAATTCTCTTATTTATTCTTTATTATACAAAGATAAGTCTATAAGTCCATTTTACTTAATTGATAATATATATTATTTAGATAATGATTATATTAGGCAAGTAGCTAAGAAGTATTTATCTAGTTTTTATGCTTTTAGATTAATTGGGAATAATAATTAATTTTTTTATAAAAAGTAGTTTTAAGCAAGGGATATTTTTTAAATAAGTAGAATAATATAAAAAGGATGAAGGAATTGGATATAAATAATTTAAATCAGATAACTGGAAATATTAATAGTTTATTTGAGAGTTTAATAAAGAAAAGATTATATAATAATACATTTGATAAATCGAAGTTTTTGAGTATAATAAAAGCGTCTTTATTAAGTGAAGATAAGAATTTAAGGAAAGTTGGTGCAAAATTAGTTAGAAGATTAAGATTAATAGAATTTATTGATTATATTAGACCTTTACTTAATGATAATGATCCTACTGTTAGAGCTGTAAGTATTTTGGCTTTAGCTCAGATGAAAGATTTGGATTCATTTAATAAAATAAAAGAAATATATTTTAATGATATAATTCCTGTTAAAACGTCGGCATTGATGTATTTTGGAGTTATTGAAAATCAAGAATCTAAGAATATATTAATAGATGCTTTAAAAAATGGGAATGAAGATTTAAAAGAGAATGCTTTCCAAGGTTTGACTTGGCATACTAAAGACCATGATTTTAATTTAATGAAAAGTTTCATACTTAAAGAATTATCAAATCCTTATTTAGTTTCTAAGTTTATAAAGAATTTAGTAGTTGTTAATAAGCCAGAAGTAGTCCAATTTTTAGAAGAATTAATTTTAAAAACTGATATCTCTGAATATGTTATTTTAAGTGCTATTTATGTTTTGTATTATAAAAATATTACTAAATATTTATTATTAGCTGATTCTATTTTAATAAAATATCTAAAAGATTTAGATAATTTATCTAAGCATTTACTACTTTATGAAATAACAGCTAATAGTTTATGGGAGATAAAAAAAATCCCTATAAATGAGCAATATAAAATATCTGAAATCATAAGTAGTTATTTAAATTATTATAAAGGAAAGGAATTAAAATATATAATAAGAACTATAAAGAATCTTAATCCTATTTTTCATAATCTTATTATTAAAATATTTAATATTGATAAATTGAGTATAGATTTAAAAGGAGAATTAATTAGTTTCTTGGTTTCTAAAAATGTTGATAAAACTTTAAAAATATTGTTATTAGAATTTTTAAATGATCCTGATTTATATATAAGAGAATTAACTTTATTTAATTTATTAACTACTAATCATATTAAATCAACATTAGCTTATATTGAAGAATATTTATATAAATATGAAGAATTGCATTTAAAATTAGTAATACTAGCTATACTGTATTTAAATACTTAAAAATATTTAAAAAATTTAAAATAATAAAAATATAGAAGGTGTTTATTTAATGTTAGAGTTTCAAGAAGTAAGTTATATATATCCTAATGGTCATAGAGCTTTAAGTAATATAAATTTATTAATAGAAAAAGGGGAGTTTGTTTTTTTAGTGGGACATACTGGTGCAGGTAAAACCACTTTTTTAAAACTAATATATCGAGAAATTTTACCTACTACTGGAAAAATATTTTTTGAAAATCAAGATATTTCTTTATTAACTCCTAAACAAGTACCTTATTATAGAAGAAGATTAGGAATTGTATTTCAAGATTTTAAATTGCTTAATTATAAAACAGTTTTTTATAATGTTTCGTATCCTTTAGAAGTTACATTGGTACCTTTTAATGAAACTATAAGAAGAGTAATGAAAGTTTTAAAGATAGTGGGCTTATTAGAAAAGCGAAATTTTTATCCTGATGAATTATCTGGTGGTGAGCAACAGCAAGTTTCTATTGCAAGAGCTATTGTTAATAATCCTTCTATATTGATAGCTGATGAGCCTACTGGAAACTTAGATGAAAAATCTGCTTATAAAGTTATGGATATTATCCAAGAAATTAATAATATGGGGACTACTGTTATTGTATCTACTCATAACCTAGAAATAGTTAGAAAATTAAATAAAAGGGTTATTCATTTAGAAAATGGATATCTTAAAAATGATTCTAAAATAAAGGAATATTTTGTATTATGATATACTATTATTTAAAAAATAAAAAAAATACTTTAAAATTAAATAGTATTTCAAAGTATATAAAGAATAGTTTAAATATTAACTATATTGATTTAAATAATTTAAGTAGTTTTATAAAGAAATCGAAAGTACCTGATGATAGATTCTTTATTTTCCTTATTGATTCCTTAGATGATGATTTTTTTAACTATTTAAAAAAACTGAAAAATTCTGTTATTGGGATATTTTTTATTATTTCAAAAGAATCTTCCTTAGATGTTATTCAAAATTTATATACTAAAATTTATACTTCCCCTGAAATATCTAAAACTAATTTAATTGTAGATATCATAAATTTTGATAATTTAAATAAAAATGAATTTTATTTTAAATTAAAAATAACATTAGTTAATTTAATTAATTTATTTTTTACTATTCAATTAGATACACTTAAGAATCAGGAACTTTATGTAATAATAAGAAATTTTATAAAAAATTTAAGTAATTGTGATGTAATAAGTAGAGTATTTATTTATTCCGTTAATCCTTTTACTAAGGTTTCTAATTTGTATTTTAATGACGATTTGGAATTATCTAAACCAGAAAAACAAAGGATAATTAATGTTTTTAAAAATTATTATATTTCATTAAAAAACGAAGGAAGTAATTTTTTAATTGATAAAAAAGAAAATAGAATTGTATTTTTATCAAAAGTATATAAAAAAAATATAGAATCTATATTAATATTAATGTTAGAATTAAATAAAGGTAATAAGCTTTTACCTATTTTTGTTGAAGCTATTGAAACTAATAATAATATAAGAAATATTATTGATTTTATAAACGAGAGATTATTGTTTGAGTATGATTTAGAACGTTATTCTAATGAAATAAAAACTATATATAATGTTAGCTTATCTTTCACTAGCTTACATACTGAAGACGAATTAATAAAATTGATAGTAAGGAAAGCCAAAAGTATATTTAAAGCTGATGTTAGTACTGTTATGCTTTTAGATAGTAATAATAATGAGTTATATATTTATTATTCAGAGGGTTTAAAACCAGAGGTAATAAAAAATACCAGACAGAAATTAGGTCAAGGGATTGCAGGGATTGTTGCTTTAACTGGACAATCTTTGATTATTAATGATATAAATACTTATTATACTGAAATGGATTATGAAAAAGAGTTTAGAAGCTCAATTGTTGTCCCTTTAAAAGTTAAAGATAATAAAGTTATTGGGGTTTTAAGTATATCTAAGTATAGTCAATATCCTTTTAGTGAATCAGATATGCTTACTTTATATAATTTAGCTACTATTGCAGCTGCTACTATAGAAAAAGCTAAATTATATTCAGAAGTTCAAAATTATGCTCAACAATTAGAAGAAACTTATTTAAGTACTATTGAATCCTTAGCTAAAGCTTTTGAAGCTAAGGATAGATATAATAAAGGTCATATGGAACGGGTTTTGGAATATGGTTTAGCTATTGCTTCTGAATTAGATCCTAATTTACTTAATGATGATGTACTTAAACTTGCTTTGTTGTTTCATGATATTGGAAAAATAGAGGTGCCTGATTATATTTTAAATAAGCCTGCTAAACTAACTCCTGAGGAATATGAAATAATAAAGAGGCATCCAGCTGCAGGTGAAGAAATATTAAAACCTGTGAAATTCTTACAAGAAGTCGCTAAAGTTATTAGACAGCATCAGGAAAGATGGGATGGTAAAGGATATCCTGATGGATTAAAGGGAGAAGAAATACATTTATATGCAAGGATAGTATCTGTAGCGGACGCTTTCGATGCTATGACTAGTGATAGAAGTTATAGAAAAGCTATGAACGTTGAAGATGCTGTTCAAGAGATTTTAAGAAATAGTGGTACGCAGTTTGATCCTAAAGTAGTTGAAGCTTTTTATAAAGCTTATCAAAATGGATTAATTAAAGTAGAAAATTCTTCAAATGATACAGAAAATCAAACAACTAGTTTAGGATAAAGGAGATAGTATAAAGTTTATAGTAAAATAAGGGACTAAATTTTTTTTAGAAATGAGATAAATCTTGTTGATATTACGTTCTTGAAGCCTGCTGTAAGGTAAAACCCTAATAATAGCAAAGTACAAAAAAACGGATAGTTAAAAGTAGCCATAACTATGACAGTAAAGCTATTCAAATTGTAATAGTAAGGTGTTAGGAGAATCTATGGAGGTAAAATTATATAAACAACAATCCTCTAAATAGGCTACTGATTTTAGTAAAACCAACCAAGAAGTATATATATTTATGTAAGATGAATTAAACTTTATAAAATATCGGTTTCTGTACATAATATTTATACAATAAGGATGCTAACTTAACAAGTATTAGGAGTAAAACACTTTGGAATTAAACTAAAGTAGTGATTATCTAATGTTGAAGATATCAATTATATAAGAGGGGAATAATATGCTTAATAATAAAAAAAATTTTGCTAGGAGTTTAAATATAAAAATAGAACTCTAATAATAATGTAATTAAGAATTTAATATATAGGAATTAGTTATGGAAATAACTTTTGCATTTCCACAAATTTTTTTATTAGGATTCCTTTTGATTCCTGCTGTTCTTATTTTTTTAATTGTGTATTATTACAATAGAAAGAGGAGTATTTTATTATTTAGTGAGTATAAGACTTTAGATAAAATAACAGTAAGTAAAGTATCTTTTAGGAGGTTTTTGATTATATTTTTAGATTTATTAGCTATGTTTATTTTATTTTTAGCATTAGGAAGGCCACAGGCTCCTGTAACTTTACCGGCAAGTGGTTATGCAGTTGGGATTATTATAGATATTTCAGGTAGTATGATGGCTACTGATTTCTGGCCTAGTAGGATCTCTGTTGCTAAAGATGCTGCTAAAATTTTAATTAATAATTTAAAAGGTAATTTTGAAGCTTGTTTAGTTACTTTTAATAATAATGTTTTTGTTAATCAAGCTTTAACTAGTTCCAAAGAGGATTTATTATTAGCTTTATCTTTAGTTAATGCTAATTATGGGGGAACTGCTATTGGAGATGCTATTACTACTACTTTAGCTATTCTAGAGAACTCTTCTATGCCTCATAAAGTTATAGTTTTATTAACTGATGGAGAGAATAATGCAGGTACTGATCCTATTATTGCTGCTAAAAAAGCAAAAGATAAAAAAATTCCAATATATGCTATTGGTTTAGGGACTTCTACGGGGGCTTATATTCCGGGGATCCCTTATCCTGTTAGGATAGATGAAGCTACTTTAAAAGAAATTGCTAAATTAACTGGTGGGGAGTATTATTATGGTAATAATGTAGAAAATTTAAAAAAAGCTTATAAAATTGTATCAGAAAAAGTTGGGAAAATAAAAAAGAATCAAGATATTTCTTCTGTTTTTGCTGGAGTTGCTTTATTTATTTTATTTATTAAATTAATTTTAAATTCATTATTTATTAGGTCATTAGAAGTTTAGTTTTAATTTTTAGTTTTTTTATTTTTTATATATAAGGAGGTGTAAATAATTTTGGAACCCTTAATAATAACAGTAGCTTTAACTGGTGCAGAAGTAAAACTTAGTGATACTCCTTATTTACCTATTACTCCTGAACAGATTGCTAAGGATGCTATAGAGTGTTATCATGCGGGTGCAAGAATTGCTCATATTCATGTAAGAGATTCAAACGGCGATCCTTCTGCTGATATTAATTTATTTAAAAAAGTTAAAGAATTGATAAATAAGGAAGTACCTATGTTAGTGCAATTTACTACGGGAGGAGCTATTGGGATGTCTGAAGATGAAAGAGCTAATGTATTACAATTACTACCTGATATGGCTACTTTGAATATGGGATCTATTAATTTCGGAAATGATGTTTTTATAAATTCGCCTTCTTTTATTGAAAAATTAGCTTTAAAGATGAAAGAATTAAATATAAAACCAGAGGTTGAAATATATGATTTTGGGATGTTAGAAACTTTAGTTTATTACGTAAAGAAGGGGTATATAGATGAGCCTGTTTGGGTTGATTTTGTATTGGGTATAAGAGGAGGAGCTCCTGCTGAAGCTAATATATTAATTAATATGGTTAATTATTTAAAAATGAAGAATATAAAATTTTATTGGTCAGTTGCTTCTGTAGGAAAAAATCAATTACCTATGAATATTATGGCTATAATTCTTGGGGGTAATGTTAGAACTGGTTTAGAAGATAATATTTATTATCATAAAGGAATCCTAGCTACTAATCTTATGCTTACTCAAAGGATAGTGAGAATAGCTAATGAAATAAATAGACCTATTGCTGATATTGATTTTGTTATTAATACTTTAAATATAAAATCTCGCTTAAATTATAAAGCTTAATTTTATTAAGAAATTTATATTTTTTTTAAGAAGGGGGTTAAATTATGAATAATGAAACTAAAGAAATAAAACAAAAGATTATAGAAAGATTAAAGAAGTTATCTCAAGAAGAGCAGGATAAACGTGAAAAAATTCAGGAAACTAAATTAGAAGGTGGAGATAGTATTGATAATCAAGATTATCAATTTAATTTAGAATCTTTATTAAGGATTCAACAACAAAAAGCTGAATTAAAAGAAAGATTAGAACAATTAGAACAGTTAGAACAAATTCAACAAACCCAAGTAACTACTAAATCTAAATCCAAAAAATCTGAAGAATATTTTTCTTTATTAGGTAAAAAATTTAAACTTGAAGTTAATCATAATAATAAAACTGAGATAATACAAATTGAGATAGTATCTTTGTATGAGGAAATAGAAATAAATAACGAAGATAATATATATAGAATTACAACTGAATCTCCTTTAGCTAAAGCTATTAAAAAATATCTTAATGAAGTTAAAGATATTTCTAAACTTAAGAATATAGAATTTACTCTTAATATTAATGAAAAATTTATTAAATATAAAATTTTAGAGAGCTTAAATTAATTAAATTTAAATTATATAAGAAGGGGTTGAGAATATGAGAACTATTGAAAAATTAGAAGAAATAGCTCACGAGGTTATGGAGATGCTTAGTGGTTATAAGTTAGATGATGAAGAAGCATTCTATATCATAGGATATATTGAAAGAAGTTTGTATATTCAATTATTGGAAAAAACTTTAGAAGAATATGGACTTATTGAAACTGAAGAAGATTTAGAAGAAGATAATGATGAAAACACTAAATAAATAAAAGAATTATATAATTATTTTTTATAAATTCTTAATAAATTTTTAATATATGAGGTGTTTTTTATGAATAATTCTTTATATAATTTTTTATATAGAAATTTTTCTAATTTTAAAATTCGAATTATTTTTTTTGTTATTTTTTTTACTTTGATTTTTTATTTTCTGCTTTCTTTTAAGTATTATATTATTAATGTCTTTGATGAAAAACAATTAGTTTATCAAAAAATTATCTTTAGTAATAATACTTACAACATCCTTAAAAATATTTTTGAAAATTATAATACTAATAATTATAATAATTCTATTGATATTCATAAAAAAGTTATTGTTATTAATCTTTTCAAAAAATCTTATAAGGAGGTTGTTGTTGATAATAGATATAAATATGTAATTCCTGTTGATTTTAATTTAACTAAATCTAAATTAATTTCCTATATTAATGATATTATTTATAAAGATTTTAATAATAGTTCTAATCATAAGAAGATAAAATATAAAATCCATAAGTTTGATTTTATTAAAGATAAGTTTATTTATGTTTATTTATTAAATTCTACTGATTTTTATTTTGGTAATAAAAAAATTACAATATATTATTATAAAGATGAAAAAAATTTAAAAAATAAAATAATTTCTAATTTAAAGACTTATATATCTAAGAATTTATACAATTTAGTTAATCTTAAAAATATTGAACTTGAAAATATTAAGAGTGTAGATATATTAGATAAACAAAATGAATATGAATTAGTATTATTTAATAATGAAGATATGAATAAATATTATCAATTGAATATAAAGCTTGAGGTAAGTTATAAGAAAAGTTTAGGATATAATACTATTTATAGATATACTAATGATTTACCATTGGGTTTTGAAAAAGTTTTGATTCCTGGGAAAAATGGAGTTTGTATTGTTAAGGAAATTAGGAGTTATATTTCTTATGATGATTATGATATTCTTTCTTTTAATGAAATTATTATTAAGAAACCTGTTGATAGGGTTATTTTGATAGGTACTAAAGAATTAAAATTAGATGAAAATCAGGTAGTTTCAGTTTTAGAGATGGAAGCAACTGGTTATACTGCTGGTGTTGGTAATGTCGGTTATTATACTGCTACAGGACATAGAGTAAAAAGAGGAATTGTTGCGGTAGATCCTAATGTTATAAAATTAGGTACTAAATTATATATAGAAGGTTATGGATATGCAGTTGCTTTAGATAAAGGATCTGCTATTAAAGGAAATATTATTGATCTGTATTTTGAATCTTATGAGGAAGCTATTAGTTGGGGTAGACGAAAAGTTAAAGTTTTTATTCTTAAATAATAATTTACTAAGGAAGGAGTGTAAGTAATGAGTGAGCAAAATAATAAAGAAAGAACTTTAATTATTCTTAAACCTGATGCTATTCAAAGAAAATTAGTTGGTAAAATTATAACTCGTTTAGAGGATAAAGGGTTTAAGATAGTTGGTTTAAAAATGATACATATGACTCAAGAGTTAGCTAAAAAACATTATGAAGCTCATATAAATAAACCTTTTTTTGATTCTTTATTAAATTTCATTTCTTCTACTCCTGTTATTGTTATGGTATTAGAGGGGGTAGATGTAGTTAATCAGATTAGGAAATTAGTTGGTGCTACTGATTGTAAAAAAGCTGATGTGGGTACTATTAGATTCGATTTCGGTTTATCTATTCAAAATAATTTAATTCATGCTAGTGAAACCGTTAACGATGCTAACAGAGAAATATCCATTTTCTTTAATCAAAATGAATTATTTGACTATAAATTATTATTAGATGAAATTATTTCTTAATTAATTTTAAATTATTTTTTTATTTTATTATTTTAGAAATATTTTTTGGTAAATATATTTTATAGTTTTTTTATAAAGTTTTTTCTTTTATGAAGGTATTGATAATAACTTATTTTTTCCCCCCATTAAATTCTGTTGCTTCTTTAAGGTTATATTCTTTTGCGAAATATTTAACTGAGTTTGGTTTAGATGTTACTGTTTTTACTACTCCTAAAAAAAATATACTTAATGATAATGATTTTTTTATTAATAATGGGTATAAAGTAATTGAATTACCTATTCCTAAGCCTTTTAAGATTATTTCAATTAATAAGTTAGTTAATAGATTTTCGAAGGTAACGGGTGTTTATTATAAGAATCGGTTTCCTGATGATAGTGATAGGTGGTTAAAACCTGCTGTTAATTATTTAAAAGATTTCACTTTTGATGTGGTTATAAGTAGTTATGGGCCTTATGTTTGTCATAATATTGCTTTAAATTTAAAGAAATATTGTAGGATAAAATTTTGGGTAGCTGATTTTAGGGATTTATTTACTGATAGCCCCATTTATACTGGCATACCTTTTTTTTATTTTATCGAAAAGAAAATGGAACAAGCTTTTTTAAATAATGCTGATCTTATTACTGTTGTTTCCCAGTCCATGAGAAATTTACTATCTTTAAAAACTAATAAAAATATTGAAGTTATATATAACGGTTTTTTTGAAGAAAATTATGATTTTGTTTTTAACTCAAATAACTTAATTAGTTTTAATTCTTTAAAAAATCCTGATTCTAATAATTTATTAAAAATTTTATATAATAAAGATATACTAAAAATAGTTTATACAGGAACTATTTATAAATCTCAGAAAATTGATAATTTATTAGTTGCTATTAGTGATTTAAAAAAGCAAGGGGTTTTAAATTTTGATAATTTTAGGTTTATTTTAGCAGGGAGTTATGATATAATTTATGATATTAAGAAATATAATTTAGAAGATATTTATATTTACTTGGGTTTATTAGATTTTAAGGATAGTTTAAGATTACAGTATTTAGCAGATATTTTATTAATGCCTTTAGAAGAAGTTAATATAAAAAAAGCAGATAATATTGAAAAGTATAAGGGGATTTTGACAGGAAAACTTTTTGAATACTTAGGGTTAAATTTATATAAATTAACTCCTATATGGGTTATCAATAAAACTATAGATGATGAAAAATTAGAAATATTAATAAATTCTGGGGTTTCTACTATTTTCTTTGATGATATTAATAAAATAAAGAACTATTTAATTAAATTTTTGAAAGATAAAGAAGGTGCTTTAAAAGAGTATAGAGTAAATAATAAATTTATTAGTCAATTTAGTAGGAAAAAACAAGCTGAAAAGTTATATCGTGTAATTACTAATTTTTTTAATTTTAATATTGTTAAATGAATTAGTTTTGTTTATATGGAGGTAATTGATATGAAGTTAGTTATAGTTGCTAATAGGTTGCCTATTGTTGTTAAAACTATTGAGCCTTTTTTTGCTTTGCAGAGTCCAGGGGGATTAGTTTCAGGTATATTAACTTTTTTAAAAAAGGCAAATATTAGTAATTGGTTATGGATGGGTTGGTTAGGAACTAATATTAAAAAAAATGAGTTTAATAAAATTAAGGAATTTATTCATAGGGAATATAATTATATTCCTGTATATATTTCAGATAAGCTTATGGATAGGTTTTATAATGGATTTTGTAATAAAACTTTATGGCCACTTTTCCATAGTATGCCTGCTATTGCTAATTATGAAAGAATAGATTGGGAAAGTTATGTAGAAGTTAATAGAATTTTTGCTGATACTTTATTGCAAAGTATTGATATAGATACTAAAACATATATATGGATCCATGATTATCATTTAATGTTGTTGCCTAAGATAATAAGGGAAAGAGTTTTTAATGCTAATATTGGTTTTTTTCTTCATATTCCTTTTCCACCGCCAGAAATATTTTCGCTTCTTCCTTGGAAGAAGGAATTATTACATGGGCTTTTAGGTTCCGATTTAATAGGTTTTCATATTTATGAATATACTATTAATTTTTTACGAACTTTAGTTAGGGTATTAAGAATTGAAAGTAATATAAGGGAATTATTTTATCAAGATAGGATTATAAGGGTTGATACTTTTCCTATGGGGATTGATTTTAAATTGTTTAATTCTATGACAGGAATAGATGACAAAATTGAGAATATAAAGAAGGCTGTTAGCAATAAAAAGATTATTTTTTCCGTAGACAGATTAGATTATACAAAGGGTATATATAATAGGCTTTTAGCTTATGAAGAATTTCTAAAAACTAATGAAAATTTTAGAGGAAAGGTAGTTCTTATTATGAATGTTGTTCCTTCTAGGGAAAATGTTGAGCATTATGCTAGGATGAAGAGGCAAATAGAAGAAAAAATTTCTCAAATAAATGGTACTTTTGGGAATATTGAGTGGGTTCCTGTTATTTATCAGTATAAATCTCTAGATATTCAAGATCTTGTGGCATATTATAGAGCTAGTGATGTTATTCTAATTACTCCTTTTAAAGATGGAATGAATCTTATTGCTAAGGAGTTTGTAGCTTCTAGAAGTGATTTAAAAGGGGTTTTAATTCTTTCTGAGTTTGCTGGAAGTAGTAAGGAATTGGGAGAAGCAATAATAGTTAATCCTAACTCCATTGACGAGCTTTGTGAAGCTATAAAAGTTGCTTTAACTAGTTCTTTGGAAGAACAAAAGAGTAAATTAAAAGTAATGCAAGAACGTCTTGAAAAGTATGATATATTAAAGTGGGGAAACGATTTCATGGAAGCTTTTAATATAATATTATCAAAAAGAAACTTTTTTAAAACTAAAGAAATAGATGAAATTATTTTACAAAAGATTATTAGTAATTTTAAAATATCTAAGAAAAAGTTGTTTTTATTAGATTATGATGGTACGCTAGTAGCTATAAAGAATTCTCCGGAGTTAGCTATTTTGGATCAAGAGGTAAAGGAAATTTTGTTTAAGCTCTCTAATTTAAAAGATAGTAAAGTTGTTATTATATCTGGTAGAAGAAAAGATGAGTTGGAGGAGTATTTTAAGGATTTAAATGTTGTTGTGGTAGCTGAGCATGGTTGTTGGGTAAGGGATCAGTATAGTGGTAGCTGGAAAGCTACTTGTACTCCTAATAATGAAATTAAGAAAAAAATAAAGGAGATAATGGAATATTATACTTATAAACTGCCATTTTCTTTTGTTGAAGAAAAGGATTTCACTGTAGCTTTTCATTATAGGTTATCTGAGATAGAGTTGGCAGGTAGTAGAATAGCAGAGTTGCTTGATGAGTTGAAATTTCTTGTGTCTAATACTGAGTATGGAGTTCTTATGGGAAATAAAGTTTTAGAAGTTAGACCTTTGGCGGTTAATAAAGGAACTATCTCATATTCTTTTACTCAACAAGGATATGACTTTGTTCTTGCTATTGGAGATGATACAACTGATGAAGATATGTTTAAAGCATTACCTTCAGATTCTATTACTATTAAAGTTGGGTTGGGTCCCTCTTATGCTAAATACTACTTACCTTCTCAAACTGAAGTTATTAAACTATTAAAGAAATTTGTTGAACAAAATTAGAATATACAAAAAAATTAACAAAAATTCAAAACTTTTTTTACATAAATTTAAAAAAGAATATTTATAAATTTTAATATATACAATGTTTGTTTTTTATGGAAAATATAGTTTTTTAGTATAGAATATAGTTTTAAATAGAACATGTTTGAAAGGAGTAAAATTTAATGGATATAAATAATAATTTAAATTTAATTGAAAATAAATTTATTAAAGCTGATTTTAAAGATAAAAAAAATATTAATAATTTTAAAGATAATAGTAATATTGATAATGTAAATATTGTTAGTATTAATGATGGTATAGTAAGTAATTACAATAAAATTGATAAAAATATAATTACTTTAAAAGAAAATAAAATTGAAAAATCTGGTAATTCTAAAGATGAATTAAAAGATGAGTTAAAGAAATATTTAAAGAAGTTTAATAAGAAATTAATTATTAAGACTTTTTCTAAGGTTCCTTATGGTGTAGCTGGTTATTTTACTGCTGATAAGTTTGTTTTAAAGAGTTTAAAGTATATGGCTCCTGTGATTGAAGCAGTTTTTGCTTATAAGGATTATCATCATAAGATACAAGAGGGAAAAAGCAAGTTTAGTGCAGCTTTCGAAACTATTAGCTCTTTTGTTAGTGGGGTTGGGGTATCTTATCTTGTAGGTTCAAGTATCTCTGGACCTTTGGGGTTCGCTTTATCTGTTTCTTTAGGAGCATTAGCAGGAGTTTTAGCTGATAAATTAGCTTCTAAAATATCTTCTAAAATATCTTCAAAAATATCTTCACATATCTAAAAGGAAAATAATTAAACCTTCAGGAATTTAAGTTTTCTACTTAAAATTAACTAATAAAAACTAAGTTAGTTTAAATTAAAAAGGTTTAATTAACTAAGGATATAATTATATTAATAGGCTTATTAGATTAAGTGTTTTTTAGTTTTTAATTTTTAATTTTTAATTTTAAGCGCGGGGAGTTTTTTGGGGGAGTGGCGGAATTGGCAGACGCGTTGGACTTAGGATCCAATGGGGACACACCCCGTGCGGGTTCAACTCCCGCCTCCCCCATCCTAATTCTACTAAAATTAAATTTAAAAATTTCTAAAATTCATACCTTAATTCTAAATTTTTTCTATCATTACTTGACTTAAAGCAACTGGATATAAACTTTTTAATTTATTATGGATTTGTATTAATTCAATTTTTATTTTTATATTTAAAATAACTGCTTTTTTTTATTCTCAAAAAATCTAAGACTTTCATGTTTTCATTTAAAGTAGGATTAATTTTCTACTATATCAGTAAATCCCTTAAAAAAGCATCTATTAGAAAAGCAACGTATGGCGTTAAATATAACAGCAACCTTTACCAAAGCTACTAGTTTTTATTGATAGATAGTAGTTGTTATATTGCTTCTTTTTAAAAGGAAAAACTTTAATTAAATATAAATTCTATATTAAGAAGTATAAGTATGGTATTTATTAAATTATTAAATGTATAAGAAATTACCAGTCTTAAGTAGCAATTTAACCAAGAATAAGAAAGAAGAAAAATTATGTAGAAAACATATACTATTAAGGAAATTAACTTTTCAGGAATTAAATATATTGTGTTTAATAGGATTAGGTTATACTAGTAAGGAGATAGCAGACAAGTTATTTATAAGTGTTAGGACTGTTGAAGTTCATAGGAGAAATATAATGTTTAAGCTTAATGCAAAGACTCGAAAGGATTTGGTTAAAATTTTTATAGAAACGGGTTTAATTTTGCCTTATCTGCCGTGTATTAGGGATATGAACTATTGTTATCTAAATAAAAAATTATGCCCATCTTGTAAAAAATTTTATTTTTAATTTTTATTTTTTATGGCTAATATAAAACTAAGGAGAAGTAATAAAAAAATATCTATAAAGATATTGTTTTTTGCATATGCTAAAGAAATTGTTAATAAGAATTATTTAAATCTTAAGGTGAATAATATAACTAATGTTAAAGAAGTATTGGAAAAATTATATATAGATTATCCTGATTTAAAGAAAATTAATTTTTCTGTAGCTTTGAATAATGAATATATAAATGATTATGAAATTATTTTAAAGAATAAAGATGTTATATCTATTATTCCTCCTGTTAGTGGAGGCTAATAAAGAGGATAATCAATTTCTTAAAACAACACTTAATAGGTGGGGGAGTTTAGATTGTCAAAATGAAATTGAAAGAAGAAAATAGGAATAAAAAAAATAATAACAAAACAAAAATTATTCAAGAAAATATTTATATAGAGATAACTAAAAAGGAAATTAAAGTCAATTCATATTTAAAGAGATTATATGATTCTAAGTTAGGGGGTAATGTAGTTTTTATTGGTACTATACGAGATAAAACGGATAAAGGGGATTTAATAGATTATTTGTATTATGAAGCTTATAAACCGATGGCTTTAAATGAGATTAGAAAAATTTTAGAAAATTATTTATTTCAAGGGGCTTTTAAAAAGGGATTGGTTGTTCATAGGATAGGGATTTTAAAACCTAAGGATATTGCCATTTTAGTAGCATTAGCTAATGAGCATAGAGATAATTTATTTAATGTACTTGATTTAATTGTTAAGGAAATAAAAGAAAAGGTTCCCATTTGGAAAAAAGAATACTTTAATAATTCCTATAAATGGATTTAATAATTTGCTTTCCTAATCAGTTTATATTTTTCTACTGAAGCCGATTTACCTTTTAAACCTTCAATATTTAATTCTTTTAGGTAATAAAAACTTTTAGAAGCTTCTAAAAAATATGTGTTCCCTGTAAAATTAAATAAATCCTTACAAGTCATAGCTTTTGTTGTTAAATAATTATCACTAAGATATTTTGAAATTAATAAAAATAGTAAAAAATAATGAGAAAGCTGGGTAAGCACCAACTTAAAATATCAAAAATAGTGTTAGTTATATAAAGTTCAGTTTCAGTTGGTAATTTAAAATAACTTGCTATTAAAAGTATATATGTTTGAATTTCTATAAAAATGTTTTAGCCATAATGAGGATAATAAATAATAGATGTAAATATAAATAGTAGGATTGTTAGAAAAGGGAGTAAATAGAGGGCCAAAGGCAAAGTAGGAAGGAAAATTGGCAATAATAGAGTATTTCCCCACTATTAAAGAGTTTTTTGAGTATTTAAGGAATCCTTAGGTAGGTAAGCGCATAGTGGTTCAGAAGCTAAGTAATTTTTAAAAGTAAAGTATGCTCTTGCTCTTGAGCCACCACATATATACCTGAATTCACAGTATCTACATTTACCTTCATAATTATCAGGATCTCTTAGCTTTATTAAGATTTCATTATTTTTATATATTTCTGATAGTTTATTTTTTTTCAAATTCCCTACTACTATTGGCAGGAATCCTGAGGGATATACCAACCCTTTAGAAGATATAAAGATTATTCCATTACCATCTCTTATCCCTCTACCTTTAAATATTGTAGTTTTTTTGATATCTTCAAATGTTTTTCCTTCATTTAGCATTCTTTTTATGAAAGTTCTTCTATAATGATGTAATTCTGTAGTTTTTATTATAAATGGTGAATTTTTATGGAGTTTATATAGTCTGTTGTTAAATATTTCTATTTCTTCTTTAGTGGGTTCTTGTAGAGATATACCTCTTCCTGTTTTTACTAATAAGAATAAGCTCCATCTATGGGGTTTTATTTTAGTTTCTAAAAATTCATATATTTTTTCTAAATCGTTTATATTTTGTTTAAATATTAGTGTGTTTATTTGTAGGTTTATGTTGTAGCTTTTTATTATTTCTGAAAGTTCTAAGGTTTTATGGAAAGTTTTTTCTTTACCTCTTATTTCATCGTGTAATTTAGGGTCATATGAATCTAAGCTAAGCGAAATTGATTCTATATTAAGGGTTTTGAGTTTTTCTATATGTTGTGTTTTGACTAAAGGTGTAGCGGATGGGGCTAGTGCAAATTTAACTCCCTTTTTAGAAGTGTATTCTATTATATCAAATAAATCATTTCTTTTAAAAGGGTCTCCTCCTGTAAATACTATTATTGAATTATTAGAAAAATTAGTTTTTATATCTTCTATTATTTGGAATATTTCATAGGTTTTTAGTTCTTGAGGTTCTGGGGTTTTTATTGAATCTGCTCGGCAATGCTTACATACTAAGTCGCAAGCTCTGGTTAGCTCCCAATATATTAATAATGGGTAATCTTTATATATTATTTTTTCATTTAAAATTGAATTATTTTGCATTTACTTTACTTTTTATTTTTTATTTTTTTATTTTTCTAATAGGAAGCAATTTAGGATAGTGTTTTTTGGGATATGATCGGTATTAATTTCTATGTATGAGTTTATTGTATTTAGGATTCCTATGGTATGAGAGCCCCATTTTTCTATCGGTTTTATTATATATTCGTTATTATCTAAGTAGCAGTAAGTAGGTAGCATTGTTAATCTATCATCTGTTTTTTTTATTCTTATATCTTCTTTTAGTTTAGCGGGGATTATTAATGGGGAGTAGTTATAATTTTGGAGTTTAAAAATTGCAGGGATTACTAATTTATTAAAATTAAATAGAGCCGATATGGGGTTTCCTGGTAGTGAAAAAATCAGGATTTTTTTTGTTTTATTTTCATAGATGGAGAATGTAGTAGGTTTGCCTGGTTTTACTTTTAGTTTTTTAAATATTATTTTCGCTCCTATTTCTGTTAGGATATCATTTATTAGATCATATTTCCCTTTGGATATCCCGCCTATTGTTATTATTATATCGCTTATTTTTATTGCTTGGGATATTGCTTTTTGGATTTCTTTTTTAGAATCTTTGGTATGCTTTATTATACCTGTTTTGGCATATTTTTTTATATAGGCTAAAAGTGAATATTTATTTGAGTTATATATTTGTCCTAACTTTATTTTGTTGTTTAGGCTTATTATTTCATTTCCTGTGGTTATTAATGATATAGTAGGTTTTTTATATACTTTAATTTTTTTTATTCCGTTAGCTGCTAAGATACTTAAGCTAAAGGGAGTTATTAAAGTGTTTTTTGATAATATTAGTTCATTTTTTTTAAAATCTTCTCCTTTAAAGCGTACGTGTTGGTATTTTCTTATTTTGTTTAAAATATCTTCTTTTATTTTAACTAATTTATTATTAATGAATTCTATGTTTTCATAAGGTATTATGGTATCGAATTCTGGAGGTAGGAAAGCTCCTGTTGAGATTTCTATACACACTGGGTATTTTGAATCTTTGGTATTTTTTATTTTTAAATTATTATATTTTTGTGCTTTTAAAAGAGTAATTATTTGGAAGGTTGTATTTTTAGTTAAGTCTTCGAATTTTATTGCGATTCCATCCATTGCCGAATTATTAAATGGGGGATTATCTATTTTTGATATTATGTCTTGTGATAATATGTAGTTGGTTGCTTCTTCTATTTTTACTTCTATTTCCTTTAAGTTAAAATTTATGTTTTTTTCTATTAAATTTATAGCTTGGTATATATCTATGTATTCAGAATGTGTTATGTTTTTTAATGAATTAATTTCCATAAAAAAATTTAGTATTATTTATTTTGATTTTGTTGGTTTCCAATTATAAAATTATACTTTTTATTTTTGAAACCTTTTAGTACCTTTAAAAATACGTAGTTTATACTAAAAGAATAGGATTATATTAAGAAAATTTTATAATTGAGGGAGGATAGATAAAGGGTGTGAATGGTATGATAGTTATTTTATTTTTAGGGATTTTATTATTATTGCTGGATTTAGTGAATGCTAAAAATGTTTCTGATTTTGAACTTAGGGCTCGCTATGAATATTTTAATTATTTTAATAATAATAATAATTATGATAACTCTTATGGGTTTTTAGGGATTAATATAAGGTATAATTTTATGTTAGATATAGATAGTAATACCTATGGTATGAGTTTATTTATCCCTTATTTATCTAATTTACCGAGGAATTCTAATTCTAATGTTGGGCCTTTAGGTTTGGGAGCTTTATATTATCAATTTTCTCATTCTCAAAACTCTAATTTTATTATAAAGCAGCTATTTGCTGATTTTAATTTATATAAAAAAAATATTAAAACTGAAAATATTGAATTGAATAAAACTTTAAGATTGAAGATAGGGAGGTTTGATTTTAATGATTCTAATGAAATTTTACCTGTTAATAGTACTTTAAAATGGATAAGATTAAATAAAATCCAGCAGAGATTGATTGGGACTTTTGGATTTAGTCATATCCAGAGATCTTTTGAAGGTTTTAATCTTTATTTTAATAATTCTGTTAATAATTCTGAAAGGTATAATTTTACTTTATTTTTTGGGAGGCCAACTTTTGGAGTATTTGATATTAAAACCCCCAATGAGCATATCGATAATTTATCTGTTGGGTATTTAAGCTATAATTTTATAAATGAAAAACGATTATCTGATTTTAGGCTATTTTATGGATATTATAATGATCATAGGAATGTTATTAAAACTTCTAATAATTCTTTTGCTATTAGTGATTCTGTTCTTATTAATTCTATTGGGTTTAATTATTCTAAGGTTTTTGATACTAAAGAAGGTAGTTTAGATTTTGTTTTATATTATATTTATCAATTTGGTAAATGGGGGAATTTAGATCATTCTGCTAATGCTTATTGTATTGATTTAGGATATAAATTTAAAAGTCTTTATTTAGAGCCTTATTTTAGGGTAGGTTATTTTAGAGCTTCTGGAGATAAAAACCCTTATGATAATAAGCATACTACTTTTACCCCTTATTTATATACTCCAAGGTTATATGCACTTTTCCCTTTTTATAATCAGATGAATATTTCTGATTTTAGTGTTTATTTGGGTTTAAAATTAACAGAGGATTTTAATTTAGCTTTGGAGTATCATGATTTAAATTTAACTTCTAAGGAAGATAGATGGTATGCTGGTGGTGGAGCTTTTAATGAAAGTGTTTTTGGATATTCTGCTATTAACTCGTTTGGTCTATCTAAATTAGCTAACCTTTATAATATTACTTTTTCTTATAATTTTAATGATAATTCTAAATTAGTATTGTATTATGGGATAGCTAATGGGAAAGACGTTATTAAAAGGGTATTTAATTTAAAATCTAGTGCTAACTACTTTTTTATTGAATATACTCAAAAAATCAATTTCCTTAAATAAAGTATATTATTTTAAAATGTAGAATAATAGTACTAAGGGGAATAATATGGAAGGCATTAATATTGACAGATATTTAAGGCACGTTATATTACCTGAGATTGGGTATCAGAAGCAAAAGGAGTTAAAAAATAGGAAGGTATTAATAGTAGGCTTAGGAGCTTTAGGGAGTGTTATTAGTGTTTATTTAGCGGCTTTTGGGGTTGGGTATCTTAGGTTAATTGATTTTGATAGAGTATCTATTTTTAATCTTCATCGGCAAGTATTTTATAAACAAAAAGATTTATCTAAAAAGAAGGCTAAGGTTATTAAAAAGTATATAAATGAACAAAATCCGGAGGTATTTGTTGATGCTATTGATCAGCCATTAAGTTATGCTAATTTTCAAAAGATTTTTAAAGATATAGATTTAGTTATAGATGCTACCGATAGGTTAAGTAGGAAATTTTTGATAAATGATGTTTCTAAGATTTATAGAATCCCATTTGTTTTTGGGAGTATTTATCGATTTGAGGGGATGGCTGCTTTATTTTGGGATTCTGCTTGTTTGAGGTGTCTTTTTAATGAAAGGTTTGATGCCCCTTCTTGTGAGGATTCGGGAGTTTTTACTCCTATTTCTATTGCTGTTTCCTCTATTCAGTTATCTTTAGCTCTTAAATTTTTGTTAGGAATCCCTTTTAAGAAGAATACTTTATTTGTTTTTGATTTTCTTTATGATAGTTTTTTTGAATATACTATAAAACCTAATAAAAGTTGTTTGTGTAATAATATAGAATCTTTAAAGGATAGTTTATTTAGGATTAGGGATATTGAGGTTAAGAAAGTAAATAAAGATCTTGATATAGTTTTTGATTTATCTAATGTACCAGCGCTTAAGAATAATCGGGATTTAAAAAAATTAGAAGAGAAAGTAAGGAGTTTAGCAAATGGAAAAAATAGGATAGTTTTTAAGTGTAGGAGGGGAGAGAAGAGTTTAGAATATGCAAAATATTTTAGAAATTTAGGAGTTAATTGTTTTAGTTTGATAAATGGTAATGAGTCTGGTTGTATTAAGAGTATTGGTATTGAATGATATCTTTATAAAGTGAAAACCATTATTATGAGGGTATTTAGAAAATGGGTTATGGGGCATTAAGACACATTGTTAGTGGTTTTTGTGGTTATTTAATTCCTATATAGGTCGTTAGCCCCATTATTAGGGGGGTATTTAACCCCCTAAGGGGTTATGGGGCAAGCCCCATTGTTAGGGGGGTTTTTGGGGTTATCTTAACCCCCTAAGAAAAATTGATTTTTATCAATAAAATAATAAAATTTTTTATGATAAAAAAAGAGGAATTTTTTTTTTGAATAATATTATTAATAACTTAAGGAGGTGATAATTAATGTTAAAGATAATATCAAAACTAAATATAACAGTTTTTATTTTTATATTAATAGGGATAATATTAAGCATGATATCATATAATATTTCTTTTGATAATAAGTTTAGTAATTTATTAGCAAGTTCTTCAATAGGTAGCGGTATTGGAGGAGGTAACATTATAGGAAAAGTATCAAATACTTTTGGAACTCCATTAAATAGGGACGTAGACAAAGATGGAGATAGTGATGCTGCTGTAGTTCTTAATAACATCGCTGGCGGGAATGGTTGGGATTATGGATATTCTTTGTATGTAGATAGCAATGGTAAAGTTTATGTCACTGGGAGGAGCTCTAATGGTAGTAATTCGGATATGTATGTAATAAGGATAAACAGTGATGGGACTATGGATAATACGTTTGATAGTGATGGTAAAGTTGTTGTTAATTCCATCGCTGGCGGGAATGGGCATGATATTGGAAGATCCCTGTATGTAGATAGCAGTGGTAAAGTTTATGTCACTGGAGAGAGCGATAATGGTAGTAATTGGGATATGTATGTAATAAGGCTAAACAGTGATGGGAGTATGGATAATACGTTTGGAACTAATGGGAAAGTTGTTGTTAATTCCATCGCTGGCGGGAATTGGCATGATGATGGAGATTCTGTGTATGTAGATAGCAATGGTAAAGTTTTTGTCACTGGGGAAAGCTGGAATGGTAGTAATGATGATATGTATGTAATAGAGATAGAGTAGGGTTAGAGAAATTGAAAATAAAATTTAAAAAATAAAATTTAAAGCAAGGGGGGCTTTTTGCTCCCTTTTTTATTTATTCATTTAAACTAAAAATTTTTAGAGTTATTTTTTTATTTAGAATTTCTTTCTTTATTTAAGATTAATTTTTTATTTTGAATGAATTTTTTTAGAATTAGATTTTCATATTGAATAAATTCTTAAAAAATAACAGGATTATATTTAAAATTAATTTAAATATTAATTAGACAATGTTTATTTAAAAAGGGGTGCTTTTTATGAGAAAATTACCAATAGGAATAAGTGATTTTAAGGAATTGATAACAAATAATTACATATATGTAGATAAAACAAGGTATATATATGAATTGCTAAGTAGCTCAAAGTATATATTTTTAAGTAGGCCTAGACGCTTTGGCAAATCTTTATTATTATCAACAATAGAATATTTATATGAAGGTAAAAAAGAATTATTTAAAGGGTTATACATAGAAGATAAATGGGATTGGAATCAAAAATATCCTGTTATTAGAATAGATTTTTCAGTGGATATAAGAGAGTATAAGGGAGTATATAGTAGGATAGAAGATGAACTAGAGATTAACTATAAGAAATATAAAATGAAGGAAAGTAAAAAGAAAGACGAAGTAACAAGATTTAAAAAATTAATAATAGATTTAAGTGAGAAATATAGGAAGCAGGTAGTGGTATTAATAGATGAGTATGATAAGCCAATATTAGATCTAATAGAGGATAAAAAACAAGCAGAAGAAGCAAGAAAAATATTAAAAGAATTTTATTCAGTGTTAAAAGGGTTAGATAGATATATAAAATTCGTGTTAGTAACAGGAGTTAGTAAATTTGCAAAAGTATCATTATTTAGTGGGTTGAATCAATTAGAAGATATCTCATTAAGTAAAGAATATGGAGATATTTGCGGATATACTCAAGAAGAATTAGAACATTATTTTAAAGGGTATCTAAAAGATGTGAATATAGAAGAAGTAAGAGAATGGTATAATGGGTATAATTTTTTAGCTAATAAAGTATATAACCCATTTGATGTGTTGTTATATTTAAGAAAGAAGGAGATAAGGAATTATTGGTATGAAACAGGAACGCCAAGTTTTTTAATAAAGTTAATAAAACAAAAGGAGTATAATATAGCGGAATTAGAAGGGATAAAAGCAGATGAGAGTTTATTAAATAAATTTGATGTAGAAGAAATAGAAATAGAAGCCATAATGTTTCAAAGTGGGTATTTAACGATAAGAGATTATAAGGTAAGTGAAAATGGGATATTATTTGAATTGGGATTCCCGAATAAGGAAGTAAGGGTGTCATTTAATAGAGATATATTATATAATTTAGTAAAACAAAAATCAAAAGTAAATGTAATAGCAGAAAAAATAATAGAAATATTAAAAGAAGAAAAAATAGGAGAGTTAAAGGAACAAATAGAGATATTAATAAGTGCAATAAGTTATATGTATTTAAAAGAAGAATATAGTTATGTAATAGCAGTATTTAGTATGTTATATACAACGGGATTAGATGTGATAATAGAAGATAATACATCAAAAGGGCGGATAGATATGAGTGTAATAGTGGATAAAAAAATAGTATATGTAATGGAGTTTAAGGTAGTAGATAATCAAAAAGAAAAAGGGAAAGCCTTAAAACAAATTAAAGAAAAAGAATACTTTAAAAAATATTTGAATTATGAGAAGATATATTTAGTAGGGATAGAGTTTGATAAAAACAATAAAAATTTAGTTAATTTTGAATATGAATTATTATAAAAAAGGATTTTTTCGAATAATGTTATTATATACTATTTATAATACTTCTTGTGATAATAATTTTATTAATTTATTGGGAGGTTCTTCAATAGCTGAAAGTAGTGGAGTTAATATATTAAGAAAAGTCTCAAATATTTTTGGAACTCTATTAAATAAGGATATAGACAATGAAGGAGATAACGATGCTGTCGCATATTATCTCTTTCTTTTTTTTTCTTCTACTAAGTCTATTACTTCTTTTAGTTTGTTTAAATTATAATCACTTGTATAGCTTTCTATTAACTGTATTAACCCTAAGTAATCTCTTTTTTTAATAAATCTTTGTAATGATTCGGATGCTTTGTAATAAATTGATTTTGAATTTTAAATTTTAAATTTGATAACAAAGTCAGGGATAATTATTTTAGGGTATTGTTCTTTTACTTTTATAACATTTATATCTGTTACGTTTTGTATTTAAAAATAAATCAGATAATAGTTTAGCAGGAATGTCAGGTCTTTCATAAAATATGCTATTAAAATAATAATCTAAATCCTAATACATATTTTAAAATATGTTTTTTAAAAGTATATTTAATTTTTAAATTATTCTTTATTTTTGGGATTATTCCTATAAAAAAATAACTAAAAAAAGACTATTATAATTCATTAATTTATAAATAAAAGAGAAAAAGACTACTTAAAAAAGAAAAAATATAATTTCTAAGACACATATACAAAAGAAAAGAAAAGAAAATAATTCTAAAGTAAGGAATAACTTCAATAAAAAAAACTAACTCCAAAATAAAACCAACTAAATCCTATCTAATTTAATCTAATTTGAATGTGTTGTATGATTTATTATGAAATTTTATAATTATGAAATTTTATAGATACTACCATATTTACTTTCTAATTTCCCATCTAATTCTAATTTTGATAAAATAAAAACTATTTTAGTTATATCTAAATCTATTTCTTTATTATTGATTAATTTTTCTTTTAGTTTTTGACTTATTTCTGTAATAGATAATTCCTGATATTCTTTTAAGATATCTATTATTGTATTTTCTAAAATGTTGTCTTTTTCATTTAATTCATTTAGTTCATTTTTTTCACTTAAATTGTTTAAGTTATTTAAATTATAATGATTTTTTAAGTTAAAGTAATCAATTATGGTATTAGCTAATTCTTCTATAGTAGATACTAATTTTCCACCGGAATTGATTAGTTTTTTAGAACCATTAAAGTTAGAGTTAAAATCTAAAAATGGAACGATTAATTCTTTACCAAATTCTATGGCATATTTTCCGGTAGTAATACTACCGCTTTTTTCTGCTGCCTGAAAAACTATCACTATATCAGAAATTAATGAGATTATCCTATTTCTGTAAGGGAAATAATACTTTTGGGGTTTGATGTTATCGGGATATTCTGATAAAAGTAATCCACTTTTGGATATCTTTAATTGTAATTCTTTGTTAATAGCAGGATAATAATAAAATATCCCATTTCCTAAGACTGCAATGGTTTTTATATTATTTTCAATAGATAGTTTGTGTACTAAAGCATCTACTCCCACAGCTAAACCACTAACAATAACAAAATCTTTTAATAAATATTTATATTTTTCAAAAAATGAATTGATAAATTTTATAGTTTTGGTTTCTGGTTTCCTAGAACCAACTATTGCTATTTTTTTATAGCCTTTTGATAATAAATTATAATCACCATTATAAAAGAGAAGCCCTATTGGATAGTCATTTAAAATTAAATAATTTAAGAAATCTTCTTCCCAAAAGAACTTTACTTTACTTTTTAATTTATCAATGCTTATATTAATATCTGTTTTAGTAATTTCTAATTTATTATTAATTTTATTTTCAAGATCTTTTAAGATTTCATAAATTTTTGTTAGATTATAAGGAGGATTTAACAAATTAAATGTTTCCAAAATTTTATAAATTTTATAAAAATCAAATTTAAAATAAAAATATAGTTTAAGAAAAATATTTTTTAAGTTTTGAATAAAATTAGGGTTTTCATATTCATTGAAGTTTTCCATAGTATTACAACTTAAGTATTATAAGATTCATTTAATTAATTTTTTATTGTAGGTATTATGTTTCGAAGTGTTCTTTATCAAATTGTAGGTTATTAACGCCACTAAAGGTAAGAGTAACAATTCTTTCAAATTCAATGGGATCTAAGCTTTTAGAGCCTACTAAAACTCCTGATAGTCCGGTTTTAAATGTTGCGAAATATGCAGTATTTTCTTCAACACTTCCACCATATAAAACTGGAACCTCTTTATAGTTTTTTCTTAAATAATCAATTATAAAACTAGCAGCTTCTTTTATATCACTAATTTCCATAGGAACCCCTGTACCAATAGCCCAAACAGGTTCATACGCTAATACCATTAATTCAAACTTATTAAATCCTTTTAAAGCTAAATCAATTTGGTTTTTAATAACTTCAAAAGCGATTCCTTTTCTGCGTTGTTCTAAATTCTCTCCAACACATAAAATAAATGGCATATTATGCTCTTGGCATAGCAACACTTTTTTATTTATTAATTCATCTGTTTCGTTAAAAATATTTCTTCTTTCGGAATGCCCTAAAATCACTCCATCACAACCTATAGATTTTAACATAATAATAGTAATTTCTCCAGTATATGCACCTTTTAAAACATGCGACATATTTTGAGCATATATTTTAACTCTTTTAGAAATATCTTTTAAGGGTTTAATATATACATATGGTACTCCAGCAATTAATTTAATATATTCTTGGTAATCTATAATAATTCTAGATACATTGGTTTCCATATAGTTAATCCAATTTACAGCTTGTTCAAAAGTTAGATTAGCTTTCCAGTTAGCAGCGGGAATAGATAATTTTATATCTATCATATTTTAACCCTCCCTAATATTTTTTTTGTATTATTTTTTTATTTTAATATATTAGCTATTAGTTTTAATAGAGAGATAATCGTGATCTTTTACAATATAGTTTTTCCCATAGCTTTCAAAAGGAGGAAATTTAGAATCATTTAAGTTATTGATATTACAAACTAAAGCAGAAATAAAGTTTCTCCCTATATCCGTATGGATTTTATAAGATGCATCTAATACTGTTTTCCCTTTAGTTATTAAATAAGCTTTGACTTCTTTTTTATTGCCTGTATAGAAGATAACCCAGTACTTTAAAATGTTATTTATAATCAAATTAACTAGGAATTCTATAAAATTATTTTTAGATAACGAAGTATTATTTGGAATTAAATAGTTTAGTGAAAATTCATTAAAGAATTCAATAAATTCAGATTCTTCTAAATCTATTAATTCGTTAATAATGTTAATTGGTATAAATAGAGTTCTAAATAAATTAATATTAATTAAGTTATTAGAATTTGTATTAATATTAGAATCAACAATAAATAATGATTTTTTGAAGTAAATTAACGCTAAAGAATTTATTAATTCTTCCAAGTTAGTATTGTAATAGATAAATTTTTCTGAATCAAAGTTATCTTGTTCTATTGTTTTTATAAGATTTTCTACTTCATTAGCAGAGTATTTATTTTGTTTTTTGAAATTCTTTGAATTTACAAAATTATTTAATATTTCTAAGTCTCTTTGTTTTAGATTATTTAGTTCATTAAGAAGATCTGTTATATTATCAAATAGTAATATGAAGTAATCTGATTTTGTTATTTCTTTTAGGGGTTCAGATTCTTTGGTATAAAACAATACAGATTCATAGGTTATTTTCTCAGGATTAAAGTATTCAATAAGTTTTTTAAAGTTATCATTTTTAATGTTTATTATAATCTGTTTGGTACTTTCTTTATATTCTTTTTTTATGTAGTATGAAAGTATTTTAAAAAAGTAAGAAGAAAGATTGAAATTATTGGAAAAAACGAATGTGTTAATCATAGTTATTTTATAATTATAGTTGTTTAATTTTGGTTATCCGAATAGCATTATAGCGAAGGCTTTTGTCCAGTATTTTATAGCGGTATTAAAGTCTTTGTTATTGAAATAGATAACGGCGATATTAAAATAAGCTAACCAGTATTTTGGATTAATTTCTATAACTCTTTCCCATTCCATTATTGCTAATTTATATTTACCTTCAATATAATATGCTTCGCCTAAATTATAATGTGCTTGCCAATGTTTTTTGTTGATAGTTGTAACTTTTTGCCAATTTTTTATAGCAGTTTCAATATCTCCGAATTCGAAGTAACTGACATTTGCGATGTTCCAATATGGTTCCCACATATCGGGGTTATAGAAAGTTGTTTTTTTCCAATATTCTAGTGCTAGTTCTACGTTGCCTTGTAGATAGTAAGCGTTAGCTAAGTTATAGTAAGCTTTCCAGAGTTTAGGGTTATAATTAACAGCTTTTAGCCATAAATCTATAGCGCTAATAATATCAGAAGCCTCAAAATAAAGGTTAGCTAAATTATAATAAGCTTCAGAAAAGGAGGGGTTTAGTTCTATACATTTTTCTAACATTTCTTGTGCTTTTTGGTAATCGCCTATCTCTAAATTATATAGAGCTAAGCTATAATAAGACATAACAAAATTAGGATCAATTTCTATGACTTTGTTCCAATAATGTAAGGCTTCTTCAATCCTATCTTGAGAATAATATGCGTTTGCTAAATTATACATTGCATCAACTAAGTTAGGGTTGATTACTAATGCTTTTTGCCAATTATCTATGGCTTCTTCTATGAATCCTTTTTTATAAAGTGCGTTAGCTAAGTTATGATAACCTGGCGCAAACTTAGGGTTAAGCAAAACTACTTTTTTATAATGTTCTATAGCTTTATCTAAATCATTTACTCTATAAAATGCTGAGGCTATATTATAGTGAGTAACAAAGTTATTAGGACTTAGTTCAACTGCTTTTTTATATTCATTTAAAGCTATATCTAATTTAGATAACCCATCATATGCTGTCCCTAAGTTATTGTGAATTAGGGGATTAAAGGGATCATATTCTGCTGCTTTTTCCCATTCTAATATAGCTAATTCTAAGTTCCCTTGTTTGTAGTAGTTAGTGCCTAAGGTGTTATGCATAACAGCTTTTGCTGGGGATATGTTCCATTTTCTTTGTTCTTTTTTTATTTCTATTAATGAGTTTATTATATCTCTAAAGCTATCTGGTCTAAGATCGGGATCCTTAGATAAGCATTTTGATATTAAATCACTTAGAGCTATTGGAATTTTATTATTAATTTTATTTAGATCAGTAGCTTTATCGTTTATAATACTTTCAATAGTTTTAGTTATGGAATCTTTTAAGAATGGGTGTGTTCCTGTGGTAAAATAATAAAATAATAAAGCCCAGGAGAATATATCGGTTTTTTTAGTTATATTTGAGCTTTTATTACATTGTTCAGGAGCCCAGAATATTAGCTTTTCACTAAATTGATTGCTGTTAAATAGATAATTAGAATCTATATATCCGAATGCTAAATTAGTTATTTTAAAAATATCTCCAGTAAATATAATATTTTTAGGTTTTAGATCCTTAAACAATACGTTATATTCGTGTATGTAAGCTAAAACTTTGGCTAATTCTAAAAAGAAATCGATATATTTTTCTAATTCTTTTTCATCTGTTATTTTTTTAGGTTGGATTATTTCAGTTAGCATTAATCCATCGACTTTTTCGAAAGCGATATAGAATATCCCTTCCTGTTCATTAAGTTCATAAATATGAGCTACATTAGGGTGTTTTATTTTTGATGCTAACTGAATCTCTTTTAATAGGTTATCTCTATTTTCTGATTCTTCTAATAAGACAGGACTTAGTAATCTTAAAAATACTTCTTTGTTAATAATAGGATCAAAAGCAATATAGATTTGCCCTAAGGGGCTGGAATCGTATTCTTCTTTTACTTGATATCTCCCTATTGTTGCTGTAAATTGCATTTTTGTTTTACTACTTTATTTTTTATTATCAGCACGATACATTACTTTTTTAATTTTCAACATTTTCTGTCTAACTTCCTTTTTAAAATATTTTTTTGTTTTATTATTAACATATTTTTAAAATTTTTAAATTTGATTAAAAGGTTGTTTTTGTTAATTAAAAGATATAAAAAGTATTAAAAATTATAAATAGGTTATGTTGGGAAAAATAAAAACTTATGTAAAACCGAAGGATTTGGAATTAGGTGTTTTAAAGAAACATAAATTTTCTTTATCTAAGGATTTAAAAAGTGAATTAGAAATGGATTTATATGTACAAGCGGAAGCAAAATCGGAATTTGACTTAAATTTTGGGAAAACTAAGCGAGATCAAAATAACAATATCATTTATAACCAAGGCTTAAAAACTAATTTATATGCAGTAATAGGAGCAGGTTTAGAAAATTCTATAACGATTAACAATAAAAATGATTCTATTACAACAACTATTGAGATTTATAATACTTTATATGGCGATGGTTTTTTATTTGAATTCTATAGAAGTGCTATATTAAATACTAATAGCTGGATACTGAAATACTATTTTAATTTAAGCTTAGGAATAGGAACTTTAATAGAACCATTTACATTGGTAGGCATAGGACAGGTAATTAATAAAATTTTACAATTTGATATTTTAACAGCTATTGAAGGAGAAGTTGATCTTAAAGAAAAAGCCAAAGAATCTAAAAATAAACTTTATAAATATGCTAAAAATATTCTATATAATGAATTTAATGAATTTAATAAAATAAGTATTCCAAAAGGAAAGATAAAAAACAAAAATATACAAACTGAAAAATTATTAAAGCAGAAAGCTTTGATAAAAGCTTGGGAAATTAAACATTATCAAATTAAGCAAAATTTAATTAGCTATGCTAAGAATAAAATTACTAATATTATTCCTTCATTTTTAAATACTTTAACTGAAATTATTAATAATTCAATTGATAAAAAGATTAAAAATAAACTCATAAAAAAATCTGCTTTTTTTATAATTTCAAATATTAAAAATGTAATAAATAACTTATCAAGTGTTTTTTTATTAGCTATATTTTCAAAACCAGTAGAAAAAGTTATTAGTGAGATAACATTAAAAGATCTTAAGAAAGTGTAAGTTTTTTATTAATTTTTTAGGATATTTTTATATTATTGGAATATTTCGGATAATCGGGTGTGGTATTTTTTATAAAGGTTGTTATATTTATTAGGATTTATAAAGTTTAGGTATGATAGTTTTCCTTTAAGAGTTTCTATTTTTTCTTTGGTTAATTTATTTTTATTAAAAGATAGGTTATGGATTTCTGCGCGTAGATTTTTATAATATTTTTTATTTATATTTATTTTTTGGTTTATAGATAATCCTAATACTATTTTTCTTTTTTTTAGGACTCTTATTTTTGAATCGTTTATTTTTAGTTTATTTTTAGCAATTATTTTTTTTAATTCTATTATTATTTTGTTTGTGATGTTTTTTAAATCTTGACCTTTTAAGGAGGTATTGAATGATATTATGATATTATCTGCGTAAATTGTGTGATCTATTGATGAGATGTTGTTATCATTTTGCAGGGTTTTGAAGTAGTTTTTAATTTGGTTGTTTATGTTAGTTATAATGAGATTAGCGATTGTAGGGCTTGTGGGGCTGCCTATTGGTAAGGCACATTTAGTTTTAATCTTATTATCTTCTTGGTATTTTATTTTAGTTGTAGTTAAGGCAGTTAAGAAGGCAGCTACATCTGATGGGTATCCTAAGTTTTCAAAGGCTTTTCTAACTTTTATTCTTCCTATGCCTGGAAAGAAATTTTTTATATCAATTAGGATTAATATATCTTTTTTTACATGTTTTTCTACAGCTAATTTTATATTTTTATTTTTAATATATCCGCAGATTTCTTCGGGAAATGTCAATTTATCTAATATATCTTTTTTTATGATTTTCTGGATTTTTTTAGTAAAATTTTTAGGGATATATATGTATCTTTCTTTATTTTTGGTAATTATTCTTTTTTCTATGTAGAAATCACTTGTTTTAGTATTAAAGAGTGCAAAATTTATTAGCATTTTTGGTAAAACTTTATAATTATCATTAAAATATTTTAAGATTTCTTTTATACTTGGAAAGTAAGGGATATCTGGATTTATTGAACTATTTACTTCTAGTAATTTTCTTTCTTCAGATTTAAAATACTCTAATGGATTTGTTTTTAAGTTATCTGTTGTTTTTATTTTTAGACCACTTAAGTATACAGATTTAGTTTTATTTTTATTTTCTAATTTTAAGATTTTTTTGATGTAGTTAAAGATATTTTTTAGCATATTTAATTTAAAAAATTAATTTAAAAAACTGCAGGAGTAAGGGGTTCTTACTCCTGCACTAACGGGGATACATTGACAAATGTATCACCGTTTTGTTATTATGCCCTATTAGTGTTTTTTGCGGTAGCGAATCACTACCAATTTCATTATTCTTCATATCTTATTTTTCTCCTTTTATTAAAATAAAATGGAATTAATTTAAAGAAAAAAAATGATTTTATTCTAAGGAAAGCTATAAAATGGGAATTAAAAGATTTCCCTACTTTTAAGCTAAATTTTTTAAAAATAAAGGAATAGATCCAAAAACAACAAAACAAAAAAATATAAGATTATTATTGAAGTTATTACATTTCTTTAATTTTATTTAGAAGGTTATTTCTAATTATTTGAAAATTAAATATTAAATATTAAATATCTTTTACGAGTAAGTGGGTGATTAAGGATGATAATAAGAGGATATTACATAGAGTTTCCTAAAAGTGATTTAATTAAAAAAGAAAAAATAATTCAGAATATAAAAGAAGATGAAATATTAATTAAAGTAAAATGCTGCGGATTCTGTAGAACAGATTTACACGTTATTGATGGAGAAATAGATGCAAAATACCCTGTTATCCCTGGACATCAGGTAGTCGGATACATCGTTAGCAAAGGAAATAAAGTTAATAATTTTAACTTAAATGATAGAGTCGGGGTATATTGGCTATATTCTTCTTGTTTAAAATGTAAGTTCTGTAAAAATGGGTTAGAAAATCTATGTGATAATGGATTATTTACTGGTTTTAATGTAGATGGTGGCTATGCAGATTATATTGTTGCTAAAAAGGACTATGTGGTTAATTTAAATGGGTTTAAAGATTACAGTGATTATGAGTTAGCGCCAATGCTTTGCGGCGGCATTATTGGTTATCGAGCTTTTAGCTTTATTAAAGATAAAGAAATCATCGGGATATATGGCTTAGGTTCTAGTGGCCATATTATAACACAAATCGCGAAAAATTTAAATAAAAAAATAGTGGTTTTTATTAAACCTAATGATCAAAAAGCTAAAGAAATAGCGATAAATTTAGGAATAAAAGATATATATTATAGCAATGAAATTATCAAAGATAAATTAGAAGGGATAATTATATTTGCGCCTGTTGGAGAGTTAGTAAAATATTCTTTAATGAATTTAGAGAAGGGTGGGGTTGTAGTTTGTGCAGGCATCCATATGAGTGAGATCCCTGCTTTTGAGTATAAATATTTATGGGGTGAAAGAAGCATAAGAAGTGTAGCTAATGTAACTAAAAACGATGCTACCGAATTTTTTAATATTATCTCGAATATCCCTAAAATTAATATCCATTATGATGTGTTTCCTTTAAGTCAGGTAAATAAAGTAATAAAAGATATAAGAAAATCTATTTTAAAACCTTCCGTAGTTTTTGAAGTTGATTAAAAATAATATGAAAATATTATTGTTTAATAAGGTTTAAATGATATTGAATTTTCATTATAAATTGTATCAGTTATTTTTATTAGTTTAAAGGTTTCTATGTTTAATAAATATAAATCATAATTTCCAGAGTTTTTACAGGATAAAATTATATTCTCTGAATCTATGAAATCCATACTTTCTATCTTGTTCAGTATAACAGGGATCTCTTTTTTTATCCTCATATAAGAATTAGTTTTTTCATCTTTTATTATATCAATAGAAGAAATAATAATTTTGTCTTCTTGGGGGTAAGCGAACATAGTTTTTGTAGGATTAACAGCTATAGTAGATGTTATAACATCATTTTCTACAGAGGGATTAATAACGTCTGCATTATTTCCATTAATGAAAACTTTATATATTCCATAGAAATTATCATAGTAATATGAGAAGTTATAGTTAAATATCTTTGTATATGAAACTAATAAAGTGTTATAATCTATAAAGTAAAAACTAAGAACCCCTTCTAGTAGTTCATGAACTTCTTTAGTTTTTAAATCAATAAACTTTAGAACAGGCTTTTTATCTATAATTTTTTTTGCATATTTTAAATAAGTGTAATCATCTTTTATATTTATAAAAAATATTCTTTGATCATAAAAATCCCATTTTGGATTATAATTATACCTATCGTCTTCATTATAAAAATTAGTTATTTTTTCTATATTGTTATTTTTAATATCATATATGTATAGATTATAGTTTCCATCTTTATTGGAAACGAAAGCTAATTTATCACCTTTATTAGAAAAACAGGGATATGCACTATCTGAATATTCCATATTAAGCTTTTTATAAATATTTAATTTATAATTGTATTTATCTAAGTATCCTAAAACGATTTGACCATACCCATTTTCGTCAATAACAAAAGCTATATTGTAATTATTTATGTTATTTTTTATTTTTTTATTTCTGTTATTTTTTTCTAATAAACTGTAAAATTCTTTGATTATTTGATTTTTATATTCTGTTTTGTTATTTTGATTTGTAGTGTTTTTATCTATACTTTGGTTTTGATTAGTATTTTGATTTTCATATATTTTTTTAGATGCTTCATTTAAATTATTGGTTTTATTGATATCGTTTTGATAAACGTTTTGGTAGATATTATAGTTATTGGAATAAATTATAGTTTTTGGGTTTTTATTATTTGAGTTTACTAAGCTTTTTGAGTTATTTTTTAAAATATAAATTATTAATATTATATTTAAAAATATTGAAATAATAATAAAAAAAATTATCAAATGATTTTTTAATTTTAACATACTGCCACCCCCCTTTTAGAAAAGAATTTAATGGATATTGATTGGTTATTAATTTATTTTTTTTCTAAAGATACATTCATAAACTCCTTCATAATCTTCTGTAATTTCTAAATCGGAATCTAATTTATAGCCTTTTGTTCTTAATGCTCGCCTGGCGAAAACTAACTCCCAACCTTGGGATCCTAATTCATTGATTTTTTTCTGAAATTCATAATCTTCAAAACTGTCTATCCTGTAAATATATTTTGGATTATTTTTATTCTGATTTTCTGTCTTTTCATTAATTTTTAATAAATTATTGTTTAAATTTATTAGTTGTTGAATTTCATTATTTGAATTATACTTAAATTCTGAAAAAAAATTAAACGATATCAGAAAAATTGAAATAATCATAATTACAAGGAGAACTAATATTGATTTTAATTGGGTATTAATTTGTTTTAAAAATTTTATAAAATTACTATTTTCGTTATAGTTTTTAAGGTATTCTGTGATTTCATATAAGATTGATGTATCATTTATTTCTTGGATAGGGATGTTTATTTTTTCTATATTTAAATCTGGAGCATCAAGTTTAATTATTTCTATTTCAATATCTTTTTTATTTTGATTAAAAGAAATTTTATTAATAATAAAATTATTGATATTTAGTTTATTTTTAAGATATTCATAAATTGTTTTCATGATTTCACCCCCTTATGGTTTTGGTCTAATTTAATTTAATTTAATTTTTGTTTAATTTATAAGCTTATTTTAATCTGCAATCGTAATAGCATAGTATATAGAATGATTTATAGCTTCCGAAATCACCTAATCCATCTATTTTTCCACTTTTTATTAGAGGATCATAGAGATATGTACCTGAGATAAAGATACCTTTTGATAAGTAAGCCCATGGGTTATCTGAATCTATATATAATGATTTATCTTCTATTGTTTTTTCTAAGTACTTACAAAGTCTTTTTTCATCTTCATATGATAGATTATACCATATTTCATTTTCTGGTTTTATTTCAAGAGCCAAGGGTTTATAATATTTATAAAAATTGTTTTCTGAACCAAAGTAAGTAGTGTCGTTTTTATAGTATAAAGTAAGAAAGTAATAGTATTTATCAGATTTGTATGTAGCTACTGTGCTGTATTCATACGGTAAAGTTCTTTCATAATATGATAAATCTTTCCATTGAATTTCAGTAATTGTATATTTTCTATATCTTGTGAAGTACTGTTTAGCTGCGTTTTTAACTTTTATATATATATCTGTTATGTCTAACCATACAGAAATATAGGTTAAAGTTGATATATAATCACTATATGAGAAAGTAGGATTTATTTTTGAATAAATAATGATAATAGCAATACTTAAAAATATACAAACTAATCTAATTATTTTTAAATTTTTCATAATTTTGTTTTTTATTTTTTTTGTTATAGTTATTAACATTTTTTGAATTCTTAATCTGTTTTATTTTTTTTAATTTTATTTTTTATTAATAACAAAGGATATATAAAGAGGAATCATTTGTATCATTTCCTAAATTCATAATTTCTCCTGTTTGTATTAAGGGATTTACTCCTGACCTACCTGTAATAACTTTACCTTTTTTTAAATCAATTACATAATCAATTTTATCATCTAAAAAATAATAAATACTTTTTTTATTTTTGTAAGGTGTATAGCCATTATATCTATGAAATAAATAATTACTTATATTTACTTCAATAGCAAAAATTCCTTGGTATTTATTTTTATAAGATCCAAAATTTTTTTCATAATCAGCTCCCCAAAGAGTAATTAATAAACCTAATTCTGGAACAATATATGTATTAGAATCTATATTTGGTAAGTCTTCATCATAATAAGCAAGATTTTTCCAAAAGATATTAGATATAACTATATTAATTTTACTATTTATATAATCATTGTATAGTAAAACAAAAGCATGCTTAACTTTTTTGTAGATATCTTCAATGTATAAAGCTAAATAAGCATATATTTTGGCTTCTTCATCAGTTAAACTTTCTGAATATAGGTAGTTTTTACTAAAAAATATATTTAAAATATACATGATAATAAAAATATTAGCAATTTGTATATATTTTTTAATGATTTTTATATTATAAATTCACCTCCTTTGGGTTTTTATTTACCTTAAATTGGATTAATAGCAAAATATATAAAGTGATACGTAGTTAGTATCGCTTCCTAATTCAAGTAATTCTCCATTTACTATTAATGGGTTACAACCTGCTTTGGCAGTAATTACTTTACCACTTGATAAATCATAAGTTTTTTTATCATTTTTATTATCTTTATTATTTTCATCATCAATTAGCATATCTACATAATAATATACATATTTATTTTCTTTATATAAGATGTCATTAGATATATTAATTTCTAAAGCGAACCTACCTATGATATTATTTTTTTCAGACCCAAAATATCTATAATCTTTGTTACAATATGTAGTTACTATTAATCCTTCATCGTAATTGTATATTTTTCCATTAGCAAAAGGTAGTATTTTATTATAAAATGAATAATAAATAGAAAAAATAGAACTTGCTAAATTATAATACCTTTCTTCTTGTTCTTCTTTATAAGTCTTAGAATATATAAAACTACTACTAAAAATTAATATATTGAATATTATTATTAAGTAAAATTTAATGATGTTTTTTATCATATTAAGCCCCACTTTTTATTTTTTTGCTTTAAGGATATTTATATTATATTTTTTTCATAAAAATTCCTCTAAAAATATAAAAAATATATAATTAAAAATGTTGATAAAAGTCAATAAAATTATATAAAAATTAACATTATTTTAAAAAATAAACATTTTATAAACAGAATTTATAAAAAAAGGATATAAAGGAAGTAATAGATAGTGCTAAAGATTATATAGCTAAAAGAACTAAAGGATTATCTAATAAGGAAAGAGAGAAATTAGCAGTGGTTTTTGATATAGACGAAACTGCATTATCCAATTTGGAGTTTTTATATAAAACTAATTTTGAAGATGATTATGATTTAAGAATTGAATGGTTTAAAGAAGCTAAAGCTAAGCCTATTAAATTTTAAACAGGATATGAAGGATATGAAAAAGTATATTTAAAACCAAAAATTATTTTAGTTATTTTAATTTTATTACATATGCTTTGCTCTTTGCTTTATCAAATTTATCGAAGATGCTACCTGTAGTATATACATAACCTTTTTTATCTACATATATTGATTCAGCTGTCAATTTAGTATTATTAATTTTATTTGTAATATTATTTATTATGATTTTCCCGTTGTTTCCAAAAGTAGTATCTAAGGTTCCATTTTTATTTAATTTTATTATATATCCGTATATATTTGTATCAAGAGTTTCTTCTTTATCATTATAAACATCAGCATAGACGGTTCCTGTGGTGTAGATACTCCCATAATTATCTAAAAATATAGAATCAACTCTACTTATTTCATCTTTATTATTGACTATATAAATTGAATTTACTTTAAGTGAATCGCTTTTATTATTTTTTTCCAATTATATCTTTATTTTTAATAACTATTAAACCATTATTTTTAAAACTATTATCTAATTTCTTATCGTTTTTTAATTTCACTATATATATATTACTATTGTCTTTATTGGAATATACATTACCGGCAATATATATTTTTTCATTTTTATCTATGTAAATTGTATTACCACTTTTATATCAGCTAGCTTAGAATATATTAATATCTTAAGAAATCATATACTAAAAGAAGATAATGTACTCTTTAGATTAGCAGAAGATGTATTAACTCAAGATATAGATGAAAAAATGTATAATGAATTCAATGAAATAAATATAGGCCATCAATGCCCTCATTACCTTAATACAAAAGCTCAAGAACTACATACTAAAATATAATAAAAAATAAAGATGCTCATTAGAAATTAGGATAATTAGGAGGTGGTTTTTAAAATGGAAAATTTAACATCCTTAAGACCCCTTAATGAAATTATTACCCTATTACTAACAGGAATAATAGGAACAATTATTTTCTTAATTATAATGAACTTTATTTATAAAAATAGGTACACTAAACCCGAAGATACCTTAAAGTATTTTAAAAGAAATAAATAACAAAAGTATGAATTCTTTAAAGTATTTTATTTTTTAAATATTTTTTTGAAATATGAGGAGGTGAAATGATGAGCCAATTTGTAGAGAGATTGGATGCTGAAGGTAGAATGTGGGAAGATATGTACCGAAATAGATGGCAATACGATAAAGTAGTTAGAAGCACTCATGGAGTTAATTGTACAGGTGGTTGCTCGTGGATGATATATGTTAAAGACGGGTTAATTTCTTGGGAACTTCAGGCAACAGACTATCCGATGATAGATCCTAATATTCCTCCTTATGAGCCGCGTGGCTGCCCTAGAGGAATATCTTTTAGCTGGTATATATATAGCCCTATAAGGGTAAAATACCCATACATTAGAACAGCTTTATATAATAGTTTTCAAAAAGGTTTAGAAAAATATAATAACCCTGTAAAAGCTTGGGAATATGTAGTAAAAGAAGATGATAAGAAATATAAAAAAGCGAGAGGAAAAGGAGGATTTAAAAGAATAACATGGGATGAAGTAGCTACTATAATATCTGCTGCTTTGATTTATACTATAAAAGAATATGGCCCTGATAGGATCGTAGGATTTACCCCTATTCCTGCTATGAGTATGATGAGCTATGCAAGTGGTGCAAGGTTTTTAGAGCTTATTGGTGGAGTCGCTATGAGCTTTTATGATTGGTATTGTGATTTACCTACTGCTTCACCACAAGTTTGGGGAGAACAAACAGATGTGGCAGAAAGCGCAGATTGGTATCACTCTAAATTTATTGCTACAGTTGGATCTAATGTCTTAATGACAAGAACCCCTGATGCACATTTCCTTGTAGAAGCACGGCATAACGGCACTAAAGTGGTTGTTTTCTCTCCTGATTATAGTATGGTTTCAAGACATGCGGATTGGTGGATCCCTGTAAAACCTGGCCAAGATGCCGCCTTCTGGTTGGCTGTTAATCATGTCATATTAACCGAATATTATTATAAAAAACAAGAACCGTATTTTATTAATTATTTAAAACAATATTCTGATGCCCCAATGTTAGTTATCTTAGAAAAACAAGATCAAAATTATTATCCCTCTAAATATCTTAGAGCTTCAGATTTAGAAGAATTCCAAAATGAAGAAAACTCCGACTGGAAAACCTTAGTTTTTGATAAATTAACTAATAAAATAACATTAGTACCTGGTAGTATTGGCTTTAAATATCAAAAAGAAAAAGGATTGTGGAATCTAGAATTGGTAAATGTAAAAACTAAAGAACCAGTTGATCCATTATTAACTTTTATAGATAATTATGATGAGATAGTTTTAGTCAATTTACCTGATTTTGTTAATAAAAAAGATATTCAAAGAGGTTGTCCTGTTAAAAAGGTTGTAACTAAAACTGGTATAAAGTATATTACTACCGTTTTTGATTTACTTAATGCGCAGCTAGGGGTAAATAGAAATTTACCGGGAGAATACCCTAAATCATATAATGATGATTTACCTTATACTCCTAAGTGGCAGGAAAGATTTACTAAAATTTCAGGGGATACGGTAATAAATTTTGCTAATCAATGGGCACAAACAGCTGCTAAAACCGAAGGAAAATGTTGTATCATAATAGGAGCAGGTGCTAACCATTGGTTCCATTCAGATTTAATATATAGAAGCTGTATATTAGCATTAATTCTTTGTGGATGTGTTGGTAAAAATGGTGGTGGATTAAACCATTATGTAGGGCAAGAGAAGGTGGTGCCAGTAAGTGCCTGGGCTACTATTGCTTTTGCTCTTGATTGGATAAGACCTCCTAGACGCCAAAATACACCATCTTTTCACTATGTTCATTCTTGCCAATGGAGATACGATAGAGATTCTATTAAAATGTCTTTGCCTTGGAAAAATATTGAGTATAATCATGCAATAGATTATCAAGTTAAAGCGGTAAGGCTTGGTTGGTTACCTTTTTATCCTCAATTTAATGTTAATCCTATAAAAATTGTAGATATGGCTAAATCAGATGGTGCTAAAGATAATAATGATATCATTAATTGGATAGTTAAAAAAATCAAATCTAAAGAAATAAAGTTTAGTATAGAGGATCCAGATAATCCTATAAATTTCCCGAGAGTATGGTTTATTTGGCGTGGGAATGCTTTAATGAGTAGTGCTAAAGGCCATGAATTTTTCCTTAAACATTACTTAGGAACAGACTGTAATGCTATAGCAGAAGAAGCTGATTTATCTAATCTAAAAGAGATTAACGTAGTTAAAGAAGCACCTACAGGAAAATTTGATTTAGTTATTGATATCAACTTTAGGATGGATACTAGTGCACTTTACTCTGATATAATTCTACCATCTGCTACTTGGTATGAAAAAAATGATTTAAATTCTACTGACTTACATTCTTATATTCATCCACTTCAAGAAGCAGTTAAACCACTATGGGAATCTAAATCAGATTGGGATATTTTTAAATTTCTTGCTAAAAAGTTTAGTGAATTAGCTAAGGAGAATTTGCCTCAAAAAGTTATAGACGTCGTTGCTACTCCTTTAATGCATGATTCACCTAATGAAATAACTCAACCTGTTGTTAAAGATTGGAAATATGAAGATATTGAAATAATTCCTGGTAAAAATTTCCCTAATTTAGCAATCGTTGAAAGGGATTATCATAATGTTTATAATAGATATATAACTTTAGGGGAATTAGTTTCTAAAGTGGGTGTTGGAGCTCATGGATTGGTCTGGAAAGAAGATGACGTATATGAAGAATTAAAAGAATTGAAATCAATAAAAATAGGGGATAAAGTTTATCCAAGTATAGAGGAAGATATAGATGCATGTAATGCAGTATTATGGATGGCACCTGAAACTAATGGGAAAATTGCTTTGAGAGCTTTCCAAGAAGAACAACAAAAAGTAGGTTTGGAATTAACTGACTTAGCTAAGGATAATGTTAATATTAGATATAGTTTTAGTGATTTAGTTGCTAAACCTTGTAGGGCACTTACAAGCCCAATATGGTCAGGAATAACTAATCAAAAAATAACTTATACAAGCTATCATTTAAATATTCTTAAAAAAGTACCATTTAGAACTTTAACAGGAAGACAACATATTTATCTTGATCATCAGTATTACATATCTTTTGGGGAAATGTTACCTGTTTATAAACCAAGATTTGATTACCATGAATTAGGTGATATTGTTAAATCTCATTTAGATCCGAAAACTACACTTGTTTTAAATTATTTAACCCCACATGGTAAATGGCAGATACATTCAACTTATTATGATAATTTAAGGATGCTAACATTATCAAGAGGTATAGGAGGAATCTGGATAAGTGATAAGGATGCAGAAAGAGTAGGGATAAAAGATAATGATTGGGTTGAAGTTTTTAATGATAATGGGGTGGTAGTAACTAGGGCGATAGTTAGCGCAAGGATACCAGAAGGAGTATGTATGATATACCATTCTACTGAAAGAACTATAAGTGTTCCAAAAGCTAGAAATGGTAAGCGTGCAGGAGGGCATAATAGTTTAACCAGAACTAGGGTAAAACCTTTGTTTATGGTAGGTGGATATGCTCAACTTTCTTGGGACTTTAATTACTGGGGACCCATTGGAGTTAATAGAGATACATTTGTACTCGTTAGAAAATTAGAAAAAATTGAATTTTAAGGGTTTTATTATTTTTATAATTAGTTTTTATAAGAAAGGGGTGAGAAGGATATGGATGTTAGGATGCATGTATCTATGGTTTTTAATCTGGATAAATGTATTGGATGTCATACATGTAGTATAAGTTGTAAAAATATTTGGACTGATAGAGAAGGAACGGAGTATATGTGGTGGAATAATGTGGAAACTCGTCCGGGAACAGGGTATCCTATAAAATGGGAAGATCAAGAAAAATTCAGAGGTGGTTGGGAGAAAGTTAATGGAAAACTTAGATTAAAGTTATATAAGTGGGCAGGGCCTTTAGAAAGGATAGGTGCTTTACTCGCTTTATTTTATAACCCTTTTTTACCTACAATAGATGCTTATTATCATCCTTGGACTTATGCTTATAAGCATTTATTTGATGCTCCTTATGATGAGAATAATCCTATTCAGCCTACTGCTCAACCAATTTCTTTGATAACTGGAGAACCTGTGGAAATAAAAGGGGGACCTAATTGGGATGACGATTTAGGGGGATCACCTTTATATGCCTATAATGATCCTAATTTAAGTAAATTATCTGAGCAAGAAAGAGAAATGTTATTTGAAATAGAGCGAGTTGTATTCTTCTATCTACCGAGAATATGTAATCATTGTATGAATGCACCTTGTGTTTCTGCGTGTCCAAGTGGTGCAATGTATAAAAGAGCAGAAGATGGGATTGTTTTGGTTAATCAAAATCATTGTAGGGGTTGGAGGATGTGTGTTGCTGGTTGCCCATATAAAAAAGTATATTATAACTGGCATACGGGAAAAGCTGAGAAATGTATATTATGTTATCCAAGGTTAGAATCGGGGCAAGCACCTGCTTGCTTCCATTCCTGCGTAGGAAGAATTAGGTATTTTGGAGTTTTATTATATGATTTTGAAAAAGTAGAGGAGGCTGCTAAAGCTGATTTAAATGAAATAGTTCAAAAACAATTAGATCTTATTTTAGATCCGTTTGATCCTAAAGTTATAAATCAAGCTAAAAAGAATGGTTTAACTGATGAAATAATAGAGTATGCTCAAAAATCTCCAGTTTATAAATTTGTTAAAAAATGGAAATTAGCGTTACCTTTGCATCCTGAATATAGAACTTTACCTATGTTGTTTTATGTTCCTCCATTATTACCTATAAAAGCTAATAAAACTGGTGATACTTATGGTATAGATAAAGATTTATTTACTACTATAGAAAAGTATAGATTACCTATAGAGTATTTTGCTAATATGTTTACTGCGGGGAATAAAGAGTTAATGAAAGAAGTATTTAAGAAGATGATTGCGTTAAGGATATACAGGCGAGCTATTACTGTGGGAGATGTAGATAAGGGAGTTCTAAATGAAGCAGGCTTTAATGAAGAAGATGCTAATGAATATTTTTATTTAACATCTATTGCAAAATTTGAAGATAGGTTTGTTATTCCAACATTTATAAGGGAAATAAAAGTAGAGCAATTAATGGAACCTTTAGCTTATAAAGCTAAAATGGGATTTAATATACGCCAAGAAGCTAAAAGAGGGGGATAATTAAGTTTTTTATCCTTAATAAAACGAGGTGAATTATTATGAAAAAATTATTACCTAATTTAAATGATTTCAAAGAGTTCCTAAAAATATCTGATATCTTTGATTATCCTAAGGATCATTTATTTATAAAAAATATTAAATTTATAAAAATTAGTAATCCTAAATTAAATTTAATAGTTAATGAATTTGTAGAATTCTATGAAAAGAATGATAGTAATTTAGATTCGCTTCAAGAGTTATATACTTTAACTTTTGATTTGAAACCTATTTTTTATCCATATTTATCTTATTACATCCACTATGATAGCTTTAACAGAAATACTGAGATGATAAAATTAAGAGATTTATATAATAAATATGAATTTTATTTAGATAAAGAGCTAAATGAATTACCTGATCACATATTTATAGTGTTAAAATTTTTGGAGTTTGTTAATAATGATGAAATTTTAAAAGAATTATTAATGAATTTAATTATTCCTTCTTTTAATAATTATTATAATTCTGTTTTTAGACAGTTAAAACCTGATTTTATATTGAATAACCCATATTGTAAATTGATCTATTATTTGATAAATATTTTAAATATAGATTCTAGCTTAAGTATGGAAGCTAATTAAGAAAAAGCGAGGTGAGGATAATGTCTAATGAAGTATTAACAACTAACAATAGTTTGTTATATATTTTAGCGTTTATAATTTTTCCTTATATTTCATTAACTTTATTTATTTTTGGGATAATATATAGATTTAAAACTAATTCATTTAGTGTATCTTCGTTATCTAGTCAGCTTTTAGAAAACAGGGTTTTGTTTTTTGCTTCTATTAGTTGGCATTTTGCGATTTTAGGTACAATTTTTACGCATGTTACTACTTTTTTATTTCCAAGCTTTTGGGCAAATTTAGCAAGAACTCCTTACCATAAACCTTTAGAATATATCGGTTCTATTGTTGCTACTTTATTAATTATTGGTTTATTGCTTTATATGTATAGGAGAGCTTTTATTAGTGAAGTTACTAAGACTACTACTTTTGGTGATTGGATTGTGTTATTAGTTTTAATGATTCAAGTGCTAACGGGTTTTGGACAACTATTATTTTATGAAAATGGGTCTTTGTTTTTTAGTGAGCATGCAGTACCTTGGTTATATTCACTTTTTACTTTTAATCCTAATATTGAATATATTAAAGATTTACCTTTAGTTAGTAAGCTTCATTTCTTTAATGCCTTTGTTTTTTTTGCTATCTTACCTTTTACTAGATTAATCCATATAATAGTTTTGCCAATCCCTTATATTTGGAGGAATTATGTGGTTATAAAATGGTTTAAAAAAGAGGAAGCAATTTAATTTTTTATTTAAATTAATTATTTAAATTAATGGAGGTGAGTTAATATGCTTTTAGAAGATAAAAAAGGAAAAATAAGGGACTATAAGTTAGTAGGTACTCCGATGGAGGGGTTAATAGGCGCAACGGTAGGATTTTTTATAGGTTTTGCAGCAGTTTCTTTATTTGGCCCTGTAGCTAAAGAGTTTAAACAATTACTTAATTTGAATGCTTTTCAAGCTGGTATGCTGGTAGCTATTCCTATGTTGACAGGTAGTTTATTAAGGATTCCTTTTGCTGCTATGGTAGATTCAGTAGGTGGTAGATTACCGTTTTTAATATTATTGATAACAGCTATAATAGGGATGTCGGGGATTTCCTTTTTATTATTTAATCCTACATTGGTTAGTTATAATTTGTTGTTATTGTTAGGTGCGTTATGTGGCTTTGGCATAGCTACGTTTAGCGTAGGTATAGCTCAAACTTCTTATTGGTTTCCCCAGCATAAGCAAGGTTGGGCTTTAGGGGTATATGCAGGGTTAGGGAATTTAGCTCCTGGGATATTCGCTTTGGTTATCCCTTTTATCTTACCTACTTTAGGACTTGCTAAAACTTATTTACTATGGTTGGCTTTCCTTTTTACTGGAACTATTGTATATTCAATAATAGCAAAAGACGCTTATTATTTTCAATTAGTAAAACAAAATATTCCTTCTCAAGAGGCTATAGAGATAGCTAAATCTAAGAACCAAGAGTTATTCCCAACAGGTGCTTTACTAAAAAGCTTACAGATATCAGCTAAAACCTTAGAGAATTGGCTATTGGTTTGGTTATATTTTATATCCTTTGGAGGATTTTTAGCATTAACTGCTTGGTTCCCTACTTTTTATCAGGAGCTATTTTCTGTAAATAAACAGTTAGCAGGGGTATTTACTGCTTTATTCTCAATAGGAGCATCATTGATTAGAGTCTGGGGGGGAGGATTTAGTGATAAAATAACTGGTGAAAAAGCTTCTTTAATTGCTATTGTTTCTATATTATTAGGTTCATTGATTATAACTCTATTAGGTGGTAATATAATTTTTTCATTAGTAGGGATAATATTTTTAGCATTTGGAATGGGGTTAAACAATGCTGCTGTATTTAAAATAGTACCTAAGGTAGTTCCTAAAGCAATAGGGGGAGCAGCAGGTTGGGTTGGAGGTTTAGGGGCTTTAGGAGGATTTGTTATACCCCCTATTTTAGGCAGAATTGTAGATATTTCTGGGAAATCAGGTTATTATTTAGGGTTTGTTGTTTTTGTTATTATGAGTATTCTAGGTTTGATAACTATATTATATCTTTCTTTTAGGACTAAATCATTAAAATAGTTTTACTTAATATGGGTACTAAAAATGATTTATGGGTAATAAGGAAGAAAAAAAAATATTAGGAGCTATATTATTAGGAGGGCAAAGTACTAGAATGAAATATAATAAAGCTTTCCTAAAAATTAATATCAATAATCAAAAGATTACTTTTCTTCAAGAAATAATTAATAGATTATCATTATTTGCTGATAAAATTGTTCTTAATTTTAATAAGCAAACTTTTAATTTATATGAGATTCAATATAAATCCTTAAAAGATAAGCTATTAATTGCAGATGATTTTTTTATAGAGGTATTTGATTTAGAAGTCGATTTAAATTTAAGGGGGCCTTTATTAGGATTATATACTATTTCTAAGGAGTTATCTGTTTATTACAAAAATCATTTTATTTTATTAGTTGCAGTAGATCAAGTACTAATAAATCCTGATTTAATTAAACTTGCTTTAAAATATATTGATTATGATTTTATTTTTTTTGAATTTGATGATTTCGTTCATTTTTTACCTGGATTTTACAAAATAAATTGCTTTGAACTTATAGAAAAGTATATTATAGATACTCAAAAAAACTCTCAAAATAAAAAGTATTCTTTAAAGAATTTTGTTAATTATTTAATGTATAATATAAAATCAATAAAGTTGATAGATGAAGAAGAAATAAAAAAAGTAGATAAAAATGGCTTAACTTTTTATAAAATTGACACTCCTAGGGATTATTATAATATTATACAATTTTTAAGAAATAATTAAAATTTTAGGGATTTATTAAAATTAAAAGGAGGATTGAAACAATTAAATACTTGCTAATCAAAGAAGATACAAAAAAGAGGATTAACAAAGATATTAAGCTAATAAGACTAAAGATACAAAACCTTAACAGTAAATCAAAGAGCCAAGATCAAGACAAGCAGAGGAAGGAACAAAGTGATAGTATTTAAGATACTATTATGTAAGTTGTTAATGCAGTTTTTTGTATTTCTATTAAATCTTTTGAGTAGGGACTTAACTATGCGTAGGTTAGGTTTTGTACACGGCCTATAGATAGCCTAATACCGCCTGCAGACCATAGGGCTAAAAAAATGGCGGAATAAAAATAGGTCTGTCAAAAGTGTATAAAAACATACACTTTTGTTAATGATGATTAATTATATGAAAAGTAAAAAGAAGAGCAATAAAAGTTTAGAAAAAGATAAACATAATTTTGATAAATATAAAGATGTTTATAAGAGTTTAAGGGTAGGGGTTATAACTGTTAGTGATAGGGTTTATAATAAATTGATGGAAGATGAGAATTATGGTTTAATAAAAGGGATTTTAGAGGAGGTTGGGATTTCTGTTTCTTATTATAGTGTGGTTCCTGATGAATTGGAATTAATAGAGGGTGAATTAAGAAAACTTGTACAGCAGCAATTTGATTTAGTATTAACTAATGGAGGTACTGGTTTTAGTCCTAAGGATTTAACTCCAGAGGCTACTAAAAAGGTTATAACTAAGGAAACTCCTGGGATAACTGAATTAATGAGATATGAAGGGTTTAAGAATACCCCTAAAGCGGCGTTAAGTAGAGCTACTTCCGGGATTGCTAATAAAACTTTAATAATAAATTTACCAGGCACTCCTAAAGGGGTTAAAGAATGTTTAACTGCTGTTATCCCTATTTTACCTCATGCCTATGAAATGATTAATCAATTATCAGTTAGACATTAATAAAATTAATAGGCATTAATAAAATTAAATTTTAACGAAATTAAAATGTTAAAAATGGGGAATTATTTAAAATATATTAGTTTTATATTGAGGGAGTTAAATGGTTCGTTGGGGGATATTGGGGTTCTTTTTCCTATTGTTATTGGATTATCAAAGTTAGGGATAAATATTAATATAGTTTTATTTTTAGTAGGGTTAGCGTATGTTTTAAATGGGATTATATATAAAGTTCCTGTATCGGTTCAACCTATGAAAGGGATTTCTTCGGTAGTTTTATCTGTTAAATTAAATCCTATGGTAGTTCCATTTAGTTCTATTATTATTTCTTTGATTTTAATTATTTTAAATAAATTTAGGATATTTTCTAAGTTTAGATTAGATGATTCTTTTATAAGGGGGATTCAGTTTGGGGTTGGGATATTATTGGTTATAGCAGCTTTTAATTTATTAAATATCAATTTTTCAGATTTCAGTAGTTTTAATTTCTTGGAGTTATTATTTTTTGTATTAATTTTAGTATTAGGATTGCTAAGTAATTGGCAAATCCCTGCTATTTTAGTCCTATTAATTACTGGGGTTATATTAAGTTTTAGCAGTTTTAATGATTTTCATTTTGGTTTAGTGTCTTTTTCTAAATTAACACTTTATTTTAATCAAGTATATTTAGGTATAGTAAATAATTTTTTTGAGATTTTATTGATTTCTTTAATAATAGTTATTATTCAGTTACCGATTACTATAGCTAATGCTATTTATGCTTCTTCAAAAACTATTAATGATTTATATAATTTAAAAGTTTCGGAAAGTAAATTATCTTTTACTTGCTCTACTTATAATTTATTTATAGGTTTATTAGGAGGAGTCCCGGTTTGTCATGGCTCTGGCGGGATAACTGCTCATTTTGTTTCAGGTGGAAGAACTTTCTTAACCCCCATATTTATAGGATCTATATGTATTTTTATATCGTTACTTAATAATATAGACACTTTGGTAATGAATTTTCCTGATTTGATTTTAAGTATATTAATATTTTTTGTTGGTTTTAAGCATATGTTATTTATATTTAAGTTAAGACAAAAGGAACAGTATTTAGCAGCTTTATTAACTTCTTTTGCTTTTGTAATTATAAGTCTTAATGTAAAAAATGTTTTTTATTTATTTAAAATTTAGTTAATTTAAATTAGGAAATCAATTAGAAAATAAAGTATGTTGAAAGTAGAGAGTTTAAGGATATCTATAACAGATAGATGTAATTTTAGGTGTATATATTGTATGCCCCTTTATGGTATTGATTTTTTGAATAAAGATGAGATTTTAACTTATGAGGAGATATTGATGGTGGTAAAGGTTATGATGAAATTGGGGGTTAATAAGTTTAGGATAACTGGGGGTGAGCCATTAGTAAGAAAGGATATAACTAAGCTTATAAGGATGATATCAGCTTTGGATGTTCAGGATTTGTCATTAACTACTAATGGATATTTATTAGGGATAAATGAAAATTTAGCTTATGAATTAAAGGAAGCAGGTTTAAAGAGAATTAATATAAGTTTGGATACTGTAGATCCTTTTAAGTTTTATCAAATAAATCGACCACAAAATTTATTAAAAGTTAAGAATAATAATTATAGTTTTCATAAGAATTATGTTAATATAGTGATAAAGGGTATAAAGAATTGTTTGAAAGCTGGATTTAAGAATATTAAAATAAATACAGTCTTACTAAAGGTATTAACCGTAAAAGATATTTTAGATTTGATAAATTTTGCTATTGAAAATGGATTAATCTTAAGGTTTATAGAATTTATGGATACAACTCCTTTGTTTGATATTAATCTTTATGTATCTTATAAGGAAGTTTTAAATGATTTACAAAGGTATGTTAAGATAGAAGAATATAGGGATAGCAAGATGGGTGAAGGTCCTGCTAAATATTATAAATTAACTGTTAATAATGACTCTTGTTTTATTGGTTTTATTTATAATACTCTGGATAATTGTAAGGAATGTAATAGGATTAGATTAACTGCAAATGGATATATTAAAATTTGTATTTATCAGGAGGATGGGTATTACATTAGGCATATTTTAAAATCTAATAAAGATTCTTTTCAAAAGGAGTTAGAGTTAGAGAATTTTATTAAGGATATTCTTTTGATAAAAGAAACAGGGATGATAAATTATTCCATTTTTAACAAGCAACGAAACTATATGTTTAAATTAGGGGGATGAATAACAAGATTTTTTTTTTAATTTTAATTTTTTTTACTTTGGGAGTTAATATGAGCATAGAAAATGAAAGAATATGTTTAAATTGAGTGGATAAAAGACTATGGAAAAATTTAAACTAAAAAATGTTTTAAAGTAGTATAGAATTTTGAAGATATTATATAGAAAATGTAATGTGTTTTGATTATAATTTTGATTAAAGGATATTTAAGTTAATTAATTGAAAATTATATTATAAATTAGTTTTATATTTTTTATTAAAGAATATGAAGGGAGGTAGTTTTAGATGAAATGTCCAGTATGTAATGAAAATCTTAATATTGCTTATAAATTTAATGTTGAAATTGATTATTGTCCTAAGTGTAGAGGGATTTGGTTAGATAGAGGAGAATTAGAAAAAATTATTGAACTTTCTATTAATCAGGAATATTCTTCTTATAATAAAAAATCTAAAGAAAACTATCATTATGATAAAGATTATCATTATGATAAAAACTATAATGAATATCATCAAGAAAAAAATTATAACAGATCTTATAATGAATCTCAATATTATTACGATAAAGAACATAATAAGTATTATGATAAATATTATGAAAATCATAGATATTATGATAAACATAAAAAAAAGAAAAAATTTAAAAGCTTTTTAGAAGAATTATTTGATATTTTCTAAATATAACTTTATATAGTTTTTATATTACTTTAAAGGAAATTTCATTTTAAGGAATAATAAAATAAATAGGGGGTAATATTATTTATGGATGAAAAAATGATTGAAAATCAAAACCTATTGGATTATAAAAAAGAGGGGTTAGTGGATTTATTAGTTGATTTTAATAGAAGTAAATTACCTATTCCAAGGAGTGGATTGGAAACTGAATCTAATTTAGGTAGGTTTGGAGCTTTAAAGGAACCTTCTTTAAAAGATAAAATCCCACCAGTTTATTTAGAAACTTTACCAGGAGGACAATTGCTATTAACTAAATTAGATGATTTTTTAGCTTGGTCTAGGGCTAACTCTTTATGGTATTTGCTCTTTGGATTAGCATGCTGTGCTATAGAGTTAATGGCTACTGGAGCAAGTAGATTTGATTTTGAAAGGTTAGGGATGCCTTTTAGAGCTTCTCCAAGACAAGCAGACTTAATGATTTTAGCAGGAACTATTACTTGGAAAATGGCTCCAAGAGTTAGATTACTATATGAGCAGATGGCTCATCCTAAATATGTTATAGCTATGGGAACCTGTACTATCAGAGGTGGCCCATATGTATATCAATGTTATTCAGTTTTACCTGGGGCAGATATGATTGTTCCAGTAGATGTATATGTCCCTGGCTGTCCACCAAGACCAGAAGCACTACTTCACGGATGTATTGTCCTACAAGAAAAAATAAGAAACTCTAATAAAAATAATAACAATAATAATAAATAAAATAACAACAAAATAGTAATAAAAAATATAGTAATAAAGTAGTGGGATTTGATTTTTTTATTGGATTTATTCTGTTATCTTTATTAATATTTATAGATTTTTCTACAAGACTTCTATATTTATGGTTTGTTTATAGAAAAATAAAAATAGATTATATTTTTTTTGTTTTTTTTAGGTTATCTTTAATTTTTATAGTTATGCTTTTAGGTATTAAAGTTTTACCGAATTCTATTTATTTTATTATAGGATTTTTAATTTATTTTTTATTTTCTCCTGTTATATGGAGGTTTATCTTAAAATACCAACAAAAAACTAAAAATTAAGATATGCTTTCTTTTTTTAGGATTTTAAAGGGATTATCAAAGATAGATGTACCGGAACATAGTTTAGAGTATAATAGATGCTTTAAGAGGGGTAGCTGTTATATTAGTTATTTTATTTCATTTATTTCCTGATATTTTTCCGTTTGGATATGTTGGGGTTGATATATTTTTTGTTATTTCTGGGTATCTTATAACAAAAATAATTATAAAACAAATATTAGAAAATAAATTTAGTTTTTGGATATTTTATAGTAATCAAATTAGAAGGATATTTCCTGCTATGTTGGTTGTTATTGTTTTTTCTTTAGTAATGGGGTATTTATTTTTATGGCCGGAATATTATCAATATTTAGCTAAACATGTTAATGCTGCTTTGGTTTTTCAAGAGAATTTCAGATTAATTAAAGAAAATAAATAATAGTAGGAGCAGTTTTATTTATTTTGGCCTTTTATTTTAGTTATTTTATTTAGAGTATTTAAAGATAATAAAAATAATTTAGTTTATGGAGTTTTATCAATATTTTTCCTATTTTTTATTAGTGCTTATATTTTTAAATTAGGTTATTATCATAGTATATCTAGATTCTGGGAATTATCCTTAGGTGCTGTTTTAGCTTCTATTGATATTCATATTAAAGATAATTCTTTATTTATTCAAAAAATAAGGAAATTATTTATTAATTATCAAAGTTTAATAATAATTTTATTTATAATTGCTGTATTACTGAATTATAATGTTAAGAGTTTTAGTTTATTACATTTATTTTTGGTTGATATTTTTACATTTTTTATTATATTTAGTTTTGTTAATAAAGAGAATAGCTTATTTTCAAAGGGATTTATATGGTATAGTGGAGTTATTAGTTATTCTTTATATTTGTGGCATCATGTTTTGTTAAGTTTTGCTAATTTTTTGGATAATTCTATTTATACTAAAATATATTTATCACCTAATAATTTTGCTTCATTTTATTTAAATATAAATGTTTTATTGTTATCATATGTTTTATCTCATTTAACGTATAAGTTTATAGAGTTTCCGTTTAGGAGAGTAAAGAATTTTAAAAAAGTGATATTTTTATTATTTTTATCATTTATTTTAATTGAGATTGCGGCTTATATTGATAAAAAGAGAGGTTTGTTTAAAAGATTTCATATTGATTTTGAAAATTATGCTAAAAATTTTTGTGTGGTTCAAAATGAAAAAACTGGATTAAATTTGGTTAAAAAGATATTAAAAAGTGATCCTGTTAATGACGGTATTAAAGCTACTACTGATGATTTAAATCAAAATAATTTTATCATATTAATAGGGGATTCTCATGCTTTTATGCTTTATGAAGGATTAGCTAATTATATTAAAAAATTAAATTATAATTTATTATTAGTTTCTAATTCAGGGAATGCTCCATTTTATAAAGATATACTTGTATCTTCTTCTGTTAATAAAAAAGATTTAGAAAAATATTTTAAGCAAGTATATGATATATATAAGATATTAGATTATATGATAAGAAATAAAAAAGTAAAAAAAGTGATTTTTTGCTGTAGATTTATTGCTTACTATATGTCAAATGATTATGGGATTTATTCTAAATTTTCTAATAAAAATGATTCTAATAAATATCAGATAGTATTTTCTGATTATTTTAAAGATCCTGTTAATTATAATCAGAAGGAGGTTTTTAAAAAAAGATTAAAAGATACTTTTGAATATTTTTCATTAAGAGATATTGATTTTTATTTTGTTTTAGATATCCCTAATTTAGGGTTTGAACCTAAGGTTTATTCTTATCAATTTTTTGAATTAAATAAAGCATTAAAAAAAATTATTGGAATTAATGTATTTAATTATATTGATAAGATATATTATCAAGATTATTATAAAAGACAGTATATTTATAATAAGTTTATATTGAATATAGCTAAGGGATATCCTAAGGTAAAAATAATAGATTTATCAAAAGCAATGTGTGATAAGAATTATTGTTATATAATAAAAGATGGAAATTATTTATACCTTGATGATGATCATTTAAATATAACTGGTTCATATTATGTTGCTCCTTTTATAGTAAAGAATATTTTGGAAAAATAAAGGATAAAGTTAATATTAGTTGAATAAGTAAAAAAAGGAGGTATTTGTTTATGAGAATAAAGAGAGGGGTAATAAAGAAAAAGGCACATAAAAAGATATTGAAATTAGCTAGAGGATATAAAGGCGCAAGGAGTAGAAGGTTTAAGACTGCTAATGAAGCAGTAATGCATGCAGGAAAATATTCTTATAGAGATAGAAAACAAAAGAAAAGAGATTTTAGAAAACTTTGGATAGAAAGAATTAATGCTGCTGTTAGACAATTCAATTTATCTTATTCTAAATTCATTGGTTTATTAAAGAAAAATAATATAAAAATAGATAGAAAGAATCTACAGCTTTTGGCAGTTGAAAATTTTGATGTATTTTCTAAATTAGTTGAACAACTTCAAAATAAAGAATTAGTTCTGAATAAGTAAATTTTAATTATAAATAAATTTTGATATAAGAAATGAGTAGGAATTTTTGAAGAAATTTATAATATTAAAAAGGGGGTATAGCGATTAAAAATATTTTGCCAAACAGGGGCAAAAAAAATATACCTGTTGCTCTGAAAGAGACCGGTTGCTCTGATTTTTATACGAGCTAAAAGGAGCTCTTGGAGTTCAAGGAGGTTCTTGTGTCTAAATTGTTCGTAGGTAACTTAAGCTATCAATTAACAGAAGAGGAGTTTAAAAACACTTTCGAACCCTATGGTAGTATAAAAAATTTAAGACTACTAACTAATAAGGGGTTTGGATTTGTAGAATACGAAACTCCTGAAGAAGCTCAAAAAGCTATAGAAAATTTAAATGGTAAAGAACTCAAAGGAAGACCAATGAGAGTAGAATTAGCTAAACCTAGAGAAGAAGGATTTAGATCTAATAATAACAGATTTAGAAATAGAGGCTTCTCTTCTTCTAGAGGATCATCCTCTAAAACCTCTTCTAATAGAAACTTTAGAAGAAATTTCTCTAAATCAGAATAGTTCCTATTAAATTATAAATTAAATCATCAATTCTTTTTGCTATACCCCCTCTTTATTCTATCCATATTTCATATCTAAATCTATTTATTTCTATCTAAATGTTTTTATATTATTTTTAATTTATATTTTTATAAATAAAATTATAAATTTTTTTATTTTTTTATCTTAATTTTTAAGGAGGATTTTTTTTTTTAATATAAAATTTAAAAATATAAAACTAAAAATAAAGATTTAAAAAATTTAGTTATAAAAAATAAAAAAATAAAAGGAGGGGGTTAAAAGTGAATAATGTAAAAAAATATTTTAAAATAGCAGTTTTTTTAAT
>CAKZQG010000003.1 GCA_937139605.1 uncultured bacterium
TAATAATAGAAACAAATAAATGGGAAGAAGGAGTAGATATAAACGGAGATGGGATAGTAGAACCAGATACGTTTAAGAACGTTATGGAAGGAGAAATAAAGATAATATGTGGAGAAAAAAGGGAATTAGAAGTGCCTTTCGGAATAGCTGCTGTCTATAAATTAGAATACATAACTTTATTTCAATCACAGTTTAAAAGAAAAATTGGAAATCAAATTTTTTTAGACATAACGGTAAAGGGATACCCTGTTTTAAAATTAATAGGAATATCTCTTAATCCTAATGATAATGAATAAATGATAATGAATATAAAATAAAATGAGTAGAAAAGGATTAACATTAGTAGAATTGATGATATCGATGGCAATATTTGGGTTAATCTTATCCATTTTAGTTTATATAGTAATAAAATTAAACCAAGAAAATATAAAAAATAAACACCTAGTAGAAAACCTGATGATAGCGAGCATAATAGGAAACAAAATAAAAGCTGCATCAATAACTCGTGATATATCCATCTCCTATGATGACATAAATAAAAAATATATCCTTAAAGCAATTAGCTTCGATAATAATAAAAACGTAGAATTCCATTTATATAAAACTAATAATACTGACACATTTTATTATGTAAAATATAATAACCAAAGAACTGTCAAATATAAAATCCCTAAATACATACAATTCCAAATAAAATCAACCACAAACTTCTATGAAATAATATACTACGTATATCAAAAAAATTTTGAAAATAATAATCACAATAATAGAAAAATAGCTTACTTAATTCTATTACCTAAAAAATGAAAACACTAAAAAATAGTATAAAAACTAAAAATAAAGGGAGGGAGGAAAATGAATTTAATAAATATAAATTCAATAAAAAAATATATAAATTGCGTTAATAAAGCTAATAATAAAAACCAATGTCCTTAACTCAAGTTTCGAATATAATCAATTAATTAAACAAAAATTAAACGCCAGTATAACTAACAATATAAAAGAATTAAAATCTAATGATATCCCTAAAGACCCCCAAGAATTATTAAACTTATTAAATTCAAAAAAATTTCAAATATTATCTACAATTAGACAAGACCAAGAATTAATACAAAAAAATATAAATATAAGAGATATAAATTTTGAAATAAAAAATGTAAAAAATATATCCATAGATGATAATAAAAAAATTTTTTTAGTAGGATTAAAATCAACTATCCAATACAAAACACCTAAACACAATAATAAATACCTAATAATCACAGATCAAATAAATATAACAGTTAATAATAATTTCCAAAGTAATCCATATTTTCCTGTAGACCCAGAAAATAATTTACAAATTTTAAATATTTCTTCTCCTATTTAAAAAGTATAGTAAAAACATCAATCTTTTAATTAAATTTGCTATTTTACAAAATAAGCTGTTTTTTATTTATGCTATTTTATTTTTTTATATCTTTTTTATAGTGATCTTTTATTGATTTTTTGGAATTAATTTTTCAATTAGACTATATTCCATTTGGATTAGTTTTTTTATTTTTGAATTAGATTTCTTTACTTTTTAAAATTTGAAATAGATTTTATTTTTTGTTTTATTCATTTTGAATTTAGTTTTAGATTTTTTATAAAAGTCTTGCTTTTTCTATATTGATTAAGTTTTTTTTATTACTTTTAGCTTCCCTTTATCTGTTTCAATTTTTCTTTAAAGTTATTTTTTTCGGCTTTATTTTTTTATTGAGTTTATTTCTTATCGGATTTAACATTTCTCTATTGAGTTCATTTTTATTAGGTATATTTTTTTTATGTTTTACTTTTTCTATTTGATTTAACCTTTAATTTAGTTTTTTAGCGTTTTTAATTTTTTCTCTTGGGTTTAATTTTTTAATAGCTTTTGATGTTTCACAGCTTTAGATTTTCATTCAAATTTTAGATTTTCTTTGAGTTTAGATTTCTTTCTTAGTTTTAGATTTTCTATTAGTTTTAAGTTTTTCTAAAGTTTGAATTTTTTTAAGCTTTAGTTTCTTTAATAGTATTTTTCTTAATAAATTCTATAAAAACTAAATTCACAATAAAATACAACTAATTTAAGTTGTAATTTTTATAAAAAATTCCTTAAGGATTTTTTAATTTTTAATAGAATTTTATATTAGTATGATAAAAGGTTTAATAAAAAATATAGTAAAGATTTTTGATCCTAATGAAAAAGAATTAAATAAATTAAAACCGATTTTAAATAAAATAAACGAATTGGAAAATATAGTATCCAAATTAACTGATGAAGAATTAAAACAAAAAACAACAGAATTTAAGGGAAGGATTTCAAAAGGAGAAAACTTAGATAATATACTACCTGAAGCATTTGCAGTAGTAAGAGAAGCAGCTAAAAGGGTTTTAAAAATGAGGCATTTTGATGTACAAATAATAGGAGGAATTGTTTTACATCAAGGAAGAATAGCAGAAATGAAAACAGGAGAAGGTAAAACTTTAGTAGCAACATTACCTGCTTACCTTAACGCGTTATCTTCAAAACCCGTTCATATAGTAACGGTTAATGATTATTTAGCTAAAAGAGATGCTTCCTGGATGGGACCATTATACAACTTCCTTAACTTATCAGTAGGATACGTAGAGCAGTTAATGGATAAAACAGAACGCCAAAAAATGTATAAATGCGATATAACTTATGTAACTAACTATGAAATAGGCTTTGATTATTTAAGAGATAACATGGTATATGATTTAAAAGATAGAGTTTTAAGAGGCTTAGAATATGCAATAATAGATGAAGTAGATTCAATATTAATAGATGAAGCGAGAACCCCATTAATAATTTCAGGGCCAGCAGATGATGACCCTAAATTATTTAAACTCTTCGCTAAAATAGCTAGTGAATTAACAAAAGATATCCATTATACTATAGAAGAAAAAACACACTCCGTTACCCTAACAGAAGAAGGGATTAAAGAAGTCGAAAAAAAATTAAATACAGATAATCTATACTCCAATTTTATGTTCGCATTCCATATAAACGCAGCATTAAAAGCTAAAGAACTATTTAAAAAGGATAGAGAATATATTGTAGAAAATGGAGAAATTGTCATAGTAGATGAGTTTACTGGTAGAAAAATGTACGGTAGAAGATTCTCAGGAGGAATTCATCAAGCAATAGAAGCTAAAGAAGGAGTAGAAATCAAACAAGCAAGTAAAACCCTTGCAACTATTACTTACCAAAATTTCTTCAAATTATATAAGAAATTAGCAGGGATGACAGGAACAGCTGCCACCGAAGAAGAAGAATTTAAACAAATCTATGGAATGGATGTAGTTATTATCCCTACTTATAAACCTACTAAACGTAAAGATCATCCTGATCTTATCTTCGGTAGTGAACAAGGGAAATTTAAATACCTAATAGATTTCGTTGAAGAATTAAATAAGCAAGGAAGACCAGTATTAATAGGTACAAGAAATATATACAAAAATGAAATAATCTCAAAAATGCTAACAGAAAAAGGAATTAAACATTTCGTATTAAATGCAAAAAACCACGAAAAAGAAGCAGAAATAATAGCACAAGCAGGAAAATTAGGAGCTGTTACAGTCGCAACAAACATGGCCGGTAGAGGGGTAGATATAATCTTAGGAGGAAAACCACTTGATGACTCCGAACTCTGTAATCTCCCTGATTGTAAAATAGAATTTAAACATACCCCAGAATACCACAAAGTAGCAGAATTAGGAGGACTATATGTCATAGGTACAGAAAGACATGAATCACGAAGAATAGATAATCAGCTAAGAGGCCGTGCAGGAAGACTAGGAGACCCAGGAGATACAGTATTCTTCGTTTCTATAGAAGATGAATTATTCCAAATCTTTGGAGGTTCTAATCTGAATAACCTAATGAAACTATCCTTTAACCAATTAGATGAAAAGGAACATATCTCAGCTTCATTTATAGCTAAACAATTAGATAAAATCCAAGAAAAAATAGAAGCTACTCACTTCCAAATAAGGAAAACTTTATTAGCTTATGATGATGTAATCAATAGGCAAAGAGAAGCTATTTACAAAGAAAGAGATAGAATCCTTCATAAAGAAGAATTACTAGAAAACCTCCTATCCGTTTTTAAAGAATTTATTGAAAGAGCTAATAACTATGTTTTATCTTATTTCATTGAAAATAACATAATAAAAATAGAAAAAGAATCAATCATAAATAGATTACTTGAATTTTATAAAGCTTTCTTACCACCAGATATCTTAAATATTATACTAAAAACCTATAATGATAATTTAAAAATAGATATATATTCTAACGAAAATTTAGGTAAGGATTTAAATAAAGTAATAGATTCTTTAAGTAATATACTTCTAATAGAATTAAAACAAAGATTAATGATTCAAAATAATATACCTGAAGAAATATTCTTAGATATAATAAAATTTATAATGCTTCAAATCGTAGATAACTATTGGATAGAGCATTTACAAAATATAGAATACCTAAGAGAAGGCATAAAATTAAGAGGTTGGGGAAATATTGATCCTTTAACAGCCTTTAGAGATGAATCTAATCAATTATTCAATGAAATGATAATCAATATCCATGAAGAAATCATTAAAAATATATTCAAAATCAAAATAGTTTTTCAAGAAAATACTTAACAATAATCCTAATTTTATTCCCTCAAATTACTAAAAAATATTAAAAAATAATTAGAGTTTTTATCAAAGGAAACAACTATATTAAATTAAATTATATTATTGTAAAAAATAAAAATAAAAAGGGGTATCAATTATGTTAATAAAAAAATCTATCAACAAACAACAGATTTACAATAGAGTTAAAAAGTATAATATTCATATTGCATATTTAGAAGGAATACTAAGCTTATTATATTGGGATGATAGAGTTACAATGCCAAAATTAGCAAATGAATACCGCGGAAAACAAATAGCAATCTTAACAGAATACATCCATAAATTAAAAACATCTAAAAAATATAAAAACCTCATAAATTTATTAGATGAAAACGATTACGAAAAATATAGTGAAGAGTGGGTAAATATTAAGTGGTGGAAATATTCTTATGAAAGATCATCTAAAATTCCCCCTAAATTAATGTCAAAACTCTCAAATTTAATCCCAATCTCAATAAATCGTTGGGAAAAAGCCAAAGAACATAAACCAACTTCCTTAAAAGACCCTTACTTAAAAGAATACATGAATTACTTAGAAAAAATAATAGAAATTAACAAAGAGTTTATAAGCTTATGGGGCTATAAATCCGAACCTTATCAAGCTTTACTTGAAAATTATGAATATAGTTTTATACCATCTGAAATAGAAAGTATATTTAATAATCTATTAATTAAAACAAAAGAGTTAATAAAAAAATATTACGATAAATCACAAAAAGTAAAAGATATACTAAAAGGAGATTTTGATATAAAAAAACAAGAGGAATTTTGTAAATTCTTAGTAAAATCAATAGGGTTTACTGAAGATTTCTCAAGATTAGATCCAACATCACATCCCTTTGCCACTTCTATTTCTCCCAAAGACATAAGAATAACTACAAAATATGTACAAAATGATATAGGTAATTCTATTTTTGGGACTTTACATGAATTAGGACATGCAATTTATGATTATAATTTACCTGAAGAGCACTTTGGACAACCTAAAGGAGATGCCATATCTTTAAGTGTCCATGAATCACAATCAAGATTCTGGGAAAACATAATAGGAAGGAGCATTAGCTTCTGGAACTATTTTTATCCACATTTATCAATTTACTTCGATATATTTAAAAATTACGATATTACCGATTTTGTAAAAGCAGCTAATAAAATAGATTTACAACCAATTAGAATAGAATCAGATGAATTAACTTATAACTTACACATAATCCTTAGATTCAATATAGAAAGGAAAATCTTTAATGAGAACCTTAAAGTTAAAGAAATCCCTGAATTATGGAATGATTTATTTTATAAATATTTTGATTATAAATTAAGCAACTATTCAGAAGGATTTCTACAAGATGTACATTGGGCAGAAAGCTTATTCGGATATTTCCCGACTTACACATTAGGAAACATTATAGCCGCTCAAATATATTACAAAATTAAATCTGAACTAAATCTAAATGAATTAATATCAAAAGGAGATTTTTCAAAAATAATAGAATACTTAAAAGAAAATATCCACAAACATGGAATGACTTACACAACTAAAGAACTCATACAAAAAATAACAAATAACAATATAGATTCCAATTACTTATACAATTATTTTGAAGAAAAATATTCTATTCTGTTTTAATAAAAAGCAACAAGTAGTTTTCATAGTGCTAGTTAGGTATAAAAAATTATCCAAACAAGCATTACAAAACAAATGAATAATACATTATATGGTATAAGCTATTTAAAATAAAACATCAATTATAATGAGAATAATTCCATAAAGTGGTGGATTTTATCTGTTATCAGAAATAATGTTAATAAAATGATTTTTTACTCAATATAAAATGAACCTCATGCTAAAAACACTATAAACCTAAAAGGTAGTTAAGCTAAAATGAAAGAAAATATAAATTACAGTATAAGCTCAAAAGTTATATTTTATACCTCTTTGTTCTTATCATTATTTGGCATATTAATGGTATATTCTTCAACTTTCAATATAAATTTTGTTATTAAACAAGTATTAGCTTTTTTAATAGGAATATTTATATATTTTTTTATAACATTAAATAAAAAACTAACTGTAGATTTAATAAAACAAAGCGTACCATTATTAGTGTTAGTTAATATTATATTACTAATATTAGTATTTACACCTTTAGGGGTAGAGGTAAATGGAGCAAGGGGGTGGATTAATCTTGGATTTATAACATTTCAACCATCTGAATTATCTAAAATAGTTATCATTTTATATACTGCATATTTTATAGAAAATAAAGTAGATATTTTAAAGGATTTTAAGAAAGGTTTTGTAGCTCCATTTATTATTATGTTAGTTCTAGCATTTTTAATAGAGATAGAGCCTGATTTAGGAAACGCTACGATAGTCGCATTCCTATTTTTAGTTACCATGTTTGTTGGAGGTACTCCATTATGGCATTTTATCCCTTTAATTACTTTCTCTTTTATTGCTTTTATTTTATTAGTTTTAACCAAAAGTTATAGAATAAAAAGGTTTTTAGCCTTTATTGATCCCTTCAAAGATCCGTTAGGATATGGATACAATATAATCCAAAGTTTAATAGCACACGCTAAAGGAGGAATCTTAGGAGTAGGATTCGGGAATAGCTTACAAAAACAATATTATCTTCCAGAAAAACATACTGACTTCATATATTCTATAATAGGAGAAGAATTCGGATTAATAGGTACATTAACTATACTGATTCTATTTTTTATTTTATTTTCAGTAGGGATTCATAATGCTTTAAATCAAAAGAATACATTTAGAAAATTAGTTTTATTTTCATTAAGTTTTATGATATTTTTTCAAGCAGCTGTTAATATAAGTGTAACTTTATCGTTACTACCAGCTACTGGAATAACATTACCATTTATAAGCTATGGAGGAACTTCTATGATAATTAACTGGTTAACTATTGCAATAATTAATAAAATAATAAACGAACCCCTAAATACTCAAAATCTTAATTTAAAAACAAAAATCATTTCTAATCTATAAAACATTTAATATGAATTTAAAAGGAATTTTATCAAAAACAGAAATCCAGATATTTATTTCAATTTTATTAGCTTTAATTTTAGGTTATTATTTCCCTAATTTTTCTAAAAATGTGAAATTCTTAGGAGATATATTCCTAAATTTATTAAAAATGTTAGTAATCCCTATAGTTATATTTAGTATTTCAACTTCTATACTAAATCTAAAAGATATAAATAAAATAAAGCTTATGGGAATATATTCTATTTTTTTGTATTTTCTTACAATGTTTTTAGCAGTTTTTGTATCTTTTATTTTTGTTTATCTAATTAAGCCAGGGGTTAATGAAAAAATAACCAATATTAAAACTGAAAATATTAACATAAATCAGCAAAATCTTTTTGATTTCATTACTAACTTATTTTCACCGAATATTTTTAAAAGTTTTGTTAATAATGATATTTTGCAAATTATAATTTTTGTTATTTTTATTAGCTTAGGAATGCTATATTTATCATACAATAATGAAAAAGTGTTTAATGATATTTTAAACATAATGAATTTTATAAATGAAACGCTAATATTATTAGTAAGATTTATAATAAGATTAGCACCAGTAGGTATATTCGCTTTAATATATAATGTAATAGCAATATATGGGTTTAGTACTATTTTTAGTTTATTTAAATATGTTTTAACAGTAATATTAAGCATACTTACACATGCATTTATAGTATTACCTTTGTTAGTTTATTTATTATCTAAAAATAATTTATATAAAACAATGAATGATATGAAATTAGCGTTATTAATAGCGTTTTCTACTTCATCAAGTGCAGCTACATTACCTACAACTATAGAGTTATCAATAGATAAAGCCAAAATAAAGAAAGAAGTAGCAGAATTTGTTTTACCCTTAGGAGCAACAATCAATATGAATGGAACTGCATTATATGAAGCAGTTGCTGCTATATTTGTAGCTAATTTATATGGAATGAGCTTATCAGGGTATGATATTTTAATGATATCGATTACTTCAGTTTTAGCGGCTGCAGGAGCCGCAGCTATACCATCTGCTGGATTAGTTACTATGTCAATTGTATTTACAGCAGTAGGGATCCCCTTAGAAGGTATTTCAATTATATTCATAGTAGATAGAATACTAGATATGTTTAGAACAACATTAAACGTCTTAGGAGATATTTCCGTTGCCCTTATTATCAATAAAATATTTACCCAAAAATCTTAATTATCTCCTTTGTTTAACTACTTTAACTATAAAGTAAATCATAGTAAAACAAACATAAAAATATACTTAAATAATAAAAACTAAAAAAAATAACACTGTTAAACATAAAAAAATAATTGTTTTTTTTAATTGATATAAATTAAAACTCTGAAATTAATATCTTTAAAAAATATATTTTAACAAAAGGGGGATTAGCAAAAAAACTCTCAAAAAGAGTATATTAATAAAAAGAAAACTATTAACTATAAAAAAATTAAAAGAGATATATAAAATAAGATTTAAGATACAAAATATTAATATCAAACCAAAGTCCCAACATCAAGACAACTATTAATCAAGACAACTAGTAGAAAGAACTTGTAAGAAAAGAGTATTTAAGATACTCTTTAGATAGTTGTTAAAAAAGTTTAATTTAGGTTTTGTGCTTTGATGCAAAGCCTATAGTTAGTCTAAACCGCCCTGCAAAGCGTAGGGCTAAGCTGATATAAAATAAATTGGCGGAATAAAATAGGTTTGCTAGAAGTTTAGAGTTTTATATATTTTTGTTAAATCAGGGTATCCCTTAACAGTAAACAAAGAATTATAATAAAAAGTGAGTAAATTACTCTTTTAATTATGTCCTTATTCTTTATTAGTTAATTTTTTTATTTTTTCTAAACTTAACTCTTGCTTCTAACCACAACTGATTAACTTTCCAAACCGCATTATTTATTGTTAAAACATTAATGTTAAAATTTTGGGAGTTTATTCATTACCCCCCTTTATTAACTTTTTATTACTTCATACTCAAAATTAATTACATTTTTATTTAATTTATCAAACTCTATCCCTACTAAATATATCTTTTGGTAATTCAAATATTTTCTATGATACTCTTTCTCTTTTATCTGTTTTAACGCTTTCCCTTTTTCTTTTTCTTTCTCTAACACCTTAAACTCCATTATAACGAAAGTTATATGAAATATATACACTAGTTTTTTTTCTACTACTACTGTTAAATCTATCCTCCCTTTTGATGTGTTATCTTCTATTATTACATTATATCCCGTTGCATATACTAATCCATATATCGCTGCTGCATATACATACTCATTTTT
>CAKZQG010000004.1 GCA_937139605.1 uncultured bacterium
ATTTACTTACTCCCGTTACTAGCACAAATTTTATATACTCATCTAGTCCTTTTAATACTGAATAAAATTCTTTTAATGTTCTCCTTACCTCTTCTGCTTGAGTTTTATCTTCTATTACATCTAATATCGGCTTGTCATACTCATCTATTAATACCACCACCTGTTTTTTATACTTCTTATTTAATTCTATTATTAACTTTTTAAAATTTCCTGGGATATCTTTTTCTTTATCCATTTCTATTTCATATTTTGTGTAATTTAACTCTAATTCCTCTTTCATCCTTTCGTATATCTTTTTACTCTCCCTTATATCTACTGAAAAATCTATTCTTATTACTGGATACTTTTCATCCCACTCCCATTTACCCTCTATATACAATCCTTTAAATAGTTCCCTTTTACCTTCATATATATATCTTATTGTTGATAATAACAACGACTTGCCAAAGCGTCTAGGTCTACTTAAAAACACATACTTTGAACTACTTAATAATTCATATATATACTTTGTTTTATCTACATATACATAATTGTTCGTTATTAATTCTTTAAAATCGCTTATCCCTATTGGTAATCTCTTCATTTATTTTCTCCTCCGTTAATATTTTATATAATTAATCTAAAAATTTTTAATACTTTAAATGATATAGTAAAAAAACTGAATATATTCCCAAAAAATAAAATAAAAAAAGAAGATATAATACTTTCATTAATTAAATTTAAATATTTATTAACTAAATTCCTTTTAGATTAAAAAAATTGATTTAAATTATCAGGTGCTTTTTTATAAGAATGTAATTCCATGGTAAAGGTAGCTCTACCCTGAGTCAAAGATCTTAAAGAAGTAGAATAACCAAACATTTCTCTTAAAGGTACCAAAGCCAAAATCTTATTAATAACGATATTAGATAATTGCTGATAAATAGAGATTTCAAGGATCTCAGCGTCTCGAGAATTCAAGTCATTAATAACATTCCCCAAGTATTCTTCATTAACAATAATTTCAACTTTCATAACAGGTTCTAATAAAATAGGGTTAGCCTTAAGTAAAGCTATTTTAGTAGCTTCATAAGCAGCTACTTTGAAAGCTAAAGTAGTAGAAAAATTAGGATCAAATTCCCCATCTATAATTTTTACTTTTAAATTAATACAACTATAACCAGCAACGGGTCCAATAACTAACGCCTCCATTATCCCCTCTTTTATAAACGGAATAAATCTCTTAGGGATTTTATCTTCATCAACTTCATCATAAATTTTAATTCCATTTTCAATAGGCTGAACCTGTAAAACTACATAAGCAGTCTGTAATTTATTAGCTATCTGTTTAGAAAACCTATATTCTGCTTGAGCCTTAGTAGTTATAGTTTCTTTATATTCTACTTGAGGCTTACCGGAATATATCCTTAAATTAAAATCCCGCATTAATCTATCTTTTATTATATCCAAATGTAGCTCTCCCATACCAGAGATTATTATCTGGCCAGTTTCTTCATTGATTTTATACCTAAAAGTAGGATCCTCTTCAGATAACCTTTCTAAAGCTTTAAATAATTTTTCTTCATCTGCCTTAGATTCAGCTTCTATAGCAGTAAAAATAACAGAAGGAGGAATATTTATACTCTCTAAAACTATATTCTCATTAGGATCAGGGGAGTTAAAAATAGTATCTCCAGTAGCAGTTTTCTTTAATCCCATAAGAGCCCCAATATCCCCCATCTCTAACTTAGAAACATTCTCTATATAATTAGCATGTAATTTTATTATCTTAGTAATCCTTTCGGAAATATTTTTAGTAGTATTTTTAATAACCATCCCTTCTTCTAATTTTCCGGAATAAACCCTTATAAAGGAAATTCTACCAACATTAGGTAAATAACTGACTTTAAAACATAATGCTAAAGTCTTAGAATTATGATGATAATCTAGTAAATTTATTTTTATTTTTTGTTCTTGGAAGTCTTTATCTATTTTATAAGCATCTATTTGAATAAAATCTAAAGGATTGGGTAAAAAATCGATAACAGCATCTAAAAGTAGCTGAACACCTATATTTTTTAAAGAGCTACCACATAAAACAACAACCCCTAATTTATTAAGAGTTATATCTCTTAAAGCATTGTAAATATCATCAATAGTATATTTATCTTCTAAATATTTCAACATAAAATCGTCATTTAATTCAGCGATAGTTTCTAACATCAAGCTCCTAATATTTAAAGCTTGTTCTAAATTTTGTTCAGAAATATCTTTAAATTCATAAGAACTACCATCTTCATTTGTCCAATAAACTTCTTTTAAATTAATTAAATCAATAACTCCTTTGAATTCATTTTCAGAGCCAATAGGGATCTGTATAGGGATAGGTTTAATAAGAAGACGCTCTTTTATAGATTCCATTGCATTAAAAAAATTAGCTCCTAATTTATCCATTTTATTGACATAAACAATCCTAGGGATATTATATTTATCAGCTTGTCTCCAGACAGTTTCAGTTTGAGGCTGAACTCCATTAGCCGCATCTATTATTACAATAATTCCATCTAAAACTCTCATAGATCTTTCAACTTCTATGGTAAAATCCACATGCCCAGGAGTATCTATTAAATTAAAGAAATAATCTTTCCAGTAGAAAAAAGTAGCAGCACTAGTTATAGTAATGCCATGCTCTTTTTCTTGAACCATATAATCCATAGTAGCAGTACCTTCATCAACACTACCAATCTTATAAATTCTTTTAGTATAATAAAGTATTCTTTCGGTAGTAGTAGTTTTACCGGCATCAATATGAGCAACTATCCCAATATTTCTAGTTTTTAATAATCTATTAAATAACTCTTTATCTTTTAGTTTTTCAACTTCAGATTGAATAGACATAATTATCACCTTATTTTCTTTATTAAATCAGTACCAATAGATTTATTATCATCCAGATTTTGTTTTTTAGCTTCTTCTTGCTTGATATTATAAATATAATCAGAAATAAGTTTTTTTAATGAATCAGGAGAAGTATTTAAGGATTTATTAAAATAAATTTCAGCTAAAGCTTTTTTATCCTTTGTTAAATAAAGTTTTCTACCTATCTCCAAATTTAAATAAGGATCTATATTTAAATAAGAATTAATTTCTGATCTAATTAAAGAAATCTTATTAATTAAGTTTTTGAAATCTTGAAAACCATTACCCTCAAAATCATAATTAACTACTATATAATCTAACACTTCTTTTAAATCAGAAGAACTTAAAGATTTAACAGAACTAATTAAATAATTTTTTGCTTCTTCTTTCTTATTTAAATTAACTAAAACCTGATAATATAAAATAACATCATTTTTGTTAAACTGTAATTTATTTGATTCTTTATATTTAATAACAGTAAATATTTTATCATAAGCTTTCTCATATTTCTTTTGATCTAAATAAAATTTAGTTAATGCATATTTTATTTCTAAATTCTTATTATATATCTCTTCATAAGAAGTTAATAATTTTTCAGCTTGTGAATAATTCCCTAAAATAGAATATAAAGAAACTAAAACTTGTAGATTTTTAAAATACTCAGGATTAGAAGGATTAGTGTATTTAAACAATATAATAGAGTATTCTAAAATATTATTAACATCTTCATTATTTTTAAAGGAATTCTCAAAAAGATACTTAACAATATCTATATTTTTAGGAATTTCAGATTTATTATTCTTTAGCAATTTATAAGCATCTTTGATATATAAATAGGCGATAGTCTTATCTTTATCTTGATACAAATTAAATAAACTTCTGTATAATTCAACCGAAGGGCCACTAGTTTTATACTGTTTAATTAAACTCTGTAAATTATGTTTAAAAACTGCATCTTGAGTAGATTCTTTAGTAGTAAATAAAACTAAAATAGCACTAGAGAAAAAAATAACTAATATAAAACTATAAGCTAATACTCTAAAAGGATTTAATTTATATTTTTTCTTTATTTCTTCCTGAGTAGATACTTCAGGATTTATTAACTTATTTTCTATCTGTTCTTTCTTTTCTTTTGATATTTTAACTTTTTTTTTAGGTTTAACTTTCTTTTTATCCATAAAACAAAAATTATTAACTAATTAATTCTAATTCAATATTAGTTTTAATAAAGCCAGGTAGATTAAGAGTAATATTATAAATTCCGGTAGCTTTAATAGGCTTATCAATTTCTATCCAATGTTTATCAAAAGTTTCATTTAATTCTTTAGATAAGATTTCTGCGATTTTTTCTTTAGTTAGAGCTTGATAAAGCTTTCCATCTTTTCCAGCAACAACTTTTATAGTAAATCTCTTAGAATCTATTTTTTCTTTTAATTTTAATGATTTTTCTTTTAATTTTTGATTGCGTATTTCAATAGATTTTTTGAGATTATCCAATTGTTTTTGTAGTCCTGGGCTTAAAGGAGTAGCTATCTTTTGGGGTATTAGATAATTCCTAGCGTAACCATCTTTAACATTCACAATTTCCCCAGCTTTTCCTAAATAAACATAATCTTTTAACAATAAAACTTTCATAAGAACTCCCTCCTTATATTAATATGTTTTTTATTCTTCTTTTTGTGTTTTTTTAATTTTTTTAAATTGTAAATCAATAAACATAATAATTCCACTAATAGAAAGTCCGAATAAAGCCAATGCAACAACTAAAGCAAAATACTTTAATACCCCCAAAATCTCATAAGTATGTATATTATAAACAAAATCTTCAAAATCACTAGGAATATTTTTTCTAAAAACAAGAATAAATCCAGTTATGGCAGTAATCATAAAAAAGACAGAAAATATAAATCCAACCCATCTATGTATAACTCGTATTAATTTTATCATAATTTAAAAAACCTCCGCTATAAAACCTTCAATTATTATATAATTATACCAAAAAGTTATAAAACCTTTTATAACTTGTCATTATAGTTTTATTATATTCTATTATTTATACCACAAATTTTTAACACCAATTATAATCATTTTAACAGAGATAGATAATAAAATAATACCAAGTATTCTAGTAGTGGCATTTATTCCGCTAGTTCCTAATCTATTTAAAATTTTATCAGAAAATATCATAAAATAATATGCTATAATTAAGCTAATAATAACGGATAAAACAACAACTACTTTTTCCAAAACACTTTGAGAATTAGATATAAAGATAATGATACTAGACATAGTAGCGGGTCCTGCTAAAGTAGGGATAGCTAAAGGTACAACCCAAAGTGCTTGCTCTTCAATTAATTTTTCACGGATTTCTTCACGTTCTTCTTTAGTAGTTTTAATATCAGTTTCATGAGCATTAAGCATATTATAAGCTAAAATAGCTAATAAAATTCCCCCAGCTACCTGAAACGCATTTAGATCTATACCTAAAAACTCCAGAATATATTTACCAAACAAAGCAAATAAAAAAACAATAAAAATAGAAAAAACTAGAGCCCTATAAGCTATAATTTTTTTTAATCTTTTAGAAGCTCCAGAAGTAATAGCTATAAAAATAGGGATAACCCCAACAGGATCTACTATTATAAAAAACGCTACAAAAATCTCTATAATCTTATATAATTCCATAAACAATTTTAATAACTTTAAATATTTTATAAATCCACATTTTTTTTAAGTTCTACAAATTCTATAAATCTAATTTAAATTAACAAGATATTCTTTAAAAATAAATTCTAAAATACCTAAAAAAATTTCAGAATATTTATTTTCATTATCCTTAAAAATTTCTCTAATAAAATCTCTTAAAGAATCAAAATCTTCAATATTACGTAAAATACTATAAAACTCGTAATTAAATTCATTAAAATGAGTAAATTTAATAAAATCATAAAAATCAATTAATAAATTTTTATTAAATAAATATTCCTTAAACTCAAGAGTAAAAATATAATTAATAACATCTTGAATATTTTTTATTGAAATATATCTATTATTAAAGATAGTTTTTTTAAAAAAATTATTAACAATAAAATTAAATTTTAGATCTATTTTTAATTCTTCATTAAAAGGATCTAAGAAATACAAATTAAAAGCAACATTTAAAAAAAAGAAATACAATTTAATAATAAACTTATAATTATTATCATTATAATATTTAATTTTCTCTTTATCAAAAATATCATATAAAATTTTATATAAAATATCACTTAATCTAAAAAAATAAAGGGAAGAATTATAAAAATCTTTTATAGCATAATTATAATAAGATATAATTAAAGCTAAAATAAAGGATTTAAAATAATCATTTATTTTAAAATAAAATCTAAAGATTTTTTCATAAAAAGAAATTCTAAATTCAATAGAACTAAATTGGATAGTTTCTAAAATTCTAATAATAAATTGATCAACGATAGTTAAATACAGTTTATAAAAATCAAAGGGATTAGAATAATTCTTATCATTATTTATTGAAATTTCCTTTTTAGCTTCATTATAGAAATTAAATAAATCAGTTAAAAATTGCAAAACTTTAATATTATTGTATTTAATTAAATTAAATAACTCAACTAAAAAATCAACAAAGATAGTAATATTTCTTTTAATATGGTATTCATTTGTTAATCCTTCAAAAAAATTTAATCTAAAAATATATAAAACATCATTTACATTAATTAAATTCAAAGAAAATTGTTCCTTTATATAATTAAGATACTGTTCAATATATTCTATGGAATCATTGGAAATATTATATAAACTATATTTATCATTCCTATAATTGTTAAAACTATGTATTAATTCTTTAATTTCAGGAATAACATCTGAATAACTATTAACTATACGGATTTCAACAATCGGATTTTTATCAAAAGATAATAATTCATATATTATACTGATTAAAGCTTCTTTTAAATAAGTAAGTTGATATTCTATTAATTTAATATATTTATATTGACTAAGAACTGAAATAAGTTCTTTATAGCTTATCCCAGCAATCCAATAATTTTTTTCCTTTAAATTCTCTTTAATTAACATTTCTATTTCATTTATTTTATTCAAAATTTCCTCGGTTTTTATTTCAAAAGTATCAGAATCTAAATAATAATCTATGTCTTTTTTTAAATTCCTAATTTTTATATATATCAAAGGCAAATTGTCAATCATATTTTTTATTATCTATCAATTTCTCCTAAAACTATATCAAAAGTACCCAAAATAACAATAACGTCTTGTAATAATTGGTTTTTACATATTTCAGGGAATAAAGACAAATTAGAAAAAGCTCCACTCCTATATTTAACCCTATAAGGTTTTTCATATCCATCAGAAACAACAAATACTCCATATTCTCCCCTAGGAGCTTCAGTTTTTATATATACTTGTCCTTTAGGAACATTAAATCTCCAACCTAACCTAATATCAATATGATTTTGTATCCTAATAGCTGGGTCCTCTAAGATTTTTACAACCTGCTCAACAATTTTAACACTTTCTTCTAATTCCTTCATTCTTACTAAATATCTTGCCATATTATCAGAAGCGGTTTCAACAGGTACTTCAAAATCCAATTCATCATAAATTAAATAAGGTTCAGCTCTTCTTAAATCCCATTTAATCCCCGCAGCTCTTAAGATATGTCCAGAAGCACCATAAGATACCGCTAAATCCCTTGGAATAAATCCCACATCTTCCATCCTTGCTATAAATATAGGATTCTCTGTTAATATTCCATGTAGATCTGGAATTTTTCTTTTTAACAATACTATAAAATCTTTTATATCATTTATAACACTATCAGGGATATCATAAGCTACTCCACTGGGTCTAATATAATGTAAAGTTAATCTAGCACCAACAAGTTTCTCAAAAATATCTAATACATACTCTCTCAATTCAAAAGCCCATAAGAATGGAGTAATAGCACCAGTATCTAGAGCTATTAATCCATACCATAGAAGATGGCTAGCTATCCTTTGTAATTCCACTGCTAATACCCTTAAAGCTTGTGCTTTCTTAGATGGCCTTATTCCCGCTAATTCTTCTACAGCCAAACATATAGGTAAATTCATTGCCATAGCAGAAATATAATCTTGCCTATCAGTTATATGAATCCCCTGAGTATATGTTAAAGATTCCGCAATCCTTTCCATACTTCTATGAAGATACCCTATAACCGGTTTAATTTCTAATATTACTTCTCCATCGAGTTTAACTAATAATTGCAGAATCCCGTGAGTAGAAGGATGTTGTGGCCCCATAGCTAACCACAATTCCCTTATCTCTATACCCTCTTCTTCTTCTACTAACTCATTAACCAAGATATCCTTATGTAATAAAAAATTCTTAACTTGAATATCTTCCTTTAGATTAGACTTTAAGTTAGTTTCCATAAAATAACTCCTCCTTAAAAATTTATTCTAATTTTAGCTATTTATTTTAATTTCCATTAGCTTTAATAAATTTTAATATTATTAACCTTTTTGATTTCTTTTATTTTTTAAATAATTATTTATTCCTTTAGCGATAGCAATAGCTAATTTATTTAGATTTTCATAACTCATTAATTTTATAGCGTCATTATAATTAGTTATAAACCCAAGTTCTAATAAAACAGCAGGTAATTTATTGTATTTCATTACATAAAAATTAGCTTGCCTTATACCTTTATCTTCAAATATATTAGTTTTAACCAACTCACTATGAATATATTCAGCTAAAGGATAATCTATATCTTTATTATAAAAAGTCATAACTCCATTAGCAAAGGAATAGGTAGAGGCGTTAATATGGACAGACACAAACACTATTGCATTATTTCTATATCCCACATTAACTCTTGCTTGTAATTCTTCAGTATCTATAGGGCTTCCCGTTACTTCTTGGTCATTATATCTAGTTAAAACAACTTTATACCCCATTTTTTCTAATTTTTCTTTTAATAACAAAGATATTTTTAAGGTTAGATCTTTTTCTTTTATACCTAAATTATAATTTACAGCACCGGAATCATTACCCCCATGTCCAGGATCTATAGCTATTACCATCCCATTATATGAAGCATAAGTTAATTCTTCATCAGTAAATTTTTCTTTAACTTTTTGCTTTACAACAAAAGATAACAGTTTTCCTGTAATATCAACATTAGCATTAGATAAAATAATATTATAATCATTCTGTGGAGTAAAAGTTACTCTAACTATTGGGAATGGTTCCAATTGATGCTGAGAATATTTTATAGATTTTAAATATTCATTGTTAATTTGTAATTCATTATTAGATATAGTTAGAATTGAGTTATAAAAATCAATAAAATATCTTCCATCATCTAATTTATTTACAGAGTATTTAGGTTGTTTTTCCGCTTGAATTAATATAGAAATATTATTTCCTGAGTAAGATGGAGTAATCTGATAAATTTTTATTTGCTCTTCATTATTTTCAATTTTATAATCATATAAACTTTTTTTAGCGTATAAGTCTGGTAATCTATCAGAGAAAATAAACTGTAATTGATTAGGTAAAAATTTAGCGATATTTTTAACTTTTTGATTCTTTTTTATTTCAATAACTACTCTAGTTATAGCAGGTAGCTCAGAGAATTGAGAAACCCTTACTTGATAAATATATTCATTAGATGACAATATTTTTTGCCTAAATACATTCGGAGATAATACAGTATCTTGAATATCAATAACATATCTTAGTGGGTTATTTAAATAAAAAGCTTTTTGGATTTTTATTTCTCTGCTTGAGTTTATAACAACTGCATCTTCCTTTATATCTATATCAGTTATCAAAGGATAGAAATAAACTTTACCTTTTTCATAATCGAATACTGCAGAAAATCCTATTTTATCACTTATCAAACTAAATGGAATATATATCTTATCCTCATATACAAGGGGGGAAAAATTTACCTTAAACTTATTCATATCATTTGATATCAATGTACAATTATTAATATTTTTATGATTATCTTGATTTATAACTATTTGCCAATCAATAAATCCCAAAGATTTCATAAAAGTAACGAAATCGTCTTGATTAAAATATATCTCATTTTCAGTTATCATCTGATTATATCTAAAAGGAATAACTTTATTCTTATATATAAAAGTTATCTTTTTATCATTAGAATTTTTATTAATAATATTTTCCTTAGTAATAACGATATCTTCAGAATAAATAAATCTAAAATAATTAGCAAATACTATTAAAAATAATAACAAAAATATTTTATAATTGATGTTAATTTTTTTCATTTTCATCCCCCCTTCCCCTCAAAAAAATATATCCCCTTTACAATTAAAAAACTAAAAAATCAAATAACCTCTTCTTTTTTATTTTCTATATTCTAATTAAGTTTTCCTTTAAAAAAATTATCTTCTAAATAAAACAGATAATAAAAATTAAACGATTTAACAAGTAAATCTTTTCTAATGTTAAAAATATCTAAAATATTCCTATCAAGTATTTCTGAAATTTTTTTAAAATTATTAAAATTATTAAAATTATCAGAATAATATGAAAATGATAGATAATTTAATTTTTCCAGTAAAGAATTATCATCAAAAAGTAATTGTTGAATATAGCTTAAAGGTAAGGGGATTTCAAAAAAAACACTATAAAAAAACCGATTCAAATTTATTAACTTAATTTTAAAAGCTAGTAGATAATTTATTATTTGCTCTGGCAGATAATAAAAAGCAATATAATCATAATTATCTAAATTTATTATATTTCCTAATTTTTCATAATTTATAGAATTAGAGAAATAAATATAATTATCGGAATTTAAATCTTCTTGAGAGAAAACAAAAATATAATCAGTTTCCATTAATTTATAATAATCAATAAACAATACTTTTTTATTTTGTAATATTTTACCTTTAAATTTAGCTTCAATTTCATTAAGAATTTCTTTGATATCATCGATATTTAACAAAGAATTTTTTCTTAATAAATAATCAGTTTTATAGAATAAAAAACTAAGAATTATCTTAAGAAATTTTTTAAATTGATTTAAATGATTTACAATTTTTTGTTTTTGATTAGGTTCTAATTTATCATCAAGTAAAGAATTACTAAGTTTAAACGAAGTATCAGCAAAACTTTTAAATCCTAAAACCTCTAAAAATAACTTAAAAGAATAGTCATAAAAATCTAAATCATCTATTAATTTTAATATATTTTCAAAAGTAATACTAACATCATTATCCAAATTTAGCGGTTGATTTAAAATAATTTTTTCAATTATCCCAATAGGTTCATTTTCCCATATTTTAAGCAAATTAAATTCTTGCTCAATAGAAAACTTAAATAAATCTAAATCAATTCCATAATAACATCTTAGCAAAGCCTTAAATATAGCAATAGAAACATTAATAAAACTAAGGCTAAAATCTTGATTTTCAAAATTTATGAATTCAATATCTTCTAAACCAATATTCGTTAAATTAATCTCCAAAAAATTAAATTCATTAACAATACTATAAGTCCAAAAAGTATAAGAATGCCTATAAAATAAGTCAATCTTATAAGATCTATATAAATATACTCTAAAAACAAGGTTATATTTTATTATCTTATACTTATTTAATGACTCAAAAATATAAAAAACATTCATAGGAATTAATTTAACTCTATCAAAGAAGCTAGAATTTTTAGTAGGTAGTTTTTCAGTTAAAATGGTTTCATTTACTATACTAAAAACTTTTCCAAGTGTTAAAATTTTAATAATATCAGCGTTCTCATTCCAGGCATTATAAATTTTTTTACAAGCCCTATCTATTTCATAAAAAATCTTAAAATATATAGAATATTTTTGAGTTAATTCAAAAGGCAGTGATTTTATTATTTGTTCAAAATTAGAAAAATCTTTTAATTTTTCTGTAAGTATAAACAGTTCTAATATTTCTGTTTTTTTTATAGATTTATTATATATACTTATAACTATTCCTACCCCATCATTTGAATAATTTAAAGACATAGGTTGATAATAATCTATAAATTCTTTTATAGATATATTATTTTTTATTTCACAATGATGATCATCCATATGATAAACAATGTAGGGGAAACTTTTCTGAGATAAATCATAAAATTGTAGTTCATTATATAATAATTTATTTATGTACTTTTCATAGATATTTAAAATTTTATTTTCAAAGTTTATAATTATCTTTTCTGGGGGTAATTTTTTCCAAGTTTGATAATCCTTTGAAATCAATAGATCTTTTTTATAAAAAGGAATTATCATAGTCTCTGTAGATTGCAACTCCTGGGTTTTCCTTCTTCCTTTTCTTCCTTCTTTTTGAATAAACTCTTTAATATTTAAAGGTAATCCATAATGAATAACTTTATCAACTTGACCTATATCTATACCAACTGACATAGTTTTAACTGTGATAACAATAGATAAATCCCCATTTTTAAATTTTTGTTCTATTTCCATTCTTTCTTCTTTTTTAATTTTAGAATGATGGATTGCAATAAAATCAGATAATTTAATATCTTTCCAATTATTATTTATTTCTTCCTCTAAGCGTTTATATAAAATATTTGCTATATTTATCGAAGGAACAAAAACAATTACCTTGAAAATCCTACCTTTATTTTTTATTTCTCTAATTTGATTTATTATATTTATTAAAATATCAATTATTAGAATTTTATTTTCTTTTAATATCTCATGTGCTAAATCATGAAGAATAATTTTGTCAATAAACGCTTCCAGATTTATTTGTTCATCATTATTTTCAATTATTTTTTCAATTATTTCATTTTTGTTATTTTTATTATCTAACTCTTGGTTTAATTTATTATACACTTCTATTTTAGATAATATTATGTAAGTATTATTTTGTGGTTTATAAGCTTGTCCTGAGATTATTTCAGTATTAGCTATTATTTCCTTTATTAAAAAAGGATTGGAAATAGTAGCACTTATTAAAATTATTTGAAAATCAACTCTAAAAATATCCTTTATTTTTTTTATTAAAAACAATAATTTTGTAGAATTAGTACTCCCATAGAAATCGAATTCATCTAATACTACTAGCTTTAGATTATAAAAAAATTTCTTTAGCTTATGAGACGCTGAAACTAATACATCAAGTAAAATTTCAGGGTTAGTAAGTAATGTCAAAGCCTGCTGAATTTCGTAATCATAAATATACCTAGAAACATCTCCATCATACCTTAATAAATCCCCTTTTAATACAATAATATCTTTAGATTTTTTAAAATTTGAATTAGATTTATAGGATTCTTCTTTCAAAGTAAATCCTGCTTGTAAATAGTATTCTTTTATTCTGTTTAGTTGATCCAAAGCTAGAACTTTTGTTGGATATACAACTAAAGTTTTAAAATTTTTATTTTTTAACTGATTTGATATTGTGTAAAAAGTCCAAATCTCTGTTTTACCAGAACCTGTTTGAGCATTTATTATTAAATTCTTACCTTGAATTAAACATTTTATAGCTTCTTCCTGATGACAATACATCTCAAAATTAGAAAACTTAATCTCATAAATATTTTCTAAAATATCACAAAATCTATTTTTACTTTTATTTACATTTCTTTCAGGTTCGTTATAATATAAATATCTTAAATTTAAATCATTTAATATTTTTTTAAAACTAAAATCCATATTAACTTAATAATATTTTTAATTACAAAATTTCATTATTTTTCATTTTACTTTTCTGTAAATAATTGATCCCTTTTTCGGTTATCTCCCATATTCCATAAGGAGAATTTTTATTTAAAAGTCCTTGAATAACCATATCATTTCTTGCCCATTTAGCATTATTTCGCCACCTTGGCTCACCATTTGATTCTAATTCATCTAAATCCCTACTAGTTAATTTATCTTTAACTTTTAGATAAACTTTTTCCAGTATTTTTCTTACTTTTGCTTTACCTCCCAATTCTAATAACACTTCTAAAATTGGAATTATATACTCATTTTTTGGGGTTATTCTATTTTCTTTTTCTTTTTTTAATAATAAATATTCATTAACATTTTCATTAATATTTTTATTTTCAATTAAACCATTTTGAAAAAATAATTTATTATATTCTTGTTGAATTTCTTCAATTTTTTTATAAACTCTATTAATTTTCCTATTTTTTCATTAATATTTTCTAACTGTAAATGATTTTTATTTTCTATATTTAGAGACATATATTCATTTAATGACTTAATATTTTCTTTAAATATTTCAATTAATATTTCAAAAGCTATATTTACTTCATCTTGTTTTATGAGCAAATTTCACCACCTCCATGATATTAATAAAAAATTAAACTATCTTTTTATTATATTTTAAACTTTTAGTAAAAAAATCCTATTACAAAAGAAAAATGAATTAATTATATAGTAAATAGGAATTTATAAAAAACATTTTTTATATTTCACACCAGTTTAATTATAAATCAGAGGATTTCCAGATAATCAGAAGAAAGAAGTTTTGATTTTTTAGTGAATTTAGGGCTAAAAATATAGGCTTTTGTATCAACTAAAATAGGTACAACATAAAAAGTTTGTATAAGTTTTTCTTGTAAATCAATCAAATATTGTTTTTGATCATAAGAATACCCTGCCATTATCTTATTAACTAAATCATCATCTATATTAAATCTGTAAAAATTATAAACTCCATTACTACTATAAATTTTTGAATAATTAAAATAAGGTTTTAAATTAATAGAAATAATTATAAAATCATATTTATCTAAATTGAAATAATTTTCAAGAGAAAAACCAGAATCTTCTTGCTCTAAATTAAATAAAGTTTCAGAAAAATTGAATTTATCTTTTAAAACTTCAGTAATAAGATTAGCAATAATTTTTTCAGAAAAATTCCTATATATAATTATCCCTTTAACTTCCTTTTTAGATAATTTATATTTAAAACTTTGTTCAGATTTTATTACCTTATCGGTATCATACAAAGCAAAATGATTATAAAGTAAATAATAAGAATAAACAGAATAATTAATAGGTAATTTATTGAGAATATTTTTTCTTAAAGCATAATAAATACTTTTTCTATTTTCAATAGTTAAATTTGGATTAAAAAAAATAAAAAAAACATTTTGATTAGGTAAAATTTTAACTTGAAAATCCTGTGGAACTTTAATTAAATTAACTAATTTAGGATCCAATTTAATTAAATCTAACTTAGAGATCTCCTTACTAAGATTTTCATAATCCTTAAAACCAATAAATTCTATTAGCCTATTATTTTTTTGATTATATATAGTAAAAATATTTTTATATTCTAAGGATTTTATACTAACTAATTTATAGAATTCAGAATCTTTTAGATTTGAGGAGTATGGTCTTAAAAAATCAAAATTAACTTTATCTTTGTAAATAAAATCCATTATCTGCTGTTGATAATTAGGTAAATATTTACTAATTAATATAGTAGGATAAGGGAAATAAGGTAAAGAATAAGAATCATTATACTCAATATTTAAAGAATCTTGGAAAATTGTCATCTTATTTATAACAAAATTTTGCCTATATATCCACTTTTTTGATAGCAACTCAATAGAAAACAAAGAAGGAGTTTGCAAAATATCATTTAGATTAATTAAATTAACATCACTCTTAAAATCTCCTTTACTTATAATTATAGCACTTTTTAAAGAATCATTATTTTTAATAGAATACATTTTTTTATTATCCAAAGAAGGAATATCCTTTAAGATTTTAGATTTAGGCAAATAGTTATCATCATAATAAAATAAAGACGGACAAACTAAATTAAGAATATTCATTGTTAAAAAGTTGGGTTCATCTATATAGTTTAAATTAATATTATCATCTAATAATGCTACCCTTAAATATGGTTTCAATCCTAAATTACAAGAATTAAAAAATAAAATTAAAACACTACTAAAAATAATAACAGCTAAAAAGAATCCTATCTTTTTTAAATTATTACTAGTGATGCTGTTATTCATAAATTAAAATAACTAATTTATTTTAATCAAAGTAATAATCCATGGTAATTATATCAATCAATTTCCCATGATAATAAATTCTCTTAGGTAATCTTGCAACTTCTCTAAAACCCATTTTCTTATATAAATTAATAGCAATAGTATTAGTTTCAAAGACATCTAAAGTCAGAACTTTAATATCTTTATCGTTTTTAGAAATATGGATAGCTTTATTAAGTAAAAATTTAGCCAAACCTTGGTTCCTGAATTCCTTATCCACAGCAATAGCTAATACCGCTACATGAGAAGCCCTATAACCTAATTTATTAACTTCTAAATTTGCTACCAACTTATTTCCATAAAAAACACATATACAATGTAATTTATTAGATTCTATTTTTTTTATTATACTTTTTAACCAATCTTTTTCTTCTTCTATAGTTACTTTTTCATTCTTCGTAATCTGAGCTTCTTCTTGTACTAACGAATTAAAAAAACTCACAAATGAATATACATCCTCCATTTTAGGAAATCTTATAATAAATTCTTTATTATTTATAATAACCTTTTCCTCTTTACATAATAAATAACACATAAATTCTTAATATTCAGTTATTGTTTGTAATTTTTTAAATTAAGTTTTATAATAAATAATTCAAGCAATACTTTAAATATAAATTTAATAGTTTTAAAAATGTTAAAAGTAGAATATTTTTCAGTATGTTTATCAAAAATAGGAAAAATATTATAAATTTTAAAATTATTAAATACCGCATATAACAGTAATTCCAATTGAATTAAAGAAGTATTAGATAAAAAATTTTTGTCTTTAATAAAATAAAAGAACTTATTATTAAAAGCTTTAAATCCGCCAACAAAATCATCAATCCCTTTTATTTTTCTAAAGAATAATATTTTAATAATATAAATTAAAGTTTTATGCATAATTTTTCTAAAAAATGATACATCATAAGAATCTTTTAACTTAGTTCTATCAATATTAATCAAATCATAATGCATTAGTTTATCTATTGATAAATCGATAATAGACAATTCAAAAGGTAGATCAAAATCCATTATAAAGAAGAGATTATTTTTATTAATAAACATAGGCTTATTATAAATATTTTTTAATTTACTAAGTGCAAACTTAATAGCATAACCTGTCCCCCTATTCTTATCATAACTAAAATAATAAATAAAAATCTTGGTATTATTTAATTTAAAGTTAGCATAATATTTTTTTAAAAATGATTTTAAAATTTCTAAAGTTTTATCAGTACTCCCATCATTAATAATAAAAATAAAAAAAAAATATCTTTATATAAAATATTATTGAGATAACTAATTAATTTATCCAAAGAAGAATAGATAATATTTTCTGAATTATAAACAGGTAATATAAAAATTAAATTCATATTTTTTATAAAGATAATTGAGAAAAATCGGCAAATTTTATAGTTAATAAGAATGCATAATAAAGAGAAAGTATTCTATTTAATCTTTTTTCTTTATTTTCAACCATTATCATTACATTATTAAAATAATTATCAACAATTTTAGCTAATCCTTTAATAAATTCAAAAGCTTCAGTATAATTAGACTTAATTATACTCTTTATATAAGATTCTTTATTATTTTCAATATAATCAATCAATTCAAATTCAAAATTATTATCAAATAACTCTTTATTTACTTTAATAAAATCCACTTCTTCTGGGTAATCTATTATATCTATATTACTATATTTTCGATAAATATATTTAAAAATAGAATCTTCTTTTATTTCAATATTCTTAAAATAATCTAAAAAGATAATATTTTTTAGCCTTTTAGAAAGAAAAGCAACAGTTTTTATCATTTCAAAATCTTTATCAGAAATCCCAGTAATAAATTCTAAAATTTCAATTCCTTGTTTATAATTATGAAACAATATATGTAAAACACTTCTAATATAATCATATTTAAAATTTTCTAGCTTCAAATTTTCTTCTACTCTACTAAAGAAAAACTCTTTTAAATCTTTTAAAATTGTGCTAAAAGGTACAATTACTTCAATTTTATCTGAATAATTCTTATCTCTTAATAAAGAATAAGAATATTTAAAAATATTTTCAAGATTTAAAGGTAATCTAAAGTGATGTAATAATAAAATAAGTTGAGCAAAAGTTCTTTTAAGAGCAAAAGGATCTTTTGAAGCTGAGATCTTAAACCCAATAGAATAAAATGCTATAAGAGTATCAATTCTATCAGAAATTCCAACAATAATTCCTGGATAATCCGAAGGGAATTTAGGATTTTCTAAAGAATCAGGCAAATAATGCTCATATATAGCATTAGCTACTGATTCTTCTTCCCCTTGCTTTAAAGCAATATATTTACCAATAACCCCTTGTAAATTAGGGAATTCAAAAACAATTTTAGTATCCCTATCAGCTTTACATAAATGCGCAGCCTTTATTATATTATCCTTAATTTTATTATCACTTATTAACAAATCAGAAATATATATTGCAATATTTTTTATTCTTATAGTTTTATCATACAAAGATCCCAATTTTTCATAAAAAGCTATATTTTTTAACTTAGGTACTCTTGAAGCTAATGGAATTTTTTCATCTTCTTCTAATAGATGTAAAGAATCCCTAAACCTTGCTTCTACAACTTTTTTATAATTATAACTTAATATTTCCTTATCTTCTATAAACCCTTCTTTAAAAACTAAAAAGGAATTAATTATATTTTCGTCCTTTTTAAGTGGAATAAATTTTTGTTGATTAACTATAACATTAAGAATAATTTCATTAGGTAATTCCAGATAATCTTCATCAAAACTGCTATCTACCAAAACAGGATACTCATACATATAAACCAATAAATCTATAAAATCTTCATCAAAAATAGCATTAACTTCATTTTTTAATTCGTATTTATTTATACTATCAAGGATAATATTCTTTCTTTCATGTGGAAAAACAATAACCCCCGCTTCTCTTAAAATTTCATTATATTTACTAACATCCCTAATCCTTAAAGGCTTATTATTAAATATCCTATGCCCATAAGTATTATAAGTAGTTTTTAAATTTAAGATATTAAACTCAATTAATTCATTATCTAATATAACTACAACCCATCTAATAGGTCTTATAAATCTAACTTTTTTATCATACCAATACATTGATTTTTCAAACCTAAAAGAATTAATAAATTTATTAACTAATTCACTTAAAATTTCTTTAATATGTTTAGATTCTTGTTCTAATTTATAAAAAACATATTCTTTATCAGCTATTTTTTTTATTTCTATTCCTTCTATTTCTTTTAAAATAATATCTTTATTATTATAGTTTAAAGTATTAAAATCAATGCCTACACTTTTCAAGAATCCAATTAATTCATTAGTAATATTTCCGTTAACATCGAAAGCTCTACTAAGAGGAGGTCCTTTTTTTTCTATGAAAAACTTCTCCTGATACTCACTAACATTACCCAATATAAATCCTATTCTCCTGTTTGTTAATATATAATCTATATCTTTATAAACTAAACGATATTCTTTTAATAAGCTTGGTAGAAAATTCAGCATCTGATTATATATATCCTTACATTGACTAGCAGGTAAATCTTCTACTCCTATTTCTACTAATAAATTTCTCATAATAAAATCTAATGGATTCCTTTACTTATTAACTATTATTGATTTTCTACTTTTTTAATAATAATTTTTTTTATAAGATAGAGATTTTTTGTACTTTTTTAAACACTATTTTTTATACTAAAAAAATCTTTTAATTTTTCACTTAAATCGATTTTCTCCCAATTAAGATTTAAATCTTTTCTACCAAAATGCCCATAAGCAGATAATGGAGTATATTCAACGTTAAATAAATCAAAATTCTTTATAATACCTCCAGGGGTTAAATCACATAACTCTTTAATAGCTTGTACTATTTTAGATTCCTCTAAAGTAGAAGTATTAAAAGTATTAATATAAATAGATACGGGATTTTCTTCACCAATAACATAAGCTAATTGGACTTCTACTTTTTTAGCTAAATTAGATTTAACAATATTTTTAGCAATATAGCGCGCCATATAAGCTCCACTTCTATCAACTTTAGTAGGATCTTTACCAGAAAAAGAGCCTCCACCATGTGCATAACCACCATAAGTATCTACAATAACCTTTCTACCAGTTAATCCACTATCAGCTCTAGGACCACCTATAACAAATCTTCCAGTAGGATTTATATGAATTCTCGTTTTATCTTTATCAAAAAAGTTTTTATTTAATTGATTTTCTTGAATAAATTCATCTAAAACAGGTTCTATAACAACAGAAATTATATCATCAACTAAAACCTTATAAGGAATCCCATCTTTATGTTGAGAAGATAAAACAATATCAGTAAGAAAAGTTGGTTTATTATCTTGATAGTATATACTTACTTGAGTTTTTCCATCGGGTCCCAAGTAATCTAATATTTTTTGTTTTCTTACCTGAGATAACCTATAAGCCAATCTATGGGCTAATAAAATAGGAGCAGGCATTAGTTCTTTAGTTTCATTACAAGCAAAACCAAACATCATTCCCTGATCTCCAGCTCCAAAGCGAGTATCATCAGATATATCCTCTTTATCTCTAATTTCTTTAGGATTTTCAACACCTATTGATATATCAGGAGATTGCGGATCTATTGAAGTAATGACTGCTATATAATCTGGATCATATCCCCAAGTAATATCATATCCTATATCCTTAATAGTATTTCTAACAACTAATGGAATATTAACAAAAGATTTGGAAGTAATCTGACCTACTAAAAGGCAGCCACCAGTGAATACTATAGTTTCAACAGCTACTCTTGAAAATTCCTTATATTTTCTATTATTTTTTCTATCTTCTTGTAAGTAAGCATCTAAAATTGCATCAGATATTCTATCAGCTACCTTATCAGGATGTCCTTCAGTAACTGATTCTGAAGTAAAAACATATTCTTTCATTTCTCACTTCTCCTTCCAATTAGTTTATTTAATAATATTATTTATTATATACTTCAACAAAAATAAGAAAAATCCCTTTAAATAATATCTAGCTACCATTTTTAGGATTTTTATTATCTGATTTTAAGTTTTTAGTATCAGAAGATTTAACCATTTTTTTTACAAAATCAACTATAACAAAAATAGAATTAGAAGCTATTTTTTGGGTATTATCGATTAATAATCTTATATTTTTAGTAACAAAATTAATATCTTCTGTGATATTACCAACATTATTAGTTATTCTCTTAGCGTTAGAAGTGACTTCAGTTATATTATATAATATAGGCTTTGAATTTTCCATAATTTCTTGTAGTTTTTTTAAAGTATTATTAGTTTCATCAACAACTGTTATTAACTTATCTAACTTTGAATTCAAATTATTTATAAAATTAACAATAACAAAGATCAAAAATATTAAAGGTATAATAATAATAAGTGAAATTATTAAAATAATTGTAGTATTAATATCCATTTAAAATTACACTCCTTTTTATAATTAATTAAAATTTTATTGATTTTTTTAAATTTATTTTGAATTATTAAGATTTTTAAATTACCATTCATCTTCTTCATCGTATTTTTTATATATTTTTGAATATTCTTCAAAATTTTCAAATTCTGTTATAGGTAATCCGCAACTTGGGCATTCTTCTAGTCTTTTTAATCTCTCAATTTCAATAATTTCTCCACAATTAGGGCATAATACTAAATCATCCTCACTAACTAAATATTCTTCATTTTCAGAAAACATATCATCAGTTGAATCTTCTTCTTCTAAATCCAATTCATATATATCTTCCATTTCTAAATCATCTAAACTAAACTCTTCTTCTTGGAATTCATCCTCATCAGTTTTTTTAGATGTATTTTTTTTAGAGTTTATATTTTTTGTATTTTCAATAGTTTCTTGCTCAATTTCCCCTTTTTTTCTATTTTTTTTAGAATTATTAAAATTATTGTTTTTTATATCTGAGAACTCTTGAGTTTGTAAAATATCGTTATTTTCTAATTCTTCTGGATTTTCAGATATTTTTTTGTCAGTATTTTGTTTAATAGATTTCTTTTTAAGTTTTCCATTATTATTATCGTGAGTTAATTTACTTTTTTTAGGCATTTAAAATCTCCCCCTTACCTACTAAAATTAATTAATATTTTATTTTATTAATTATTCTTTTTATTTTTTCAACATTTTGAATAATATTTCCTTTATATAAAAAAGAAGAAATAACTATATAATTAGCCCCAGCTTTTATTATTTTTTCTATATTTTCATCATTAACTCCTCCATCTACACTTATAAATACATCCCCCCAATCTTTTATTATTTCTTTTACTAATGATATTTTAAATAGCATATTTTCAATAAATTTTTGTCCAAAGAACCCCGGATCTACTGTCATAACTAAAACGTTATCAATATACCCCTTTAAATATTTTAGAAATCCAACATCAGTTACAGGATTCACAGCTACCCCTACTTTAACATCCAAATTCTTACTATATATAATATTCTTTATATTTTCTATAAACCTAAAAGGAAACTTAATAACCTCTATGTGAAAATTTATCATATTTATATATTCAATAATTTCTTCTATATAAATTTCAGGATTATTAACCATTAAATGAACATCTAATGGTAATTTAGTTATATTCTTTATTTTTTTAACAATAGATGTTCCAAAAGTTATATTAGGTACAAAATTCCCATCCATAACATCTAAATGTAAATAATCAATATCTGATTTCTCGGTTTCCTTTATCAATTTTTCAAGATTATAAAAATCCCCCGCTATTATTGAAGCACTTAATTTAATACCCATAATTCTTTAAAATTCTATTTTAATTAAAATTTGTTTAACCAGCTTTTAACTCTTGGTTTTAATATTTTTATTTAAAAATATTAAAAATCCTTCTAAAAATTTCTTATAAATAAAATTTTATTCATAAATTAACAATCTATTAACATTATTTTTACATTTTATTAATATTTTTCAATTAAATTAAAATAAAAAAGAAGATATTATTTAAAGTGAGGTAAAAATATGAGAGAAATTTCCAATAAAATAGAAAATAAAATAAATATTATTAATCAAAAATTTGAAAATATAAATAACAAAATGTCAGAAATAGATACCAAATTTGAATCAATATTCAATAAAGTAGTAAATCAAAATCAAAATAATACGAAAACCCAAAATGATATAGAGAGCTTATTAAGAATGCTAAACACAAATAATAATTCAGTTTTTAGTAGTTCTCTAAATAATTTTAGGAATGATAGTATAATAGAATTTAGAGGTTTTAAAATGAGAGCAGATGTTGCAGCAAAGTTTATAAAATTAGAGGAAATGATAAAACAAGAGTTCCCAGGTAGGCAAATAATAATAACATCTGGGATGGATGGGCAGCATATGCCAGGTAGTAAACACTATGAAGGAAAAGCTATAGATTTTGTTGTAGAACCATTAACTATTGAAGAATCAAAAAAAATAGAAGAATTAGCTAAAAAAGCAGGTTTTGATGTATATAATGAATATATATACGATAGTCCATATAAAACAGGCCCACATATGCACATCCAAATCCCATAATATATATAAAAAACAAAACACTCGGATAATTTCTAATATTAACACCATTATCTGTGTTGTATATCTTTTAATTACTTCTTCTACTTTAGCTGTTATAATTGAAAATAATAGTTTTAAATGGCGTTATTACTTCTTCTACCAAAATAATTTATATTAACACAGGCAAAATTTATAATTCTAATTTCTAAAAAATCAATTTTATTTATTTTATATTTATTTTATAATCTCATATTGAAAATTAACTAAATTTTTATTGTTTTTATCAAACTCTATTCCTAATAAATATATTTTTTCATAACTTAAATATTTTTTATATTTACATACAACTTCGGAAATACTTTCCTCGTTGTAGTATTCTTTTTCTTTAATTTGTTTTAAAGCTTTCCCTTTTTCTCTTTCATTCTCTAACACCTTAAACTCCATTATAACGAAAGTTATATGAAATATATACACTACTTTTTTATCCACTACCATTGTTAAATCTATCCTCCCTTTTGATGTATTATCCTCTATTATTACATTCAATCCCGTTGTATATATCATACTAAATACCGCTATTACATAACTATATTCTTCTTTTAAATACATATAACTTATTGCACTTATTAATATCTCTATTTGCTCTTTTAACTCCTCTATCTTTTCTGTTTTTAATATCTCTATTATTTTCTCTGCTATTACATTTACCTTTGATTTCTGTTTTACTAAATTATACAATATATCTCTATTAAATGATACTCTTACTTCTTTATTCGGAAATCCTAACTCAAACAATATCCCATTTTCACTTACCTTATAATCCTTTATCGTTAAGTACCCACTTTGAAACATTATTGCTTCTATCTCTATTTCTTCTACATCAAATTTATTTAATAAACTCTCATCTGCTTTTATCCCTTCTAATTCCACTATATTATACTCCTTTTGTTTTATTAACTTTATTAAAAAACTTGGTGTTCCCGTTTCATACCAGTAATTCCTTATCTCTTTTTTATCTAAATATAACAACACATCAAACGGATTATACACTTTATTAGATAAAAAATATATCCGTTATAACGAAACGCAGTATGCGTGAGTTATATGAAATATAACGAACACAGTATGTGTGAGTTATATGAAATATACCATTCTTTTATTTCTTCTAAATTTACATCTTTTAAATACTCTTTAAAATAATATTCTAATTCTTCTTGTGTATATCCACATATATCTCCATACCTCCTATCTAATGATATATCCTTTAGCTGATTTAATCCGCTAAACAGTGATACTTTTGCAAATTTTGAAACCCCCGTTACCAGCACAAATCTTATATATTTATCTAAAGCTTTTAATACTGAATAAAATCCTTTTAATATCTCTCTTACCTCATATACTCCTTTCTTATCTATTAAATCCAATATCGGTTTATCGTACTCATCTATTAATATTACTACCTGCTTTCCTATTTTCTTAGCTATATGTTCTATCAAGAATCTCCAATTTATATATACACTTAAATTCCTTTTTATTTTATAGTCATATATCTCTGAATACTTTAATATTACTGAATATATTTGCTCTTTTAGTAAATTCTTATTTAATATTTGAATTTCTCCAAAATCTACTCTTACTACTGGATACCTTTCACTCCAATCCCATTTATCCTCTATGTATAATCCTTTAAATAATTCCTTTTTCCCTTCATATAAATATTCTATTGTTGATAATAATAACGACTTCCCGAATCGTCTTGGCCTACTTAAAAATATATATTTACAACTACTTAATAATTCATATATATACTTTGTTTTATCTATAACGAAGGCGTAAGCCTAATGTTATATGAAATACATATATGTAATTGTTTGTTATTAATTTCTTAAAATCACTAATACCAATTGGTAATCTCTTCATAAAAACCCCCTTTTAAATAAGCATTTTCTAAATTAATATTTAAATTAATTTAAAATATAATCCTGTTTTTTCTTAGGAATTTTCAGGAATTAGAAGAAAATCTATAAAAAATATAAAAAAAATATAGGGGCATTAATGGCCCCTTATTTCTTGTTTTATTTCCTTTTGTTTTTTATTATAAAATCTTTTTTATTATAAAATCTATTTACTTATGACGCTTTCTTGTCTATATAAAACAGGCACTAAAGTTATTACACTACCTGCTAATAAATTTACATCTATACTATTCAAATCAAAGAAAAATGTAGTATTTTTAACACCTTTTATATTAACATTACCACTATTAGTTATCTTAGTGTTTCCTACAATTAGATTTCCTTGAAACAATAAATTATTAGTAGTTCCAGTTTTAGCTTTTAGATTATTCCCCACGAATACCATACCTTGCAACTTCACATCCCTTTCACTAAACCCACTTGATGCTAATAAAGAGGAAGTTATACTAGGGCTATCTTTAAGATTATTTAGTGCACCGGAATAACTAGCTCGATTAGGATTATTACCGACAAAATTTTTATACAAAAATGGAAAATAATTTGAATTTGGTTGAGGATTATCAGAAATTGGTAAGTTATTATTCCATCCCTTTTGATTTAAAACATTTAAATAAGAATTATATAATCCATCTAACCTACCCTTAGCAAAATCTTTTGATTTTGTATAAACTCCATCTCTATTTGTAACAGTATCCCAAATCTTATTACTTCCAATAACATCTTCTATAATTTTGGGATCTTTTTGAAGAAAAGCTGTTGTTATCCATGCCAACTTTGCCATAGTAAAATTCTCACTACCATCATTAGCAGTACCATCAATAGAATCAAGTAATACTAAAGCAGCATCTTTATTCATTGTTAGAGTTGATGAGTAATTAGCTCCATTTCCGCTAACAATCAAAGTAACATCTGATGTACTATCGTCCTTTTTTTTTCCATATAATTTTATTGTATATCCATTTACATTGTAAAATATCAACAAATGGGAATTAGTATAATCATCATATTGTGGATTTCCATCCCATAATCCATAACTAGAACTAGGGGGATTATTAGGATCTATATTTTTCCCTTTATATCTATATATTTGTCCATTTAATTTGTTATCTCCCCATTTACTATTTATAATAGCTTTATAATTATCTTTTATTTTAAATTTTATTTTAAATCTATTAGTACTCGAGTTAGCTCCCCACATAATATCAAAATTCAATACTTCTTCTTCCCCCCAAAAAGAACTAATTTCAGTTTCAGAATCCCATTTTTTGCGATCGAATAGATATTGAAAAGCAGTATTGTATTTATTATTACTAATTTGATTATTATTACCTTTTGTTATTCTTATATTAGGAGTATTATTTGTAGAACCAGTAGCCCAATTTACCAAAGAATAAGCCAACATTTGATCAAACCAATTTAAATCCTGTATATTATAGCTAAGCGGATTTATATAAAGATCATTATCAACAATCAAAGCTAATTTATTATCAGAAGATTTCACTTGATCAAATCTTACCACCATAGAACCAGATTTTAAAGTATTAGTATCTAAAATTGATATATCATTACCATTATAATTTACCCATTTATAAATAACGGTTCCAGTAGTAGGATCAGTAAAACCATATCTATAAGGATAAAAAGCATCGCCATTGTTGGTATAATCTACGGTATAATCTACTGCAAAAGCATTACTAACTGTTGAAGGATTAGAAGGATCATCATTAAGGATAGCAAAAGTTCCTTGTCCCTTAATCACCCCATCAATAGCAACAACTAGGTTTTCACCATACACAATAGAACCCTGATTACCTCCTAAAAATATTTGAACATTTTTATTAGCAAAATATTTCTCGGAATCGCTATCATTAACTTTTCCAAAGCTACTTACAAAAAAGAAATTATTATTGCCAGTTGAGTCTGAAATTATTTTAACGTTATTATTTATTTTTATTTGATATTCATCTATATTTATATCATTTGGAAAAGAGTATCCTGGTGGTAAAGTCACACCTGGATTTATTCCATCACTAAGACTACTTACATTAATGCTATCTAAAGCATTTTGTACGTCTGTAATACTCATAGTAGAAGGAAAATAAACAACTTTCTTAGAATCTACAAATATATAATATCCAGCCGGCAAGGTTACATAATTATTAGGATCACTAAATTTACTTTTAACTAAATTAGCTAAAGAATCCCTAATTTTGGAAGTATTAGCATTCTTATCTTTAAAAGAAACATCAGCTTTTATAGCACTTTCAACTGTATTTTCTCTACCTTGACCCAACAGAGAATTATTAGGATCTTGAGGATCGTTTATTTTTGTATAATTAGTACCGTCAAAAGATAATCCATTTCCACTATCCTGTTTTACAATTAACGATCCATTTATAGGAGCATCTTGGTTATTAGTCAATTTAAAAAGGGTTTGTTTAGATGGATTATTTTGAGAATCCCTTAGTGTTATATTAAAATTTTTAGCAATTAACTTATTAGTAGTAGCATTATCAGAAATAGAAAAAATATTATTTGTAGTATCAATAGTCATAGTTCCATTAGCATAAGCAGAAGCACTTAATAAGCCTCCATTAGTTAGTTTTTGATCAACATATCTAACTACATACCTATTAGTATTAGGAACTTTAGAATAACCCATTGCCATTAACAACACCGTATATTTATTAGCATTCCTATACCCATTTATACCCGTTATATCAACATCATTATTAGCATTATTAACTGACGTATACAGCGGATAACTAATACCACTAATATTTGGATAATTTACATTATTACTAAAATTAAAATTTATTCTATTATTATTAAAATAATTAAAATTTATTCTATTATTATTAAAATAATTAAAATTTATTCTATTATTATTAAAATTAACAGCTACTGCATTAGCATCATCTTTTTTATAAGTATTAGAAGAACCAGTATTATTACCAAAGAAAAGAATAGCACCGCTATCTGTTAAATTCCTATTCCTCGGACTTATCACCAACGCCACCATAATTTTACTCGGAGAACCAACAACATTGAAATATCTATTAAAATTATTATTAATAGTTGAATCATTACTTATTACAATTTTATCTTTCAAATTCAATACACATATCCTATAATTATTACTATTAATCCTTTTTACTATATTAGTATTATTATCAGCAGATAAACTACCTAAATTAACTCCATCAGAATTAATAGTTAGTAAGCTTGGTTGAGAAGCGATAATAAACGAAGCAATGTTAATCGCAGATTCCGCATTATTTATTGCCTCATTTTCCGAATAAAAAGATTTCATATCAGCATAGTTAGCTCTCGTTAAAGCAAAAAGAGCTACTGACATCATTATCAACACTAACACAAAAAATAACGTACTTATTAACAATATCCCCCGCTTATTAACTTTAACTCTATCTTTTAAATCATTCATATAATCACCTCCATTTATTATATTAAAAAAAAATCCCAAAAACTCCTACATACTTTTTTACAATTTTAAAATTTATATAACAATTTTAAAATCTATATAACAAATAGAAAAATAACTAAGTCCCCTTCCTAATTACCTCATACTCAAAATTAACTAAATTTTTATTTACCTTATCAAACTCTATCCCTACTAAATATATCTTCTCATAATTCAGATATTTTCTATAGTACTCTTTTTCTTTAATTTGTTTCAAAGCTTTTCCTTTTTCTTCTTCTCTCTCTAGTACCTTAAACTCTATTACATATACCACCCTTTTATCCACTACTATTGTTAAATCTATTCTCCCCTTGGATGTATTATCCTCTATTACTACATTATATCCCGTTGCATATACTAATCCATATATCGCTGCTGCATATACATACTCGTTCTTTAACACCTCATAACTTATTGTACTTATAAATATCTCTATCTGCTTTCTTATCTCTTCTATATTTTCTTTTTTAAATGCTAAGCTTATTAATGTTGTCTTATCTACTTGGTAATCTCCTGTTATATAAAATAATATCTCACTATTAAATGATTTTCTTACCTCTTTATTCGGATAATCTAATGAATATAATACCTCCTCATTTTCATACTTATATTCTTCTTTTATTGTTAAATATCCAGTTTGGAACATCAACGCCTCTATACTTATATATTCTATGTCAAATTTCTCTAATATTTCACTTGTATAATATCTCTTATGCAAATATGGTAATTCAAAGTTTCTTTGTTTTATTATTTTAAATAAAAACTCTGTTCTTCCTGTCTCATACCAATAATTCCTTATCTCTTTCTTTCTTAAATATAATAACACATCAAACGGATTATATACTTTATTTGCTAAAAAATTATACCCATTATACCATTCCTTTACTTCTTCTATATTCACTCCTTCTAAATACTCCTTAAAATAATTCTCTAATTCTTCTTGGGTATACCCACATATATCTCCATACCTCTTATCTAATGATATATCCTCTAATTGATTTAATCCACTAAACAATGATACTTTCGCAAATTTACTTACTCCCGTTACTAACACAAATCTTATATACTCATCCATCCCTTTTAATACTGAATAAAATTCTTTTAATATTCTTCTTACTTCTTCTGCTTGTTTTTTGTCTTCTATTAGATCTAATATCGGCTTATCATATTCATCTATTAATACCACTACCTGCTTCTTATACTTCTTATTCAATTCTATTATCAACTTTTTAAAATTTCCGGGGATATCTTTTTCTTTATCCATTTCTATTTCATACCTTGCATAATTTAACTCCAATTCCTCTTTTATCCTCTCGTATATCTTTTTACCTTCTCTTATATCTACTGAAAAATCTATTTTAATAACTGGATACCTTTCTTCCCAATCCCATTTATCCTCTATATACAATCCTTTAAATAGATCCCTTTTACCTTCATATATATATCTTATTGTTGATAATAATAAAGATTTCCCGAAGCGTCTAGGTCTGCTTAAAAATACATACTTTGAACTACTTACTAACTCGTATATATACTTCGTCTTATCTACATACACATAATTTCCCTTTACTAACTCTCTAAAATCACTTATTCCTATAGGCAATCTCTTCATTTTCCAACACCACCTATTACTTCATACTCAAAATTAACTAACTCCTTTTTTACCTTATCAAACTCTATCCCCACTAAGTAAATTTTTTCATAATTTAAATATTTTTTAAAGTACTCTTTTTCTTTTATCTGCTTTAATGCTTTCCCTTTTTCTTTTTGATTCTCTAACACCTTAAACTCCATTATAACGAAAGTTATATGAAATATATATACTACTTTTTTATCCACTACTATTGTTAAATCTATTCTTCCTTTTGATGTATTGTCTTCTATTATCGCATTATATCCTGTAGAATATATTAGCCCATATACTGCTGCAGAATAAACATATTCATTCTTTAACACCTCATAACTTATTGTACTTATAAATATCTCTATCTGCTTCTTTATCTCTTCTACCTCTTCTTTTATTAATGCTAATTCTAATGGCTTTGTTATATATTGTTTATAATCTCTCGTTATATAAAACAATAACTCATTGTTAAATGCTTCTCTTACTTCTCTATTTGGATAATCTAATGTATACAAAACCTCTTCATTTTCATATTTATACTCTTCTTTTATAGTTAAATACCCAATTTGAAGCATTAATGCTTCTATGCTTATATATTCTATAACGAGAGATGTATTCTCGAAGTTATATGATAATATGTCAAATTTCTCTAATATTTCACTTGTGTAATACCTCTTATACAAATATGGTAAATCAAAGTTCTTTTGTTTTATTATTTTAAATAAAAACTCCGTTCTCCCTGTCTCATACCAATAGTTCCTTATTTCCTTCTTATCTAAATATAACAACATATCAAATGGATTATATACTTTATTGCCTAAAAAATTATATCCGTTATAACGAAGGCAGTATGCGTGAGTTATATGAAATATAACGAACACAGTATGTGTGAGTTATATGAAATATACCACTCCTTTACCTCTTCTATATTTACTCCTTCTAAATACTCCTTAAAATAATTCTCTAATTCCTCTTGGGTATACCCACATATATCTCCATACCTCTTATCTAATGATATATCCTCTAATTGATTTAATCCACTAAATATTTTCATATAACTTCGGTATACTACCTCGTTATAGTGATACTTTTGCAAATTTTTAAACCCCTGTTACTATCACAAACTTTATATATTCATCTATTCCTTTTAATACTGAATAAAATTCTTTTAATGTTTTTCTTACTTCTTCTGCTTGTTTCTTATCTTCTATTACATCTAATATCGGCTTATCATATTCATCTATTAACACTACTACCTGTTTTTTATATTTCTCATTTAATTGCATTACTAATTCTTCTAACAGATATCCCCCATCTTCTTCTTTTTTCCCCATTTTTATTTCATACTTCTTATAATTCTTTTTTAATTCATAATATATCTTCTTCTTTAATTCTTCTTTATTTTCTATATCCTTTGCAAAATTTATCTTTATTACAGGATATTTTTCATTCCAATCCCATTTATTTTCTATGTATAATCCTTTAAATAATTCTCTTTGACCTTCATGTAAATATTCTATTGTAGATAATAACAGTGATTTTCCAAAACGTTTTGGCCTACTTAAAAATATATATCCTCCATTACTTATCAACTCATATATATACTTTGTTTTATCAACATATATATAATTATTTGTTATTAATTTCTTAAAATCACTAATACCAATTGGTAATTTCTTCATAAAAAACCCCTCTTTTAAATAATTAATTTCTAAATTAATATTTAAATTAAATAAAAACAAAACCCTGTTTTTAAAAATTTCAGAAACTTTAATTTATAGAGAAATACATTATAATCTTTTATAAAATTTAGTTTTAGCAAAAAGTATAATGATACCAAAGCTAAACATAAAAGCAGCAAAAATTTGACCAATATTAAAATAAAAAATAACAGGAGTACCTTCCCTATAAAACTCAACAAAAAACCTAATTAATCCATATAACATAAAAAATAAAGCAGAAATCTTACCTTTATTATTATCTAATTCATTATTTTTTATTAATTTATTAAAATAAAAATAAATAATAAAAAAAGCGACCAAATTCAAAAGAGATTCCATAAGTTGTGTGGGATATCTAACAGCATTATGTAAATATATTCCATATTCGCAATTACAAACTTTTCCATAGCAACAACCCGCCAATAAACACCCAATTCTACCAATAAATATACTAAAAGGAGCAACTATAGAAAAATTATCTAACAAACTCCAAAAATTTATTTTAAAATAACGAGATATAAAAACTAAAGAAATAGTAGAAAAAATAATAGCCCCTTGAATAGCTAAACCTGCATAAAAAAAAGCTATAAACAAATTACTAAAAAATTCCAATAAATTTCCTTTATAATATTCATAAAAATGACTAAAAATATACCCTATTTTTCCTCCGACTATTAAAGCAATAATATTAATAACAAATATCCTAAAAGCTAATTCAGCATCTATTTTAAAATATTTTGAAAACTTAATAAACAAATACAAAGAAACCAATAAATCTAAAGCCAAAATAGTACCATAAGAATATACTGTAAAATCCCCTATCTTAAATAATACAGGATACATTTAATTTAAAACTTGATTAATTTTATAATATATTTTAAATTAAGTATATTCCTCAATCTGTTTGAGTTAAATATTTATCATGTTTTTGGTCTTTAAAGTATTTATTAACCTTAGATTTAGATAGTAGTTCTTTATTAACTATATAAGTTATTTGAGATTCAGAAGGCTCAATTCTTTTAATAGTTTCTATTAATATACCATTATCTTTTAATTTTTCAATGATTTTATCTAAATCTTTACACCAGTTTTTAGCTACTTCAAAATCCATTTGTCTTTCATAATCTGTTAAATTATCAATATCTTTTTGAGTTTCAAAAACCTTAACTAATCTAAGAGAAAGCTTCCCCTCACTAAATTTAGCTTGCACTTTATAATTTGAACCATAAATAGTATCTATATAAATAACCTCACCTTTATAAAACTTTTCAATTAATTCCTGCTCAATTACAGAATAACCAATATCTCTTAAAATATCATTTAATCTAAATTTAAGAGTATCTTTTATATATTCCAATTCTATGCTTTTTTCTATTAAGGAAACTGTATCTAAAAATTCTTTTTCTATATCCAATGCTTCCTGTTTTGTAATATATTTTTGATTTAAAATATCAGTTAATTTAGTTTTGATTTTCTCAAAAATAGCTTCATAATAAGGATAATATTTTTTAAAATTAATATCAGTTTTATAAACATTTTCCAAACTATCTAATATATTTAAATATCCTTGAATTCTTTCTTTATAAGCATCTGTGTAAATAATATTATTTAATAAATTATAATATTCTAACGAGATTTGATCTTTTATTAACGTTAAATTATTAATATCTTGAATATCATCAAGATTATCTAATTTAGTTTTTATTTCATAAGAATCATCTAATTGTTTTATTTTTTGAATAAAGTTATCAATGTGTTTTAGTAATTGTTTTTTTTGTTCTTCTTGATAAAATTCTTTTTTAAGATTATCAACAGCTACAATTTCCACTTTAGAAATATTTTTAATTAATTCTTGCTCTTTTAATTTATAAGTAATTTCTAATCCAATTTTTTCAATATCTTCTGATAACTTTTCCAATTCATAAAGATTACAAGATTTTAAATCCTTGTTTAAAATATTACTTAAATTAATATTTTTATCAATTTTTTTTAGATCATTAATTTTTTCTTGAACTTGATTAAATATATTTTGATATTGAGTTAAATAAACTTGATTTTGAGATTTAAGATCATTGAAAATGTTAGTAATATTTTTAACAGAATTTTGTAAAGTTTGAAGATAATCTAATTCAGATAAATTACTAAAAATATCAGAATTAACAAGATTATCTATTTCATTTAATAATCTATTTTTTTGATTTTCTAATTCTTGCACTACATTCATATTGCTAACTATTTGTCTTAGTTGTATCAATTGACTTTTGATAATATTTCTAGCATTTTGGACATAATCATTAATGGTATTACATTGTGTAGAAAATAATTCATTAATTATTTGAGATTCATTTTTATATGAAGAAATATTATAGATAGCAGTAGAAGCACCAGTACAAGCAGAAATTAACCCTGCACTAGAAGCTAAAATTCCCCCTAATAAAAATAACGCACCTATTGAAACTATACTCATTTCTTAACAAAAAAATATTTCATAAAATAATAATTGAACTACCTACCTTCATATATTAAAAATAATATACTTTTTAGTTAAATATTAATTAATAAACATATAGATATTTTTCTAATTCCCATTCAGTGACAAAAGTGGAATAATCTTTCCATTCCTGTTCTTTAGCTTGTAAAAAGTTATAATAAATATGTTCTCCTAGGGTTTCTTTAACTAAAGGATCTTTTTTCATTTCCTGTAAAGCTTCATATAAACTACCTGGTAAGCTATCTATTTGGAATTTTTGCTTAGTTTGTTCATCTAATTCATAAACATTACCTTCAAAAGGTTTAGGAGGATTAATTTTATTAATAATACCATCTAAACCGCTGTTAATAATAACAGCAAAAGCTAAATAAGGATTACAAGAAGGATCCGGACTTCTTAGCTCTATTCTAGTAGAGTTTCCTCTTTTAGCAGGCACTCTTATTAAAGGACTCCTATTATGTTCTCCCCAAGAGATATAAACAGGTGCTTCATAACCTGGTACCAATCTTTTATAAGAATTAACTAATGGATTAGTAACAGCGCTAAAAGATTTAACATGAGAAAATATCCCACCAACATAATTCAATAACAAATTACTTAAGCCATTAGGAGCTTCTTTATCATAGAAAGCATTAATTTCACCCTTAAATAAAGATTGATGCATATGCATACCAGAACCATTAATCCCTTTAACAGGTTTAGGCATAAAAGTAGCATGTAAGTTATGTTTTAAAGCAATAGTTTTAACTATTATTTTAAATAATAATAATTTATCAGCAGTTTTAAGGGCATCAGAATATTTAAAATCTATTTCGTGTTGAGAAGGAGCAACCTCATGATGCAAAGCCTCAACTTCAAAACCAAATTCTTCTAGCTTTGTTAAAATATCTCTCTTAACCTCTTCTGCAGCATCCAAAGAAAGCATATCAAAATATCCACCCTTATCAGTATAACTTATATAAGGTTTATAGAGATATTCATTATCATAAGCTTCAATAGGGAATAAAAAGAATTCAGCTTCAACCCCTACCATAGGAATATATCCCATTTTACTACATTTTTCCATAACTAATTGTAATCTATATCTAGGATCTCCTTCAAATCTATTACCATTAGGATAATAAACATCACAGATAACAAAAGCTTCATTATATCCTTTTAAATCAGCTACAACAAAAGTAGATAAATCAGGAACTAATTTCATATCAGATTCTTCTATTCTAACAAACCCCTTAATAGAAGAACCATCAAATAAAATCTCACCATTTAACATCTTCTTAACCTGACTAACAGGAATCTGAACACTTTTAGGAATTCCTAAAATATCAGTAAACATCATCCTTATACTTTTTACTTTCTTTTCATTTAAAATAGATATAACATCCTGAGTTTGTAACATACCAATTCACCCCCCTAACTAATATTATTAAAATTACTTTTATTATTAAAATTACTTAATCATTTTATTAAAAATCCTTCTTCTGAAGTTTGTAAATCTTTTTGAATGAGTTTATCAAGAATAACGCTAACTCTAACGTTAGAAATAAATTCTTGATTATTATTAGTTAATTTAGCTTTAACTTCAGTTTCGACATCAGATTTAAGTAAAGCTCCATAATCAACAGAAAATAAAGTAGTTCCTTTAGATACCAAAGATTGTTCAACATCATTCATACTGTTTTCCCATTTATCACTAGACACTTCAATAACAACTGCATCCAAATTTTTAACCTTTTCAAATCCTTTAGCAGTATAATAATAATTTAATTCAATAGGAGAGCCTTCAGCTAACCTTAAAGTAGTCTTAGATATCCAAGTCTCTCCTATATTAACAGGTTTATCAGGAAAAGAAGGGCTACTAACAGGGCTATCCATTGTACTACTTATAACTTTACCTTTTTTATCCATAACCATCTTCATAGTTTGAGTAGGAATAGCAATCTCTTGAGGAGCACTATTCCTTAAAAAAGAAATAGGATCTATCTCTATTTCTAATTCAAATTCCCCATTAGGTAAAACTTTACTAACTTTTTGAGTTAATTTCATTTTAATTTCATCAACTTCTTTTTCTTCATTATTAGAATCCCTAAATATTTTAATATTATTAACAATAACATCATATAAATAAACTTGTCCTTCTTTCATTTTATATTCTAAATTAATAGACATAGTTTTTACCTCCTTTTATCTATTTTTACTTACTTTACTTTTATATTAACTTTTTTTAGTTCAGATCTAGTAGATTCAGTATTCTCAACCTTCTTAACCCCTACCTTATTAGCCTCTAAATTTAATTCTATATTTTTCTTAGTATTAGCTACAAAATTTAATAATTTTTTAAGTTCTTCCTCAAAATTAATCATGATTTTATATACATATTTTTCAGCTTCATCTATTATATTCTGAGCTTCTTCGTTAGCTTGATTCTTTATTTTATTTGCATATTCATAAGCTTGCATAACTATCTCATTATTATTTAAAATATCATTAGTTAATAACTGTAATTGTTTTTCTTTTTCTTCTAATTCCCTTCTTAATTTATTGACTTCATCAATAGATACAAAATTTTTATCTATAGTAGTTCTTAACTTAGATATTAAACTTAAAAATTCTTTAGTATTAATTATAGAAGAACCAAAAAATTTCTTAGAAGTTCTTAGCATTTTTTCTAATTTATCTAATAATAACCTAATTTCTTCCATATAATCCCCCCTTTCTTATCAAAATTTATAAAAAAGAAAATATATTTTTAACAAACTGAAAATTATCAAATTTAACTAAACTAAAATTATCCCAAAACACACAACTTCCAAAAGCTAAAATTTTCCCATTATTATTATTAAAAGCACCTTTTACTAAAGAAACTCCATCCTCAGATAAAAGTAAATCTATATATTTAATATCATTTTTTTGCTTTAACAAATTATCAAAAACACTAATAGAAGAACTACAAGCAAAAAATACCTTACTAACATTAGCTTTTAATAACTCACCTACTTTTGAAGTAATTAATAAATACTTATCATTTTCTAAATTATTTTTTTCATCAACAACTTCATCGTAATTTATATTTAATCCAACTTTATTCAAAACTTTATTACATATTTTAGAACTATTATCTTCATTATTATAATAAGATAAAAACAAAATAGTTTTACCTTGATAAAATAATTCTAAAATTTTTTGTACCTCAAAATCATTAAATTCAATCTCTGGATAATTAAATACCAAAATATCTATATTATTATTAAAAATATCTTCAAAACAAGTAGGTATATATAAATTATATTCTCTTAATAAAAAAGAATATAATTTAGAAAAATAATAATGATCAAAAACGACAAATTCCCCTTTAGTATAAGACCATATTATACTCTTTGTTGACATATCTTTAAAAGATATCCTTTCTTATTTTTTAAACTACTTTAAATAAATTTTTTTATCTTTTGGATAAAAATTATAATTTTCAATTTCCTTATGTTTTATAATTTTTATTTTATTTTTATTTATGAGATATCTTAGAATTTTTTTTTCAATAATTCTAATGAATTTAGTAGTAATTAGTTCTACTTTAGCTAAAGGCTTAACTAAAATAGTAGTTAAACCTAATCTATTACCTGCTAAAATATCAGTAAATATTTGATCCCCAATAATAACAGTGTTTTCCGGTTTAGAGTTAAGCATTCTAAGAGCTTTGACTATAGATCTAGTAGAAGGCTTAATAGCATTTGATATAAACGGAAATCCTAAATCTTTACTAATTCTTTTCACTCTGATAGATAAACCATTAGATATTATACATACTTTAAAATTCGCCGATTTTAGTTTATTTAACCAATTATATATTTCAGGATCAATATAATTGTTATACCAGGGAACTAATGTATTATCTAAATCTAATAGAACAGTATCAATATTATTCTTTTTTAATTTATTTAAATCTATATCAGTTATTTTTTCAAAATAAAATTTAGGAGCTAAATAATTAAGGATATTTTTTAAAACCTTTTTTATCTTAGGTTTTATAAGTTTTACAAATTTCATAAATTATATATTTTTTATATATTAATTTTTTTCTTTTTTCTTACCTTTGAAATCAATTTCAACTTTAACTTGTGGAGTAACAACCATAGTATTATTAATCCAGTATATACTAAAGCTCTTTTTTTCACCAGGTTTTAAAGAAGGATATTTAAAGGTTTCCTCATATAGAGTTTCATTACCTGGTGAAACTACCTTAACCTTAACAACCACATCTTTTATTATATCGTTATAACTATTTATTATAGCAGCTTGATACCTTAGTTCCCCTCGATTATTTCTATCATCATATTGTTTATTCTCATCTACTAATTTAATTGCATCTTCTGGAATTTCCTCAGCTTTTTCTCCTACCTGAATATTCTTTTTATCATATACCTCATTCTTAGTATTATAAACATTATCTTTATTATAAATTACTTCTTTAGTATATGTTTCCTGATAAACTTGCTCAACTTTTTTAGGATCATAATAATCAACAATACCTGTTTCTTTATTATAATCTACTTTCGAATTAGTTAGATAAGCCAATTCAAATAAATCAACATAAATAATATTATCTTTTAATAAAACATATTTTAAAGGAGTAGTATTATAATAAACTAGGGAAGTAAAGTTAGCAGGCGGTACTATATTAGTTTTACTTAATACATAATAATTCCCAGTTTTATAATATTTTATATTAGTTAGTTTAATAAAATCTTCTAATTTTACATAAATTCTATTCCCTTGTAAAAAATAATTCCCATTATAAGGTTTATTATGAATGTATATATAAAGTTCATTATCAGCTATAACAATATTTTTATTAACATATAAAATATTTAAAACTAACAAAAACAATATACTAATAAAAAATAAAATAAATAAGACTTTATTTTGTTTTTTTTGCATAATTATATCCTCCTTTTTAAAAATAATATATACTTAAAAGATATTATACATTAATTTTAATTTTATCAAGTAATTTATCAAAAAGAACAGCATTATATACAGTATCTTTAATATTTTTAGATCTTAAAATTTCGATGATTTTAAAAGCTAATAAGAAAGTAGTAGCAGGACCTTGCGAAGTTATCACATTATTATCAACTACAACCAACTCGTCAATATAATTATCATATTGTTCTTTTAAAGTAGGATAAGAAGTAATTTTGATATTTTTAATATCAATACTTTCTTTTAATACAAGTGGCCCTGCACATATAGCAGAAACATATTTATTCAAATTATAAAAATAATTAATAATTTCCTTAACTTTAGGATTATTTTTTAGATTTTCAACTCCTACAGATCCCCCAGGAATATATACCAAATCATAACTACTATAATCATTTAAATCATTTATATTTTTATCCGCAACTAATTTGACATTCCTAGAACAATTAATTATATTATCATTTTCTTTAATAGAAACAATATCCACATTAATTCCTGCTCTTCTTAATAAATCAACAAAAATAACTACTTCCATTTCTTCACTGCCATCAGCAACTAATACTAAAACATTCTTTTTTTCTCCTTTATTTTCTAAACTTTTCATCTTATTTTCAGACTTACTTAAATTATTATCCATAATTTAATATTACCTCCATTTTTTATTCTATAAACTAAAAGCATTATCCTTTTTAAAATTTCTTTATTTTAATAACAAAATCCTGCTAATAAATTATATTATATTTAAATATATTATATTTTATTTAACCAAGACATTTTCAAGTAAATCTTCTAAAGAATAAACAGGAATATTAATATTTTTAAATCCTTTGTTAATTAAATTAGTAAGTATTTTATTAGGTAAAAGCTCTAAAAAAATAAAATCATCATACTTTTTAACAATATTTTCAATAGTATTTATCCAATTAACAGAACTTATCATCTGATTTAACATTAAATTCTTAATAACATCTTTGTCATTATATTCATTAGAATCAATAGAAATAAAAACAGGTTTAACAGGATTGTTAAAATTAGTTTTTGAAATCTCTTGTTTAAATAATTCATTTGCTTGACTAACTAAAGGACTATGAAAAGCCCCAGAAACTTTTAATGGAATAATTTTTATATTTTTAAATTCTCTTTTAATTTGATCTTTCAAATCTTCTAAAATATTTATAGAACAAGATACTATTAATTGACTATAAGAATTAAAATTAGCAATAACAGCATTAAATTTTTTAACAATCTCATTTAATTGATTAATAGAATCATTATCAAAATTATAGATAAGAGCAAACATAGTGCCTTCCTTAGAGTAATTATACATAAAATATCCTCTTTTAACTACTAAAGACACAGCATCAAATAAATCTAAAGCTTGAAAAGCTGTCAATAAAGTATATTCCCCTAAGCTATGCCCAGCACCAGTTAAAATATTATCCCAATCCAAATAATCCCTTAAAAAATAAAATGAACTTATACTAACACTAAAAATAGATACTTGACTATATTTAGTTAAATCCAACTTATCTTTATTTTCCTCATTTTCTATTAACTCTTTCAAATCTACATCAATAAAATCAGATAAATTTTGCTTTATATAATCATTTATTTTATCAAAAACTTGCTTATAAGTATCAAAAGAATCATATAATTTTTTACCCATCTTAATATATTGACTAGCTTGTCCAGGAAAAAGTAAAACAACTTTTTTATTTTTTATTATATCCAACATAATCACTCATTAATAAAGGTGTATAGTCTTATACACCTTTAGCAGACCTATTTGTATTCCGCCAATTGATATTATATCAAGTTAGCCTTATGGTCTGCAGGCGGTATTAGGCTAACTATGAACCTTGCACCAAGCACAAAACCTAAATTTAAACTCCCTTAACAACTCTTTAAAAAGTTTTTTTAATACTCTCTCCTTACAAGTTCCTTCACTAATTGCCTTGATCTTGGGTCTTATATTTACTGTTAACGTTATTGTATCTTTAGTCTTTTTAATTTTATATCTCTCTATATCCTCATACGCTTTTTAATAGTTTTTACCAACTGTTTCAATCCTCCTTATTTTGTAAAATTTATTATTTTGTAAAACTTATAACAACTTATAATTAAAGCTATATAAGATAAAAACTAACCTACCGGAAATAGAACTAACTTTAATTACATTATTTTTAGTATAATTAGAAATACCTAAGGAAGAAAGAAAAGGGATATCATATTGTCCATAATATTTAAATCCATTTAAAAATACCTTAGAAAAAGGGATATTAAAAGCTAAGACCGAAGCTCTTGTATTAATATCAACCTCTAAATTAAGTTCATTATTATCTTTTATTAAAAATAAAACAGATTCTAAATCATAAATAATAACATTTTCTATAGATTCCTTAATATATAAATTAAATAAAGAATTAATGTTAGCTAAAGTATGATCAAATCTATTACCAATAACACCAAAACAATAAACACATTTAATTAAATCATCCATATTGTTTATATAATTTACTCCCAATTCTAAATCACTAAAATCTTTATCTTTAGGAAAACTAATAATTTTTTTGTGTAAGTTATTTAAAACATCTTTATTTTTAAGAGATTTCCTTATTTTTTTAGAATCCAAATCTCCTATGATAATATCAGGAAAAATATTTAATTTAATTAATTTATTACTTCCCCCATTAACAGCAATTATTTTTTTAATATCCTTTTGATAGATAAAATTATTAGAAAGTATTTTATTATTTACTTTGCCGTTAGCAACCAATAATATATTCATTATTTTATATTAGAAATATATTTAAAAACCTCAACAGCGAAAGTATAAAGAGAGCTAGCAACCCAACCAGCAGTTAAAGCAATAACAATAAAAGTAGCAACCATCTTAGGAACAAAACTTAAAGTTTGCTCTTGAATCTGAGTAACAGCTTGTAACAAACTAATAATTAAACCAACTATCATAGCAGTGAGTAAAACTGGAGCACTTAAAACTACTATTAAATATAAAGCTTGAACTATAAAATTGTTTATATCAAATCCACTCATTTAATAAACTTTATTTTATTTTTTAAAGTTATTTTTTTTAATTTTTAAGGATAATAGCTTTTAATAAGTCCCTCAGTTATTAATTTCCATCCATCTATACTAACAAACAAAAGTAATTTAAAAGGTAAAGAAACAGTCATAGGGGACATCATAAACATCCCCATAGCCATTAAAACCGAGCCAACAATCATATCTATAACCAAAAATGGCAAATATATTAAAAAACCAATTATAAAAGCAACTTTTAACTCAGATAATATATAAGCAGGAATAACAACAGTTAAAGGTAAATCCTCTAATTTTTCAGGTTTCTTAATTTTTGAGTAATTTATAAAAAATACCAAATCTTCAGATTTAGTATGTTTAATCATAAATTTTTTATATTCTTTAACAACGCGAGAAATAAATTCTTCTTGAGTTATTTTTTTATTAAGATAAGGTTGTAAAGCATTTTCATTAATCTTAATTAAAACAGGATTTAAAACATAAAGAGTAACAAAAAAAGAGAAAGCAATAATAACTTGATTAGGAGGTGTTTGTTGAGTTCCCAAAGCACTTCTTAACATAGAAAATACTATAACAATCCTTATATAAGGAGTCATCATTATAAGAATATAAGGAGCTAAAGATAAAACAGTTATTAAACCAATAGCTTTTAAAGGAGTAGCAACAGGATCAGCTGTCTGTTTTCCATTAATCTCAATAGATACATTAGGAAGATCTATCTTAGGAGTCTCTGCAGCATAAACCCCATATAATAAAAATACCCCCAAAAATAAATATAATAAATAAACAAAAATTTTATAATTAAATTTATAATTGTAATTAAATTTGTAATTAAGATAATGAAATAATTTTGTCATTATAAAAACCACCTCACCTAATTTAACATAACTTATTTATATAAAATTATTTATCTTTGGTAGGAGAATTTTTAATATTATTTAATTCATTTTCAATCTCAGCTAAATCAAATTCTTTAAGTAGATTAATATTATTATCAGCAATAGATATCATATATATTTTTTTAGCGATTTTAATAAAAATAATTCCTTTATTAGGTGCTAAATAAATCCTATCAACTATTTGAGCAATCTTAATATTATATGGATTTTGAATTCTATTAAAGAATTTTACGACAAAATATCCTACTCCTCCAATAACTATTGCATATATAATAAAAACTATCCCTAAATTAAATAATGGATCCATTAAAATAATCTCCTTTATATTATCTAATATTTTATTTTATCTAACTATTTCAAGGATCCTAACACCAAAGTTTTCATTAACAGCAATAACTTCACCTTTAGCTATAACTTTTCCATTTACAAGTATATCAACAGGTTCTCCTGCTAATTTATCTAATTCAATAACAGATCCAACAGTAAGTTTAAGAATATCTTTTACAAGCATCTTAGCACGTCCAATTTCAACAGTAATAGTTAAAGGAACATCTTGTAATATATCTAAATTAGATTCCTCACTAGAGACATTAGTTTTCTCTAATTGAGGTAAATTAAATTTTGAGATATTTTCTTTATCCATTAATTTTTACCTCCCTTTATTAATTAACTATTGATATTCTTCTGCTTCTTGATCAGTTAAAACCTTAGTTATTTTAACACCTATTTTATTTCCTACCATTCCTAATGTTCCTAAGAATTTAGTTTTTCCTTCTATTTTTATCATCACAGGATCAGTTAATTTATTATCAAGAGTAATAATATCGCCAGGTTCTATAGTAAGCAAATCTTGAAAAAGTACTTCAGTTTTACCTAATATTGCAATAACATCAACTTTACTTAAACTTAAATTTTTTTCACTTAATATCTTCTCTTTATCTTTAAGAATTTTATTAAGAATATCAGGATTAACAGTAGTAGTGATAGTAGCCTTTTGTTCTGGGATTATTTCTCTTAAATAATTAAAAGGGAAAACAATAGTTTTCATAGATTCTAGTGATTCTATTCTAATAATAGTATTAATTTTAGCGATATAGGAAGTATAAGGAATAGCTAAAGCGCTAGCAGGCTCAGAAGATATCTTTTCTAATTTAAGATAAGTTTTTTTATCACTATCATTTAAAGCCCCTAAAATATTATTAAATTCATTTATAAATTCTTCAATAATAAACTGTTGTAATAATTTATTTTCTAATTTAGTTAATTCTCTGATATAAGTAGGAGCTTCTCCTTTACTACCTAACAATAAATTTAAAAGAATAAAAGCAATATAAGGATCAATTACTATCAAAGCTTTAGGAGCAGAAATAATAGTTCCTTCTATATCTATCCTTACTATTATACTAGGATTAGGGAGAAAATCAATAAAATCAGAAAACTGTAAAACATCTAACGAAGATAATTCCACTATTATTTTCTTTTGGATTACGTCAGACAACTTTATTGAAATCTTCTCAACATAATTCTTAAAAAAATTAATTAAAAATTTTTGCTCATAAGAAGTAAATTGAGGTTTAGTTAAAGAGAAATCTTTCTTAGAAGTAATAGATTTATCCTCTGGTAATTTTGATCTAGCTATATACTTTTCAAACGGATTACTACTTCCCATATCTATTCTTTAATTCTATACCAAAATAAACCTACCTTTTAATATAATTTAAATAAAAATCTAAGATTTTCTTTTTTTTAGTAGATTTATAAAAAAAGTGAATAATTTATTAGGTCTAAAAACGCGAGAATTAAATTCTGGATGAAACTGAACTCCAAAATAAAACGGATGATTAACATACTCCATAATTTCTACCACATTAAGCTCTTCATTTATACCACTAACTATAAATCCCTTAGATTCTAATAAATCCAAGTATTCATTATTTATTTCATAACGATGTCTATGCCTTTCAACTATTTCATTTTGTTGATATATCTTAAAAGCTAAAGTATTTTCAATTATTTTACATTTATAATTCCCTAACCTCATTGTCCCCCCAACTAATTTAATATACTTTTGATCTTCCATTAATTTAACCACATATATATATCTATCATCATCTTTAAGAGTATTATTTTTATCTAATATAAACTCTTGAGAAGTAGCTTCTTTAATATTTAACACATTTTGAAAAAATTCTATTACCATTAATTGTAGTCCTAAGCATATTCCTAAAGTAGGAATTCCTTTTTCTCGTAAGTATTTCAATATATTAATTTTTCCCTGTATTCCTCTAGTTCCAAACCCCCCAGCTATTATAAAACCATCTATATACTGTAATTCTTTTTTAATAATTCTATTTTCATGTTTAGTAGAATCTATTAACTTTATATTAATTTTAGCTTTATTTTCAATAGAAGAATGTCTTAAAGCTTCTATTAAGCTTTTATAGGAATCCTTTAAATTAGTATATTTTCCAATAATTGCTATATTAATAACATTTGATTGCCTTTCTATTTTCTTTATAATTATATTTAAATCAACCCATTTACTTCTCTCTTTTAAATCATTTTTTCTTTTATTATTAAATAAGAAATTACTAATATTTTGATTTAAAAGGAGTAATGGTACTTGATAAACATTAGATAAATTAGGGATATTTATAACATATTTGGGTAATAAATTAGAAAAAAGTGCAATTTTATTTTTAATTTCCTGGGTAATGGGGATATCTGACCTAACTATAACTAAATCTGGTTGAATTCCTGATTCCTGGAGCTTTTTTATAGAATGTTGGGAAGGTTTAGTTTTAAGTTCTCCAGTATGCTTTAAAAAAGGTACAAAAGTTATATGTATAAATTTCACTTTATTTTTATATTCTATAGCCATTTGTCTAATAGCTTCTAAAAAAGGTAATCCTTCAATGTCACCGACAGTTCCTCCAACTTCTACTAATATAAAATCAAAACCATCAGATAACTTTAATATTTTTTCTTTTATTTCATTAGTTAAGTGAGGTACAACTTGAATAGTCTTTCCTAAAAATACTCCTTCCCTTTCTTTTGTTATCAAATCCATATATATCTTACCAGCAGTTATATTATTATTTTTACTAAAAAGTATATTAGTAAATCTTTCGTAATGTCCAATATCTAGATCAGTTTCTCCACCATCAAAAGTTATAAAAACCTCCCCATGTTCATAAGGGTTCATAGTACCCGCATCCACATTTAAATATGGATCTAATTTTATTATATTAACTTTATAATTAAGTTCTTCAATTAATGAAGCTAAAGAAGCAGTTATTATTCCTTTACCTAAGGATGATACAACACCACCAGTTATAAATATAAAATTACTTTTAAAATTAGCTTTAAAATTAGTCATAACTAATTTTTATTGATTTTAAGATTTAGTTTGAATAATTTTAATTCCACCAATATTTTTATCATTTTTATAAAGTATATATAACTTATTAACCCATTTAAAAACATTTAAAATAGTGAATTTATTTTTTTCAAAAAACGGAGTTATTTTTTCTAAAATCCTTTCCCTATTTGCAATATAAATTTCAGTATCTGAAATTAAATAAATTAAATCCTTTTCATCTATATATATTCTATTTATTTTGGAAATATCAATAGAGTAATTATTATAGCTAATGAAATTAGCATTACTATCAAAAACTTGGATTCTGTTATTATTTTTATCTAATACATAAATAAACCCTTTAGTATCTATTGCAACGTCTACAGGATTATCAAATTGAGAAGGTTCTTTCCCCATCTTCCCAAATAACATTAAAAAATTACCATCTAAATCATACTTAACGATCCTATTATTTTTAGTATCAGCGATATAGATATATCCTAATTTATCTAGGCCAATTCCTAAAGGGTTTGCAAAGTTAGTTTCATTATTCCCGAATTTCCCTACCTCCCAAATAACCTTTCCATTATTATCCATTTTTGTAAGCTTTGAAAGATAAGAATCTAATATATAAATAAAATTATTTTTATCTACTTCAATATCACAAGGTTCTCTAAACTGCCCCCTATCATTCCCATATCTACCTATTGAATCAATATACTTTATATTAAATTCATCCACGGAATATTTCTTTATTAAGCCTTTTAAATCAGTTACATACGCTGTTTTTAATAAGCTATCATAAGCAATAGAAGTAGGACTAAGATCATTAAATTCAAAATAAGAAGTTTTAGGTAATTCAATAGGGATTGTGCCTTTAAAAATAACTATATATATATACCCGCCTCCAATTAAAATTAATAAAAAAATAACTGCTATTAATAGCCAATAAAATCTTGTTATCATAATAAAATTATTCTACAAAAATTTTATCCTACTTGCTATATTATATTTCTTAATTTTCCTTAGCTAAAACAAAAGAAACAAATGAGATAAAACTTTCTTTAATTTCTTTATTATCTAGCTTTATGTACTTCATTAATTTCTGATACTCGTTATTAGTAATAATAGGAGCAATAATAATCCCATTATAAGATAATTTATTAAATAAAAACTCTGGGATTTTTGAAACAGCAGCAGAAAATACAACCTTATCCACCTTATCTAATTTTTCTATAAACTCCTTAGCTTTAAAAATATTTAAATTATGAAATTCTATTTTTTTATAAAGTAATTCAAAATCTGGATAACTTTGTATAAAATTTTTAATATTATTTATCCCTAAACTAAGGATATCTTTATCAACTTCGAAAGTAATAACTTTAAAAGAGAAAAAAGCTAACAAAAGGGTTTGCCAACCTGAACCTGTACCAATTTCTAAAACAACATCATTAGAATCTAATTGTAATTCATCAATAATATTAGCAATAACGAGTGGTTGGGAAGTAGTTTGCCCCTTAATAAATGGTAGAGCTTCATTTTCATAAGCTAAATTTTTATACTCTTTTAAAACAAAATATTCTCTTTTTATTAAAGCTATAGCTTTTAATACTTTCTCACTAATCCCCTCTTTTTTTAATTCTTTTATTAGCTGATCTAAAGTTTTCATTAAAAATTAACTCAATTTATGTTTATATTGATTAACCATATTAAGAAAGTAAGAATGGACTACAGGATTAGCAGATAATTCGGGATGAAAGGTAGAAACTAAAACATTATCTTCTTGAACTAAAACGGGTAGCTCTTCAAAGGATGCTAATTCTTTAACTTTAGGGCCAATTTTAGTTATTTCTGGAGCTCTTATAAAAACTGCTCTAATATAGGAATCAAACAAATTAATAACAGCACTAAAGCTATCCTTTTGTCTTCCATAAGCATTTCTTTTTACTTCTATATCAATTAATCCAAGCGGAGATTGAAAATTAGTACCATCTATAATCCTTTTAGCTAAAATAATAGCGCCAGCACACGTTCCAAAAATAGGCAACCCGTTTTTTGCTTTTTCCACTAGCTTAGCTCTAAAATCATCATCCATTAATATACTCATAGTAGTACTTTCCCCACCAGGAACTATTAACCCATCTATATCATCTAACTCATCTTCATACTTTACTAATTTGGTATTAACCTTTAAAGCAGATAATATATGTTGATGTTCTAAAAAATCTCCCTGAAAAGCTAATATTCCTATAGTTAATTGCCTATTAGTATTCATTTTCTTTTCCTCCATCCTTTTTTTATATATATTAGGTACTCTTATTTCACTCATTTTTTCCTCCATAAAGCCAATTAAAAAATAACATTCCTTTTAGATATAATTAAATAAAATCCAATATAAATCCTTTAATTAGATTTTAATAAATAAAGAAATGATTTTATAAAAGATAAAAGACAAAGTAGCAGAAGCAGGGATAGTAAAGAGCCATGCGGTTAAAATAGTAAAAGCTAAAGACCATTTAATAGCGTTCAATTTTTTAGCAACTCCAACCCCCATAATAGAAGAGGTAATAACATAAGTAGTGCTAATAGGCATACCAAAATGAGAGGCTAACATGATAGTAGTAGCTGCAGAAGTTTCAGCACTAAATCCATCTATTGGTCTTAATTTAGTTAATTTCATTCCCATTGTTTTAATAATTCTCCAACCTCCTGCCAAAGTTCCTAAAGCAATAGCAACAGCTGCAGATATCTTAACCCACATAGGCACAGTAAATTCACTATAAATATTAGCAGCAACTAAAGCCATGGAAATAAGCCCCATAGTTTTTTGAGCATCATTAGCTCCATGACTTAACGCCATAAAAGAAGCTGAAAATAACTGTAAATACCTAAATAATTTATTAACTACATAAGCTTTTAGTTTAGAAGCAACCATATAAGAAATAAATAAAAAAAATATCCCCCCAAGTATCCCGAAAATAGGAGCAAAAATAGAAGGAAAAAATACTTTATTAATAAAATTATAGAAATTAACTACACTAAAATCATAATGAGCGATAGCACCACCTATAATAGCTCCTATTAAAGCATGACTAGAACTAGTAGGTAATCCAAAATACCAAGTTATTAAATTCCAGATAATAGCTCCTAAAGTGATAGCTAACATAGTAGTAATATCTAGTAATTTGGGTTCAACCAATCCTTTACCAACAGTAGTAGCAACTTCAACAGAAATAAGTGCTCCTAATAAATTAAATACTGCAGCTAAAATAACAGCAAACTTCGGAGTTAATACCCTAGTAGAAACAACAGTAGCTATCGCATTAGCAGCATCATGAAAACCATTAGTATAATCAAAAAATAACGCTAAAATTACTACCAATATCAATAAAACTAATACTATATCCATACAATTATCTTTTTCAACCTAAAGCAAAATTAACCTCCCTAAAACAAACTATCTTCAACTTTGTTTTTAGAAAGCAAAAACTTCCAATTATCATAAGCTTATCTTTAAGGAATTAATCTGGATATTAAGAATTTGTTCTATCTGTTTATTCATATCTAAAATCGTTTCAAAAGATATATCTGTATCTTTATTGATATTAAATAAATTACCATAGCCTAAAAAAACTAAATAATAATTAATAAACTTTAATAAATTATTGTAAATTTTAGTTTCAATTTCTTCATTTTCAAGAAAATTTAAAAACCTAACAAACATATTAAAAATTTTAGCTTCAGGAAAATCAAAATCTATTGTCTTATCTATTAACTCAATTAAATACATAGCTATTAATGTTTTTATATAGTTAGTTCTTATTTTTATAAAATAATTTTCAACTATATAGTTTTGAAGATAAAACTTATTTCTATAAGTTGTAATATTAATATTCAAAAGATTTAATTTATCTAAATTAATATTTTTGATATTAAATTTATAATAAGTTTCAATTTTTCCTAATTTATCGGTAAATAATTTTAATTTATTTCCGGTTAATATTTTTTTTCTATCAATAACTATAGCTTTACATTTGTACATAAAAATTTAAATAAAAATTTATTATAATTAAATTATAACTAACTACTTAGAAATACGGATTTAGAGATTATATCAAAAATTCTTTTAGAAGCCAACCCATCACCATAAGGATTTGGTTTATTAGATTTTATTAATTCCTGTTTTTTATTGAAATTTTGTAATACAGTATTTACTATTTTATTTTTATTATTAGAGGCGATAAAAATAAAGCCTTCTTTGATTCCTTCAGGTCTTTCAGTTACATTTCTTACAACAAAAACAGGGGTTTTAAAAGTAGGTGCTTCTTCCTGAATTCCTCCAGAATCTGTTATTATTAATTTAGCATTTTTTATAAACGCCAACATTGTTAAATAATCAACGGGCTCTATTAAATAAACTAATTCTTTAAGTTCAGATAACACTTTAAAAGCTACATTTCTAACATTTGGATTATAGTGAACAGGAAATATAATTTTAACATTTGCTTTAATAGCTATTTCTTTTATAGCTTCCATTATATCGATCATAGGTTGTCCAAAAGATTCTCTTCTATGGACTTCTACTAATATAAACTCATTTTCTTTTACGTTATATTTAGATAAATCTACATTATTTATTTTATCTTGAATGGAAATCAAAGCATCAACAACAGTATTACCAGTAATAAAGACATTTTGTTTTATACCTTCGTTATATAGGTTTTGAGCGCTTAAAGTTGTAGGTGCAAAGTGATAATCCGCTATATGAGAAATTAGTTTTCTATTGATTTCTTCAGGAAACGGTTGGTATTTATCAAAAGATCTTAAACCCGCTTCTACATGTGCTATTTTTATATTTTTATTAATATAGAAAGCAGCTAAAGCAACCAAAAAAGCCGTACTTGTATCCCCTTGAATAAATAAAAATTCAATATCATTATTATTTAAAAAATCCTTTATTTTAGATAAAACGTTAATAGAAATATCAAACAAATCTTGATTAGGTTGCATTATATCTAAATCTATATCAAATTCAATATTAAAAACTTTGTTAGCCATATATAGGAGTTCTTTATGTTGAGAAGTAGATAGAACTAAAGTTTTAAAGTGATTATTTTTAAATTGTTTAATAACGGGTGCCATTTTAATTAACTCAGGTCTTGTACCTACTACAAAAACAAAATATTTATCTAAATTATTCATTTTTCATACACTCCTTCCCCACTAAATACTATAAAAATAGTCTTATATAATATCCACATATCAAGTAATAGATTGTAATTTTTAATATAGATTAAATCGTAATTAATTCGTTCTTCCCATTTTATTTTATTTCTTCCATTAATTTGAGCTAACCCTGTTATACCAGGCTTAACTAAATATCTTTGTTTTTGAATATCGTTTAGTTCTTTATATTGGAAGGGTAAATTAGGTCTAGGGCCAATAAAGCTCATCTCTCCTTTTAAAATATTTATCAACTGCGGAAGCTCATCTAAGGAATACCTTCTTATAATACTTCCTATCCTTGAAATCCGAGGATCTTTACTATAAGTATAAACATTACTTAAATCTACATTTTTTCTAAAACTCCTAAATTTATACATTTTAAAAATTTTTCCGTTTAGTCCTACTCTTTCTTGAATAAAAAAAACAGGAAACCCATCTTCTAATATTATTAGCAATGAAATAATAAAAAACACCGGTAATAACAAAACAATAAAAATAAAAGCAAAAATCCTATCAAAAAAATATTTTATTAATATTTGAAATTTCTGAAAATTAGTTAATTTTATATACCCTATATTATTATCCATTCTATTTTATTTTTAAAAGAAATCAAAAATAATCCTTTGTATTTCATAGGTAGAAAAATAAGAAATATATTAATAAAAATATAAGGAGGATAAAAATAGATTATGTAGAAGTAGAAAATAGAGAGCGCCTGTAGCTCAGTAGGATTAGAGCATGGGATTTCTAATCCCAGGGTCGCAGGTTCGAATCCTGCCAGGCGCGGTTTAATTAAAAAAGCATTAAATATCAAAAATCATTAAAGATAAAAACAGGAGGTAGGAAACAAATGGAAAATAAATGTTGTTGTTGTGAAAAATGCGAATGCAATTGCTGTAAGGATAGTTGCTGCTCATGTTGTAAAGAAGAAAAGACTCTTTGCTGCTCAGAGTGTAAATGTAGTGAATGCTGTGATACTGAAAATTGTGAATGCCGTTAATAGGAATTAAATTATAAAAAGGATTAATATAGTTGGCGGGTCGTCTAGTGGTAGGACATGGGACTTTGGATCCCATCGCGAGGGTTCGAATCCTTCCCCGCCAGCTTCTCCCTCCCTAAAAAATCTCTTAAAAATCTTTTAAAGAATAATTCTCCTTAACATTTTAAAAACTTTTTTAAATTAAAATTAAATTAAAATTAAAAACATTCTTGATAAATTCCAAAAATAATATAAAAAATATACTGCCCAATACTTCTGATTATCTTAATAATGTACAAAACTAAAATTCAAACATTAAAAATACAACAACTTTGGTAGTAAAGTTTTTAAACAGTTTTTAAAAAACTTCCAAAATAGTAGTATTATAATATGTAAGAACATATATAAATCAAAATTGAAAATAATCCTAATTAACTAAGCTACTAATTCTAATCAGTAATAACTTTAATACTCAATATTTATTTTTTATTTTATTTTCTTTCATTTTTTATATAAGCATATATCTCCTTTTTATATTTTTTTTACTTTTTAATTAATTTTTGGCAGCTTTTGACTCAAAAGTATAACTAAATACCATTTATTTAATGGAGGTGTTAGGAAATGAATTCAATAAATAAATATAAAAATTTCCTTATTCCCATTGGTTACTCTAAAAGATATAAATGATGTAGTAGATTTAATAAAGAAAAGTTTAGAACCTATTGCTAAATCTATAGTAGTTAAAGATATAAAATATACCCCAACTAAAGTTTATATAACTACTTGTTTTACTTTTCAAAATAAAGTAAATAAAAATTCAATTTTTTTATATTTTTAACATTTTTTTTAAATTAAAAACAAAAATTTTAAATATAAACGAACATAAATAAATATAAAGATATGAAAATATTAAGGTAAAATTTTTAAAATAAAAGAAATAAAAGGTGGATATAAATGAGGATAAAAGAACCTATAAGCTATTTATATAACTTAAGTAATTTTGATTTCAATAATATTATTGAAAATTCTAAAGAATCATATTTAAAGTATAACGACATAGTAGCATTATTACTAAGTAATTACAAAGATATAAAAATTTTTATAATAAAAAAGCTCCAAGATTTCTTATCATCAGATTTTGAAAATAAACTAAATTATATAGACATATTTTTTAGTACCTATTCTTTATTAATGGATTTAGAAAAAGAAAATCAAATAATAAAAATACTTATCTTAGAAAATATTGAAATTTTCTTAGATAACTACATCAAAATAAAAAATAAAACAAATACTAAACAAATAGATACAATAAATCAAATTTACTACAAATCTTTAATAATTCTATTAAAAGGGATTAAAAATAAAAATAAAGATGTATCCTTAAAATCATTCTTAATTATAAATAAATTTATAAATCTATTAGATTATAAAGATAAAGAAATACTGTTTAGATTTTTGGATTTAAAAGACAAAATAAGATTAATAAGAAATAATAAACTACCATTATCATTTTTTATGAATCTAAACCAATATATCTTAACCAAAAAAGAACAAAAATTAATAATCTTAAATATAATAGATAATATCGATTTAAATAAAACAGATTTTTCAGAAATAATAAGTTTTTATTTAAAATATAATGATAAATTTAGAAACGAATTAAATAAATTATTAGAAAAATATATAAATCATATAAAAATAGATATGCTAATAAACATAATAAAAAATTTAAACAAAGAAATAAAACAAACAATTTGGGTTATAAAATACTTAATATTAAAAAGGTTAATAAATGAAATAGAAAAAGATTCAGAATTATTAAAAGATTCAAAAATAATAAGTTTTTTAAAAGATTTGTCATTAGATGAAAACTCAATAATAAGGAAATTAATAATAAATACTCCTATTTTACCTTATTATTTAAGAATAAATGCTTATAAAAAAAGACAAATAAAACTAAAACTAAGCGAAAGCCTTAGTATAAATTACATCTTTCAAAATATACAAAATAGATAATAACACCTAAAAAATAAAACAAAATTTTAAAATAATTATTTTAATTTAATTATTTTAAATTAATTAACTCTAAAGTGTTAATAATATTATATAATATTTCGTTATAAGATTCAGAAAAGAGAGTTACTCCTTTATATTGTAATTCATTTAAAACCCAATCAAAATTTATATATTTATTTAACTCTTTTATCTCATTTAATATATAATCTTCATTTAATTTTTCATTATTTATTCTAAAAAACTCTTCTTTAATATTATTATTAAGTTCTTCATTTATGAGTAAATTAAGAGTTTCATAAGGGATAGTATTAATAGAACTATCAAGGAATAATTCATAAACATATTTTAAAGGATGATAATTAGGGTTTTTAGTAGAAGTGCTAGCCCATAATATCCTTTGATACTTTCCCCCTTTTGATACTATTAATTTAAAATCATTTTCAAAATATCTTTTATATTGAATGTAAGCTAAATAAGAGTTAAGTACAGCTAATTTCCCTAAAAATCTCTGATTTAATGAATGATTATTTATTTTTAATAAGATGTTATCAACTGAAGTATCAACTCGACTAACAAAAAACGAAGCAACTGAAACTATATTCTTTATATCCATATTCTCTTGTAATCTTTTAGTTAAAGCATTAACATAACATTTTAAAACTTGTTTATAATTTTCAATGCTAAAGAGCAATGTAATATTTACATTTATTCCTCTATATAACAGAGTTTCAATAGCTTTTAAACCTTCTAAAGTACCTGGAACTTTTATCATAATATTAGGCATAGATATCTCATTAAATATTTTAATTGCTTTATCAATAGTAGCTTGATAATCATATGCTATATATGGTGGTACTTCTATACTAACCAATCCATCATAACCATCTGTTTGTTCATAAATTTTTAGCAATTTTTGAGCAGCATATTTCACATCCTCTATCATCAACTTCTCTATTATCTCATAATAATTCCCCAATTTTAATTCATTTATCTTATTTTTATAATAATTAACAGAAGATATGGCTTTATTAAAAATAGTAGGATTAGTAGTTATTCCAAAAATATATCCCTTATTTATTAATTCTTCTAATTTAGTTTCTATTAGTTCTCTATCTAAGTAATCTAACCATATACTGTAATTATATTTTTCTTTTATAGATTTAATCCCCATAAATACCCCCTATTTTAATTATTCATTTAACAATTTACATTATTAAATTTTTATACAAATTTTAGCAACTCCTTTTTTAAACTACCCCAATTATTAAGTATTGGTTTCAAGTAATAGATGCTTTATATAACAAACCAAAGTTCATTTTAGCTATATTCCAAGCTTTATATGAATCCTAAATTTTTTCTTACCTATTTAAATATTCATACTTATTTTCTAAACAAGATTTATACTTATACTTAAACAAATTTTCTTTAAACAAAATTTCAATTGGTATATTGTCTCTTATTTAGAGAAATCTTTATCTCTTTACAAAGTGATTCCACTTTTGATTTATAAAGCTTAATTCACATTGTAAATTTAGTTAATATATTTTTTAAGGAATTCATTAAATGAGATTGCTTGAGAATTCCACGAATCATATAGTTTTTTCAATTTATATGTAGTAGCTTGTAGATATTTTTTATCATCTAATATTTCCATAATTTTTTTAGCTAAATTATGTGGATAAATATCATCAATATATTCTTTAACAATTTCTTCATTAGCTATCATATTAGGTAAAGCTATAAATCTTTTTTTAGTTTTAACAAAAGAGTTAATATAATTTTTAACAAAGATCCCTTTAATTTTTTTTCCGATACTTCCAAGGAAATCAAACCAACCAGCTATCCCCCATATAGGAATATATTCGGGTTTTTGAGTAGGAAGTATAACTAACATAGGAGTGGAAATATATCCAACTTCGTTAGTCTTAGAACCAGGAATAGTTATAACCAACTCATTACTATAAATCTTTTTATATCTACTTTCATCATCAAAAATAAACTCAATATACTCATATAGCAAATCAATCTTCTTATTACTTCTTTTTAAATAATCTATAATTTTATTTTTCAAATCATCACTAAATAAAATAAAATCTTTTCTATTATAAATTAAAGATATATCCTGATTTAAGATATCTACTAAAATAAAAGGAGAAACATAAAAATAAAATCTATAATCTATAAGATCATATTCATTAATTAAGATTTCAATAGAATCATAATATATATCATAAAGATTTAAGAATTCAATTAATCTACTACCTAACATAAACCCTATCGATTTTTCTTTAAACAATAAAGAAAAATCTATTTTATCTATTTTATAAAATGCCAAATCTTTTATTTTAATTATTTTATTTATATCTAAATTTCGCTTTAATAATTTATTAAAATAATATTGATTAGGTACAAGGTATAAATTATAATATTTATCTAATTTTTTAGTTCCCCAAGCGTATGAAATTAAAATATTATTATTATTTTTAAATTTAGTAGAATACCAGATATCTCCACCCATATGAAAAAATAAATTATAATCTGTTTTTTTATTAAATAAAATCTTAAAAATAGTTTCCTTAGGTTTAAAAATATTATCAAATAAATTCATATAATAAATTAAATAATACTCATTATTAGAAGCAAACATACAAGGAGTTAAATATAAATCAAAATGAGTTAAATTAAAGGTATCTTTAATAATATAGGAAGCAGGGATAACCCAAGTATATATTTCCCCAGGACTATTGGATAAAATTCCTATCTTCATAATATCTTTTTATTTTAAATATATTTACTAATCTACCAGTTTCCATTTATTTAGTTTTTGTTGTTTTAAAACCAATAAATTTAGATTATTAACTAAAGCTAATAAGAAGGTAGTGATAATAAGGTTAGTTCCTCCATAGCTTAGTAAAGGTAAAGGTAGCCCTGTTACAGGGGTTGCCATAACACACATCCCCATATTCTCAAAAGATTGTAAAAATATTAAACTACTAACATAAATAATAATTAATTTTAAATCATCATTTTTTAAGTTTAAATAAGTTATAAGCATGCTAAAAAGTAATAATAAAAAAGATAATATAATCAATGTATTTCCAATCAATCCGAATTCTTCAGCTATAAAAGAAAATATAAAATCAGTATCATTTTCAGGTAGGAACCCTATTTTAGATAGTTCTGCTTTATTAAAGCCTAACCCAAATATCCCCCCATTTATTATTGTATTAACACTATTAATAACCTGCCAGCCAGAACCCAACGGATCTCTATATGGATCTAAAAAAGTCAGTAATCTCTCCAATTGATAAGGTTTTATAAAAAATTTAGCTAAAAAGATCATAAGAATTAATGTAATTAAGGGAAAAACGGGATTAATTTTTAAGCCTAAATTAGTTAGCAAGAAAGTAAAAAACAAAAGAGCACTAAAACCTAAATCCGGCTGAATAACTATAAAAAACACTAAAAATAAAGTAATTAATCCAGTCAAAATGAAAAATAATACCTGAAAATAAAAGGAATTTCTTTGATTAGTATCAACGTTTTCTTTAAGGTACTTATAGATAGTATAATATCCAAAAAGCAAAGCTATTTTAGATAGTTCTGCTGGTTGAAAAGAGAATCCCCCTATATATATCCATCCCTTAGCACCATTAACAACCTGCCCAATAAATAAATTTAAAATCAAAATAAATACAGTAAATATATAAAACCAGATACTAATTTTCTCTATATACTCTAATCTAAATTTAAAAGAGACAAAATAATACAAAACAATAGATATAATAACAAAAGTAATTTGTTTATAAACTTTTATATAAAAGAAATCATTAGCACTAAATATAGCCAAAGTCCCTAAAGCTAACAAAAACAATATAACTACATTATATAACACTACATTAAAAACCAACATAATTTATCAAAACATTTTTATCTATTATAAGAATTCTCTTAAAATGATAAATATCTTTTTAAATGTATTTTTTATTTTTAAACATGTTTTTTAACATTAATAAAGATAAAATGATTTTTAGCAAATTCTTTTAATCTATTAATATTATTTAATTTAAAGCAATTTCTAAAATTTTTTTTAAAATTATAAACAAGAATCTTATTTATAAATCGTTTTATATAATTTCTTTTATTAGATTTCCCTATTTTTTTAGAAATAGAGATAGTATAATAAAGGAATATTGCGTTTTTATACTTAAAAAAATCTGCTTTAAAAACATCTAAATTAGGAATATCTGGAACCTTAAAAATTATAAAACTAAATAATAAATAATCTTTGATTTTTTTTAAATATATTTTCTTTTTTAATTTAAATAATACAATAGAATTAGAATTACTAAAAAAAAATCTATCTGCTTAGTAGATAGATTTTTAATATAAAATTTACTATCAATTTTAAATTTCATAACTAAATTTTAATTATATTTGATTTTAATAAAATAGTGATATACAATAATATAATAAAGAACCAAGTCCAGGGCTCAGTTTTAATAACTGGTAAGAATCTAAATCTCCCATATTCCTTTTCTAAGGGTTTAAAATTTATCAGCCACTTAGGAACAGCTTTTTTATATTCTATATACTTATCCTTAAATTTAGATTCAAGGAATTCTTCTTCAGCAGGGATAACAAAATAATTATAATAAAGTATATAGTAAAGGGTAGTAAAAATAGCAGCTAATAATGAGTAAAGTATGCCATATTCCCCAGTAGCTAAAATAGAGAATCCCAAAGCAATAAAAGTATTAGCAATATAAACAGGGTTCCTAGAATATCGGTATGGTCCAGTAGTTATTAAATTAGCTATCATAGGTTCTTCTCCCCTACTCTTAACCCCTAAATACCCTAAACATATAACCCTTAAAACAGAACCCAATATAATAAATATACTCCCAATTATAATTGATAAAACATTAGCTTTAGCTATAATCAAAAAAAATATAACCAAAGGTATAGGAAATAACGCCCTATATCTAAATCCAATTAAAGCAAAAAGATTCCTTTTTTTATCACTTTTTTTATCATCTTTTTTATCGTTATTATATAACTTACTAGCTATTAAATTATCATTTACAGATTGATTAACATTATCAACTTGATTAACAAAATCTTTATCCTTTATATCTTCATTTTGCATAATAAAAGTTTCTCCTTTAATATTAATTAATATATTATTCTATTCTTATTAGTTCCAATAAAACTTATCCAATTGTTATAAAAATTCGGTTCTAGTTCATAAGATAATTCCAATTTTTTATAAAAACTATCAAATTTAAATTTTTCAAAATTTCCAATAATCCCTGATATTATAAAAAAATCATAACTAAAACTAAATAAATTTTCTAAAACTCTAATAGGTACATTAGCTAACAAAATTATACAATAATTATTATTTAAAAAATTTCTTAAAAAAAATAAATTAGAATTACAAATAAAATAATTTTTAAAATAATATTTTGTTAAATTATTTAAATTTAGATAAATATTTTTTTTAGTTTCTAAACAAGCATAAAAATCTAAATCAATAGAAATAATATTAATTTCTTTAATAATGTTTAGTTCTTTTAATAGGTAATAAATAACTTTAGAAATAGCGATAGATAATATCCCTGTTCCACTGCCATAATCTACTATAATTACTTTCTTATTATTATTTAACAAAAGCTCTTTTAATTTATTAATAGATTTATATATATTATTAAGCATTAATTTAGTAGAAGTATGAGCACCTGTTCCTTCAGAAAAACTCTTAAAAAGTGATAAATTTATATTAATTTCATTTAAATTTTCACTTAGATTAAAAACATCTGTATTATCCCTAATTATATTAAAAATATCTTGTTTTATATTTTCTTCAGAAGATAAAATTAGCTTATCAAGAAAATCTTTAGTAATATATCCATAAAAGATTTTAATAAAAAAATCTGTTCTATATTTAAATTTATCTATAAATTTTAATAAATCCAAAAAGAGTTGTTTTGTTTTAGAAATATTTTTAAGGAATTCAAAATCTTTAAAAATAACTATTAAAACCCCATAATTAACAAACCCTACATAATAAGTTTTGTACAATAAAAAAAAAGTAATAAAAGATTTATAAATATAAGGTAATTCTTGATTTTTAGAATAAAAATATTCTTTATTTTTAGGCTCTAAATAAAAAAACAAAACCTTTATTCTATTCATTTTGAATTTTATTATTTCAATTAGTTTTGATAACTACCCCACTTCTTAAGTATTAGCTTTAGCTAAGAAATCTGGATACCTTATATACCTAATTGAATTTCATTTTAGCAAAATTTTTACCTTTATAACAATTATAAACTTTCTCATTCTTAATGCTTCTTAAACAACCAATCCTTATTAAAGATTCATCTATATATTATTAAGAGATAAATACTTCTTGCTAATTATTTATTCAATTTATTAATTTAAGAATTTTAAGTATTAGCAGTAGTTTTAAGGGAAGAGATATATTCGAAAGCAGTGATAGCAGCTATTGCGCCATCAGCTGCAGAAGTAACTAATTGTTTATCACTACCAGATCTAACATCCCCAACAGCAAACACTCCATTAGTTTTTGTTCTCATCCTTTCATCAGTTTTTATAAAACCGTATTCATCTATTTCAACTAATTCTTTAAAGATATCTATTTTAGTTTGAAAACCAATAAAAATAAAAACTCCATCTACTTTTAGTTCTTTATATTCCCCAGTTTTAACATTTTTTAATAATAATTTTTCTAATTTCTTATCACCTATCATTTTTTCTACGACAGTATCTAAAATTAATTCCACATTAGGTAAAGATAATACTCTATCTTGGAGATATTTAAAAGCTCTAAATTTATCTCTTCTATGGATTAAATATACTTTATTAACGATATTAGCTAAGAATGGGGTTTCTTGGAGTGCGCTATTTCCGCCCCCAACAACTGCTACATCCTTTCCCTTAAAGAAAGCTCCATCACATAATGCACAATAAGAAACTCCTTTACCTGCGAATTTATCTTCACCTTCTACTCCCAGCTTTTTATGAGTCATTCCTGCCGCTATTATTAAAACATTTGAATAATAAGTTCCATTAGAAGTTCTTACAATTTTTAAAGGATTTTCTTTATCTTGGGTATAATCGAGTTCAATTTTTTCAACTTCTTCTAGAGTTTTAATTATAGCTCCAGCAATTTCTGCTTGTTTTGTCATAATATTAGCTAATTCTGGACCACTAACTTTAATATATCCTGGATAGTTCTCTATTAAATCTGTTAATAACAGTTGTCCTCCAGGGAACTGTTTATCAAATATAATTGTTTTGAGTCCTAATCTGGAGGCATAAATAGCAGCAGTTAAGCCTGCTGCCCCAGCACCCACTATTATTACATCATAATAATTATCCATATTTTACATCCCCTTCCAATTATTAAACTTTTTAATAAAAAATTTTACAAAAAAATTATAAATAATGAAAAAATTATATTAAACACCAGCTTCTAGAACTATTCTTTCTTTTTCTAAATTAATGGAATCTATAATTGCTTTTTTAATTTCAGTTCTGGAAATAGGTCTTCCATTAAACTTTACAATTTTTTTACTTATGTTAATCCCCGTTTGCTTTCTTATTAATTTAGCTAATTGTCCAGAATAATTCATTTCAACATCTATAATAACCTTAGCTTTATTTAAGATATTAGCTACTTCAGTAGGAAAAGGATTTAACAGAATTATTTGTAAGAACGCTAATTTATAATATTGGTTTAATTCATCTAGTATATCCAATACAGGGCCCTTAACGCTACCCCATCCAACTATAAGATATTCAAAATCTTGAGGTCCATAGAGTTTATATTTTAATTCTGTTGGGATTTCTCTTAAAGCAGTCTCTAATTTTCTCATTCTTTTATCAAACATTTTATTTCTATTAACTGGATCTTCAGAGATATGGCCTAGTTCATCATGTTCATCACCTGTATTCCAGAAGACTACATCTTGCCCCAAAACAGCCCTTGGGGAAATCCCGTTTTCAGTAAATAGGAATCTTTTATAAACTTTTCCATTGTTTAAAATTTCTTTTATATCATTATCGGATAACAAGTTTCCTCTATCTATTTTAACACCACTTAAATCAAATGGCTTAACAGTTTGGATACTATTAGCTATAGCTTTATCAGATAAGAATATAACAGGTAACTGATATTTATCAGCTAGATTAAATGCCTCAATAGTTAAATAGAAGCTTTCTTCAATATCTCCGGGGCTTAAAACTATTCTAGGGAATTCACTATGTCCAGCATGTAAAGCAAATTCTAAATCTCCTTGTTCATGTCTAGTAGGCAATCCAGTGGATGGTCCTCCTCTTTGATAATTAAAAATAACGACAGGTACTTCATTATTTCCAGCCCATCCTTGAGCTTCAGCCATTAAACTAAATCCAGGGCCAGAAGTAGAAGTAGCAGACCTAACGCCAGCTAGCGATGCACCAATAGCCATACATATTGCTGCTATTTCATCTTCAGTTTGAATAGTAATAACTCCATATTCTGGATGAGCTTCTAAGTATTCACTTTCATCAGACGCAGGAGTTATTGGATAATAGGTTTGGAATCTACAACCAGCTGCTATTTTTCCTATAGCAGTAGCAGTAGTACCCCCTAATAGAATTCTCTCTTCTTTATTATCAATAGGCTTTAATTCGTAATTAAATTTATCATTATAATTATTTTGTAGGATATATTGATATGCTTTAGAGCCTGCAAAGAGATTCATATCTAATAATTTAGCTCTTCTTCCGACAAAAACTGTTTCTAATACCTTTTTCAGATATTCAAAATTTAAATTAAGTAGAGCAAAAGACGCGGAAACTGCTATAACATTCCTCATTATCTGTAATTTAGAATATTCTTTTTCTTTTTGAAATTGAATTGCTGTTTCTTTTATTATATCGTTATAAGGCAAAGGGATTAATAATATATCATTATTAACCATTGATCTAGCTTCATCAAGAGTAAATAAATCTTTATCAAATATAATAGCTCCATTACTAACCACAAAATCTTTATGTAATAAAAATGTTTCTTTATCAAAAGTAGCAAGTAAGTCTGTATAATCACTATGAGATCTAATATATTTATCTGAGATACTTAAGGGGTAATAGCTATGTGCTCCTTTGATATTAGAATGATATTCTCTTTTTCCGAATACATACAACCCAATAGATGCACAAGTTTTAGCAAAAGTCATTGCAGAAGAATCAACCCCAGTTCCTTGAGCACCTCCTATTAACCAATTTAGTTGATTTACTTTTTTCATAAAATTCAGCTCCTTTCACTTAATTTTTTTTATCTTATTTTTTATTTAATTTAGCTAATAAATTTTGAATAAAATATTTAATATCATTAGAAGCTAAATCTAAGGGGGTTTTTCCATCATTATTCTTTATATTAATATCTGCACCGTTTAATATAAGAATTTCTATTATTTTTTCGTTATTTCTTTGGACTGCATAATGTAAAGGAGTATTACCACTTTCATCTTTTTCATTAATATTACTTTTAAATTTTATAAGTAAATTAACAATATCTAGATGTTGATAATAGACTGCGTCATGAAGTGGAATATATCCTACAATATTTTTAATATTAGGGTTAGCTCCACTTATTAATAGGAATTTAACTAATTCAGATAATCCTTCCATACAAGCTATATGAAGCATAGTATTTCCAAAGGAATTTTGAACGTTTATATCAATTTCACCAGATACTACTAATTCTTTTATTTTATTTATCTGTTTTTTTCTTATTAATTCAAATAATTCTGTTATATCCATAGAATATATTTTTTAGAATATAATTTTCTTTGATTTTTCCTTACTATTTTTTTATTATACATTTTCAGATATTTATCCTTTTAATTAGTATATTTTAATTTATTATATTTTAACAAATTATCGTTATAATAGATGAATTTAGCATTATAAAAATAAAAGGAGTAAGAGTTTATTATAAAGAAAATAAATATTATGGTAATTTCGGCACTTGATTTTATGGATAAAAATGAGTATAAAAAAATAAGAGATTTATTTTTAGTTATAGATAGTTTTAGTAGTAATTGGGGTTTAGTTGGTGGTATCCCTAGAGATTACTTTATATATAAAAAAATCCTTAAAATAAAAGAGTTAGATATATTAATAGAAGATATAAAAAATGAGAATTTAGTTAAAAAAATATTAGAATTTTTAATAAACTCTTATAAAGAAGATATAGAAAAAAGTATATATCATGATAAATTTCTAACAGGAAATATAATATTTAAGGGATACAATATAGACTTAATAACAGCAAGAACAGAAAAATATTCAAATATAGCTTCTTTACCTATCATTTATCCTACAACACTAATTAACGACTTACTTAGAAGAGATATAACAATTAATTCCATACTATTTCAAAAAACAGATTTTAAAGAAGGTATATATTATTTTAAAGTAATAGATATTAACAATTCAATAGAAGATATTAAAAAAAAAATATCAATTTTATATATAAGGATTCTTTAAAAGACGATCCTACTAGAATATTTAGAGCAATTAGATATAAAGTAAGATATAATTTTGATTATACTCTCAAAACCCTAAATGAAATAAAAGAAAACTTAATAAATATTAAATATTTAACAATAAATAGAATATTCAATGAGTTATCTATTATATTTGAAAAAGAGAAAAGGGTTGATTTAATTATAAAAGATTTTTTTCTAATTTTTAATTATAATCCTTTTATTATTGATTTTATAGGGAAAAATGAAATAAATGATATAGAAAATTCGGATTTTTTTAAAGATATAAAGATATTAATAAAAGCTATTTCAAGTTTTAATTATTTCTTTAAAAACCAAATTAATAAGCCAGAAATAAGAAAGCTAAAAATAGATAAAATAAACAAAAATCTCATTTTTATTTCGTTTTTGTTAGCTTATAGTCAATTAATAAACACTAAAATAATAGATATAACAAAGTTTAATAATATAATAAGTAATAGAAAACAAATAGAGAATTTAAAAAAAAATTGGATTTTTATTTTTAAATATACAAAAAAATCCATAAACTCAAAAACTATAAAAAAAATTATAAGATATTTAATAGAAACTGAAAATTTTAATAACATAGAAATATTTATATTACTGCTGTTTTTAATAATAAAAACAAAAAGTAATAATAAATACTTAATAAAAAAAATATTTAAAAGGAAGTATGTTAATAAGCTATTTATAACTGGAGAATTTTTAATGAGTATAGCTAAATATTATTATAATATTAATCTAAATGCTTCTACTTTAAAAGAATTATTAAAGAGAATAAATTATCTTTATTATATAAGCAAACTAAATACAATAAATCAAATCTTAAGATACACAAAGAAGTATATAAAAAAGTATTTAGGAAATCAACTACAAAATAATTTAAATAATTAAAATAAAATAATCAAATAAAAATTAGTCTTAAAAGGATAAATGAATGATAATTAAAAATAAATAAAATAGGGATATGATGATAGCAAACAGATATAAAATAATAAAGAAGTTAGGGCAAGGGGGGATGGGGGAGGTATACAAAGCTACAGATACTATATTAGATAGAGTTGTAGCAATAAAAGTAGTATATTCAAATTTACTAAAGAAGCAAGAATTTATTCAAAGATTTTTAAGGGAAGCTAAAATAACAGCCTCTCTTAATCATATCAATATTGTAAAAGTCTTTGATTTAATCCTAGATAATAATAACTATTATCTTATAATGGAATTTATAGACGGTACATCTTTAAGAAATTATTTAGAAAATAGGAAGGAAATAAACATATTAAATGAATTATATTTATTTTTACAGATATTAGATGGAATAGAATATGCACATAATAAAAATATAGTTCATAGGGATTTAAAGCCGGAGAATATAATGCTAACAAAAGAAGGAGCAATAAAAATAACAGATTTTGGCTTAGCCTTTGCTTTAGGAAGTCATAGTTTAACAAATCCAGGGACCTTAATGGGAACATTAGGATACTTATCTCCAGAGCAAGCTCAAGGAATAGATGTAGATTTCTTAACAGATATATATTCCTTAGGGGTAATCTTATATGAATTACTTACAAATAATTTACCGATAATAGATACAAATGCTGCTGCAATGATTTATAAAATCTTAAATGAAAAACCAACCCCACCAACTAAATATAATCCAAATATAGACAAAGAATTAGAAAATATTATATTAAAAGCAATAGAAAAAAATAAAAATAAAAGATATAAAAATACAACAGAGTTTAAAAATACTATTATAAACTATATAAATCAAAAAACAAAAGAAATAGAACAAATAATAAATGAAGACCAGAAAATGGAAAACATTAACAAAATAGATAGTAAAATAGATAAAGATTCCTTAATAAATCAAACATTAAGTAGTATATTAAACGATATAGTTTCATATAAAAGAGATATAAAAGATTTAGCAATAGAACAAAAAAACCAATCAATAGATCAAATAAAAGAGCAAGCAATAAAAGATATAGAAGATAAATTAGTAATAGATGAAGATAATAAAGAAATCAAAGAAGAAATTCCAAATACAGCTTCTCAGAATATAGAAGAAAAGAAAATAGATTATAAAGAAAAAAATATCAATATTCCGTTTTTAAATATAGCGAAAAATTTGGAACAAATAGATATAAATATTAATGTAAAAGATAATAAGAATTTAGCTCCCAGTCTTTCAAGTAGAGATATAGAAGTACTTTTAAATAAAGCACAAAGGTTTTATGAAAAAAAGGATTATGAAAATACTATTAATATTTTGGAGAATTTATTACCTTACTATGAATCTAAGACAATGATTTATATTTTAGCGAAATCATATTTTAAAATAAGGAATCCGGATAAAGCTTTATATTATTGTAATTATTATATAGAAAAATATCAAAAAACAGAAAAGATATTAAATCTTTTAGGAGATATATATTATAGTATAAAAGACTATGTTAATTCTTATGTAGTGTTTAATGAATTATATAATTTAACAGACAATAATGTTTATTTAGTATTAGCGGCCAAAAGTGCTCTAAATTATGATCCTGCTTTAACAATAAATATTCTTACTAATCTTATTTCTATTTTTAAGGATCAAAAAGATATAGATCCATTTTTTTATAAGATTTATAAATATTTAGGGTTAGCGTATTTTAGGTTAGGTAAATATGAGTTAGCTATTTCCAACTTATCTCAATATTTAAAATATATAAAAGACGATAGTAGTGTATTCCCTTCATTAATAAAATCTTATAAGCTATTAGGTAAAAATATAGAATTAGCTAAAATATATTCTTCGATATTAGATTATATAGAAGATGTAGAAACGTTAAAAGAAGCAATGGAATTTTATATTGGAATATCTGAGTATAAAAAATCTATAGAATTAGCTAAGAAAATAATAGAAATAGAAAAAGATAATTTAAATATTTACCAGAATTTATATATAGCTGCTAAAGCTATAAATGATATAGATTCTTTGATTATAGCAATAGAAAACATTATAAGGCTTATGGGATATAATAAAGAGCTAATATATGAATTAGCTCAAGCTTATGAAAATAAAAAACAATATGATAAGTCAATTAATATTATTATAAATTTAATATCAGATGAAGAAGATTTTTATACTAAAATAAGTTATAAAGAGTACTTAATAGAATTAATGATAAAAAAAGGAGAATATGAGAATGCTTTAAATTTGATTTTTGAGTTAATAAGTATAAATTCAGCTAATCCAATATATTATGAAAAGGCATCACATATATATTATTTAATGGGGAAAGCAGAAGACGCCATAAAAAATATAGAAACTGCATTATCCTTAGATCCTACTAATATAAACTATTATAAATTCTTATCTAAAATATATTTAGAGTTAAATGATTCTAGTAAATTGATTAATGTTTTAAAAAATTTAATAGATTTTAATCCAAATGATATAGAGACTTATATATTATTAGCAAAAGTTTATTTAAATTTAAGGAATTATTTAAAAGCTTATGAGAATATAATAGCAGCAAAATCTAAAGCTTTCTCTTTTAATATAGAATTCCCATTATATGCTTATGATATATTAATAAAAATTTTTCAAAATTTATTTAAAAATCAAGATTTAATTGACAAACTAAAAGAGTTAATTTTAGAAGTTAAATCTGAGAAAGAGATATCTTATATTTATTACCAACTAAGTTTTACTTATTGGATATATTATTCAGATAATATAAAAGCGTTAGAGTATTCTAATAATGCTTATTTATATGCAAATAAGATAAATTTTTCGCCTGTTAGTATATTATCTGCTTCTTTATCTATGTTTTTAAAAAAGCAGTATAAAAATGCAATAAATTTGTTAATAAATAGCATTATAAGATTATATAATGAAAATTCTTTAAATAAATTTTTTGAGTTAAAAATAATAGAGTTGCTAATGAGTTTTATAATTCTTTCTTCTTTTGATATATATAAGGAATATAATATTCCCATTAGTTTATTAATGGAGAAATTAATAGATGAAAATAATAATGAAATCATAGATGGGTATTATTATTATTTAAAAGCGAAATCAATAGAGTTAGAAAACAATGAAATAAATGTTAATTCTTTATATTATTATGAATTAGCTATGAAAAATGGTTTTGAAACAGAAGGGATAATTTTTAAGATATTTTTTATTTATAAAAATCTTTTAAAAGATTTAGATACTGCTAAGAAATATTTAGAAAAATTGATAATATTAAATCCTAATGAGAAGATATATTCTAATTATCTAAAGGAGTTTAAATAAACAAGATAAAATAGTAAAATAAAATAAAATAAAATAAAAAAAAATAAAAAAAAATAAAAGGAGAAGGTGGGTATGAATTATATTAATTTAAATGGTTTTGTGTTAATAAATAAGGTTCCGGGGTTTAGTACTACTAATTATTCAGAAAAAATAAAAAAAATAATTAATAATAAATTAAGATTAATATATTCAAGAGAGGGTTTAATAGGGGATTTAGTGGAGAAGGTAGGACATACGGGGAGTTTAGATCCATTTGCGAGTGGGGTTATAGTTTTAGCGATAAATGATGCTACAAAAGTAATTCAATTTTTAAGTAAGCAGAAAAGATATATAGCGGAGGTTTTGATAGGGATTTCAACGGATACTTATGATATTTCTGGGCAAATTATAAAGCAGCAGAGATATACTAAGCAGGAATTGAGTAAGATTGTGGATTTAATAAGTAGTTCTTTAATTAATTTTATAGGGAAGGTAGAGCAGACTCCGCCACCTTTTAGTGCGAAAAAAATTAAAGGGAAGCGGGCTTATCAGTTAGCAAGGGAAATATCTCAACACAACACTACATTATTAGATGAAATCAAACTAAAAAAGCATACCGTTTATATAGAAAATATAACTATAATAAATCAATATAAGGATAGGTTAGTATTGGAGGTATCTTGTTCAGAAGGTACTTATATTAGGTCTTTAGTAAATGATATTTCTAATTTAATAGATATTCCTTTAACTCTTTCTTTTTTAGTTAGGACGAATTCAAATAATTTTGAGATATCTCAGAGTTATACTCTTGAGGAGGTAAAGAATTCGGAGAATTTAAATTTTTTATTACCTTTGAATGTGGTGTTGGATAATTTTTCTAAGGTAGTTATACAGGATAGGTATATATTTAGGGTAAGGAATGGGCATAGTTTTAGTAAGAGTTCTATTATAGCTTTAAATAAGAATGGGTTATTTAGTGATAAGAATATATTTACGGTAATGGATAAAAAGAGGAATCATTTAGCTATAGCTTATTCAGATAATGATATTAATTTTAAAATAAAGCGTGTTTTAATGCCTTATTAGCTTTCTTCTTTCAATTCTTTCAATTTTACTACGTTCCTTTCAATTCCACTATTTTCAGATATAAGAGCTTATTTTTTGTTTCAATTCCTTATAGGTAGGCTAAAACAAATTAGAAGAATTACAGTATTACATAAGAGAATTAGAGTTTCAATTCCTTATAGGTAGGCTAAAACTATACCTTATAGCACTAATCTCACTTTCATATCTAAGTTTCAATTCCTTATAGGTAGGCTAAAACATGAATTCCGCGGGAGTGGGGGGGGGAGATCAGGTTTCAATTCCTTATAGGTAGGCTAAAACTCTATAAATATCTCCCCATAAACTTCAGGAATTATGTTTCAATTCCTTATAGGTAGGCTAAAACTTTGTAACAAAGTTAGTTATATATAAAAGTGGAGGTGAGTTTCAATTCCTTATAGGTAGGCTAAAACTAGAGAGACTAATCATCAGCGCCGAATTTAAATGGAGTTTCAATTCCTTATAGGTAGGCTAAAACCCGTAAAGTAAATTTTTTACTTTCTATAATAAAATTAAATAAAAAATA
>CAKZQG010000005.1 GCA_937139605.1 uncultured bacterium
GGTGGAGGTGGAGGTGGAGGTGGAGGTGGTAATAACATAACCCTAAACCAAGCCAACCCCACTGTTAATCCTACTGTTGTTTTTAATCATACAGCACTTTGCGAATTCGCTAACGGATTATTTGATGGAACTAACTACTTCATAGCAGGTAATGATTTTCCACAAAGTGGTAATTTAAATGTATATGTATATAAACTCGATAATGCATTTAATAATGCTAATCCACCACTAACAATTGATTTTAATAATGGAAACTCTAATGCCCAATTAGGTAATCTTTATATAGAGCAAGATGCTAACAATGTATATGTATTAGGCTCAACACTTAATGGAACAGATTCAGATTTATTCATAGCAAAAGTGGTAAAAAACACTAATACGTTAGATAATGCATTTGTTGGTGCAGGAACAATACAAGGAGTAGTTGTTTTAGATAGAGGAAATAATGAAACTCCAGGGGGATTACTAATAGATGCTGCTAACAATGTAGGATATGCAGCAGGTTACAATAATCAAAGAAAAGTTGTAATATTTAAGTTTGATACTTCTAATGGTAATTTAATTAACGCATTCGGAACAAACGGATACGCAGAAATAGACCCAGATAATAATAATAATACAGCTGATATGGCTACAGATATCTTAACAGACGGTACTAATTTAATAATAGTAGGAGAACAAACAGACACAACCACAGGAACTACTAATTTAATATTATTCAAAGTAAATCCTACAAATGGGCAACTTGTTAGTAATAGTTTAATAACAATAGCTCCACCAAGTGGGCAAATGTTTTTAGCAGCTCCTTTAGATGCAGCAATTAGTAATAACAAAGTATATTTAGGTGCTAATACCCAACCTGCTAACGACAGTATTTTAGCTGTTTTTGATCTCTCCAATAATTCCGCTACTTACTATTTACTAAAAGACCAAAATAATAATAATCTTAAAATAAATATAAACGACCTTGAATTAGATGGTACTACTCTATATATGAGCGGAACATTTACAAATGGCTCTAATAATAACTTAGCATATATCAAAATCAATACAACAAATCTAATTGGTACTTACTATATAAACAGCACTGTAACTGATAATATAATCTGGGGCAACATACCTACTGCTAATTCATTAATACTATTAGGTGGAGATTCTAACGGAACTGAGTTTAGATTAATTCCAATTAATAATCCATAATTAATAAAACAAAGGTAATTTTTTAATTAAATCTTTTGGTAGTAATTAAATCTAGGGGGTGTTTAAACACCCCCTTTCTTATTTTTCAATAATACTTTTATTATTTAAGGAATTTTATTAGTTTTTTGTTAATTAATAAAAAAAAGGGGGGGGTAGTAGATATTAGTTAATTTAATAAGGGGGAAAAATAGTAACTTAGATAAAGAAAAATCTACAAGCGACCCAGCAATAGATGCAGGTTTAGAGTCATCTTTGAAACTCATACCGATCCTGATATCAATACAGATGATGGACAATACGATTACGTATATTTCTAATACAATTAAAAAATCACTAATTAAAGTCCTAAAATAAAAATTTTATACTTTAAAAAGGGGGGGGGTAGGATAATGGAAAATTTAATGAGTTTCATTTTCTGCTGCATTTTATCAGTAGGTCTTATCATTACTATATTTGCTATTTTAAGAACAAGTAATTTAAATAAAGATAAATCTACAAGTGATAGTGATACAGGAACCGACGCAGGCTTAGAATCATCCCTTCCTGAAACTAATACAGATAACCACTCTGGAGGGGATGATTACTACGGATATTTCTAATTACAACTTTAAGTTGCTATTTTCAATTTTATTTGAGTAATAATTTCATCATAGATTTTACTGTCATTTATAACAACTTTCTTATAGCTCCCTAAATTTATTAACTTTAAATTATATCTATTAAATAGTTGCATTAATTCATCATTGTTATTTTGATTAAAAATAAAAATGTATTTATTTAAATTTTCAACATAATATATGCCAAAATAAAGTGGGTTTTTAGTTTTTATTAAATCATGAACAAGAAGTAAATCATCTTCTTCTAACAAATTGAAATTAAAAACATTCTTGGAAAATAAATTAGTTTGATTTATACATAATTGATAATATTTTTTCTTAATGTTAATTAAATTTTGTTTTAAATTTTTAGATTCCTCAATTAATTTAGAAATATAATTTTTAATTTTATCTACGTCAGTATTAGTTAAGGATGTTAAATCATTAAGAATATAAGAGAATTTATTAAAGATGGGTAATAAAGATAAATTACAAACTGCTTCAATTCTTCTAACCCCAAGTTGCAAGCTTTTTTCAGATAATATTTTAAAGGTACCGATAAATGAAGTATTTTTAACGTGAGTACCTGCACAGAGTTCATAAGAAATAAAATCCTTATCAACTATCTTAACAGTTCTAACATTTTCAGGGTATTTTTCAGTAAATAAAGCGATAGCTCCCTCCTGTAAAGCTACATTTAATGGCTTATACTCTATTAGAACATCCAATTCCTTTAAAATTTTTTCATTAACTAAGTCTTCAATATTTTTTAATTCAATATCAGTTAAAGCTTGAAAGTGGGTAAAATCAAACCTTAATCTATCATAATCTACAAGAGATCCTGCTTGATAAGCATGAGGCCCTAAGATTTTCCTTAAAGCAGAATGTAGCAAATGAGTAGCAGTATGATGTATAGCAGTTAGTTTCCTTTTATAAAAATCTACTTCCAAATAAACTTGATCTCCTAATTTTAAATATCCATTTAATTTACCAATATGGAATATAAAACCTTCAACATGTTTTTGGGTATCCTTAACTTCAAATTTAAAATTATCATTATAAATTATACCTTTATCTCCAACTTGTCCACCAGCTTCAGGATAAAAGGGAGTAATATCAGTTATTAAAATAATATCATCTTGGATGTTTTCACTTGAAATTTCATTAACCAGTTCTAAAGTTTTATCAGGATTAATTTTTAATATTCCAATAATTTTACCTTCATAATTAATTTTATTGTATCCTATAAATTCAGTTTTAAATTCCTTGTTAATAGAGAATACTTTAATATCATTTTTATTTTGTCGGGATTTAATTCTTTGGGTTTCCATTTCTTTATGAAATTCATCTATATTTACTTGTAAAGAATTATTCTTAGCTAATTCCATGGTTAATTCTAAAGGGAATCCCAAGGTATCATATAAATAAAATGCTTTTTTACCATCAATTATTTTTATATTATTTTGAATTAATTCTTGCTTTATGCTATTAAAATAACTAATTCCTTTAGAGATATTTTTAAGAAAAGCCTTTTCTTCAGAATTAAGTACTTTTTTAGAAAAATCACTCCTAAGCTGAACTTCTGGATAAACATCTTTAAAAATTTCAACAACAGAATCAACAATTTCATGACTAAATTCTTTTAAAATCCCTAAGAATTTAGAATAAAGTATAGCTCTTCTAATGAGTTTTCTTAAAACATATCCTCTACCTTCATTAGAAGGGATAACCCCATCTGATATTAAAAATACAGCTCCCCTTAAATGATCAGCTACTATATTAAGATAAATATCTCTTTTTGATAGATAATTACTTAACTCAAATTGAAGATTAAAATTTTGATAAACTTTTTCGATATCTTTTTCAATAAACTGTTCTATCTTGGATAAAATGGGATAAAATAAATCGGTGTAATATTGATTAGATTTATTTTGTAGTATTCGAGTTAATCGTTCAAGTCCCATTCCTGTATCAATGTTTTTTTGAGGTAAATCAAGGAGTTCTCCTTTTTCATTTTTAAAATATTGAGTAAATACGATATTCCAGATTTCAATAAATCTTTCTTTTTTTTCACATTCTAAGCATTCATATCCAGGCTTACAATTACTATTAGAGCAATAAAAATTTTCAAAAAATATTTCAGTAGAAGGTCCACAGGGGCCTGTTAATCCCGCAGGTCCCCAAAAATTATCTTCTAATCTAACAATTTTATCCTTTGAAATTATATTTTTCCAAATTTCTTCTGCCTCATCATCTTGAATATGAACGCTAACCCAAAGCTTACGAGGGTCTAATTTATAAACATTAGTTAATAAATCCCAAGCATAATGGATTGATTCTTTTTTAAAATAATCTCCAAAAGAAAAGTTACCAAGCATTTCAAAGAAAGTATGATGTCTTAGAGTATAACCTACATTATCAATATCATCCATTCTAAAACATTTTTGGCAGGTAGCTACTCTAGTATACATAGGTTTAACTTTACCAGAAAATTCTGCCTTAAAAGGCACCATTCCAGCTGCTACAAATAATAATGAAGGATCATTATCAGGTATTAAGCTATAGCTTTTTAAAACTTTATGGTTTTTATTTTCAAAGTATTCTAAGAAAGTGTTTCTTATTGTTTTATGATCCCAACTCACAAAATCACCTCTATAAATAAAATTATCAATATTCTCTATTTTTCCTTTTTTTAAAATTAAAAACAAAAAATATACTCTCTTAAACCAAATTAGCAAATTATTATCGATAAAGATTTTGATAAATTTTCTAGGAAGATGCCTATTCTACTTTATACTTCTACTTTACATTCTGCAGATTTACCATATACTTTATAAATATTTAGCTGAGCACACTGTTAGGGTATTCATTTTAAAATAAGTTTTAGTTAATTATTTCCTAAGTAATTGCTCAATCTATTTTGTATAAAATAATTTTAACAATTTTCCGAATTCTAAAATCTCCTCTTTCAAAGTAGGATATTTTAATAACCTCTCTTTAGCATAAATCCAAAATCAAAATCTCATTTATATAAACCCTACCATTAAAAAATATTTTCTGTGATCAATTTTACCAAAACCCATATTTTAGTAAGCCATCATAGCTTTTTAATTTATAAGTGTATATCAAACTATCTTTCCTGACTTTTTTATCGCCTTTTAATAAGAACTAATTACAGAAGTGGGAATTTTACTGATTCATTGTGGCTAATTATCACTTTAGAAGCTTTAGTTTAGAACTTTTTCATTCTTATTAATTTTTAATTCATACCAAGTCTTATGTAAAAATTAATACCACTAATATTTTGAAAAAATCAATTCATTTCTCCTTTTAGAAGATATATACTTTTCAATTTATTTATTAAATCCTATCCATGTTGGATGTGAATAACTAATAAAGGGGTTATCACTTCCTATTAATTTAGAAATTTTATTTTGATTAGTTAAATCGATTAAGAATATTTCACTTTTTCTTTGTTGCTTATAATATCCTTGAGCTACTATTTTAGAGAAATCAGGTGACCATTTAGCATTTCTATATTCTATGTTTCCATTGCTTTTAGTAATCTGTTTTTTATTATCTCCATTTGAATCCATAACCCATAAATCATCTTTAGAAGTAAAAATTAATTTATCATTACTCCCCCAATCCCAAACAAAATCATCAACATTATTATCTGTTAATTTAGTTACATTATTTTTTGCAATATCAATAACATAGATCTCATAATCATCTTGTTCATTATCTTTAGCACTAATAGCTATTTTATTAGAATCATAAGACCATTCAATAGGAGCAAAAATTAATTTAGCTTTATAGATTTCTTTTAACTCATTAGTAAGGGGATTTACTAAGTACAATGCAAAATAATAATTTTTTAGCCTTTCAGTTCTAGGTTTAGTATAATCTTCAAAATAACTAATAAATGCTAACTTTAATCCATCATGGCTCCATTTGGGATATATTTCATCACCCTTTATACCATTTTCATTTTTTGTTTGTGCTAAAAGTTTTAAATTAGAACCATCAATATTTACTATATAAAGGTCAAGGTTATCGCTATCCAAACGCCCAGCTATAAAATCCGAAGATAAGCCAGTAAAAGCAACTTGCTTTTCATTAGGTGAAATAGCAGGAAATCCACTATATGGATCCTCAGTAACTATCCTATATGAACTATTATTAAGTAAATCAATAACCAATAGTCCTTCTCCATAATCATCTATAACAATCTTAGAATTACCAATTGAATAACATCTTATTTCTGATTTATTATTTATTATTTTTTGAAAATTAAAAATATCAAATTTATCAGGATTAATAGACATTAAGGTGGAATATGAAATAGAGCTATATTTTGATTCCAAATTTTTATAATAATTACAAATAAAGAAGATTTTCTCATTATTATTTTCAGAAGCCCAAACTTTTTCCAAGTAATTTTTTGTTAAACCATTTTTTAAATAACCATTATTAGCTTTTGTATCACTTAATATAATTCCCAGGAAATACAAGATTAATATAAAAACTATCAAATAAATAATTTTTCTCATTTTCATCACCCCCCCTACCCATTAATTATTATTATATTATAAAATAAAAAATTACTGTTTTTTTATGTTTTTTATAAATTATTTTATAGTTAATTTATCAAGATAATTTGGCTTTAAAATTTTAATATTTTTAAAAGTTTGCTTTATTTTTCTTTCTAAACAATTCCTTGCCTCATTACTTCCATGAGTTATTATAACAGTTTTAACACTTTTTAAATTTTGGATATATCTTAAAAGATAATTACTATCAGCATGAGAAGAAAATATTTCAGAATAATTTCTATTATATATATTATTAGAGTTTTTAAAAATATTAGATACTAGGGAATCAGGGGGAGCCCAAGATACTTTTATTACAGCAAAATTAGGATTATATAAATATTTTCTTAATAAAATTTTAGAATCACTAGATCCGCCACTAGCAGAAGGCGTTATTATTATATCATAATCCTTAGTTTTAAAATCTAAAACATCAAAATCAGATTCCTTGAATCTCTGAAAATCCCAAATAATACCCTTATATTTATTAACAATATTAAAATTTATTTTATTTACATTAAAGAAAACGGTATAATCTGGATTTTTTAGCATTTCTAAATATGCGATAGTTATATCCCTAGAAGACTTTCCCCCAATAGCTATTTTTAAATCCTTATGAACTATATTATTTTCTATGCCATATAATATAGTAAATAATATTTTTTGAGTTCTATCGATAGCAAAAGCAGGAATAATTATTTTTTTCTTTATTCTTACTAAATAATTAATATAATTTAAAAAATCTAATAATTTTTTATTATATTCGTTTTGATTAATATAACTAAAATTTTTATCTCCGTAAGTAGATTCGATTAAAAGATAATCTACATCAAATCTATTTAAATTGTTATAATCTATAGGATTTAAATGAATTATAAAATTATTTCCAACATCTCCTGAAAATAATATATTTTTATTATTTATTTTTAATAAAATGGAAATTGATCCTGGTATATGAGAATTTAATATAGGATAAGCCCTTATATTGTCCGTTAAATAAAAATACTCCTTTAATTTAATTATTTTTATATGTTGAATTATTTCGTTATAAATAGTTTTTTTAAATTTCTTTGGAATTTTACTGTAATTTATTATATCTTTTAATTTAGTGATATATATTTTATATGTTGGCAAAGTCATATAGATTTTATAATTTTTATTACCAATATTATATAATTCATAAACAAGGTAATGTAATTTACCTATATGATCATCATGAACATGAGTTATTAAAATTGCTTTTAATTTCATTAAATTATCATCAAAATTAATTTCATAATTATTGAATAAATTATTATTTATTTTATAATCGGAATTTTTTTCATATTCATTAGAAAAGAACGAACCAATATCTACAATAATTGATTCATTTTTAGTAGATAATAAATAACAAGATCCATCAACAATCCCCCCAACAGCCCCATAAAAATAAAGATTATAACTAACACTTAATTTATTAATATCCCTTGACTCTATAAAAAAATTTTTACTAAATAAACTAACAATAAATAAAACAAACAAAACTAAAAATAAATATCTAAAAAAATTGAAATTATTAACATTACTTTTATTTTTTATAAAACTAAACATACCAATAACTATTTATTTAATGCTAATTATCTAACTATTTAATTTAGTAAGTAATAGAACAAATTAGTAGCAAATGACCCCTTAGGTAAATAAAAACTAATCTCTAATTTTTTATATCCATTAAATATATCATCATCAAGCAATTTATAATATTTTAAAATAGGTTTTATAAAATAATCCCTATAACCCTCATACTTTGCATTATCTACATTAAATTTCTTATAATTTAAATCATAATAAAACAGATATTCAAAATTATCCCAATTTTGAAAAATTTCTTTTATTTCTTTATTATTAATTTTTGATATTATATTTTCATTAATAAAATTTTTATCTTCTTGAGGTATCTTTAGATCTATTTTTTTAGAAATAATATTAAATAAATTACTTTGTTGTTTTAGCAAAGTAAGTAATTTATAATTAAATATAAAAGAATTATAAGAATCTTTAAAGATGGATATGAATTTATAAGGGAAATCTTTCCAAGCCCTCTTATAATTTCTTTCTTTTAATAAAATACTTAAAAATACTTTTTCTAAGTCCATATATTGAGGGAGTTTTAAATCCTTAACTTCATTAATATTATTATTTAATAATAGTTCTTTAATTTTTTTTCGTTTAGATTTAACTTTAGAGTTTTCATTATTAGAATAAACACACAATAATAAATAAGTTGCTTCATAATACATTTTATTATTTAAAGCTAAGCCGATTATATGATTTATCAATCTTTTACCAAATCGCTGAATATCATAGTAATTAGGTAAATAATTATTCTTTAAAAACTCAAGCCTTTTTATTAAAATATTTTCAAATTCTATTGGAATCTTCCTTATCGTTATAAAAAATTCATTACCAACTAATAAATCCTTTAAACTATCTAAACTACTATAAACTATCCCAACAAATGATAAATTAAAATCATTATTATAAGAAGTAATTTCCAAATTTTGATTAAAATTTTCTATAAATTCATTTATTATCTTTTTTATAAAATCTAAATTAACTTTTATAAACAAAGACTGATAAGTTATAGCATATTTATCTTTTTCTCCTAAAAAAAAGAAATCCTTAATAGGAATTTTAAGAATTTTTGATAATCTTAACAAAACATTAAATATAGTTACATTCTCTTTTTTTAAAATAAAAAACAAAAATAAATTCTTATTTTTAAATTCATCGCTTTTAGATAATATATTACTTAAATTGTTTATCAATAAATCTTTAGAATTAATAAATTTAAAATGAAATTTATGACTAAAAGAAAAGTTAATCTTTTCTTTAACAATAAAATCATTTAATTGATACTTTAATATACCGTTATTATGATTAATCATTAACTTATATAAAGTAATATAAATAATAAAATTAGTAAGCTTCTTCAGGAGGGAAAACAAGAGTTATCCTGTTCTTATTAACAACCATAAAATTAACTCTATCTATTTCCAAGGAAGTAGTATTATCATATATAACGCAATCGGTTAATGGTATAAACTGGTTGGATTTATTAAATTCATCAACAACCCTTGCACCAGGAATCAAATACATATATCCCTCTATTCTATAATTATCAATATAAACAACAACTCTTTTAGGTTCCTTTTTAACCATAAAATACCTCCAATAAAATTATTTTATTAATTTAGTTTGGACAATTTTAATGCCAGTGAATTTTTCGAAATTTTGTAAAATATTTTGAGCTATATTAATAACCTCTTGATTAACTCCAGCTATTTTAGCTACATGAATTCCATAGCTTTTATCAGCAAACCCTGGTTTTATCTTATAAGTAAAAATAATATTGTCTTCTTTTTCAATAACTTCAACATGATAATTTTTAATACTTTTAATATATTTTTCTAAATTAGATAATTGGTGGAAATGAGTAGCTAATAAGGTTCTACATTTTTTAGTTTTAGCAAAGTACTCACACAATGCCCAAGCTATAGCCATACCATCATAAGTACTTGTTCCTCTACCCACTTCATCTAATATTACCAAAGAATTCTCAGTAGAATTATCCAAAATATATGCAGTTTCAAGCATTTCTACCATGAAAGTAGATCGTTTTTTAATAATGTCATCCCCACTTCCCATTCTCGTTAAAATTCTATCAACTATACCTATAGTAGCTTGCTTAGCGGGAATAAAACTTCCAATTTGCGCTAACAAAACATTTATTGCAACTGTTTTAAGGAAAGTAGATTTCCCACCCATATTCGGACCAGTTAATATCATAACATACTCATCTTCATTTAAATTAATATCATTATCTATAAAATATTCAAAATATTTTTCATATATTGGATGCTTTAAGCCTTTTATTTTTAAAACTTTTTCTTTTACTAAGTTAGGTTTTATATAATTATTTTCTATAGAAACATACGCAAAATTCACAAAAATATCTAATAAAGCAATATTTTCAATTAAATTTAATAAAAATTTTTGCTTAAGATTTATATAATCGGTTATTTCATAAATAACTAAACTCTGGATTTCAGAAATCTTTTCTAAAGAAGAAGCAAGTTTTTCTTCGAATTCTTTTAGCTCTATAGTAGTAAATCTTTCAGCATTTGTTAATGTTTGTTTTCTTTCAAAATAAGAAGGTACCATATTTAAATTAGCTTTAGTTACCTCTATATAATATCCAAAAACTTGATTATACCCTACTTTTAAAGATTTTATTCCTGTTTTTATTCTTAACTCATTTTCATATCTATCTAACCATTTCTTGCTATTTAACAAGATTTCAATATATTCATCCAAACTTTGATTAAAACCTTTATTAATATAGATTTCTATATCATTATATTTAAAAGCTTCATCTAGAATTGATTTATTTAATAATTCCCCTATATCTTTAGTTTCTATATAGTTTTTTATAATATTGTTTATAATATCTTTAGCAAGTAAAGGTAGTTCATTATTAGTTTCTATATCTTTTAATAATTCTATTAAATCTATTATATTATTAAAAAATTTTTTTAAGATTAGAAATTCTCTAAATGAAGCTTTATATATCAAAAATTTAGGGAGAATTCTTTCAATATCAGTTAAAAGTTTCAAATTTTCTCTTATTGAAATTATATACCCGCTATTATTCACAAAAAAGTCAACTACTTCTAATCTTTCTTTTATTTTTTCTATATTTTTTAATGGTTTTAAAATAAAAAGTTTTAAAGTCCTTGAACCAAAAGGAGTCAGAGTTTTATCTATAACACTTAACAAACAAGGATTAGCATTAATTAAATCCAAATTCCTTAAAGTACTCTCATCTATTAAAAATGTATCGCCTTCTATGTAATCATATACCTTAAATCTATAATTATTTATCATTGAATTATTTAAAAACTTTATTAATAGTTTAAAAGCTAAAGTAGAATCATTTTTTTCCAAAGTATATAAAGATATTTCATCAAATAAATACTTATCTACTTCAATACCTACTATCTCATTTACATTTAATGTATTAAAAGAAATATTATTTACTTTAAATATTTCATTTAATTTTTCAAGATATTTATTATCTATTCTATTAGAAAGTATAATTTCAGAGGGTTTTGTAGTATCAATTAAGTTAATAAGTTCTTTAAAATAAGTTTTAGATACAAAAACTTTTAAAGCACTTATATCAGAAAGCAAAAATATAAAAGCATCCCCTATATAATCTATTACCATCAAAAAATTATAAGTACTATGATCTAAGTATTCGTTTTGTATAATAGTCCCAGGAGTTATAACCTGAATAACATCTCTTTTTACTACTTGTCCTTTAGCATCCTTTGGATCTTCTAATTGCTCAGCTATAGCAACCTTATAACCAGCTTTTACTAGATTTTTTATATAATTATCAACAGAGTGAAAAGGAACACCAGATAACGGAATAGAATATCCATCAGGTAAAGTCTTCTTAGTTAATACAACATTATTTATATTAGAAAATATTTTAGCATCTTCAAAATAAGTTTCATAAAAATCCCCAACCCTAAAAAGTAATATATAATCTTTATACTTATTCTTTATAGTTAAATATTGCTTAAAAAGAGGAGTTAATGCTGATATTTTTACTTCATTATAATTTTCTATAACTTTTGCTTTCATATTAACCAAAAATTTTATACTAATTTATTTTTTCTATTAATTTATTTTTATAAAAACATCCCTTTTACCTCTAAAAAACAAAAAATAAATAAAAAAAAGAATAAAGTATAAAGTATCTTATATCAAAAGTTTGACATTTAAAATGAAAAAATTATCTATAAATATAAAAAATTTATTTTTAAATCTAAAAACTTAACTCTAAAAGAAGAAGCTAATTATTACCAATACTAAATCAAGTGACAAAAACTTTACCCTTGCTATCTACATATACACGGAAAATCCATAATCATAATCATTCGCGCCAGCGATATTATTAAAAGCAAAAAAATCACTATCTCCATATATGTTCTTTTTAAGATAGTTCCAAAATTATCTTATACTTTTCCTCTTTTTAATATAATAATTCATATTGGAAATTAATCAAATTTTTATTGTTTTTATCAAACTCTATACCTATTAGATATATCTTTTGATAATTTAAATATTTTTTATATTTACATACAACTTCGGAAATACTTTCCTCGTTGTAGTATTCTTTTTCTTTTATCTGTTTTAATGCTTTCCCTTTTCCCTCTTCTTTCTCCAGCATCTTAAACTCCATTATAACGAAAGTTATATGAAATATATATACTAATTTGTTATTCACTATTATTGTTAAATCTATCCGGCCTTTAGACGTATTATCTTCTATTACTACATTATATCCTGTTGAATATACTATTCCATATATTGCTGCAGAATAAACATACTCATTTTTCAGCACTTCATAACTTATTGAATTTATAAACACTTCTATTTGTTTTCTTATTTCTTCCAGATTTTCTTTTATTAATGCTAATTCTAAGGGTTTTGTTATATATTGTTTATAATCTCTCGTTATATAAAACAATAATTCATTGTTAAATGCTTCTCTTACTTCTCTATTTGGATAATCTAACGTATATACTTCCCTTGATCCTACTTTTTCTATCTCATTTATTGTTAAATACCCCGTTTGAAACATCAATGCTTCTATGCATATATATTCTATAACGAGAGATGTATTCTCGAAGTTATATGATAATATGTCAAACTTCTCTAATATCTCTTCTGTATAATATCTCTTATACAAATAAGGTAAATCAAAGTTCCTTTGTTTTATTATTTTAAATAAGAACTCTGTTCTTCCCGTTTCGTACCAATAATTCCTTATCTCCTTTTTATCTAAATATAACAACACATCAAACGGATTATACACTTTATTAGCTAAAAAATTATATCCGTTATAACGAACGCAGTATGCGTGAGTTATATGAAATATAACGAACACAGTATGTGTGAGTTATATGAAATATACCACTCTTTTACTTCTTCTATATTTACATCCTTTAAATACTCCTTAAAATAATGCTCTAATTCACTTTGAGTATATCCACATATATCCCCATACCTCTTATCTAATGAGATATCCTTTAATTGATTTAATCCACTAAATATTTTCATATAACTTCGGTATACTACCTCGTTATAGGGATACTTTTGCAAATTTTGAAACCCCTGTTACTAACACAAATCTTATATATCTATCTAACCCTTTTAATACTGAATAGAATCCCTTTAATGTTTTCCTTACTTCTTCTGCTTGAGTTCTATCCTCTATTACATCTAATATCGGCTTGTCATATTCATCTACTAATACCACTACTTGCTTATTATATCTCTTATTTAATATCATTATTAATTCCTCAAATAAAAATATCTCATCTTCTCCTTCTTTCATTTCTATTTCATAATTTATGTAATTCTTTCTTAATTCTTCTTTCATTCTTTTTATCAATTTCTCTTTATTGTTTATATCCTTTGCAAAATTTATCCTAATAACTGGATACTTTTCATTTCAATCCCATTTATCTTCTATGTATAATCCTTTAAATAATTCTCTTTTTCCTTCGTATAAATATTCTATTGTTGATAATAATAAGGACTTCCCAAATCGTCTTGGCCTACTTAAAAATATATATCCCCCATTACTTACCAACTCATATATATACTTTGTTTTATCTATAACGAAGGCGTAAGCCTAATGTTATATGAAATACATATATGTAATTGTTTGTTATTAATTTCTTAAAATCACTTATTCCTATCGGTAATCTCTTCATAAAAACACCCCTTTTAAATAAAGATTTTCTAAATTAATATTTAAATTAATTTAAAATATAATCCTGTTATTTTTACTTTATTAGTTAAGAATTCTCTGAATACGAAGTTTAACTCTAAAATAAAAACTTCATTAAAAAAATTAACCTTAAATAAAAAAATCACTCTGAAAAAGAATTAACTTTATTAAAAATATAAAAAATAAAATCTAATGAAACATTAAAATATCCAAAGAAAATTTAGCTTTATATGAACTAATAAAAAATAATATAACAACCAAAACTGTTATATTAGTTTTGATATATAGTTGATTTTACTAAATATATTCATATTCTTCTTCATTAGTTATTTCTTTATAAACCAAAGAATATATGTTATCTGAAAAATTATCATATAATTTATCCAATAAAAATCCATCAGTTATTAATTTAATAGCTTCTTGTCTAGATAATCCTTTAGAGGTTAAATAATATATACTATCTTCATCTAGGGAACTAACTACTGCTCCGTGAGTACAAACAACTTCTTGATTTAGGATCTCTAACTCAGGAATTGTATTAACTTTAGCATTTTTAGATAATAATAAATTTCTACTATTTTGATAAGCTACGCAATGAGTGGCCTCTTTTTCTATCCTTAACATCCCAGTATATATACTTCTACTTCTTCCATTAACAATTGATCTATATACACTTAAGCTTTTTGAATTAGATTTTAAATGAATATTTTCAGTTCTATAATCTACATGATCTATATTATCTGTTTTTGCCAACATATAAACAGCATAATTAGAATCTATGCCATCTAATATTGTCCTTATATGAGTTTTTTCATACTTAGGATTAAACGTTAAAAATAATTGTCTTAAATCTACATTATCAGTTAAATAAACATAATAAAATGAATGATAATAAGCATTATTAGCTTTATGTTTAGTATATAACTTAACTTTTGCCTTATTGTATATATAAATCTCATTAACCTCGTTAACTTTTATTATATTTTCGTTAATCAAATCATTATTTATTATTAACTCACAATCTGAATAAATTTTAATAACATTTCTAACAACGTTAAAATTACCAGAATAATTAAAATCTAATTTCCATATTCCACTTTCTTTTATTTCTATATTATATCCGTCTTGAAAATTTAATAGATTAAATAGAGTAATTTTTTCAGGGTATTTTAAAACTAAACTATTTATAAAATCCGTGTTATTTAGTTTTTCCAAATTTTTATAACTTGAAGTTAAATTAGTTTTAAAATTTAAAACAGTATTTAAATTTTCATCGAAAAATAAATTATAATCTGAGTATCTCCAGTTATGTTGGGTTTTTAAAGGTATAGGATAATTTTTATAAAACTCTTTTAATTCCATAGTGTTTCACTCCTTATTTAATAATTATTAATTATTATTTTTAACCTACACTACCTTCCATTTCTAAAGCAATTAATCTATTCATTTCAACAGCGTATTCCATAGGAAGTTCCTTTATAAACTCTTCAATAAAACCATGAATAATTAGAGTTTTAGCTTCTTCTGGAGTTAATCCTTTAGAAGTTAGATAATATAATTGTTGTTCACTAATTTTACTAACAGTTGCTTCATGTGTTATTTGAGAATCTTCTTGTTCAACTTCTATAACTGGATACGTATCTGTTCTGCTTTCTGGATCTAAAAGTAAAGCATCGCATTGTACATTTACTTTTGAATTAACTGCTTCTTTATAAGCTTTAACTAAGCCTCTATAGCTAGCTCTTCCACTACCAACTGATATAGATTTAGAAGTAACAGTAGCACTAGTATTAGGAGCAGCTAAGATAATTTTAGAACCTGCGTCTTGATGTTGGCCTGTCTTTGCAAAAGCTACCGATAAAATTTTGCCTTTAGCATTCTCACCTACTAAATATATAGCAGGGTATTTCATAGTTAATTTACTACCAATATTAGCATCTACCCATTCAACTAAAGCGTTCTCATAAGCTATTGCTCTCTTTGTTACTAAATTAAAAACGTCAATTGACCAGTTTTGAATAGTAGTATACCTAACTTTAGAATTAGGTAAAGCTATTATTTCAACTACAGCAGTATGTAAAGACTGAGTACTATATATAGGAGCGGTACAACCTTCTATATAATGGACTTCTGCACCTTCTTCAACTATTATTAACGTCCTTTCAAATTGTCCCATATTTTTAGCATTTATTCTAAAATAAGCTTGTAAAGGAATTTCTACTTTAACTCCTTTTGGTACATATACAAATGATCCCCCCGACCAAACCGCACTATTTAAAGCAGCAAATTTATTATCAGTGGGAGGAACAACTGTCCCAAAATATCTCTTAACTATTTCTGGATATTGTTTTACAGCTGAATCCATATCGGTAAATATAACCCCTTTTTGTTCTAGGTCTTTTCTTATTGAATGATAAACTACTTCAGATTCATATTGTGCAGTTACACCTGCTAAAAATTTCCTCTCTGCTTCAGGAATCCCCAATCTTTCAAAAGTTTTCTTTATATACTCTGGTACTTCTTCCCAAGAAGTTTTTTGTTCATCAGTTGGCCTTATATAATAATAAATATCATCAAAATTTATACTATTAAGTAATTCTGTGTTTCCCCAAGTTGGCATAGGTTTACTTATAAATATTTTATATGCATTAAGTCTGAATTCAGTCATCCAATCAGGTTCTTGCTTTATCTTGCTTATTAAATAAACTTTTTCTTCATTTAACCCTTTATCTAATTTTTTAACATATATCTCAGGATCTTTAAAATCATACTTATATTCCAAAGCAATTTCTCTTATATCACTATAATCTTGAATTTTTTCTTCCATTTAAATCACCTCTTTTTATACATTTTTCAGTTATTATCCAAACTCAAAAATATGCTATTTAACTCACTAACATACTATTCAACTTAACTAAGATATTATCCCAGCTATTTAACACTAGCACCCTTAATTAAATGAAATATTTCTGCGTAATTCCCAAAATATTTAATAAACACACTACCACTAATTAAATTAAGTATTATTTAAAGCGAGTTCTTCTATCCAGGTATAACCTTTATCATCTATATCCTTAGCTAAAGAGCTATCACCCGTTAAAACTACTTTTCCATTTAACATAACATGAACCTTATTAGGAGTTAAATATTGCAATAATCTTGAATAATGAGTAATAAAAATAATAGAAGAATCAGGATTAGATTCAATATATTCATAAACATACTTTACAACATTTTTAAGGCCATCAATATCAAGCCCAGAATCTATTTCATCAAGTATAGCTAACTTCGGTTTATATAATAATACTTGTAAAGCTTCAATTCTTTTTCGTTCTCCTCCAGAAAACCCTTCATTCAAATATCTTTTCATAGAATCTTCAGGGATCCCAAATTTTTTAAGTAGCTCAATAATATTAGCCCTAACTTTGGGATAAGGAATATTTTCATCAAAGTACTTTTTAGTAGTATATCTAAAGAAATTAGCTAAAGTAACTCCAGGTATCTCAATAGGGCTTTGAAAAGCTAAGTATATTCCTTTTAAAGCTCTATCAGTTGTAGAAATTTCGTTAATTAATTCATTATTAAAATATATTTGTCCATCAGTTATTTCATAATCTGGATTACCCATTATAACATGCCCTAAAGTGGATTTACCACTACCATTTCTTCCCATTATACAATGGATTTCCCCTTTATTAACTTCTAAATTAACACCGGTTAATATTTCTTTATTTAATTCCTTTACTTTTGCTTTTAGATTAATTATTTTTAACATTTTAGTTATATTTTATGCGTCTTTTTTAGTTTTATTTTAGACGCGCTGGTACTTTTATTCCGCCTCCAGCTAGCGGAAATATATCGTGATCTACCCCACCTATAGAAGTGGAGTTCTCTTATTAGGTATAATTACTAACCTACTGCTTAAGTTCTAAATTTTTTATCTTTACTATCTTATATTGTAATTAAAATTAAATCAATTTTAAATTAAATTTAAAATTAATTTTTTTTTAATCCCTTTCTATTATAAAATTACATATTTTTTACTAAAAATCCTTTATTATATTTTAGGAGATTAAAAAATAAGTAAGAATTTAATTAATTTATAAAGAACAAATCAGATAATCCAATAGATTCTTTTTCTAGTAATAAAGCTACTTTATCATCATCAAGTATCAACTTTCTTAAAGCCAAATAGAAGAAGTATATTAATTTTTGATTTATATCATCTAATATTATCTCAATTTTTTCAAGGATTTTAATAGCTTCTTCTTTAAATTCTTCTAATTTAGTATCAATATATAAATAATAATTAATATAACTTAAGATTCCCAAAATAAGTGCTTGATTATCTATTTGCTCTTGGTTAGCTAATATATCTTCTAATTCAGTAATCCTAGTTTTAATATCATCCCTATTTTTATTTTCTTTATATTTTTTCAATAACAATAAAGTATCTACTAAATATATTTTTAAATTATTATCTTTTTTTAATAATAATGAACCATCTTTTAAATTAACTTCATTTATTAAAAAAATGATATTCAAAGGTAAATAAACTACATTCATATAAACAATAAATAAAACAGTTAAAAATTCACTAGCTATTTTTTCTTTGATGGCTTTCTTAAATATTTCATTAAAAAGTAGCGATAAATCTAATAAATCACTTTTAGTATCATAAGAAGATAGATATGCTAATAAAATTAATAGCAATCTTCTCATTTCTAAATCATTAATAAAATAAGTCACCTTATTAATGCTTTCTTTAATATTATTATATAGCTCATCTATTTCTTTACTATTATTATTAAAATTAATAAAATTCAAAATAAAACTTTCAAAATCCTTTATATTAGAAGCTAATTTAACTACTTCATCATTTTTACCATGTTCTATTAAATAATTTAAAATATCAATTAATTCATTATCTTTAATATCTATATCATCACTATTAATTAAATTTATTAGAATCTCCTTAGGGAGTTTAGATTTTAAATGAGGATTTTCATTTATAAAATAAACAATAAAGTCTATCTCGTTTGATGATTCCCTAAATAAATCTATTATTATATCTTCCAATTCTTCTTTTTTATCACTAAACTTTTGAATCAATTTATTATAAAACTGATTAAAAGTAAAGTATAATTTTTCATTTATTAAACATCTAAAATACTCTTTTATATTATTTTTTACATTATTGAAATCATTATCTAATAAAACTTCAAATAAATATGAATAAGCATTCTTAGTATTAGAAGAATAATTTATATAAGAAGTTATTTTATAATAATTTAATTCTTTAAGAACATTTATTAATTTTTGTTTTATTTTGTTTAATTTTAGAAGTTCGGAAATATTTAAAATTCTAGTAATCCATAAAGCTAGTTTTAGTTTATCCTTACTTAATTCATATATATTATCTACTAGTTTTAACATAGTAAATATAACTAAATCGTTTTTATCTAAATTTTTTATAATTTCTGTTAACGCATTTTCAAATATTTCTACTTCTATATTAGCATTAGTTTTATCAGTAGTTTCAATTTTAATTTCTGTTTCTTCTATTTTTTCTTCTATTAATTTTTCTGTTATTTTTTGTTGAATATTTACATCTTGAAGATTTACAGTAGAAGTAGATGATAAATTATCCAATTTTTCTAATGTATTTTCAAGCTCATTTAACTGTTTTTCTTCTTTATTAATTTCTTGCTTTCCTAATAAGCTTGGTTGATTTTTAAGGTTTTTTTCTAATTTTAGGATAGGTTTAGTAGAATCAGCTTCTGTTTTAGCCATATCTTTTAAAAGAGGTCGTTTTTCAAGAAAAGGTTGCTTTTCTTTTGTTCCTTGTTCTTCTTTAAGTAAAAATCCTTTCTTACTTGCTAAATCTAATTCCTTTTTTTCAGAAAATTTTGCTCCTTTTATTAATACTTTTTTTTCCCCTATATTAGGTTCATTAAAATCTTTTTTTATATATACCCCTGTGCTCCTTCTTTTTAAATTACTAAAAGTTGATCTTTTTTCCAAAAATTCTTCTTCTGTTTTAACCTTGTTTTCTGTTTCATTTTGTTTATCTAAACTTAATTCACTAAAACTTTCTAATTCATTTTTGGTGTCTTTAATATAATCATTAGTTTTTGATTGAAAATCTTTGATATCTGTATTAATTATTTCTTTATTATCTTTATAATCTTTATTATCAATAGTTTGTAATTCTTTTTCTATTTTCATTTCAGCAGAATCTAAAGCAGCTTCAACTTTAATCTTTTCTTCTTCTTCCTTAAATATTTGTACTTCTTTTTCTTTAAACTCTTTCTCTAAAGAACTAAGTAATTCAAAGTATTTATAATGATAAGAGTCACTAATTTCAGATAATATTTTGAAAGCTTGTTGGGATTCCCTTAAAAGCTTCATATTAACCAATTCTGGGAGTATTTCATCTAACATGTTTTCCACTTGGCTCAAATTAGTTTTATTATAATAATTAACTACTGCATAAACATATTTATATTTGGGGTTATTAGGATCAGCGTCTAAAGCTTTCTTAGAAGCTACTAATGCACTTCTATAATTATTTAAAAGCATATCAACTTCCGCTATTTTTGAAATTATATCCAAATCATTTTGATTATATCTTAAGTAACCTCTTAAGGCCTTAGATGCCGCTTGATAATCACCATTAGATATATATAATTCTACTAAATTTAAAACATTATCCTTATTAGTAGGGTCTATTATACTTATCTGCTCCCTTATTTTAACTTGATGATCCTTAGGAAGTCTATCAATTACTTGAAGATAAGTAGAAACCGCTTTATCTATTTGACCTTCTGTTTCATAAACTTCTGCAGATAACAACAAAATCTCCGTATCATTTGGATTTTGAGAAACTAATGAAGATATCAACGTTAAAGCTTTATTAAATTTTCCAATTAATGACAATAATTTTATATAACTTTTTATTATTACCCCATATTCATCTTTAGAAATAATATTACTATTTTTATTTACTAAAATCTCTATTGTATTAACAAATTTTTCAAATATTTCATCATCTTCAGGAAAAATAGCTAAAGCTTTTTGATATTCTAAAAATGCAGCTTCATAATTAGAGCTATTTAAAAATTTTTTTTCTATATAGTTTATTAAAGTATCTCTTAGTTCAGGTAATACCCCATATTTAGAAAAAACAACAATGGCTTCTTCTAGTTTATCTATTTCATCACTTTTTATATAATCTCTTAGTTCTTCTATTTTTAGCTGAATTTCATCTTTTGTATATAAAATATCCATCCTATATTTTTATTTCAACTTTTAATTATTTTTTTCCTTTTTATATAAAAAAGGAAATTACTTTATTTTAAGGAAATATTTATAAATAAAGGAGGGATTTTATGGATTTAAGAAAAACTACTAAATCTGTACAAGATGCTTTTATAAAAGCCCAAAATTACCTAGAAAATTTTAAACATAATCAATTAGATATTGAACATATTGTATTAGCTTTCCTAGATAATGAAAATAATATAATTAATTCTATTTTAAATTCTATAGGAATAAATAAAGAATTATTTAAAAACCAAATAATAGAAGATCTAAAAAAGAGACCTACCTTAAATTATCTTTCAGATACAATCTATATAACTCCCAATTTAAAAGAAGTAATGGAACTAGCAGAAAATTTTAAAAAAACTCTTAAAGATGAATTCATTGCTACTGAACATATTTTATTAGGAATAATAGAACAAGGTAAAAGTTTTACTGCTTCTTTATTAAAAAAACATAATATTAATACTGAAAGATTTCTTAATATTTTAAAACAAATAAGAGGTGATCATAAAGTGGATAGTATAAATGCTGAAGAAAAATATCAATCAATTAACAAATATGGAATAGATCTAAATGATTTAGCTAGAAAAGATAAATTAGATCCTGTAATTGGTAGAGATAAAGAAATTCAAAAATGTATAGAAACTTTATCTAGAAGAACTAAAAATAATCCAGTTTTAATAGGGGATCCTGGGGTAGGGAAAACAGCGATTGTAGAAGGGATCGCCCAAAAAATAGTAAAAAATGAAGTTCCTGAAAATCTAAAAAATAAAAGAATTATAAAACTTGATTTACCTAGGCTTTTAGCAGGCGCTAAATATCGTGGGGAATTTGAAGAAAGACTAAAAGCGGTAATAGATGAAGTTAAATCTTCTAATGATATTATTCTTTTCATAGATGAAATCCATACATTAATAGGAGCAGGAGCTGCGGAAGGAGCCATTGATGCAGCTAATATGCTAAAACCTGAATTAGCGCGTGGAGAAATCCAACTCATAGGAGCTACTACCATAACAGAATACAGAAAATACATAGAAAAGGATGCAGCACTAGAACGTAGATTTCAACCAATATATGTTGAAGAACCCGATATCCAAACCACTATAGAAATCCTTAAAGGCTTAAGACCAAAATATGAAAACTTTCATAACGTTAAAATAACAGACGATGCTATTGAATATGCTGTCAAGCTTTCTAAACAGTATATCCCATTTAGATTCTTACCAGATAAAGCAATAGATTTAATAGATCAAGCCTGTGCTAAAATAAAAACCCAAGAATCAAAAATTCCTCCATCTTTACAACAACTAGAAGAAAAAATAAATAAACTAAATGAAGATTTAAATTGGGCTGTTTTAAATCAACAATACGAAAAAGCCGCTTCTATTCAAATAGAACTAAAAAAACTTCAAAAAGAATACGATGAACAATACCAAAAATTCAAAAATCAATATCCATTAAAAAATATAGTAGATAAAGAAGTAATAGCATTAGTAGTTTCTGAATTAACAAATATTCCAGTATCATCATTAACCCAAGATGAAAAAGAAAAATTACTAAAATTAGAAGAAATTATGCATCAAAGATTAATAAACCAAGAGGAAGCTATAAAAACTATTGCTGATGCTATAAGAAGAGCAAGAACTAATTTAAAGGACCCAAATCGTCCAATAGCTGTATTTTTGTTTTTAGGGCCTACAGGTGTCGGCAAAACTGAAAGTGCTAAAACTCTTGCACAAGCACTCTTTGGGGATCCTAATATGCTCATTAGATTTGATATGTCTGAGTATATGGAAAAACATGAGGTATCTAAATTAATTGGAGCACCGCCAGGTTATGTGGGTTATGAAGAAGGGGGACAATTAACTGAACAAGTTAGAAGAAAACCCTTTAGTGTTTTATTATTTGATGAAATAGAAAAGGCTCATCCAGAAGTATTTGATATATTTTTACAAGTTTTTGACGAAGGTAGATTAACTGATAACCAAGGTAAAACAGCAGATTTTAAAAACACAATTATAATCATGACATCTAACTTAGCTAGTGAGTTAATAAGAGATCTATCTCAAAAAAGTACCCCTTATGAACAAATTAAAGAACAAGTTATAAAATACATAGAACATAGATTTAGACCAGAATTCCTAAACAGGATTGATGAAATCATTATATTTAAACCTTTAACAACTAATGAAATCCTTAAAATTTTAGATATATTAATAAATAATTTAAATCAAAAATTAAAAGATAATAACATCCAAGTAGAATTAACTAATAATTTAAAGGAATATGTAATTCAAAGTGGGTATTCAGTTATTTACGGAGCTAGGCCTTTAAAAAGAGCTTTCCAAAAAATAATAGAAAATGAACTAGCTAAACTTATACTACAAGATAAAATCAAACCCAATACTAAAATAATTCTAGATGTTGAAAATAATCAAATAATAGTAAAAGAGCTAGTTAGTAGATAAGTCCTAAATAAATTACTAAGTCATAAATAAATAACACAGTGCTAACCTTAAAGGCTTAAGCTTTAAGAAGGTATAATTCTTAATGCTATAAAAACTAGCACACCGCAGTAATATTACGTTATTAAAACCCAAAACTTACTAATTTACCCTAGTATTTAAAATATTTCTTCTAAGTTGTCCACAAGCTGCATTAATATCCCTACCTAAACTCCATCTAACATTAACTTCAAAATATTTTTTTACATACTCATAAAATCGATTAATAGATTCCATATCAGACTGCTCTAGTAAAATACTATCTAAATAAACTTCTCCTATTGAATTATAAGGGATAAGATTAATAAAGACTTTAAAATTATAATTTTTAAGGAGATTTACTAATTCTTTAGCATCTTCAGGGGTATCAGTTATGCCTTTTAATAAAATATATTCAATAGTTATTCTTTTTTTAGTTTTAAGAAAATAATATTCAACTGCTTTTAAAATTTGTTGGATTGTATATTTTTTAGCTAAAGGGATTAGTTTTTGGCGTTTATGTTCAAAAGGAGAATGTAAAGAAATAGCTAATTTTACTTTAAATTTTTCATCAGCTAAGCTATAAATTTTATCAACTACTCCAGACGTTGAAACAGTTATATTCCTATTACTTATATTAAAAGCTTTATCATGGGTAAATATTTCTAAGGATTTTATTAAGTTCTCATAATTAAATAAAGGCTCACCCATCCCCATATATACTATATTAGAAACCCTTTTATTTTCTTTTAAATAAATAAATTTTTGAATTAAAAAAAATTGGTCTATTATTTCGCTTAATTCAAGGTTTCTTTTTACACCATTAATTCCAGAAGCACAAAAAACACACCTTACATTACAACCTACTTGTGTAGATAAACACACAGTATATCTATCAGGATGCTTCATCAATACACTCTCTATGTATTCATTATCTTCCGTTTTAAATAAAAACTTAATAGAATCATTATATTTTGAAAACTTTATATCATAAATTTCCAAAGAATTCATTTTAAAACTATTTTTTAAAAATTCTCTAAAATTCTTAGATAGATTAGAAAAATTATCAATATTTTCTTCATATTTTTTATAAATCCAATTAAATACCTGATCAACCCTATAATCAAAGAAATTTTCATTTAAATTACTATTATCTTTAGTTAAAATATTTTTTATTAAATTTTTTAATTCATTATAAGTATACCCTTTTAAATAATAAAACCTCATATTTTAAATTTTATCAATAAATTAACTTTTCCCTTTTTTGTATATTTTTTTTAACATTTTTAATTATTTTTTTACTTTTTTAACAATTTAAGAAAAAATTTTTAAATATAAAAATTATACTTAATAATAAGTAAAAATATTAATTTAACTAAAAAGGGGGTTAAAAAAAATGATGAATTTCAATTATTCTAATTTTTCATTTAATTTTACAAATACTAGTTTTAATTTTAGTAGTATAAGTATTTCTAATTTTCCAAATATAACAAACAACTACCCAATTGATAATTATAATCCATTAAATAATCCATTAACAGCTGGATTAGTAGGGGGATTATTAGGAGGAGTAGTAGGTGGGTTATTAGCTTCAGCTCTTCCTTTAATGAATAATTTTTCATCTCCACTAAATACCCCTTTTAGCTTCCCGTTTAACAATAATTTCAATAATTTCAATAATTTAAATTCTATAAATTCAACCAATCCTATGCTATTATTAACTTTATTAATGCTATTATTAATGTTAATCCAAAATAAAGCTAATATGAATTCTATAGGTGGATTTCCTAATATGGGTGGATTTCCCGGTATGGGTGGATTTCCTAGTATAGGTGGATTTCCTAATATGGGTGGGGTTCCTAATATAGGTGGATTTCCTAATATGGGTAGATTTCCTGGTATGGGTGGATTTCCTAATGCAGGTGGATTTCCTAATATAGGAGGTTCATCTAATACAGGTTTTAGGAATTTCATTCCTCAAAATCAAATAGATAGAATAATATTACAAGCAGCACAAAGATACAATTTAGATCCTGCTTTAATAAAAGCAGTAATAAAACAGGAAAGTGGATTTAATGCTAATGCTAGATCTCATGCAGGTGCAATGGGATTAATGCAATTAATGCCAGGTACCGCTAGATCCTTAGGAGTAGATAACCCATTTGATCCTGTTCAAAACGTAATGGGAGGAGCAAAGTATTTAAGACAGATGTTAGATATGTTTGGAGGTAGAGTAGAATTAGCATTAACAGCATATAATGCAGGCCCTGGAAACGTGAAAAGATACGGAGGAATCCCACCATTTGCTGAAACTCAAAACTATGTTAGAAAAGTAATGACATACTATCAACAATACAAATCAGAAATGAGATATATTGCATAAATGCCTTAATAATAGAAAATTATTTATTAATTGAAAGTTCAGTTTTAGGATTATAGAATAAATAAAAAAACAAAGTAGCTAATAAATTAGTAAAAATAACAATAACTAAAGCTAAAAGGAAATACTTAGGAATAAATGAAACAGCAACTATACTAAATTCGCCTCTTATCAAAGATAAAAAAGAAACATTAAATAAATTCTTTTTAGAAACCCCAAAATTCTTAGCACCAATATAAGTAGTTAATAATTTTAAAAATAATAAAATAATAGCTAAAATTAAAACCAAATATTCATTAAACAAAAAAGAAATTTCTTTTTGATTTAAAATAGAATCAAAAAAGAATAAAAACATAAAAGAACTTAGTGCTAGATCTTTAAATACATCTATTTTTAATCTTATTTTATCAGCTAAATACTCACCAAGAGATAACCCTAAAACAAAAGAAGAAATAAAATAAGGTAAATAAAAAACTTGATAAAACAACCAAGTAGTAAACAACAGTATTCCAAAAATTAGGAAAATTCCTAAATCACTATCTAATATTAACTCTATATTTTTCTTATATTTATTAAAAATTTTATTTAAAAACAAAATGGTTATAAAAAATAAAATAATTCCAATAAGGAAATAAGATAGAGCAAATTTTTTGGTACTAATAAAAGAAAGAGCTAATATAAGTACAATATCTTCAAATAAGAGAACCCCTAATAGGAAATCAGCTTGCTTACTAAATAATAATTTATAATTTTCTAATTTTTTAACAATAATAGCAGTACTAGATGGATAAATTATTAAACTAAATATAAAAGCAATAAAAAAATCCCTAAATATAGCAAAAAATAACAAAAATGGAACAATTAAATTAATCAAATCTAGCAAAGAAGGGGAAATAGATTTTAATAATATTTTATAAATTTTATTAAAATTATAACCCAATCCTAAATAAAAGAATAAAAAAATAAAGACATTTTCATAAAAAAACGAAAAATTATTTTTTATGTTGTAAAAAACATTCAAATCGAAATAATTCCTTAAAAAAAACATATAAATAATCCCAAAAATAACAGCTAAAATAATTGAAAAAAATACATAAGATAACTTAAAGTAATACGAAAAAACAAATAAAATTATAAAAAATAATCCCAATAATATATATTCCATAAAAACTAAAACTAAAAAAATATTACATCACAAAAAATTTTTATTATTATACCTGAATCAATTTTTTCTAAATAATACGGAAAATTTTCCTCTTTCAAAGTATAATACTTAAATACCCTTGCTTTTACATAACTCAAAATCACTATCTATATAACCCCTACCATTAGAAAACATTTTTTGTGATCAATTTTACTAAGACCTATAAGTAATCTATCATAGCTTTTGAATTTATCAGTGTATATAAAACTTCCCTTTTTACTTTCTTCATCACTTCTTTTAGGATAGTTTTATTTTTAATAATAATCAATATTAAAAAGTTCATCTTACAACATGCTTATTTTGATATTACTTTTTAGGAAGCAAAGCTGGAAATAGTATAACTTCTCTTATAGATACATTATTAGTTAAAATCATAACCAATCTATCTATTCCAAAACCTAATCCTCCAGTAGGTGGTAATCCATAGGATAAAGCGTTTATATAATCATTATCATACTCGTGAGCTTCAGATTCACCTTTTTCTTTAAGTTTTTGTTGTTCTAAAAATCTCTTAGCTTGTTCATCTGGATCATTTAACTCACTAAACGCATTAGCTACTTCAAAATTAGCTACAAATAATTCAAATCTTTCAGCATATAAAGGATTATCATTTTTTGATATAGCTAAAGGAGAAATTTCAACAGGATAATCTAAAACAAAAGTAGGTTCCCATAAATCAACTTTTACTAATTCATCAAAAGCTTTATCTATAACGTGACTAATAACTCTGTTTTCTTTAGGGATCTTTAATTCATTAGAAATTTTTTCCAAATAATCCCTATCATTTCTGAGTTTTTCTATATCCACTCCCTTTTTAGCTAACTCTGTAGGAAAACTAATTTTTTTAAAAGGTTTATTAAAATTTAAGGTTTTCCCTTGATATTCAATTGCAAAAGAATTATGGATATGATATACTAACGAAGATATTAAATCTTCAGTTAAGGTTATCATATCATTTAAATCCGCAAAAGCTTGATATAATTCTAGAATAGTAAATTCAGGATTATGTTTAGTAGATATTCCCTCATTTCTAAAAACTTTTCCTAATTCATAAACTTTATCAAAATTACCTACTATTAATCTTTTTAAATACAATTCAGGAGCTATTCTAAGGTACATATCTATATCTAAAGCATTATGATGAGTTTTAAAAGGTTTCGCTAATGCTCCAGTAGGGATTATATTCAACATAGGAGTCTCTACTTCCATAAACCCCTTACTTTCTAAATAATTTCGTAAAAATTTTATTATCTTACTTCTAATAATAAAATTTTGTTTAACTTCATGATTAATAAATAAATCTAGATAACGTTGTCTATATCTAATTTCAGTATCTTTAAGTCCATGCCATTTTTCAGGCAAAGGTAAAATACACTTAGCTAAAAAGTGAAAATCCAAAATATGTAAAGTTAATTCATTAGTTTTAGTTCGAAAAAGATATCCTTTAGCTAATATTAAATCCCCGCTATCTATATAATTCTTAAAAATATCAAACTTTTCATTAAGTTCATCTTTTTTGAGATATATCTGTAATTTATGATTAACACCTAAAAGGTCTGCAAATATACTCTTTCCATGGTGCCTAATATTTAATAACCTACCACCTAAAATATAAATATCTTCTTTATTAAAATTATTTTCGTCCTGAAACTTTAACTTTAATTCATCAACACTAGTGTTAGGCTTATAAGGTAAAGGGTAACCATAAGGATTTATTGATAACTCCCTAAGTTTTTTCCTATTATTTAATCTTGACTCCTTTTCATCTAATTTTACTTCTTCTATCATGATTTTTATTCCTCCTTAAAAATATTTTTATTTTCATCTCTTATAAAGAATTCTTTAATTTTAAAACTAATCCCTTTTAATTTTAATTTACAATAATTTTAACTAGGAATTATATTATCAAAAATAGCATCATATAAAATCTCATCTAATTCTTTTGTTTTAAAAAAACTGAAAAATTTATTTAGATAATATTTTTTATTTCCTTTTTTCTTTATTTCTAAGTACTTCAACATATTTAAAAATAAAATCGGTTTTTTATAAATAGTTTCAGATATTGCATTTTTTAAATTGTTTTTAATAATCTGGTTATGGTTTCCCTTTATTAAAACTTCAGGAACATTTAAAGTAAAAATATAATTTAAAGGATTTGGTATTTTATCAGGTCTAGTATATTGAGGATATTCAACTAAGAATGGATTATTAAACAAAGAAAAACTATCATCTAAAAAGCTATTAATATTTATAGTTAATTTTCTTAAAACAGCTTCAAGAATAACAAAAACAGCTAGCTCCCCACTACTTATAATATAATCTCCTATAGATAATTCTTCATTTATAAATCGTAAAATCCTTTGATCTACTCCTTCATAATTTGGAGCTATAAAAATAAGTTCTTTTAACTTAGATAAATCATTTATTATATAATTATTTAATAATTTCCCTTTAGGAGAAGGCAAAATAATATAAGGGTTATCACATTTGTTTTTGGAATATTCTATAGCTTTATATAAAGGCTCAAATTTAAAAAGCATTCCTTTTTTAGTTCCATATATATAATCATCTACTTTTTTGTGCTTATCATTAGAAAAATCTCTTATATTCACTATCTCAATTTCTAAAACATTTTTAGTAATAGCTCTTTTTATTATAGAAAAGCTAAGAAAATTATTAACTAAATCTGGGAAAATAGTCAAAATAAATGCTTTCATAATAGTAATTCAACTAAAGTTTTTATGGATTTTTATACCTTGAAAGATTTTCTATAAATCTTAATATTTTTTTTAATGTTAGCATTTTTATAGTTTTTATTTATCTAGAAAGTAAGCATATTAAATTAAAAAGAAAAAAAAATACCAAGAAATTACCTTTTAATCTGTTAGAACATGTACTTTGCCTACTATACTTATGATAATTATCTAAGAAATTGATTAAGCATAGTTTTCAAATTAGTGGATTCCTTTCTTTTTCCAATTATCAATGCGCAATTTATTCCATATTTACTAGAATTTATTTCCTTATAATATGTTCCAGGTATAACTACACTATCTTCTGGAATATAAGAATTATAAATTTCGCCAGTGTTAATATCAATTATTTTAGTGGAAGAAGTAATAACGACATTAGCAGCCAAGACAGCTCCTTTTTTTATTACTGCACCTTCTACTATTATACATCTAGATCCAATAAAACAGTTATCTTCGATTATAACAGGTAAAGCAGAAGGAGGTTCCAAAACACCACCAATTCCCACTCCTCCAGCTAAATGAACATTTTTCCCTACATAAGCACATGACCCCACAGTAACCCAAGTATCTACCATTGTATTAGAACCCACATACGCACCTATATTTATAAAACTTGGCATAACAATAACATTAGATTCTAAATAACTCCCATATCTAATAATTGCCCCTGGAACTACTCTAATATTTTTTAAATCTTTTTTTAAAGGAATCTTATCATAATAAGTAACTCCTTTAAAATTAATTTTCTTAGTTTTTGAGACCATAAAATATAACAAAATAGCTTTTTTAACGTATTCATTTACAACCCACTGATTATTAATATTATCTACAACTCTTAAAATCCCTTTATCTAATAATTCTATTACTTTAAGAATATATTTTTTATTCTTTAATAATTGTTCTTTATTAGATTCCTTTATTTCCCAAAGATTATTTATAATTTCTTGTAGCTTTTGATTTTTAATAAGAGTTTTAGACATTTTTTCCCTCCTTGTTTTTAATAAAGAATTACTAGATAGTAGATTATTCACTTATAATTAGCGTATTTACTATTCACATTTTATAATAGCTTACAATCACTAAGCTTACTTTTACAGCTTTATAGCCTTAGGTTCTAAACTGTCTAATCCCTATAGTTTGTAAAATAAGCAACACTAATTCTGTAGATATCATGAAACTCATATGTTAGCAATATCAATTCATATATATATTAAGTTTAAGGTAAAAGGCTTTTTAAATTATAATTATCTTTTAATAAATTTGATTTAATAGGGTATTGATATGATTTAAAAAATGGGTAATTACTATTAGATGGTAAGGTAATTTCTAAAGAGTAGTCATCTAATTTTATTTTACCTGAATAAGGGATGTAGGTTCTTTTATCATAAGAAAAAGCATAAATAAGAAAACTTAAAGAAGAAGTCCCCCAATCGCTAACATAAACTCTAGATAAAGCCTCATTAGTATTTAATGTTATAATATAATTTTTTTTAGGATTTAAATCAGGATCTAATATAGCAATTCCTAATTTAAAAGCAGGAGAATTAATAGAATTACTCAAAGCATAGAAAAGTATAAAATTATTATTTAAAAACGTAGCATTCAAGGGAGTATCAACGTAATCTGTAGAAATAAGCACATTTTTTAAAACTTCTCCTTCATAATCCAAAATACTTAACATCATATCAAAGTTATTAACATTTTTAATAATAGATTGAACCAAAAAACATGTGTAAATAGAATAAAGATAAGTAAAAGAAATACAATTAATAACCTTTAAATTATTACCTACTATTTTTGAAGTTAATATATTTTTATTTTCATCGTATTTAACAAATAATATGGAATCGTTATATTGGCCTATTGCAAACTTATTCAAAACCCCATTTAATGTAGAGTTATAAGTAAACAAAATTTTATTTCCATAATTTGCAAAAACAATAGCAATTTTATAGCAAATAATCAAACCAAAAATAAATAAAGTCCTTATAATATTTATTGTAAAATTACTAATGCACATTTTTAATATCCTCCCTTATTAAAAAACACTTATTAAAAAATATAAAAAAACAATTTTTTGTTTTTAAAAAGAAGGATACAAAAAACCTTTATTTCTAGAAATGTAAATTCTAGTAGCAAGCAATTCACTATAGACTTGTGATAGCACTATTATTTGTTAATATTTTTAAACGTGGCAACTTAAATATTATACAGCTTTTTTATTAATATATTTTATCTTTTATTTTTTAAATATTTTTTTAATCTTCTAATTTACCTGGATCTTCTCCTTTAACAATAGGTACTCTAACAGAATTTCCCCATTCAGTCCATGAGCCATCATAGTTTTTCACTTTAGGATAGCCTAATAAATATTTCAAAACGAACCAAGTATGAGCAGAACGTTCCCCTATTCTACAATAAGTTATTATTTCTTTGTCTTCTGAGATATTAAATTTTTCTTTGTATATTTTAATTAATTCTTGAGTAGATTTAAAAGTACCGTCTTGATTAACAGCAGTAGCCCACGGTATATTAATAGCAGTAGGTATATGTCCACCTCTAAGAGCTCCTTCTTGAGGATAATCTGGCATATGAATTAATTCTCCAGTATATTCTTTAGGACTTCTTACATCAATTAAGATTCCACCTTTTTTTATATGTTCTATTATTTCATCTTTAAAAGCTCTTATTAAAGAATCGTTTCTTTTTTTAGCTTTATAATTAGTTTTTGGGAATTGTGGGATTTCTTTAGTTAGAGGTTTATTTTCACTAATCCATTTAGCTCTGCCACCATCCATTATTCTAACTAATTCATGGCCAAACAAATTAAATACCCATAAAGCGTAAGCAGCCCACCAATTATTTTTATCTCCATAAAAAACTACTATAGTATCATTAGCTATTCCTTTTTCACTGCACAATTTTTCAAACTGTTCTTCATTAATATAATCCCTTTTAATTGGATCATTTAAATCAGTATGCCAATCTATTTTAACTGCATTAGGAATATGCCCTGTATCATATAATAATACATCTTCATTAACTTCAACAATTCTAATTTTAGGGTTATTAATATTTTCTAATACCCAATCTGTACTAACCAAAACCGGATGTTCTAATTTTGTAGTCATAATTAACCCTCCTTAATAACTAAATTTTTTATGATACAATAAATTTTAGTAATAATAAAGAAAGGGGAGCAAGCTTGCTCCCCTCATTTCTATAATTCTATTTATTTATCTAAAAACCTTTATGATATTTGAACTTTATGAGATTTAGAAGTAGAGCTTATAGGAGTTAAGGTAACTCTTAATACACCATTTTCAAATTTAGCGCTAACTTTTTCTGGATTAACGCTGAATGGTAAAGTCATTTGTCTATAAAATTCTCCGTGTGGGAATTCATATCTATATATTGTTGGAGTATTATTACCCCATGGAGTTGGGCATTTACCAGATAATGTTAAAGTATCTTCAGTAACATTTAATTCTATAGAATCTTTTGGAACACCAGGTAAATAGAATTCTACTACTAATTCATTACCACTTTGCCACATATTGACATAAGGTAACCAAGTGGGGGTTTGGGTTGGGGTTGTTGTAGTTGTTAAAGAAGGGGTTACCCAGCTGCCAAATACTTCATTCATTAACTCATCAACTAAATTATGAATTCTATCAAATTCACTCATTAATCCTGTTCTTCTTAGTGGTCTTCTTTCTCTTGTCATTAACATCATATTTTCTCACCTCCGTTAATTTATTATCTTTAATTATTTATTTTTATTATTTATTTCCCTCAAACCCCTTCCATATTTATATATACCCAGATTAAAAAATTTTATACACTTTAAAAAAAAATTTTTTAAATTTTTTATACTAAATTTTAAAAAGGTTTTTTTAAATTTATTTTGAATAATTTTAATATGAATATTTTAGAGGGTCAGAATTTTTTAGTAATATATACAGTTTTTATTAGTTTTATAATGATAATAGCCGGGTTAATAGGAATAGTATATAGAAGAAATTTAGTAGCTATTTTAATATCAATAGAAGTAATACTAAATGCAATCAATTTGGATTTTATATTATTTTCAAGACTAAAAGATAATATAAATTCAGTAATAGATGGCCAAGTATTTGCATTATTTAATATATTAATAGCAGCAATAGAAATAACAGTTGGATTAGCAATAATTTTTGCTATAAGGAATCAGATTCAAACTTCAGACATAGATAAACTCAATAAAATAAACTCTATAAATGAATCAGAAGACCAATAAAAAATTTAACTAATAAATTAATCAAAAAAATTAATAAAAAATAACTAATTGAATATTACCGTTTAAAATCAATAATTTTAAAACAAATATTTTTTGTAAAAATTTTGTTGTTATGTTTAGCTTTATCTTATAAACTTTTTAACTACACTACTATCACTACTTGACAAATTTAATGCTAAAATTGCAATTAATTTTAATTATTTATATTTTGTTTTTCGCTATTATTTTGATAATCTAGCTATTATTTTGCTTACTTAACAAACCTATTCTTTATTCTAAGAACCCCATCAATTATTGATTAAAACAGCAAGAACTTTAAAAATTACAATAATAAATATAGCATATCCTTCAACACTAACACTGCAAATTGTTATTATTCGCAAGTCTCAAGAAAACACAATTTCAAACCGCTATATTCCATTTTTCAAAAGCAAGCTTTTATTTACTTATTTTTGCCTACACAATAAAATATCTAAAACCCGCTTAAGTAATCGCAATAATAATCAATAATAGATATATCTTTGTAATTTAAAAAGAAATCATATATTTTAGAAGATACTTTATAAAGAAAATCTATTTCATTAGATACAACAGAAATCCCGATTGTAGTTAAATGTAGAGAATTATAATCATCCACTTCAGCTATAGAAACATTAAATTTTTTTAAGACCTTATCTTTTAAGGAATTAACAATAATTCTTTTTTCTTTAAGATTAGACGGTTTATTAGTAAGGTATAATTTGAATTTAATAGCAGCAATTATCATGTAAAATATCTAATTCATATATAAGAAGCAACATAGTGATTAAATTATATATATACCTAATTTTATAGTGTTTTATAATTATATTCCCATTTATAACACGATATGCTAGTTATCAATACTTTTTTCAATAGCTTTATTTTTTTATTATTAATTATAGTTTGTTTTTTACCTGTAATAACTTAGCAATAATAGTCGGATATAAATTCTAATGTTGGTTAAAATATTTTTATTTAGTTTTAGCTAAAAAAGAGTTTTTAAAATTAGAGACCAAATTATCAAAGAATTTTCCACGTTCTTCTGCTGATTTAAATTGATCAAAACTAGCAGCCCCAGGAATAAATAAAATAGCAACATTAGAATTATTGTCAATATTATTAAGATATTCTTTAGCTAATGAAATAGCTTTTTCAAAAGCATATTCTAAGCTATCAAAGGAATAAAGGTAACCAAAATCTGTATTAGATTTAGCAAACGCAGAAATAATACAATTTGCTCCTTTTCCAAAGCCTAAAACCCCAATAAATTTATTTCTATATTTCTTTATATCATTTATATTATTTAATAAATCTTGGATAGCATATTCTTCTTTTAAATATTTAAGATATCCCCCACTTAATAAAATTACTTTATAATTTATTCTTAAATTATCCATGTATTCAAAAGCAGTTTTTAAACTACTAACCAATGCATGAAAATTAGTAGCTTTACTATCATTAAAAAATAATATATTTTCAACTGAAGTAAAATTGTCTAATCTATAAGATAAAGGTTCAAAATTATCTATTACTTCCTTTAAGATATGTTTATCTAATTTAATTTTCTCATAATTTTGTAACCAAACGTATGAAATCAAAGTAGATATCAATATATTTTCTTTATAAAAACCATTAGTCAATAAAGTTTTATATTTTTTTAATTCCCTTATATTAAATTCAAAGACCAAAGATAATTTATCAAGTTTAATCAAATTACTATTATTAAAAGATGAAAAATAAATTTGCATAATATCATTTTTTAATTTAATTAAATAAACTTTTTTAGGTAAATTAGGTAGATTAACTTCATTTAATTCATCATTACCTAAAAATAATAAAACATTAGAATTTACTCTATTTAAATTAGAAGCTATAATTTTATTATCAAGGTTAATAAAAGCAAAATCTTTTTTAGCTTGAAAATCAAATAATTTTAATTTAGAGTTAGCATAATCCTCAAAAGAAGGATGCCTATCTAAATGATCAGAATTTATATTAGTTATAACTGCTATTCTACTTCTAAAATTTTCTGTAAATTTCAATTGAAAGGAACTAACTTCTAATACAACTACAGAATTATTTATATTTTTAGTTGTAATATCAAGTACTACTTGAGAAAAAGGGATTCCAATATTTCCAGCCAAAAAACTATTTACATTATGCTTTTTTAAAATTTGTTGTACTAAAAAAGTGATAGTGCTTTTACCGTTGGTACCTGTAATAGATATTATATTTTTAGGTTCAGGGAGAAATTTATAAGCTGCCTCTATTTCCGATATGACAGGTATTTTAAAAGATTTTGAGATATTTATAACTTCATGTTCAAAAGGGATTCCCGGGCTAACTATCATTAATTTATAGTTTTTTATTTCATTAAAAACATAATTAGGTTGCTTACCCAAATATAAATCTTTAAAAATGGAATTGTACTCAGGATTAAGCTGAAGATTAGTGTTATCGTCAAAGCCTACTATTTCAAAACCTTTACTTTTATAAAGTTTAGCAGCAGCCAAGCCACTTTTTGATAATCCTAATATCCCTACCGTTATCTTTTTTACCCTTGCCACAATTTTATTATTCTACAAACATATACATCAAACCTTTTTTTAGTTTTTTAAATTTACTTTCTAATTTATTCTTTTATCTATATTTTTAATTAAAGGAATAAAACTTAAAATATCTAATATTTATATTACTTATAGAAATTGCTTTTATATTATTGTATAGTAAAATTTTAAAAATTTATGACTATATTTTTTATATTTAAATTTAAAATAATTAAAATAGTATTTTTTCTTTTTACAATTAATTTATTTTCTTTAACTTTTTCAGAAGAAACAGAAAAGAAACAAAAAAATAAATATAAATTGACCTATGCATTAGAGTTAAATTTCTCTCTAAAAGATCATACAACAACATATAGAAATTACATAGAATATCAAATAAGTGAAAAATATAAACTCAGATTAATTTTTAGAGAAATAGATCAAAATACAGACTTTGATATAAGATTGTATTACAAAATAAATAAAAATTCAAGTATATATATAGCTGAAAGTAGCAAATATTTTTCCTTTAATTACACTTATAAATTTGATACAAATTATCCAATAAGTATAGAATCTACTTTTATAAAGCACAAAGATTTTATCCAAGTAAATCCGGCAATAAAAATAGAATTAAATGATAATTTTCATCTTAAATATGGAATAAATAATATAACAAAAGAACCTAATCCGTATATAAGACCATCTTTTATCTTTAGATTCTAAATTTAATTATTTTTTATTTTTAGCAATAGTTATTCCCAAAATAGTTAAAAATATTCCTATTATTTGATAAACAGTTAATTTTTCTTTAAGGATAAAAGCGGAAAGTAAAATAACAGTTGGTTGGTTAAGCATATTTAGTAATGAAACATTAGTCGATCCTAAAATACTAAGAGCATATAAAAAAGCAATATTAGCTATACTTCCACTTATCCCACCATAAAAACCTACTAAAACACTCCCTAATTTTAAATTTTTAAAAACAAATGGAAATATAAATAATAATATAATTAAGCCATTAATCAAAAATATATAATTAGAAACAACAAATGGAGTATATTTATGAGTAAGGTAATCCAAAGTAGTTCTGTAAATAGTAGAGCTTAGAACGCCCAAAAAAGCAAAGAATACTCCTAAAAAATTCATTTTCCAATTTAAATTAAATAATAAATCATATACCCCTATTGTTAAAGAAACCCCAATAAAAGCTAAAATAAATCCCAAAAAAAATTTTAAACTAACACTTTCTGATTTTTTTATTAAAGAATTAGTTAAACCAACAAATAACGGAGTAATAGAATAAATAGTCAACATAATTATTGCAGGTATAAATTTTAAAGAAATAATTGACATAGATGTAGTAAATAATAATAAAAACGAAACTTTTGATATATCTAAAATATCCCTCATTCTTAAAAACTTAAAACTTTTAGTAATAAAATAATTAAAAAAAGTAATAATAAAAAATATAATAAAGCTTACTAAATTTTTTACAACAATTATCTCAAAAGGATTAATATTTTTAAAACTATTATATCCAACTTTAATAATAATAGGTTCAATAGAAGCGCTAAAAACTGCTAAAACTATTATTAATCCTTTCATTAATTTTAATATTAAATAAAAATTATCTAATCCCTTGAATTTTAATAATCAACTTACTTATAAATATAAATCAATTCACATTTTTTATTTAACATTTTTTTTACATTATTGTTATTAAAAAGGTAAAAAAAAATGTAAGTATAATAAAATAAAAGGAGGTGAAAAAAAAATGGATATAAATCCAATAAGAGGTAATTATCAAAAGATAGAAAGCAGATCTCCAGAATATGAAAGAGTAATATTTACTGGAGATAAAGCAGAAATAGAAAAACTACTTACTAAATTAAGTGTAGGTAAAATAGTAGAAGACTTAGGTAATGGATTTTATTTAGCACAAGTAAAAAAAGGAGCATCACCTGAAATATTTAAAGCATTACCAGATAATTTAAAAGCCTTCATAGATGAAAAAGTAGAATTAGTTAGACCTGAAGAAGAAAAAGAAGTTCTAAAAAAGAGAAAGCTAGAGGAACTTAAAAGGGAAGGAGAACAAAAACCCCCATCTTTGCCTGAAACTAATGTTACCTTAGATATAACCCAAGCAAATAAAGTCCATGAAATGGGGATAAAAGGCCAAGGTGTAGTAGTAGCTGTTATAGATACAGGCATAGGAAAGCATGACGACTTTGGAGATAGATTAACATACTTTTATGATGCTACAAAAGGTGAAAGAACAGAACCAAGAGACGGTCATGGTCATGGAACCCATGTTGCAGGTATAGCTGCAGGTGATGGAAAATTTACTGGTTTATCACCAGCATCTGAAATCTGGGGAATAAAAGTCTTAGGTGACGATGGTAGCGGATATACTTCTGATATCATTAGAGGAATAAACCAAGTAGTAGAAAAAGCTAAAGCAGAAGGTAAAAAGGTAGTAGCAAATATGAGTTTAGGAGGATATGCATTTAAACCTTGGAACCAAGATCCATTAGCATTAGCAGTAGAAAAAGCTATAAAAGATGGGGTATATTTTGCAATAGCAGCAGGTAACAGTGGCCCATACCCTAACACAGTTGGAACTCCTGCTATAGCACCAAATGCAGTAACCGTTGCAGCATACGATGATAAAAAAACTACCGACTTAAGCGATGATGATATAGCAAGATTTTCCTCAAGAGGACCAGTTAAAAATGCACCTGATGAAACAAGCAAATTAAAGCCTGATGTTTCTATGCCAGGGGTTAAAATATGGGCCGCAAATGTACCGGGTAGTGAATTAGATCAATTAGCTTCTCAAGGGAAAATTCCAAGAACAGCAGATGGAAAATATATAGCAATAAGTGGTACTTCCATGGCAACCCCAGGTGTAGCAGGTGCAATGGCTTTAATACTATCTGCTAATCCAAACCTAACAGAAGCACAAGTAAAAGAACTACTAATGAAACATACTATTAAACTTGAAAAAACAGATCCAACAGATAATAAACCTTATGATCAATTCGACCAAGGTGCTGGTCTTGTTAATGTATATGAAGCTGTAAAAGAAGCATTAAGTATGTTGCCTCAACCTCCACAACCAGAACTTAATCCACAACCTAACCCCCAAGAGCCATCTCCTAAGAAGTAATTTTTAAAGTAATTTTAAAGTAATCACTTAAATAAAAATAGGGGAGATATTTTCTCCCCTTTTATTTTTTTTAATTATTTTTCTATAAACTATTCTATAAACTATAATCATTAAAAATAAACAAAAATCATTAAAAATAAACCCATATTTCAAATTCATTAAAAGATTGAGTTATATTAAAATGTTGAGAACTAATATTTGAATTACAAAAAAAATATTCATTAATAGTTTTAAAAGCGTTTCCTTGGTTTATTGATATTTCTAAATAACCAAAGCTGCCTTTTATAAAAAATAATTCGTCTTTAATAGCTTGACTATATGAATTATATATTTTATCAATTACAATTTTATTATCATCATTAATTGTAGTTTTATTTTTAATTATTGCATATTTAAATTTACTTATTTTATTAGAAGGTATATTAGTTATTACATTTCCAAAATGATCATAATATAACAATTTCCCTTTTACATAATCTTTATTAGTATCTATTTTAAACAAATCTTTAAGGATAAATGGTTTTAAAGTATAATCTTTAGTAATAAATTTATCTAAATAATTAATATGATACATTTTAAGGAGAGTTAAAGCAGCAATAGGAGCAAAAACGCATTTCCCATGAAAAGTATCATCTATTTCTTTTATCATACTTTTATAAAATATTCCTTTTGATTTAATATCATCTTCTATTTTTTTTAAAGAAATCTTATAAATATAGTCAAGTTTATAATTTTTGTTATAAAAAGCAGTCAAAATACCATTATTCCTTGCTACTATATACAATTCCCTTTTACTTTTATTATTAATAAACTTAGCAAGTATAGGTTTATTATATATTAAATTTCTACTATCTCCTACCTGAGGATCTATAACTACTAAAAAGACAGATTTATTTTGCACAATATCTAAAACCGCTTGTAAATTAATTATTCCCTCTATGATATTATGCCTTTGGATATCATGAGTTATATCTATTAAGCTTGTTTTTAGATTAAAATTATCTAAGAAGTTATTTATAATTATTTTTAATGCGCTTACGAAATAATCTTTATTACCATAATCCGTTAAAAGATAAATCATTTCTCATTAAATATTTTCATTAAATATTTTAAAATATTTATTCTAAAACAATAATAGGATCACCTTCTTTAACAAAATCTCCATTTTTAGGAATAATTTTTTTAACTATTCCTTCATATTCAGAATTAACTTCGTTCATAACTTTCATAGCTTCAATAACACAAACAACATCCCCTTTTTGTATATTTTTATTTAAACTAATTAATTCATTTCCCCCAACGTTTATATAAAAATTCCCACTTAATGGTGCCCTAATAATCTTAGAGTATTTTGCTATGTCATCCTCTACTTTTAAATTATTTTCTTGTTTTAAATCGTTAAACTCCTCTACCTCTGAAAACTTTTCGTTTGAAATTAAATTAGATTTTAATAAATCTGTTTGATTTAATAACTGCTCATTTAATAACTTACTATTAAATAGTTTTAATGAATCAATATTAATATCCTCTTTTGAAGAAATTTTTAGTTCAAAATCTTTTATTTTTATTTCTAATTCTTCTAAATTATTTCTTTTATACAATTCTAAAATTTTATCTACTAATTCTAATATATCAATTTGATTTTCTTTTGTAAAAATTTCTTCCTTCATATTATTCTAATTTTTTATTTAATATAATTTTCCTTCAAAAATAAACATTTTTTTATATCTTAAATACTTCAGTATTATTTATTACATTGTTATTCATTAAGCGGGAATTTAACTCCCTACAATTAACTTGAAATTTCATTTAAATTACTTATATCTATCTTCGATATCACTAAATTATTACTACTATTTTATCTTTTCATATTCAAAATCAACTACATCTTTCTTTACCTTATCAAACTCTATCCCCACTAAATATATCTTCTCATAATTCAAATACTTCTTATGATACTCCTTTTCTTTTATCTGCTTTAACGCACTCCCTTTTTCTCTTTCATTCTCTATTACCTTAAACTCCATTATAACGAAAGTTATATGAAATATATACACCAGCCTTTTATCTACCACTACCGTTAAATCTATTCTCCCTTTTGACGTATTGTCTTCTATTATCACATTTAACCCTGTTGCATATACTAATCCATATATTGCTGCTGCATATACATATTCGTTTTTTAACACCTCATAACTTATTGTACTTATAAACACCTCTATTTGCTTTTTTATCTCTTGTAGATCTTCTCTTTTAAATGCTATATTTATTAATGTTGTTTTATCTATTTGGTAATCTCCTGTTATATAAAATAATATCTCACTATTAAATGATTTTCTTACCTCTTTATTCGGATAATCTAATGAATATAATACTTCCTCATTTTCATACTTATACTCCTCTTTTATTGTTAAATATCCAGTTTGAAACATTAATGCTTCTATGCTTATATATTCTATAACGAGAGATGTATTCTCGAAGTTATATGATAATATGTCAAACTTCTCTAATATTTCACTTGTATAATATTTCTTATGTAAATAAGGTAAATCAAAGTTCCTTTGTTTTATTATTTTAAATAAAAATTCTGTTCTTCCTGTTTCGTACCAATAATTCCTTATCTCCTTCTTCTTTAAATATAACAACACATCAAATGGATTATATACTTTATTAGCTAAAAAATTATATCCGTTATAACGAACGCAGTATGCGTGAGTTATATGAAATATAACGAACACAGTATGTGTGAGTTATATGAAATATACCACTCTCTTACTTCTTCTATATTTACATTATCCAAATACTCTTTAAAATAATATTCTAATTCTTCTTGGGTATATCCGCATATATCTCCATATTCCCTGCTTAATGAGATATCTTCTAATTGATTTAATCCACTAAAAAGAGATACTTTTGCAAATTTTGAAACCCCCGTTACTATCACAAACTTTATATACTCATCCAGCCCTTTTAACACTGAATAAAAACTCTTTAATGTTTTTCTTACCTCTTCTGCTTCTTTTCTTTCTTCTATTACATCTAATATCGGCTTGTCATATTCATCTATTAACACCACCACTTGATTATTATATCTTTCACTTATTTCTATTATTAAATTCTGTAACATTAATCCTAACATGATTCTCTTCTTTTTCTTTTTCTTTTTCTATTTTCATTTTCTTATAATTTAACCTTACTTCATTCCTTATTACTTCATATATTTCACTTAGTGTTTTTATATCTACTGCAAAGTTTATTCTTATTACTGGATATTTTTCACTCCAATTCCACTTGTCTTCTATATACAATCCTTTAAATAATTCTCTTTTCCCTTCATATAAATACTCTATTGTTGATAATAATAATGATTTCCCAAAGCGTCTTGGTCTGCTTAAAAATATATATCCTCCACTATTCACTAATTCATATATATACTTTGTCTTATCTATAACGAAGGCGTAAGCCTAATGTTATATGAAATACATATACATAATTTCCCGTTATTATATTCTTAAAATCACTAATACCTATTGGTAATCTCTTCATAAAAAACACCTCTTTTAAATAAACATTTTCTAATTAATATTTAAATTAATTTAAAATATAATCCTTTTAAATAATGAAAACTAATACTCTACCAAAAAGGATAATAACGAATATTTAAAGATTAATAACTAATAAATACAAAAATTAATATCAGTAGTATTTTACAATAGAAATGTAATAAGCTAATTTTTTTACCATTGTATATTGGCCATTTTTAATATATCTACCTTTTGAAGCTCTATTATATACATAAATTTTAATCTCATATAATACAGGCATATAATTATAATAAGTATTAGCAACCCAATAAATGTAATTTGATATTTTTTTAACTTTTGTTTTTGAAGGATATAGTGGGTTTGTTTCTATTTTAAATTCCTTAGGAGGATTCTTTTTTAAAGTAAAAGTATAATCATAAGTTTCTATTATAGTACTATCTGGGTTATTTCTAATATAAACATACCTTGATAAAGCCATAGCTTTCTCTATTTTTATACCTATTTCCTTTGCAGTTAATGTGTCATTTGTTAAATAATCCTGTTCTCTTTTTATTTTGTTATAAATCAAAAAAATTTGAACTAATATCCCTATCATTAGGGAGATAATAGCTAAGGAAACCATTACCTCCACCAAACTTAAACCCCTATTACCCCTAAAATTATACACCATCAAACTATTCTCCATTAAAAAAACAATTTATAATCATTAAAAAATAAAACTAAACTTTATTTTCCTCCCGGCACAGGTTCTCCCCCTCCTCCCTTACAATCTGCCCATGCTACTGCCACAATAAAAGACAAGCTAGAAAATGCTATAACATCAATTAAATTTAGTTTCCTATATCCTGAATGAGCTAATATAAATGATTTACCATCTACTGATACTAAAAATGTATTTACATTACTTTTTAATTCTAATGTCATTACTTTATCAATTATTTTTTCTTTTCTTATTTGTTTTATTTCTTGCCAGCTATAATCCCCATCTTGATAAACCAATACCTTATCTCCAATATTTAATTTTTCTGCTTTTTTAATATTATTATTTTTATCGATAACTAAAGGATGATTTGGAGTTAATCTCAATTTAGAATTTTCCGTTATTATCTCTAATATCTCATATTCTTTTTTATCATGCATATGTATTTTCTCTATTTCTATTTCTTTTAATTTATAATTTTCTACTGGATCTATTGTTATAATTATATCTCCTATTTTTACATCCCCCATCCTTTTTAGTTTATAATTATCATATTCTTTTGCTAAAATTAGTGTTGATAGTTCAAAACACTTCTTGTCTTGATCCTCTTTCTTGTCAGGACCATCATCCTTGTCAGGACCTCCATCTTTGGCAAGACTTCCACCGCCACTACCGCCTATTGTATCAATCGTAATCTCAGTATAATTAGGTAAAAAGCTTGTAGTCTCTTTCTCAACAAAAACAGGGAGAAAAGTTTCTACCTTGTTTTCATTATCTTTACCTTTTATTTTATAATTTATAGTTAATTTTATATAGAATTTATATAGCATTTGGTTTTGCTTTTGGAGATAAACATTAGTTAAAGCATTTTGGACTTCACTACTACTTTCTATAGGATTAGCATATATACTTGTAATTACGATATTTTCTAAATCGTTATCTTTATTAAGTTTAGAAATTAAATAATTTGCATAATCATTTAATTTTGATGCTAATTCACTTAAAGTAGATACTTTTAAATATAGTTCTCGTTTATTTTCAATGTACAGGTTAAAATATGTTTGAGTTTTTTTAGCAATTAAGTCGTTATACATTACTTTATTATGCATTTTAATTATGCTATAATAAACAGAAGCTAATGCAAGGATACATAAAGTAACTATAGCAATAAATGCTACTACCTCTAACAAGCTAAACCCAATATTATTTAATTTATTCCTTAATTTGTCATTTTTTTTAAGATTTATTTTATTATTTTTTATTTTTTTTATGTTTTTATTCATAACCCCACCACCCTATATTTCTTCCACGGATATTTTTACATTAAATGGAGGCTGATCACCATAATCACCACTACCAGTTATTCGATATTTTATTTTTAATCTAATTGGATATTCCAATTCATTGAATACAACCGTATCCTTAATCTTATTTTTTATTTTTATTTTAAGTTTAGAATAATAATACACTACCAGATTTCCAGATTCATAAGTAAAGGTTCTAACTCTATCAGTAAAATCCACACCATATATACTAAACCTACTTTGGAGATTATTTTTTACATTATCCTCAATTGTATTTTCTGTATCTAGAAAAAGTATCTTTTTTACATCTTCTATAGTTAATCCCGGCGGATCAGAAAATCGCTTAGTTCCATCAGGTAAATAGGGTTTATAATGTAATCCCCATTTCCAATTTTCAAAAAGGAAACCATAATTCATTAATTTAACCATATACAAATTAGTATTAACTTCTCTAAATGAGTTATAAAAATTAGAGTAATTCTTTTTTCTTCCATTGCTAATTTAAATATTCTACTGTTATAAGAATAAATAATCCCAATAATAGCAGAAGTAAAGAATAAAACAAAAAGAGCCAATAACAAAACTGTTCCTTTGTTTTTATGGAAAAAATTGCTATTTTTATACACTTTTATCCCCCCTAAAAAATAAAAATTAAAATACTTTCCCATTTATATATTTATCAAAAAAAAAAAATCCTAAAAAATCATAAAAAAATTAACAAAAAATTTACAAAGCTATATAAAATAAAAAATAATTTATTATAAAAACCTAAGAAAATTTTAGAAAATCTAAGAATATTTTTGAAATATTTCTAAATAGTGTTTAGCTATTTCTTTACAATTAAAAATAGAAGCTATTTTATCTTTTAAATTTTGTAATGAAAAATTTAAGTTAATTTTTTCTAAGATTTCTCTTAATTTAAGATTAAAAGGATCAATAGGAAATACAAAAATATTTATTAAATCGGGATATAATTCATAGTATGGGCTATTTTGAGTTATAATTAACTTTTTATTAAAATAAAGAGCTTCTAAAGCAGTTAAAGAAAAAGTTTCTTCTAAACTAGGCAAAATAACAATATCACTTAACCCCATTAACTTCAAGGTTAAATATCTCTTTTCATAGTAAAAATTAGCAAAATCATTTATATTAATTAAAAAAATATTTTTATTATCCTTAGTTAAATCCTTTAAAATTTTATAATAATTTAAATCATAATCTACAGGGTACCCTAAAATTACTAAAATAAAATCTCTATAAAGTCTTTCTTTTTTATAAACTTTTATTAAATTTAATATATTTTTAATTCTATCAAATCTGCCAACAAAAAGCAATTTTAATTTTGAAATTCCTGCAATATCAGATAACAATCTATAATTTAAAAAACTATTTCTTAATAAAATATTGTTTATTTCTTCAAAATCTAAACAATTATAAATAACATATTTATCTAATTTATTTAATATCTCATAAACCCTTTTATCAAGCTTAAATAAATTAATAAAGAAATCTTTTTCTCTATTAGAATTAAAGACAAAATATTTAATATAGTCATTTTTAAGAGCTAATAAAAATCCATCTATAAATTTAGAAAACTCCTTTTTAAAATAATATCTATTAATAAAATTGCTAAAAAAAGCAATAAAATTTTGATTAAATTTTAAAAATAATTTAGCTAAAAAGATATTCAGTAAAGAATTAGAAGTAATAAATTTAGAAAAAAAGAAGTTTGTATAATTAGCTGTAATCCCAATAGATTTACCCCTATATAAATATCCATATTCTTTAAAATTATAAAATAAATGAATATAAAATCCAAAAAAATGATTTAAAGCTAAATTAGGATCATAAGGCAAAATTTTTAAATTTTCTAAATTATTATCTTTCATATTTTGAATAATATTTTTAGTAATCCAATAAGCTTGTAAAACATCCCCAGCTAACTCTTTTTTTACAAAAACTTTATCATCTTGTATAAAAAAATTCTCATTTAGAGTTCTACAATATATCCCCACTTGCTTCATAGCTTATAATATCTTTATGCTATTTTTAAATTTTTTATTAAATTATTTTTTAATTTTATTATTTTTTTATTAAAAAAAAATCCCTTGTTAATTAATTATTAAAATCTATTTTATTAAAATCTATTTTTAAAGGTAATAATGAAAAAATGTAAAATATTATTAATAAGAGAAAAGAATACCTTTAGTTTATTAAAAATTAATAAAGAGGTGATTAATAGTGTTAAACTTAACAGAGAGAGCTTTAAATAAAGCAAAAGAGCTAATATCACAAGAAAATGAACCTAATTTAGCATTAAGAGTTTTTGTCATTCCAAGTGGATGCTGTGGATTAGATTTTGGTTTAGAAATTACTAACGAATTTGATAGTTCCGATAACTTTATAGATATTAATGGCTTAAAAGTAGTAGTTGATGACTTTAGCTACCCATTTATAGAAAACGCTGAAATAGATTTTGTAGAAAGAGAAGGGATGGGATATTTTATTATTAATTCCAATTTTAATAAAGGTTGTGGCTGCTCTAATGGACAATGTGAATGCAATAAAGAAGAAAATTATGAAGAAGAATGCGGTTGTGGAAATGAAAAAGAATGTGGTTGCGGCGGTTCATGCGCTTGTAATAACTAACAACAAACACCTAAATCTATTTCTTTAAAGATAAAAATAATACCGCCTGTAAACAAAAATCATTAATAAAAGCAGGCGGAATATAAATAAGTAGGATAAAAAAGTATGTTTTTAGCAAGTGATAGTCCGTTTTTAAAATACTTACTTTTTCCTAACTTCGAAATCCACCTTAATACCATAGTTAGTACCTACATTGTAATGTTTATTATCTTTATTTTCGGAATCCTATATAGAAATTCTGTATATAATACTATAAAAAAATTACAATTTTACCCATTAAATACAGAAATCTTAGTTCCCAAACCGCTAAGTATCCAAAACATTTTTGAACTCATCATTGAAGGTATCAATAATATCAACGAATCCATTTTAGGTAAAAAAATAGCAAATAGATATATGCCTTTATTAGTTTCATTTTTTATATTTATTTTATTCTCCAATTTATTAGGATATATACCACCAATATGGCAAGTATCAGGATACAGCATGATAACACCCCCAACAAGTGACCTAAGCACTACTTTAGCATTAACTATAATATCAGTTATAGCTTATAATATATTAGCAATAAAAGAAACGGGGTTAAAAAATTGGTTAGAACATTTTATATTCCCAATTCCTACAATCTTAAAAAACAAAACTACCTTTACCATAATGCTCGCTATAATTTTATTACCATTATTTTTATTACTTAACGTATTTGATATATTTGCAAGAACATTGTCACTATCTGTAAGATTGTTTGCTAATATATTCTCTGAACATACAATGGTTGAAAAATTAGTACATATGGTAGTCTCTAATGAAACTAATATATTTTTAAAAATCTTTTTATTCTTTTTAAATTTATTTGTAATGTTAATAGGTATTTTAGCTGTTTTTATACAAGCGATCATATTTGAAATCTTAAGTGCAGTTTATTTAGGATTATACTTACACGGACATTCTGATGAACACTAAACTAATAAATATAAAAACAAATAATAAAGGAGGGAAAAAATAAATGGATAACACAAAAAAATTAAAAAACTTATTTACAATAATTTATATATTATTTATAGTTAGTTTGTTAATTAGCATAGTTAGTTTGAAGGCTTTAGGAGCTGGAGAAGGAGAAGGAATAACTAACTGGTTAAGTAATATAAATATAAGTCAAAAAGCGTTAGGAACAATAGGATTAGGATTTGCTGCTGGAGGAGCAGCGTTAGGAATAGGTATTTTAGGTAGAGCACTATTAGAGGGGATATATAGAAATCCTCAAACAACCGGGGCTATGTTAGTTTGGTTCTTTGTAGCATTCGCATTAGCTGAAGCTCAAGTACTATATGTACTATTCATTGTATTAGCTATGCTTAAATAAATTGATTTACTTGCTTATCTAGCAGTAGGGATAAAATAACTTGAACGATTTCATTTAGGAGGTAAAAAATGGAAATATTAAATATTCCTACTCTAATTTTACAGATAATTAATTTCGTTATATTTGTTATAATAGCTTACTATTTATTTTATAAGCCATTTAAAGATATAACTCAAGCAAGACAAAATACTATCAAAGAAAATCTATCTAAAGCTGAAGAAATTAGAAAAGAAATAGAACAAATAAGATTAGATCTGGAATCTAAATTAAATAAAATAAATGAAGAAAGGGAGAAAATATTATCTGAAGCTGTAAAAGAAGCTGAAAATATTAAAAATTACATAATAGAAGAAGCTCAAAATAAATCAAATGAAATTAAAAATAAAGCATTAAAAGAAATAGAATATGCTAAAAAGCAAGCACTAAATGAAATTAAAGATACTTATATTAATGTAATTACAGAGCTAGCTAAGGGAGTTTTAAAAGATGTAGTCGATGAAAATGTTAATAATAAAATAATAAAAACAGCTTCTGAAAAATTAAAAAATTTAGATAACTAAAAACAATATAAAAAATAAAATATCATAACAAAATAATGATTGCTAGATTTATAAGTACTAAAAAAGAAAATTTTAAAACTCAAGTCTTTTTGGTTTGTTATATAAAGTATATAGTACTAAATCCATCATTTAATAAGCAAGAAACACTAAAAGTAAAAGACACCAATACTAAAGAACACCAAAACTAAAAGGATATCAATATTAATGGCACAAAAAGTAAATTAATAACACAAAAGTAAGGGACACAAATCACAAGAAAAAATTTTTTATCTTCTATAAGCTAAATAAATTACAATTGATAAAAACCTAATTTCTGAACATAATATTATTGTAGAGCTGCTAGATTTAAGAGCATTAAGGATGCAAGAAATTGAACATAAGCCTTCAAAGCTTGGATTGTTAATAAAATGAGTTTATGCTACTTAGAAAAGGGCGTCTAACACTTAGGATTTTATTTATATAAGCAGTGGTAGTTTATACAAAAATCATACATTAAAGTTTAAAATTTCTAAGCGCTATACTTTTTAGTATTTTGTTTTATTGTTTTAATATCAATTTTTTATAAATAAAATAAACCAGATAAAATAAACTTAGGGGGTGGAGTAATATTATGGATTTAACTAATGAAAAATCTATAGATACAAAAGAAAGTGAAATAAAATTTGGGACAGATGGATGGCGCGCTATCATTTCTCAAGATTTTAATTTTAATAACCTAATTAAAGTTAGTATTGCAATAGCTAATTTTATCAAAAGCAATCAAAGAAAAGAACTAGATATATATAAAATAGATTATACTAAACATAAAGATGCATCATATAAAGTTAAATATAGAGATTATTCTTATGGTGTGGCAATAGGATATGATTTTAGATTTATGTCAGAAATATATGCTAAAAAGGTAGCAGAAATATTATCAGCGTTTGATATACCTGTATATCTAAGTGAATATAATTGTTCTACTCCAGCTTTATCATTAGCTACATACAAAAACTATAGTGCAGGGATAATGATAACAGCTTCACACAATCCATATTACTATAATGGGGTAAAATATAAAGCAGAATATGGTGGAAGCTCAACCCCCGAAATGACTAAGCTAATTGAATCTTACTTAAAGGATATTCCTAATGAATTTAATAACTTAAAACCAAAACACAATTTAATAAAAAAAATAAACTTTAATAAAACTTATCTAAATGAATTATTAAATTTCATTGATATAGAAAAAATCAAAGACTATGTAATAAAAAATAACATAATAATAGTAGTAGATTATATGTATGGAGTTTTAGCAAATTCTTTTAGATATTTACTTAATTTAGAGAATTTAATAGAGTTAAATAATAATAGGAACCCATATTTTGGGGGTAAATCTCCTGAACCTATACCAGCCAATTTAAAGGAATTAGAAAATGTAATAAACATGATAGGAGATAATTCAATAGGTTTTGCATTTGATGGAGATGGAGATAGAATTTTTGCTAAAACTAAAGACTCATGGATTACCCCCCATGAAATCTTACCTATTTTAGCACTACATTTAATTAAAAATAAAAATTGGGATGGAAAACTAATAAGAACCCTACCTACTTCAACTAAACTCAAAAGAATAGGAGACTATTTCAATATTGAAACAATAGAAGTACCAGTAGGTTTTAAATATATAGCAGATTTATTTGTTAAAGAAAATATTTTAATAGGAGGAGAAGAAAGTGGTGGCATTGGATTTAAAAATCATATTCCAGAAAGAGATAGCTTACTTAATGCATTATTTATATTAGAATTTCTCGCTTATGAAAATCTTAAGCCCAATGAACTAATAAATTATTTACATAAATTTACCAAAGAATCTTATTGTTATAGATATGATTGGCACTTTGAAAATATAGAGCAACAACAAAATACTTTTAATAAAATAAAAAATAATTTGGATTTATTTAAAAATATTTTAGATGGGGAAATAGAAATAAAAGATTATATAAGGATAAAAAAAGATGACTATAATTGGATAATTTTAAGACCCTCAGGTACTGAACCACTAATAAGAGTATATTCAGAATCAATAACATATAATCAAGCCCAAAATCTAATAAACTCTTTATTAAACAAATTTAACATAAAAAACTAAATAAAAGGAGGGTTTCAAAATGATAAGAATATATTATTTTATATTTTGTTTAGTAATCCTTATAGAAATCAAAACATGGTTTTTAAAATCTTCTTATGCCTTAACATCATATAATAACTTTAATAATCCTGGAATTTTTAATAATTTCGATAACGCCATTAACGTAGAACCTACTATTTTAAAAATTAATAGAACTAAAAATAAAATAATAGATAGTTTTTATTTTTCAGAAGGAGAATGTCAAAAAGACGAAAGCTTATCATTTACTCTAACAGATGGATTAGTAGACTACAATTTAAATTCATTATTTACAGTAGGATATTATGATAAAATTAAATACACTAAAACGAATACTATAGAAACCGAAATAGTTGATGGTAAAATAATTGTTTTTAAAAATGATATAAACAATTTGAATAATTTTACTTATTTAAAGATGCCATTTGAAAGTGGTGGGCCTGCTCGTATAGTTCAAGATGAAAATAGTATCTACATAGCAGGAGAAAAGTACAATCGTCCTATACCCAATAAACCAAGCATAAGTGATTTATTCATAGCTAAAATAGATAAAAAATCCTTTGATTTTGATAAAAACTTTGGTTCTAATGGAATAATAACAATAAGAAATAACTATTCTGATATGTCTAGTGAATTCATAGGAGGTCTGGAAATTTCAGATAATTTTCTATTTATTATCAATATGAATATAATTCCTTTTCCTACATTAGCCAAAATAAATAAAATGGATTCTAAAATAAATGAAACTATAGATTTAAACACTGAATCATTAAAAAATAGTAATTTTTTTCCTTTATTATTTGACCCAGAGGTTCACGATATTTTACTAGACAAAGGTAATAACTTAATAATAGTAGGAACAGTTTATAATCCTAATTTAGGTTCTATTGGAAATATGCCAAATCTCCCAAATATTCTAAATCCTACAAATATTTCTGGAAGCTATAAAAGGCTTTTTGTTATTAAATTAAATAGCATAACAGGAAATATAGATAACGCCCTTATTCTAAATCCTCCTTTAAACAGAGATAATAGTTATAATAGTTTCCGATGTGCACCAATTAATTCCACAATAATAAATAATAAAGTCTATATAGGTTCAACAATTATACATAATACTCAACCCAAAAATTGGTCTTCATTAAATATATTCGATTTAGATAATAATAAAGCTAATTATTACATTTTTAAAGATTCTAAAACAGACGAGTATATCAAAATAGTTATTAATGATGTTAAATATTACGGAGATAGCAATATATTATATTTAAGTGGAGGTGTAAGTAATCCAGGATATATTAAATTTGATTTAAATAATCCTAATAATAGTAGTTATTTCTTAGAAGATAATATAGATAACGTTGTTATATATGGGAATGCTTATGATAGAAAAAACTTATTCTTATTAGGAGGAAATTTAATACAAGGAAAACAAGAAAATCATCCAGGACAAATTGCTAAATTAGTTATATTCAAAATAAATAATCCTTAAAAATATTAATTTAAAAATACTAGTTTATGAAAATATTTATAACGCTTGCTTATAATAAAAGCCTTTATAATAAAAATCTTAAAAACGAATACTTTGAGATCTTTAATAACAAAAGTATATACTATTTAAAACTTAACTCAATAAAGCCAATACATTTAAATTTAATAGAGTCTTTAAAGATATTAAAATCAGATAAAGATATAACTCATTTAGTATTTACGAGTAAAAACGGTGCTCATTTATTTTTTAATTATATATTACAAAAAGAACCAAAGATGCTAGAATTTTTAAGAAGTAAAGAATTTTTAGCAGTAGGTCCAGAAACCGCTAAAATAATTAACCAATTTAAATTAAATATCTCTATTCCCGAAAAATATTTAACATCCTCCTTAGCAGATCTTATAATAAATATTAACTCAAAAAATAAAACCCCATCTAAATTCCTTATCCTACGTTCAAAAATTTCAAATAAAATATTAACTAATAAACTTAAAAAAAATAAAATAAAATTCATAGAAAAACATATTTATACTATAAAATCTAACCCATTTTTCAAAAAAACAAAAGAATATAAGCTATTAAAATTATTAATAAAAATAAATGGGAAATTAATTAATACTGATATAAACTCTTTAAATAAAGAGCAAATCTTTTTAGTATTTACAAGCCCATCAAATGTAAAAACATTTTTTAAACATTTTAAAATATCACAAATAATATCTATACCAAATATAAAAATATTACCAATAGGACCTATAACTAATTATGAATTAGAAAATTACATAAAAAACTACTATAACATAAATGATATTTTATTAAATAAAATTTTAAAATTTCCAAAAAATTATACTTTAAAAGATTGCTTAGCTAATTTAAAAAACATTACAGATCTCTAAAGGAAATATTTTAAAAACTAAAATATTTTTTAAACTAAGCTATATAAAATATTAAATAAAAAAAATCAAAAATTAATAATCAGCTTTAATTTCAATTTTCCTTATTATTCTGATAAAATCCTAACAAAATTGTATCTGAGGAAATAAAAACATAAATATAAATATAGAATATAAATAAGGAATTTGATGAATTAAGTTAATCTATAAAATACTTTGTTAAACAGTTAATTCTTCAGCCACCGATATAATTATAAAAACCACAAAAATCACGTATCTCAAAGTTTTTGTAAATACATCTTTTAAGATTTATGCTTTTATACTATAGATATTATTATTTTTTGTTTTATGGATCTTAATGTGAGCTTGAGAATTCTTTATCAGGCTTCTACCTAAGCCTAAACATTACCATAGGTTCCTTCCCCACTGCTCCAGCTCAATTTAAGTAAAAATTTTTAATTAAATTTCTACATATATAGTCCGCCACTAATGTTAATAACTTCCCCGGTAATATAGGAAGCTAAATCAGAAGCTAAAAAGACTACTAAATTAGCTACATCTTCAGGTTTTCCCGTTCTTCCTAAAGGAATGGAATTTATTATTGATTCTTTAATTTTTTCGGGGAGTTTATTAGTCATATCAGTTTCAATATAACCCGGAGCTACAACATTAACGGTAATATTTCTTTTAGCATATTCTCTTGCTAAAGCCTTAGAAAATCCAATTATTCCAGCTTTAGAGGCACAATAATTTGTTTGTCCAGCACTACCTGATAACGCTACTATTGAGCTTATATTTATTATTCTTCCATATCTCTTTTCAATCATATCTCCTATAAATTCCCTAGTTACATAAAAAACTCCATTTAAATTAACATTAATAACATCTAACCATTCTTCATCTGTTAGATTTCTTAGCAATTTATCTTTATTAATTCCTGTATTATTTATTAATATGTCAATTTTTCCTAAATTAGAATGAATGAATTCCTTCATTTGTTTTACTTCTTGTAAGTTAGATATATTAGCTTTGAATAGGAGTGGAGTTATATTGAAATCGGATTTAATTTTATTAGCTAATTCAGAGGCGGGTTGTTGATTTTGGTTGTAATTTATAACAACATTAGCCCCTGCTTGAGCTAACTTATAAGCTATAGCAGCACCAATCCCCCTAGAAGCACCTGTTATTAATGCATTCTTATTCTTTAAATCTATTACTACCATATATATTCTCCTTTCAAATTATTTTAGTTTAAACTTTTTAGCAATAATTTCTATAAAGCTTATAATATTTTCAAATTTAACCCAAGTTTGCTCAAGTTTCTCCCCTTTTCTATTGGATCTATTTTAAATAAATTACCTATTATATTAATTATAGAAAATGTTAAATTAAGATTTAAATTTAGAGTTTTAGCTATTAAATAAGCAGGAACTAAGGTATTCAAAGTATCCTCATATAAAAACCGATTAAAAATATCAGTTGGAAGTTTTGTATATCTGTAATTTGCTACTGTTTTTATAGCAGTTAGTAAATCCGATTTATCACAAGTATAGTATCTATAGAGCAATTCTTTAGGTTCTATTATATTTGTATTAAAAGCATTTGCTAAAGAATTAAATTCTTTATATAAATTTTCTATTAAAATAACGGTATTTGGAGTTATCCCTTCTTGATAAAATAATATATCCTTTTTATTATCTATATTAGCTAAATTGATTATAGAGATAACAGGGTGAGCTAAAGCTCCAAAATCCGTTAACCCCCGCTGAATAAAATTATCCGCTACTTCTAAATCTATATCATTTATAAAATAATTTCTTAAAATTTTATAAATCTCTAAGTCAGGATTAGATTGTAAGTAATCATTAGCAGTTATCATTAGATTCCATCGTTTTATTAGCAGTTATCATTAGATTCCATCGTTTTATTCCTCTTACCCAGATTTTATTTTCCTCTATTTTTCTAGCAGCAAATAATGCATCAGTTTCTATTATATTTAAATCAAAAATATTATTATCATTAAATATCTTTTTAAAAACTAAAATTCCCCCTAATTTTGATGAAAATAAAATTATATTATGAAATTTCGGATTAAAATTTTTAGCTTTAATCAGTTTAGATGCTATTTCTTCATAGTATGTTGTAATTGATGTTATAAATATATCCCTAGTTAATGCCAAAAATTCTTCCAAGTTATTAGTTATATAAAAATCTTTATCTTTAATTAACGTATGTTCTATTTTATCTATAGAAAAAATAGTAGTTAATCCAAGGTTTTTAGGATTATTAGTAAATGCGATTATTTTTTGATTATGTTTTTTATTTAAATAAGCTAATAAAGATAAACCTATATTTCCTAAACCATATATTCCTATCATTACAATATAATTTTCTATATTTAAATACATTTCCCTTTTTTTCATATCTACAAAAAAGAATTCTTAATTTCTTAATAAAAAAGTTTTATACAATTTTTTTCATATTTTAATTTTATTTTTTATTTTTTATTTTTAATAAACAATAAAAAGGAGATATAAAAAAAAAGTAGAATAGATAAAATAAAGGGGTGTTAAAAAGGGCAGGTGGCCGAGCGGTCAAAGGCATGGGACTGTAAATCCCACGGGCGAGAGCCCTTCAGTGGTTCAAATCCACTCCTGCCCATCCTTTAGAAGCTTTAATAAGAATGTTCGCAAAAAAAGCAGGCCAGGTTATATAGGATATTTAGCTTCCAATAAGGAAGTTATGCTTACTAAAAAATGCTGCTTAATATACTAAATAAAAGTGAGTGATTACTTTTGCTTAAAGGTAAAAAAATATTTTTGCTCCCAATAGAACGCCATGACATAATTACTCTAACTGAATGGCTAAAAAAAGACCTAGATTTTTCCTTAATTTCCCCAACAGCTTTATTTAGTCTTAATATAGATGAATTAGAAAATTGGTATAATTCTTTAGTATATAACCCAAGAGTCAGAGTTTTTGTTATAAGAAACATAGAACATAAAACCCCTATTGGATTAATTGAACTTAATAACATCGATTGGAAAAATAGAAACGCAGAAATAGGGATATTTATTGCATACGAAAATCTACGAAGAAAAGGATTTGGTTCAGACTCATTACTTACTATTATCAATTTCTCCTTTTATGAACTAAACCTTTTTAAATTATACGCTAAAATCTCTTCAGATAACTACCCATCTATTAAACTATTTGAAAAATTTAATTTCAAAAAAGAGGGAATATTAAGAAAAAATATATACAAAAATAATGAATATATCGACTTACTTATATATGGTTTGTTAAAAGAAGAATTTATTACCAACAATATCGATATATAACTATAAATTATAATGAAAAAAAAATTATTTTTTATATTAAATTTTATTTTCTTTTTGATAATGATGTTTCTAATTTATAAAGAAATAGAGAAAAGTAAAATGATAAATAAAAAAATAGAAGATGTAAAAAATCAAATAAATAATATCAAACTTGATTTAAATTTAGTTTTAATTCAAATTAATTTATATAAAAATCCTGAATACTTAAAGTCAGTTTTATTAAAAAATTATTTAATGAATCCTAAAGAATTTATTCTTGTTATAAAAATGTATTAATGTTTAATATTTTAGAAGAAGTATTTTAAGCAGAAAACAATAAGAAATAAAAGGAGGGAAGCTAAATGTCTAAAAAAGATAATAAGAAAATTAATATGAATAAAATCAATAATACTGAGGAAAAAAACGATAAAGATAGGGAATTTGAAAAAAAATTAAAAAAGTTTTTAAGAGATAGTGCCCAAAACATAGCTCAACAACGAAAAAATATCGAACGAAAACAAAAATAATAAAAACTATATTCAATATTATGTGCTAAATAAATTACTAAATAAATCTATTCTTATTATTTAAATCGTTGATTTTATCAGTGCTTTTTAATTACTTTTACAAATAATAATTTAAAATTAATTTAAAATCAAATTAAGATTTTAAATAAATTAATAATAGGGAGGATAAAAATATGGATCTTTCAAAAACTGTGAATTTACCTTATACTGAGTTTGAAATGAAAGCTAATTTACCTTTAAATGAGCCTAATATTATTGAATTTTGGAAAGAAAATAGAATATATTATAAAGCATTAAATAAAAATAAAAACAATAATAAGGTATTTATTCTACATGATGGTCCTCCATATTCTAATGGAAAAATCCATTTAGGACATGCTCTAAATAAAATTCTAAAAGATATCATTGTAAAATATAAGACATTAAAAGGATATTATTCTCCATTTATTCCTGGCTGGGATACTCACGGACTGCCTAATGAAAAAGCTGCTATAGACACATTTAAAATAGATCGGAAAAAAGTATCTCCTATTTATATAAGAGAAAAATCAAAAGAAATAGCAGTTAATTACTCAGAAATTCAAAAAGAACAATTTATAAGGTTAGGAGTCTTTGCAGATTGGGAAAATCCTTATTTAACTTTAAATCCATCTTATGAATCCATTATAGTCAAATCTTTTGGAGAATTATATCAAAATGGATACATCTACAGAGATTTAAAACCAGTTTATTGGTGTTATGAATGTGAAACTTCTTTAGCAGAAGCTGAAATAGAATATAAAAATAAAATCTCCCCTTCTATCGTTGTCGCCTTTAAATTACTGAATCAAGAATTTCTTAATAAATATAACTTAAATGAAGCCTATATACTAATATGGACTACAACTCCTTGGACTCTACCAGCTAACGTAGCTTTAGCTTTTAAACCCGATTCTTCTTATGTTATCATTAACTACAATAATAATAACTATATAATCTCAAAAGAAGCATTATTTAATTCCTGGCAATTAGAATTCATAAGAAAAGGAGAATATAAAATATTATTTGAATTTAATTCTAACGAGCTAAATAACTTAAAAGCCAAACACCCATTTATTGATAGAGAATCTATATTATTACCTGCAGATTATGTAGATATTTCTGATGGGAGCGGTATTGTACATACTGCCCCAGGACACGGTTTAGAAGATTACCTAACTGGTAAAAAATATAATCTTCCCATTTTATCTCCAATAGATTCGGAAGGGAAATTCACTGATGAAATCGATTTCCTTAAATCTATTCATGTTAATCAAGCTAATAACATAATAATAGATATAATTGAAAAAAACAGATTGCTACTAAATAAAGGGAATTATGAGCATAGCTATCCTCATTGTTGGAGATGTAAGAACCCTGTCATCTTTAGAGCCACTTATCAGTGGTTCCTTGATGTCCAAAAAATGAAAGATAAATTAGTAAAAGAAGTTAATCAAGTTAAATGGTACCCCGAATGGGGATTAATAAGGATGTTAAACATGTTAGAAAACCGCCCCGATTGGTGTTTATCAAGACAAAGAGTTTGGGGAGTACCTATCCCCGTTTTATATTGTAATAACTGTAAAAAACCTAATGTAAATAAAGTTTTAGTTGATCATATTGCAGAAATAATTTCTAAAGAAGGTAGTGATTCTTGGTTTAAAAATGATTCAAATTACTTTAAACCTAATGGATATAAGTGTATGTATTGTTCTTATGAAGATTTTAGTAAAGAAGAAGATATTTTTGATGTTTGGTATGAATCAGCTGTTAGTCATTTAAGTGTTTTATACAATAATTTAAAATTTCATCCATCAGATTTATACTTAGAAGGAGCAGATCAGTATAGGGGTTGGTTCCAAGTATCTCTAATTACTAGCGTCGGAGTATTAGATAGAGCTCCTTATAAAGCTGTTCTAACACACGGTTGGGTATTAGATGAATTCGGCAGGGCTATGCATAAATCCTTAGGAAACGTCATAGATCCAATGGAAATAGTTGAAGAATATGGAGCTGATATCCTTAGATTATTCTTTGCTACTACAGAATATACTAATGACATAAAAATATCTAAAAAAACCTTAGCTACCATTGTAGAAATATATAAAAAAATTAGAAATACTATTAGATTTATTTTAGGAAACTTATACGACTTTGATATAAATGCCTTTGATTTAAATATAGATAATCTTTTACTTTTAGAAAAATATATCTTGTTTAGATTTAAAGAACTTTTGAATGAAATAGAAGGATTTATGGAGAAATTCGAGTTTCATAGATATGTTAATGAAATTTATGATTTTATTGTACATGATTTAAGCTCATTATATTTAGATATAAAAAAAGATGTGTTATATACATATGCTAAAGATTCTTTTGAAAGAAGATCCACTCAATTAGTTTTATATCATATTTTAAAATCATTATTAATAATTCTATTTCCTATTTTATCTTTTACTTGTGAGCAAGCTTATAAACACTTAAAATACACTGACTCTATTAGCTGCTACTTAGAATCCTTCCCCGATTTTAACAACATCAATTTTAATTTAGACGAAATTAATAATGTTAAAAATATTATTAATCTATATAAATCTTCTTTACCTATATTTGAAGTTCTTAAAAATCAAGGGAACTTTAAAACACTAAATGAAACTATCCTTAAAATATACTCTAATGATAATTCATTACTTGATTATTTTCAAAATAACTTTAAATTAATCAAAGAAATATTTAGAGTAGCTGATATAGAATTATCTAATTCCTATAATTTTGCTAATTTAAAAGATAAACAAATTACTTTTAGCATTGGAGATAAAAATTACACTTTATTTATAGATTTTATTAAATCTAATTATCTAAAATGTGAAAGATGTTGGAACTATTTTAAAGAGCTAAAACAAATTGAAAATCATAAAGTCTGTAATAGATGCTTAGATGTACTTAAAAATGTTGGTATTGTTATTTAGTTAAAATTAATATTCATGGAGGGGTTTTATGATAAATCAAAATCAAAATGTTAAATTTGAAATAAAAGGTAAGGTAAGAATATATTCTCCTACAGAAACAGAAATATCTATTGCTAAGAATTGGAGCACATGGACTAAAGAAATTTCCGAATTTGATTGGTATTATCCAGAAAATGAAAAGTTTTATGTAGTTAGCGGAGAAGTAGAAGTGCAATTAGAAGACGGAAGTACTTTTAAAATTCAAAGTGGGGATATGGTTGAATTCTACAAAGGAGTTAGCTGTAAATGGAAAGTTATTAAACCAATCCTTAAACATTATACTTTCTTTTAAAATTATTTTCTTATAAAAAATCTATTTTTTTTAACACTAATTTTTATTAATCACTTTATTATTAATAAAATATTCTTAAATTTTTATAATTTATAAAAGATTATCTATAATTTATAAAAGATTAATTCTTTTATCTTGTACTATTTTTTTGGTTTATTTCTATTTAAACCACTTAAACTATCTTCATTATTTAATTCATTATTATTCATTACATTGTTATTCATTACATTGTTATTCATTACATT
>CAKZQG010000006.1 GCA_937139605.1 uncultured bacterium
CTGATATTTAAATTATCTATTAGAACGATATTTTTATCTTTATTAACTAAAAAAGCAGATATCATTTTTTTTATTTTTTCATCACCTTCTATATATATTTTTATCTTAATATTAAAAATAAAGTAATAAAAAAAAAAAAAAAAAATAAAATTAAAAAAAAAAAAAAAAAAAAATCCTCTTTTTTTATCATAAAAAATTTTATTATTTTATTTACAATAATCAATTTCTTTATAAAATATTAAAAAAAATAAACAACTTTATTTATTTTTTATTTTTGAGTTATTTTTTGGGCGTTTGAGCTTATTTTTCTTTGACAGTTTTCTTTTTATGTTAGATTTAGTTGCTTTTGCTTAGAAATTAATTCTTTTCCTTGGAGCTGTTTCTTATTAACCTTAAAGTTACCATATTTTCTTGAGAATATATGTTTTAGGAATTTAGTTTTTTTAAGTATTCTTTCTCTCTTTTATTTACAAATTAAAACAGTTTTTTTTAATTATTTTTTTTAATTAGATTATTATTTTAAAAATAATGAATAACATCTTAAAATTATTATCTCAGATTTTGTAATAAAATTCAAAATTGAAAATAACTGTTATTTATTAAATATAGAATTCCAAGCCAAACCTAATAGATATTTAAAAGTGGTTATATATAGTAGTCCACATTTTGCTCAGCAAAAATTCTTAACTTCTTAATATAGCATAAATTACTATATCTGTCACTATTGAGTATTCATTTACTGTAAGTAGTAATCCTTTCTAAATGAAAATGATAAAAATATAATACCATTATTTTGCTTATATTGTTCAAGAGTGAGTAAATTATCTTTAAAAGATAAATCTATTGTTTTAGCTTTAAAAATGTAGTTAATATAAGGATTTTTGTCAAGTAATTACGGAACCAATATTTTATTATAAAGCAATAGAAGACTTAGAAATAAATAAATCACATAAGCCACTACTGCTAAAATAAGCTACTACTCTTTAAAAATTGCTATCTTCTTTAATGTTTTATTGTTCTATGTAAGTTTATACTGCTTATCCTCAAACCCCCCTACCATTATTTGATAGCTTTACTATAAGAGTTATGACTATTTTTAGCTGTTTGTTTTTCCCTCACTATTATTAACATTAAACATTACTCTTATACTTCAACAAGACACAATATCATAAAACTCTACCCACTTGTAAAATATCTCATTTTTATAAGTGGAAGTTTCATAATGGGAAATCATTATCCACAGGTTCAAGTTTGAGGATATTATATCCTTTCTTATAAAAGATAAGTAGTTTTTGTTGATGTTTGTTAAAAAACAAGTTTTAGGAGTGTTGCGAAAATTGTATCTGAAGGGTACAAAACAGCATTTTATTACAAAAATAAAGCTTCTTCATTTTCTAATTTTTTGATTTACAAAATCCCGTTTTACCCTTTAAGAAATCCATTCACCAAAGAATTTAGAACCTTACTTATCTTTGAGTTGCTCATACCCCTTCTTTTTTGGTTAGTTTCAGTAACAAAGGTAGCATTTCACAAGAAAAGGGGAAGAAAATCCTCCCTTTTTTCGTGAAATTTCTTTCCTGACAGAATTTTTGAAAACTTCCCAAGTTTTAGTTGTTTATTTTCGTATAATTAAAAATTTTTATTCATCATTAGAGGAGTATTCTTTTTGTAGAGCGGACCATACTCCTAAATCTGCCATATCTTGTGGATATAGCTCTCCGTTTAAAAATGCATTCATTGTTGGATTAGTTCTTAAATTAGGTGCATAAACCCCATACATTGTCATTAACGGAGAATACGGATGTACAGGAGTAGTAGCAAAATTCATCATACTATTAAACATACTAGGATTACTTAATATGTTATTTAATTGATTTGAATTGATATTACTTAAATTATTCAATAAAGGAGTATTTGAATTATTTTGTGGAGTATTTAAATTATTTAAATTATTTAAATTAGGAGTAATATTATTATTAATCATACCAGAAGGAGATAAAGTTGGAATATTTAAGTTTGAATTATTTTGATTTAAGTTAAAAATAGATACGTTAGGGTTATCAGGGTTAGCATTTATAATATTAGTAGAAGTGTTATTGATATTTTCAGTTTTAGACATAATTTCAGTAGTTTGAATTGGAATAGTGCTAGCAGGTGTAGAATCAGGTTTTAATATTTCAGATTCTTGTAATTTCTTTAAAAAATCTTCTTTAGATATTTCCTGAGTATTAGGAGTATTATTATCAGTTTTAGCTAAAAGAGAATTAGAGAAATTATTTAATTTAGAATCAGTTACTTCCATTGCTATTTTATATTTTTTTTGGGCTAAATCAAGTTCTTCTGTTTTCCCTTCATCCATTAGTTTTACTATCTCATTTACTAATTTTTTCCTTTCTTGTCTTAATTGCTCTATATCAAGCTTTTCTATACTCCTCTTGTAATTTTCTAATTCATTATTATTATTAAGATTAGGATTTTGATTAATATTTTGATTAATATTTTGCTGTGCTTTATTTAGTAGTTTATCAAATGGATCAGTAAAAGTATTATTGGAATTATTACTAGGTATATTAACAGGATTAGAATTAAAGATAGGTGCATTTTGATTAGTATTGTTTAAATTAACATTATTTAAATTAACATTAAAATCCATATTATAATTACCCCCTTAAATATAGTTCTATTATTTATTTTAAATAAAATATGTTAAAATTTTGTTAAATAAAAGTAAAAAAAATATTAAAGTTAAAAAAAATAAAAAGGAGTAAGTATAGTTTTTTGTAGAATATAATAAATATGGTGGCGGATGTTTTTGATGTAATAGTAATAGGTGCAGGTCATGCGGGGATAGAAGCAGCGATAGCAGCTGCTAAAATGGGCTGTAAAGTTGCTGTATTTACTATGTCATTAGAAAATATTGGACAAATGTCTTGTAACCCAAGTATAGGTGGCCCAGCTAAAGGACATCTAACTCGAGAAATAGATGCGTTAGGTGGGGTTCAAGGCATGGCCGCTGATCATACAATGATACATATACGATTCCTAAATACTAGTAAAGGTCCTGCAGTCAGAGCTCTAAGATCACAAAATGATAGGCACCTATTTAAAAAATTCATGAGAAACTTATTAGAAAAAACTCCTAACATATACATTAAACAAGAAGAAGTTGAAGATATTATTACTGAAAACAATAAAATTAAAGGAATAAAAACAAGAATAGGATTATACTATGAAACTAAAGCTTTAGTGATAGCTACTGGTACTTTCTTAAAAGGTTTGATACATATAGGAAATATAAAATATGAAGGTGGTCGTGCAGGAGAATATGCTTCTAATTATCTAACTAATTCTTTAAAAAAGTTAGGTTTTGAAATGATTCGATTAAAAACAGGCACGCCACCAAGAATCCATAGAAGAAGTATAAATTATGATGTCTTAAAAATAGTAGAGCCTTCAAAAGAGCCTGTTTTCTTTGAATTCTTCCCAACAGTAGAATATCCAAAAAACCAAATTAATTGTTATCTAACTCATACTACAAAAGAAACTAAAGACATAATTTTAAAGAATATCCATTTATCACCGATGTACAATGGAGAAATAGAAGCAACAGGTGTAAGATATTGCCCATCTATTGAAGATAAAATAGTTAAATTTTCTTCTAAAGACGAGCATCCTATATTTTTAGAGCCTGAAGGTTGGGATGTAGATGAAGTGTATGTTCAAGGATTTTCTTCATCATTACCAGCAGATGTTCAATTAAAAATGTTAAGAACAATAGTAGGTTTAGAAAAAGCAGAGATGATGAGACCAGCGTATGCTATAGAATACGATGCAGTTAAACCATTTCAGATTAATCCTACCTTAGAAACTAAAACAATAAAAGGGTTATTTTTAGCAGGACAAATAAATGGTACTACAGGATATGAAGAAGCCGCTGCTCAGGGAATAGTAGCAGGTATAAATGCTGCTTTATACTCTAAAAACAAAGATTTAATAACTATAAGTAGAACTATATCATATATAGGCGCATTAATTGATGATTTAACTACTAAAGAAATTACAGAACCTTATAGAATGCATACTTCCAAAGTAGAATACAGATTATATTTAAGACATGATAATGCTGATGAAAGATTAACTCCATTAGGATACCAATTGGGGTTAATTGATGAAACTACTTATAATAAATTTAAAGAAAAAATGAAAAAAATAAAACAAGAAATCGAAAGATTAAAAAATACTTATCCACATAAAGATAAATACTTAAGGGAAGAATTAAAGAAAATATTACAAACAGAAGAATATGTAAGTTTATATGAATTACTCAAGCGCCCAGAATTTAGCTATGAAAATTTAAAACCATTTGATTTAAATAGACCTGTCTTAGATAAAGAAATTCAAGAAAGAGTCGAAATAGAAATAAAATATGAAGGTTATTTAAAAATAGAAAAAGAAAGAATAGAAAAAATAAGAAAATATGAGAACATGTATATTCCTAATGACATAAATTATTTTGAAATAGATGGGTTATCTTATGAAGCTAAAGAAAAATTAACTAAATACAAACCTACAAATATATCACAAGCTACAAAAATAGCGGGGGTTAGAGTATCTGATATTTCTATCCTTATTTTAGCTTTACAAAATTATTATAAAAAAAATCAAAACTAAAAACTAGAAAATAAAAAATATGAATAATATTTTACAGATAGCAAAATATACAATAGCTTTTGAATTTAAGCGATTTTTACCTCATACTATAGTATTATTCGGAATAATTTTTATATTTTTAAGTGCTTCAGTTAATTTCTTTGGATTAAAATTTCAAGAGCGTGTATTCTTTGATTTATCTTTAACTACTGTAGGTTGGTTTATGATAATACTTGCTATTAGTTTAGGAATCTCTAATATAGCTAGCGAAATCGAAAGAAAAATAATCTATACTTTCATTACAAAACCTATAAATAGAGAACAATATTTCTTAGGAAAATTCTTAGGAATTGTGTTCTTTTTATTTTTAGCTTTCTTGATATTTTCATTGGAAATTTTCTTTATTGAATACTTCTATACTAAAAAGACTTTATTTATAATATTTTCCGCAATATTTTTACAATTCTTAAAATCGTGTATAGTACTTTCATTTACTATGATTTTATCTTTATATGTTAGTTCTCCTATAAATATATCTTTGACTTTATTATTTTTTGTATTTAGTGAAATGTCAATTTTATATGTATCAGCTTTTGAAGGAATAATTAAGAAAATAATGTTATTCTTAAAATTAGCACTACCTTATTTTGATTATTTTAATATAAATCAAGCAATAGTTTTTGCTGCTTCAGGTAGTGCACATCCAATCTATATTCTTTCAGCTATTGTTTACGGTTTTTCTTATCTGTTATTTTTCCTAACCTTAGGTACATTGCTATTTTATAAAAAAGAACTATAAAAACTATAATTTTTATAAAAATTTTTATAAATATGGAAATATTAGAGAAATTATTTACAGAAAACACAACAAGCATACATATAAAATCAAATAATAATGTATTAGCTAAGGTAGGAACCCCAGGAAATTGGCAATTAATAACTCTAGATTATAAATTCTCTAAAGAAGAATTAACAAATATAATAAATGATATATTAAAAAATTCAGAGTCTTTAATAGAAATATCAAGAGAAAATACAAAAGTTATACAATTAAATAGGTATAGAATAGTAGTCGTATTACCTCCAGTTTCAGAAGAGATAGAAATAACAATAGCTAAGCCTATAAGAAAACTAACGTTAGAAGATTATTTAAGAGAAAGTAATGTAAGTGATTTATTAAGAAAAAGGATAGAAAAGCAAGCAGAAGGATTATTAATAGCAGGTGCTCCTGGACAAGGAAAGACTACCTTTGCACAAGCTATAACAGAACACTACGCTAGTTTAAAAAAAATAGTAAAAACTCTAGAATCTCCCAGAGATTTACAAGTTAGTAGTATAGTAACTCAATATTCTAAAACTCATGCAAATATTAATGAAATATATGATATTTTATTATTATCTCGTCCAGATTATGTTATTTTTGATGAAATGAGAAATAATGAAGATTTTAATTTATATGTGGATTTAAGGTTAGCGGGTGTTGGGATGGTAGGAGTTATTCACGCTACTTCCCCATTTGCTGCTATTCAACGATTTATTCATAGAATAGAACTGGGAGTTATTCCTTCTATTATTGATACTGTTATATTTATTAATAAAGGAAAAATAGAAAAAGTTCTAATGTTAAGTATAAGTGTTAAAGTTCCAGAAGGAATGTTGGATCCAGGTTTAGCTAGACCAGTAGTTGAAGTTAGGAACTTTGAAGATGGCACTTTAGAATATGAGATATATACCTTTGGAGAGCAAACTATAATAGTACCCGTTAAAAAAATATCACAAGAATTATTAGATGAATTAAATACTAAAGTATATGAAAATGTAAAACTAATTTTAGGTAATAAAAAATTTAAAGTAGAAACTCTTAATCCTAAATATGCTATTATATGGGTTAATGAAAAAAATAGAAAAGACATTATAGGAAAAAAAGGAAAAATTATTAAAGATTTAGAAAATATACTTAATATGAAATTAGAAGTAAAAACTTTTGATTATTAATATATTGATTATTAAAGTATAAAAAAATATTTTGATAAGGAGAAACTAATGAGTATAGAAGAAATATTAAAATTAGTAGAAAATGAAAATCAGTTATTAAGAGAAAATTATATAAAGAGTTATAAGATAAAGGAAGAAGAATTTGGGATAGTTTTAGGTTCTCCTTATTGCTATATTTATTTAATAGAAGATGTATTAGTAGATATAAGTGTAAGTGCTTGGGCTTATTTACTATTAAATTTAATCAAAAATAAATATAAAATAAATTACTTATTATTAACTCATTCTCATTATGATCATTTAGGTGGTGCTTATCTTTTAAAAGAAAATTTTAAAAACTATTTTGAAAACCTAAAAATAATTGGACATAATAATATAACAAATGTATTAAAATCTACAAATGCAATAAAAATAATATCAGATTTTAATTATAAAGATTCTTCAGAAATATACAATATCTTAAAAATAAATGAATTGTCTAATTTTTTAGAATTCAAAACTTTTAATTTAGACTATGAGCTTCAAGAAAAAGAAAAAATAATAAATCTAAGTAATCTAGTAAATAAAGATATAAAAGTTATATTTGTAAGTGGGCATACTAAAGATAGTGTTAGTTATTATTTTGTTAAAGAAAATGTATTAATAATGGGAGAAAGCATGGGAGTACCTAATCATAAATTTACATTTGTATTACCAGAATTCTTAACAAGCTATATCCATTACAAAAACAACATAAAATTCCAAGAAGAATTTATTATAGATAAAAAAATAAATAATTTTTTATTACCTCATATAATGTATTTTACAAGTTTTAATGATGTTAAAGATTTTATTAAATTATCTTATCAAAGTTTAGAATTATATACTAAAAAATTTTTAGAATATATAAGTAAAACGAAAATTAATTTAGATAATTTTGATTCAAAAATAGAAGAAGTTTTCAAATATATATTAGAAGATATATATATAAAATATGAATTAACTCAGCCTATTTATGCTTTTAAAGCTAACATAACTGCTCAAGTTAAAAGTATAATAAAGGAATTAACTTAATAGAATTTTTAAATATAAAGCATAGGGGTGAAAAAAAAATAATGAATACAAAAACAGGAATAGATCATAGAATCTTAGCTGCATTATCCTACCTAGGCCTCATAACTTTAGGAATAGTACCTGGTATATTATTATTATTAGAACCAGAAAATAGATTAATTAGATTCCATTCTTTACAATGTTTATTTTTAGTTTTAATAAACATTATAATATCAATATTTTTCTCATTTTTTAGCTGTTTTTTAAATTATCTAGGTTATATTGGAAGTATCTTTAGTTGTTTTATATTTTTATTTTTAACTGTTTATGGGTTTATATTGTTAGGATTAGTGATATTTTTAGCAGTAAAAGCATATAATGAAGAATTCTATAAGTTACCAATTATAGGGGATCAAGTAGAAAGGATAATCTTTAGATAATAAATATATTGTAGGTAATGTAATGTTAGCGGCTGTAGCTCAACTGGATAGAGCATGTGACTTCGGATCACAAGGTTGTGGGTTCAACTCCCACCAGCCGCAAATATCAATAAATAAACTACACAATAATTAAATGGAAATAATGACTCTAAAAATAATAAACCCATATAAACACATTATTTTCCCTTTCAATCACTTTCCTAAATTAAATGATTTTTATTTACTCTTAAAACCTAAATTCATAGAAACAAAAGAATTATTTAACAAAGATAGCAATTTATATATAGAGATAGGTTTTGGGAAAGGGGATTTTTTAATAAATTTTGCAAAAAATAATAAAGATAAAACAATAATAGGAATAGAAAGATCTCAAAGCTTAGTTAAAGAAGTATCTAAAAAGTTGGTTCTAAATAAAATAGATAATGTAAAATTAATAGAAGGTTTAGCAGAATTTGTTTTTTACTTTTATATACCTCATAATTCAGTAGAATTATTAATAATAAATTTCCCTGATCCTTATCCCAAAAAAGCACATATAAATAGAAGATTACTAAATAAAAAATTTTTTAAATTAATATATCCTAAACTAACTAATAACGCTTTAATTTACATTGCTACAGATTGTGATAAATATAGAGATTACATAATCCAAGAATTAAAAACATTAAATATTTATAAAATAGAGAAATTTATATTAGGATTTTATGATGAAAATTATCAAACAAAATACTTAAAAAAATGGCTTAAATTAAATAAAAAAATTTATTCATTTATTATATCTAAAAAAGTATAAAAAAATTTAAAAAATATGAAAAAAAACAAAATAGCTTTTTATTTAATATCATTATTTTTAGTAATTTATAGTTTATTTCCTTTATTATTAGTATTTATATATTCCTTAATTCCTAATTCTTATATTCCTCAAAATAAGATAATATTTAGTTTAAAAAATTATATAGAAATTTTAAAAACAATGAATATAGGAAACTATTTTATAAATAGTGTGATAGTATCTTTATTTTCAGCTAGTATAAATACTTTATTAAGTTTTTTAGCAGCATACGCTTTAACCAGACTTAATATACCATTTAAAAACTTATTAAATAATATCCTATTGTTTTTTAATGTTGTACTAATTTTAGGGGTATTTATAATTGTTCCAATTTTCGATATAATAGTTAGATTAAAATTATTTAATACATTAACTGGTTTAATTTTAGTTTACACTTCCTTAGGATTACCATTTAGTATATTATTGTTTTCTAAATTTATAAACGAGTTACCCAAAGAATATGAAGAAGCTGCATTAATAGATGGGTTTAGTAGATTGAAAATAATATTTAAAATAGTTTTGCCTTTAATAAAACCAGCATTAATTAGTATATTTATCCTTCAATTTATAGGATATTGGAATGAATTTGTATTCGCTTTAACTTTAACTAATAGTGAATTGAAAAGAACATTAGCAGTTGGAGTTACCTTAGTAAGTGCTAGTTCAAATTTTGAGATCCCATGGGGTAGCATTATGGCAGCCTCTTTTATCGCCCTTATCCCCCTTATTATATTAGTCTATAATTTTGAAAGTCTCATTATAAAAAGTGTATCATCATAAATTAAATCTAAAGCCGTTATTTAGATACAATATACTTTTGAGTAGGGATTTTTCCTGCTGATAAATTTTTCATAAATATTTTTACCATGGTTAAAACCTTTTGCTTTTGGCTATCTAGTTCTTCTTTAGATTTTGGAAAAAAGCTATTTCCTATTTCAAAAGTATAGCTAAATCTACCTTCCTTATGATGATAATCTAAGCTACTACCTGTAGTTGGATATAATTTAATAGCTTGCATAACTCTAAAACTATTATTTACAAAGCTGTTCATTTCCTTAGCAACTTCTTCATAAATTTGATCTATTTCAGTAGGGTTATTAGTATATCCCCACGGATATAATATCATATTACCATAGCTGTGAATATCTATAACAGTATCAATATGCTTAGAATTAACTAATTTAGTAATAGCTTTAATTTCCTCTTCACTATTACCATATGGGCCTCTGTAAGTATCGGAGTAAACACTATCACTTGCACCATAATCATCCCAAGTATTATCAGGCTTATCATTTGGTTGTCTATACAAAGTAGGATCTTTTGGAGTAAAGTAATTCCTATTTAAATCCACTCCCATTCCATTTTCAAAAGTCTTTTTATTTTTTCTCCACCAAGCATATTCTTTTAAAGAATATTCATAACCATCTGGATTAACTACAGGTAAAATATATATATCTAAATCGTTAAGGTAATTATTAAGTTCGTTATCATTAGATTCTAAGAGTTTTTCAGCAATATTAAGTGCGGATTCCCCAGTAGCCCATTCTCTTGCATGATGTAATCCTGTTATTAAGATACTTTTTTTCTTACCTTCTTCATCATTGATGTTTTTACTTATTCTCATAGCAACTATATCTCTTCCTTCAAAAGTTTTACCTAAATATTCTAACTTAACTTTATCAGGATATTTTTGTTCTAATTCTTTCATCTTATTTATAATTTGGTTATAATCTCTTATAAAATCTGGCCCTTTTATTTTATCTCTTAAAAATAGTTTAAAATCTTGTATAATATTATCTTTATTAACAAATTCTATTCCTTTATCAGTAGCATAAATTTTAAAATCATCATTTTTTACTAAGAAATCAACAATTTCATTATCATCTAAAATATGATCCCTATTAACATCTATATTTTTAGCATAATCTATATATTTATTAGATATAGCAATTAAATTATTATTGTCTTTTATATAATATTTATCCATAATAATTCTCCTTTCTTATTATTTATTTTAAATAATAATAAAAGAACAAATAAAAAAAATATAAAAAATGTAAAAAAGTTGTTAAATAAAAAAATTACTATTGTTTATGTAAAAAATAGTTTCTATATAAAAAATGAGTTATAAATATATTTAATGGAATTAGAATAATTCTTTTGAATTTTGATAGAGTTTTCTATAATTTTAAGAGCTTCTTCTAAGGATTGCTGATCTTTAGCAAATAATGTCATTAATTTCTCGCCTGATTTAACATAATCACCTAATCTCTTATACATAATAATTCCTGAATTATTATCGATAACATCTTCTTTAGTTTTTCTACTTAAACCTAAAATTCCTGCAGCTAATCCTAAATTATAAGTATCAATAAAATCTATATATCCTTCTACTTTAGAATAATAATCAAAAATAACCTTTGGAGTAAAATACTTATATTCATCATTGATTATACTCGAATCTCCTTTTTGATTTTCTATAATTTCCTTAAATTTATTTAAAGGTTCTAAGCTATCAATTTTTTTAATTATTTTAGTTTCGTATCTATCTAATAATTCTTGAATATTTATTTCTTTAAGTTCTTTGTTATTTTGTAATTGCTCATAGTTTTCGTATAAATACAAAGATAATGAACATATTGATAAAATAACATATTTCAATTTATTAAAATTGTTATAATTTCCTTTAAGAAAAGATATAGCAGAAACAACTTCTAAATAATTTCCAATATAACTATTAAGCATTTCATTCATATCAGAAATAATAATTCCAATAACTTTATTAAAGTATTTACCAATTTTAAGCATAGTTTTAGATAAATTAATAGCAGATTCATAATCTGTCATAAAAGCACCATTCCCATATTTAACATCTAAAACGATAATATCACTATTAGCAGCGATTTTTTTACTCATTATACTTGAAGCGATTAAAGGGATACTATCAACATTAGCAGTTAAATCTCTTAAGGCGTATATTTTTTTATCAGCACTTGCTAAGTCTAAAGGTAAAGCAATAAAAGCACCTACTTTATTTAAGGAATCTATCATTTCTTCTTTATTTAAATTTACATTAAAATTAGGGATAGATTCTAGCTTATCGATAGTTCCTCCAGTATGTCCTAAAGCTCTACCTGATAATTTTGGTAACTTTATATTAAAAGTTGCCAATATAGGGATAGCTATTAAGCTAACAGTATCCCCTACCCCACCTGTAGAATGTTTATCTAATTTTATACCAGGAACTTGGGAGTAATCCATTATTTGCCCAGTTTCTATAATAGATTTTGTAAAATAAAAAGTTTCTTCTTCTGTTAAAGAATTTATAGCAATACTTGTTAAGAATGCAGCCATCTGATAATCAGGAATCTCTGAATAATAAAATTTTTTTATCATAAAATCTATTTCTTTATCAGATAACTTCTTATTCCATCTTTTTTTATGTAAAATATCATATACGTTCATAAATTTTAACTCCTTTTCTTTGAAATAGATATAACTGAAAAAGCAGCAGCACCCTCTTTATTACCAATAAATCCCATAAACTCCCCTGTTTTTGGTTTTATATTTACCCTTTCAGTTTTTAAAATCCTTTTTAAATTAGATATCATATCATTCAAATAATCTCTTAATTTTGGTTCTTGTAAAACAACAATTACATCACAATTATTAATAAGAAATTCATTAGATATTTTAGTAACAACAGTATTTAGTAATTCTAAACTATTAGCATTTTTAAATTTTGGATCATTATCAGGAAAAATAGTTCCAATATTATTATACTCAAATTCAATAGGTAAAGCTCCTAATATGGCATCAATAATTGAATGACAAACGATATCACCATCAGAATGTGCATCAAATGATTTATCAAAAGGTATAAAAACACCTGCTAATATTAATCCATTACCTTTTTTAAATCTATGACTATCAAAACCTATACCTACAAAAAGGTTCTCACTATTCATAAATTTTATTAAAAATTTAATTTATTTATAATATTTATAAATAGCTCTTAATTTCTGCTATAGATTCCTGAATAGAATTAATAAAGTTTTCTAATTTTAAACCCTTATAAAATGGTCTAAAAGATTTAAGTTTATCATAGGAATAAAATAACAATTGATAAGCTTCTTTTAAATCCCCATTAGAGTTTATAATAGAAGTAGCCTTGATTACATTAATTAAACAATTAATAAATTCTATTTCATCATTTTCATTTAGCTGATTTTTAAATTCTTCTGCTTTAAAAATAGCTAATTCAAACTCATTAGAACTAAAAAGATCCACTATTTCCTTTACTTTCTGTTTAAAAATATTATCTTCCATTTTTTTTATTTAAAAAATTAATTAATAAAACACACCTAAGCTCATTACTTATAAAACAATTGGATTTATTAGAATAATTTTTGATTAAGCTTATCTTTGATAGAGTTAATAATATTATATAATTTTTTTCTAGTTATATTTAATTTTTGAGATATTTCTACTTTAGTTAAGTCTGTTTTAAATAATAAATTAAATATAATTTTTTCAGCTATTGTTAATTTTTCTAAGAATTGCTCTAAAAATATTTTATCTTCTATTGATAAATCAAAATCTTTTAGTTTTTTAGATTTAATTTTATTTATATCAATTTCTTTTTTAGTAGGTAGATTTAGAATTTCTATTATAGATTCCTCTTTTATATTTAGTTTTTCTGAAATTTCAGAAATAGTTAAATTAGGATTTTTAGAAAGCAAGTTATGAATATTATAATAAATTTTCTTTATTGTTCTAGGAATTTTAATAAAATCAGTTTTATCTCTTATATAATGTCTAATTTCTCCTTCTATATAAGAATAAATAAATGTAATAGGATTTAAATTATTAGATTTAACATAATCTATATCTATGTTATCTATAGCTTTAACTAATCCTAAATATCCACATTGAATTAAGTCTTCAATTGAAATATCTTTACAATTATCCTTAAATTTAAAAGCTATTTTATTAATTACTTTTGTAAATAAGGGATAAATTTTAGTTAAAAATAAATTTTGGTCTTTCGTAGTTTTATAAATAGATATGTATTCTAATATTTGTGAAGATGATAATCTAATTTCTTCTTCTTGATAATAATCACTATTTTTTGCATTACTAAAAATAGAAAAACTAAAATTATAATAATTATCTAAACTACTAATATGAATTGTACCTCTTTTATTTTTATCTTTTTTAGTTAAATTATTCTTCAAAATCCTACCCTCCTTTTATTATTTTAAATTTTTTATATAAAATCCCTTTTTAAAAAAATATAAACAAAAATTAATTTTTAATCTAATTAAAATTGTAAACTACTAAAGGTAAATTTAAAATCAAAGTAGATAAATTTTATTTTCTAAAGTTGGAAAAAATTTAAGGATATCTTGTTTAAATAAAATAGGGTCAATAGAAAATTTTAATTCATTAGCATCAAAAGAATTTAAAACTATTTTTTCTAAATCAGGTTTCTTTTTTAAAAATATTTTATACCTATCCAAAATATAAAACAGTTCTTCAAATTTAATAACAATCTTCCCAGGATCATTTAGCAAGTAATTTTTATTTTTATCTAAATTAGTTATACTTGTTAAAGAAGAAAGAAAAAGGAAATTATTATTAGAATTAGGATTAGCTGTAGGTAGAAAAAATAATTTAATAAAAGCAACGGTAGCTCTTAAAAGGGTATTATATTCATTAGAGAAAGTAGGCCCTGTTATAAGAATAATTTTATCAGCAAAGGATAAAATATACCTTCTATCAGCAGCACCATCTAAAATTAACCTTGAAATATCTAAGTTATTTTTAAAAATAGAATTAATAAAAATTTCTAATTCAGTAGAAGAAGAAGGTCCAGCAACTTGAACATAATCCTCATTTATACATACATAAACTCCTAATTTACCCAAAAAGAAATTATCTATTTCTGTTAAAAATAATTCTTTAAAAGAAGAATTAACTAATTTTTGATAAGTAGCGATGATATTATTTTTATATATTTTAATGGGTGGTTTAGGGATCCCAAAGATATGATCAACTAATTCTCCATCCCAACCTATACTTGTTAATAAAAAATCATTACTGTTCTTTATTTCATTTAAATATTTATTTAAAAAAGTAGTTTTTCCGACATTTTTTGATAATCCAACAATAGCTGTTATTTCCATAATTAAGCTTTTATTATCTTATTAAATACATTTTCTTGTTTAGTTAAAAATTTATGGAGTATTTTTTTAGATATAAGTTCCTTTATAAAGTTATCCCCAGCAAGTAATCTTATAGCAATCCATCTTAAATTTTCAAAATTAGATAGCTCTGGATAATTAGTTATCAAATCGTTTTCTATTTCCTTTATTAAATACTCTATATTTTCATTAAATTTAATTTTAGTCGGTTTTATTTCTATTTTATTATCTATTATATTAATTATTTGATCTAATAAGATATTAACATTGTATCCTGTTTGAGCTATAATAGGAACAATAGGAACCTTTAGTTTATTATGTAATTTCTCTAAATCAATATGAATTCCTTTTCTATTTGCTTCATCAATTAAATTTAAAGCTATTACTACTTTATTAGTTATTTCAACAATTTGAAAATAAAGTAATAAATTTCTTTCAATATTAGTAGCATCTAATATAAAGATAGCTATATCATAATTAGAAAATAATAGGAAATTCCTAGTTATTTCTTCATCTTGACTTATTGATAATAAAGAATAAGTACCTGGTAAATCAATTATTTTAAATATTTTATTTTTATATTCGAAATAACCTTCATATTTTAGGACAGTTTTTCCTGGCCAATTACCTACTCTTACATTCAATTTAGTTAAATAATTAAATAAAGTAGATTTTCCCACGTTAGGATTCCCTACTAAAACAATTACATAATCTATTTTTGTAATCTTTTTTATATTTATTTTATTTATATTACAATTTTCACATTTATTATTATCAGAATTATTAAACATTTATTAACTCCTTAATTTTTTCTTGATTAATATTATTTAAACTAAGTAAATCAAGGACATATATTTTAGAAGCTTGCTCTGTTCTTAAAGAAATAATACTATTTTTAATTTTATAAGCTCTTGGATCATCAGTTATAGAATTATTATACATAGGGATAACAACATTTCCTTTAATAAATCCTAATTCCATTAGCCTTTGTCTTTGAATTCCTCTTATATAAAAAGACAAACCAACAATCAACCCTGGATTCCTTAGTTTTAATTTATTTAAGGTAATAATTTCATGATTTAACAAAAAATCAAAGTAATTTTGTATTTTTTCATTTTTTTCTATTTTATTTACAAAAATGTTATTAGCATAAAAATGAACAATATCTATTTTTTTTCCTTTATCATTTATTATACTAATATAATCTTTATTAATTTTAATAATCTTTATTTTATCAAAAGGAGCCAAATCAAGATTAACTAAATGCTCGTAAATTTCAGCAGGTTCATCTTCTATGTGTTTAACAATATATATTTCATTTTCTTGGCAATACCCGAGTGTAATTACTTTAGAAAAAGAAGTAATATTTTCATCTAATATATTTTCATCTAATATATCTCCATGTGGATCTATACAAGGATTACTAAGCTCATTTTTAATTATACCTATCTGTTCCTCATTAAATAGATGCTCTTTTTTATCGGCTATCTTATGAATGTCTTTTAATTTAGTAGAAGTTTTTTCAAAGAGATAACTTTCCAATAATCTGTGCTTATTTATTATATCTTTTGCTTCTTCTTTGCCTTTGTTTGTTAATCTTATATCATTATCACTTAAATAAACATAATTTAAGGAAATTAATTTACTAAGAATTTTTAACAAATTAGAAATAGGAATATTAATCTTCTTATGTAAAATATCTATAGTTAATATATTATTTTCTTTATTAGATTTATAAATTTCTTTTAATATATCTTGCTGTACTTTTTTGTTATCAGTAAATTTATCAGTAATTTTATTAAGCAAGTAATTTTTAATTAAAGGATAAAAAGCTAATCCTAATATAAAACCAATTATTAAAAAATAAAACTCTTTCATAAAATAAATAAAATTTTTTAAATTAAAATTAAAATTAAAATTAAAATCATTTTAATTTTAATTATTTCCTATATAATATTTATAAAAAAAGATAAAATATCCTTCTAATTGTATTGAACTATTATATTGACTTTTTTCAATATTTTCAAGTATCTAAAATTCAAGCATTTTATAAAAAAGGGAGGTTTATAATAAAGTTAATTAGAATTATATAATTAGTAAAAAATAAAAAAAGCAGTAAAAAAATAATATAAAGTAATATAAAACAGGTAGTGGTGGTTATGGGGGTGAATAGAGTGTTTGCAATAATAGATGGAAATATAGGTGCTTATAAAAGTACAGTATTAAATATAGTTTCAAAGGAACTAAATTTTTTACCAGTAGACGAACCATGGTATGAAAATAATTTTTTAGATTTATTTTATCAGGATAAAAAAAGATGGGCATATTCTACTCAATGGGAGTTTTTTACAATCAGAGCAATAAGACACATGGAAGCTCAAAATAACACTAATGAAAACTTATTATTAGAAAGATCAGTTTATTCAGATAGATACGTTTTTGCAAGATACTTATATGAAAGTGGGTATATGAACCAACGAGAATGGGATAGCTATTGTAAATGGTTTGACTTCTTATCAGAAAAGCTACTTAAAAAACCTTCGTTTATCATATACTTAAGAGCATCTACTCAATCACTTTTTAATCGAGTTAAACAAAGAAGTAGAGAAATAGAACTCCAAGACGATGGAATAACTTTTGAGTATTTAGACGGACTTAATAAATTTTATGATCAATTCCTTTATGAAAATAAATTTAAATTAAATATTCCAATTCTAGTAATAAATACAGATGAAAAATTCTATAGAGATAATCTTGAACATAAAAATGAATTAATTAATCTAATCAAAGAATTCATGTCTGAAAAAAATATATATGCTTTTAAATAAATTATTCTTATTTAGAATAAATAAATATTTTTTATTATTATTCTCATTTCTTAATTTTAGTTAGAAGTAGTTATAGAAAATACAGAAGGTCCGTTATTTAAAGTTTTGTCAGTATTTCTATCATCATCTATTACTCTATCGGGACCCAGTTTATTTTTCATATTATTAACAATATAGAAATTAAAAGACATATTAAACTGATGTTTGTTTCTTTTTTGAAAAGAAAAATCTATTTTTATTTTATCTAATGTACTAACAAGATAAAAAGTATATTTTTTTTTACCAAAAAAATTAATACTTTCTATTATTTTGTAAAATCCCAATGTAGATAAAATAGTAGCACTTACTGAGTTTATTTGAATCCCTTGGGATTTTACCCAGTCATCACTATTAAAAGCAACTATCATATCCTTTAACAATGAAGCTAAATTTATACCTATATTACTGTTATTTAACCTGTTAGTAAATTCTATACTAGGCTCAATAGGATTGTTAGAATTAGTAACTCCAGTAGTACCAGAAATAATTACACTATTAGTAGATGTATAAAAAGGAGCAATATTTGTAGTAAGTGTCCCTAAATAATCATTATATAAATAATATTTAGTAAAAATGTGGGAATGATAGTATTCATCTACTTTTCTTCTAATAACTCCTTTAATTGATATTTCTTCAAAAGATAGGAATATATAATAAGCAGTAGAAATAAGAGCTAAAATAATAAGAGATAAAACAATAATAGTTGCTAAAACCTCTACCATAGTAAGTCCTTTAAAATTTTTCCTTAAAAATTTATTTATGCAATTTTTTAGATAACTCATATTACTTATTATAAAGCAAATTGTAAAAAAAATATAAAATAATTGTAAAAAAAATATAAAATAATTCTTACAAAGAAGAAAAATGAATTAAATCAAAAAAGCATCTTAAAACCCATAAACAAAAATAAATCCAAAATTAGTTTTAGAATTATTATAAAAAGTAGAGTTAATAAGTAAAACACCTTTAGAGAACCTTTTAATTAAATAATCAACAGAAATATAATAATCATAATCCAAATTTTCAAAATTAGATTTATTTAATTTTCTTAAATAAAAAACAAAAATATTTTTAATGATTTCTTTCCCTACTCTTATATATCCTATAGTTTTGTTATTGCTATAATCTATAATATCTAATCCCATAAAATCATTTAATCCAAAAGATAAACTACTACTTAAATTGTTTATATTAGATAAATTAAATTCCTGAAGATTTTTCTCATCTTGATATAAATTGAAATTAGATATAATAAAATCTTTAAGATTTCCTTTTACAAAAGTTAATTTATAATCAAAAGGGGTAGTCCCTAACTTTTGAGCTAATATATACATATCTCCATACAAGTTATTATCCCAATTTATATTACCCTGTATTATTCTGTAAATACCATCATTTAGTCTTAAAGTCCCTTTATTTATTTTTAAATTCCCATTTATTTTCATTTGTTTTAAATTTATATCTAAATTAGAATCAAATTTAACATCCCATATTATGTTTCTATTTCTTATATTTTTGCCATTAATTCTTACATTTAATTTAGTTATATAATTATATAAAAATAATTTTTTATTTTTAGAAGTGGATTTCATTATTTGTAATTCTCCTTTATTTATACTTGAAAATATGGATATTTCTAATCTATTATTTTTAAATAGAATAGATCCATTAAAATTAGCATTACCTTTATAATTAAAAATACCAGCATTTATATTTTTTAAATCTATATTAAAAGATAGTAAAGTTTCACCATTATTAGTATTTATGGTGTAATTAACAATGCTATTATTAATGAAAATAGCAGGTATTTTTTCAAAATAAAAATAATTGTTTTCAAAATTAACACTTAGATTACCATCTATTTTTGTATTATTATTCATATACTTAAAATTAAATTGTTTAAAATTTATAGTTAGATTATAATTCCTAAAGATTAAATTAAAGTTTCCTGTAGAATTAAGAAATTCTTTTAATAAATCAAAATCATTTATAAAAGCTTCTGTATTTCTTAATATCTGACTAAAATTCATTCCATTACTCATTATTTTCTTTAGGGGAAGATCGTTAAAATTAACATATCCAATATTTTTGCTATTTTCAAATAAATCAATTTTTAAATTTAAATTATAATCCTTACTTAAAAACATATTAAAATTAAATTCATAATTATAATAAAATAAAAGAGCATTTAATTTAATTTTAGATTCATATAAAATTAATTCTAAAATGCTAAATAAACTATCTTTTTTATTAAAGTTAATAGCATTTTTATCAATATAGAAATTTTTTAAACTAAAGGAAATAAATATAGAATTTAAAAATTCATTTAAACTATTGTTATTATTACTATTTAACAATTGATAATATTTTTCAAAATATGGAATAATTTTAAATAAAACAAGTGGTAAATTAATATCTAAATTACATAAATATTTATTTTGTAATAAAGTAATATTAACATTATTAAAAGAAGCTAAATAAACAGGCTCTAAAGAGAATTCTAAAGGACTAAGGTTAGCAAAGTAAAATCTAAAATCAATATTAAAATCTAAAAATGTATTACTACTTATTGCTTTATTAAATATTTCATATAGTTTTTCTTTATTAGTAATTTCAGATAAATTAATATATAAATTATCAAATTTTAAATCCAAATCAGAATTTAAATTAAAATCAATTATTTTAAATTCCTTAAAGCTAAAAATATAAAGATTATTTAAGTTTAGATTAAATATTATAGAATTAATTTTTATTTTATTTATTTTTTTAAAATTATCAATAAAAATAGTACCATCAAAATCAAAACTTAAAATAGATTTATCATATATATTATTATTTCCATTATAAAAATCATTAGTTAAATTATAGAAAAATTCAAAATTAGCATCAAATAAAATATTAGAATATAAATTCATTAAAACTAAACTAAAAGGATATAAATTTATAGAGAGATTAATATTCTTATTATTAATTGCTAACAAATTAGGGATATAAAGTAAAGAATAATTTTTAATTTTTAAGGAAATATCTAATAATTTCATTTTATCAAAAAAGTAATTTAAATATAAAAAAGTATTTTTCTTATCACTACTTAGATTAAAATCTAATCCTATAATATTATTATCATTTATATTATTATCACTTATTGAATTTATTTTAAAAAGGAAAAATTCAGAGGTTTTTATTAATTTTGCATTGTATTCTTTTAAATACATAAATTTTAAAAATTGTAAATTATAATTATTTTTTAAATAGTTTAAAATATCAAAAAAATAGCTATCAAAAGTTAAATTAAAATAAGTTTTTTCCCAAATTTTATTAATATTACTTAAAAAATTACTTTTATAAATAAACTTAGAAATTTCCCTACTATTTTTTAACTTAAATAAAGAAATAATATTATTTATATCTTTTTGAATATCATTAACATTTAAAGTTGTAATAAAATTTAGTTTAATAAAATCTATATTATTTACTAAATTATATCCTAAAAATAAATTAGTTAAATAATTATCATTCTTTTTTTGGATATTTAAAGAAAAATTGAATAAGTATTCTTTTTTTATATTATTAAGTAAAGTATTCAATAAGAAATTTCCTTTAAAATCGGCAAAATTAATTAAAAAACTATTATAATTTAAATTAATCCTAATATCAAAATAACTAATTACATTTTTTACTAAAAAGAATTCATTTAAAAAACAAATAATCCCATTAAATATATAATAATTATCATTGTTATTCAAAACACTTAAAACAATATTAATATTTAAATCATTTAAACTATCATAAATATTAATAAAAATATCAATATTATTATTTAATATTTTATTAGTAAACAGCTTTATTTTTTCTAAACTTCTATTATAATAATGATTTATATTTAAATTTCCAATAAACATAACTTTATTATTAAAGAAAGTCCAATCTGCTAAAATTTTAATAGTATTAATTATATTGCTACTTACCAAGTACTTAATATTGCTAAAATTAAGATCTTTGTTAATTTTAATAAATAAATTATTTAATGCTATATAAAGATAATCATTTATTCTTTTATTTAAATTATAAACTAAGGATAGTTTATCTATAAATATATAAAAATTAGAAACACTTTTATCAAGTATATTAAAATCTAAAGAAAAATTAAAACTTAATTCTTTAATATTTAAATTATTACTAAAAAATTGTTTGTCTAATAAAACTAAATTATTAAAATTAAAAATATTTCCAGAAATATTAAAATATCTAAAGTCATTAGAAAAAATAGAAAAATAATTATTAAATATATTAGCTACAATATTTAAACTATAAATTTTAAAATTATTAATTTTTAAACAAGAATTAATAAAAACATTTTCATTATCAAATAAAAAAGAGCTAATGGAAAAATCAAAATTCTTATTAATTCTATTTAAATAAATATTTCCAAATAAAATAGACTTATAAATAAGATCTAAATTAACTAACTTTAAAAAACTATCATTAATATAATTAGTATATAACTTCTCAATAAAATTTATATCATAAAAAGCATAAATTGCATTTAAACTATAATTATTACCATTATTAAAGTCTAAATATCCATTAAAGAAAATATTAGGAAATAAAATAGCAAAAACATACTTACTAAAATAGTTTTCAAATGATCTTTGAGATCTATTTTTATATATATCTTTAAAAACAATAAAACCCTTTTCAGATTCTTTAATAAAATTTTTATTAATAAAATTAAAAATCTTATTTATGTTATTAAATGAAAATAAAGTATGATTATCTTTTAAAATAGATAAAAAATGATATACTTTTAAGATAGAAAAATTTAAAATTCCAAAAAAATTATCATTATCATTACTTATTACTCCATAATCCCCACTATCTAATAAATATAAAAAATTAAATTTATTATTTTTTAGATTTAAGCTAAACTTATAATCTTTACTAGCAAAATCCAAATCAAAATATCTTTTATTATAATCAATATTATTTATATAACATATAATATCCTTAAAATTAAACTTTAAATTATTATTAAAATTAATATTAATTTCATCTCCAAAAATTACAAATTTATTTTCAATTGAATTATCAAAATTTTTATTAAAAAATATTCTTAAAAATAATTTAGTATTATTTAAAAAATTACTTTTATTATTTAAGCTATTAAAAATTATCTTATCAATATTAATTTTTGAGACAATAAAATCATTAAAATAAAAAAGTAAATTTAGATTTAAACTATTAATATTTACTTTACTAATCCTATTATTATTATTATAAAAAATTAATTCCTTAAAGGAAAAATTAAAATTAAATTCATCTTTAAAAATAAAATTTAAATAAGTATTTAAATTTTTTAAAGAAATACTATAATAATTATTTTTAAGAAATAAAAATGGTAAATTTAGTTTAAAAGTTATATTAAAAACAGGAAACGAGTTAAATCTAAAATGATAACTAAAATTATAAATTTTAAAATCATTTATTAAGTTAATATTATTTACAATAGAATAAAAATCTATATTAGCTTTTTCGGGATTAAATAAGGCAGTAATTTTTAAATATTTATTTTTCATTTTAAAATCAATATTTTCTATAATGAAATTATTTTGTTTTTTTAAATAGTTTAATTTGATAATAACTACAGCATCAATATTTTCTAAGTAATCATCAGGGAAAAAATTAAATAAAGCTATTCCTCCTAATTTTTCAAAAAATAGTTTTTCATTTTCATTTACTAATATTTTCTCATTTATTACATCATATAAATTTTTCTTAAAATTCTTTAAATTATATAAATTTACTCTTATGTATAAATTAATCTTATTTTTATTAAGGATTTTTAAAATATTAAAATAATATTTCAAAAAATAGTTTTTGTTTATTTGTGTATTTATAATTTCATTAAAAAATAAGAAAGTATCAGGATAATTTAAGGAATTTTTATTTAATTCATTATATATGTAAGTATTAAATTGTTCATAAACATTTTCTGGCTTCTTCTTTTCTCTTTTCAAAAGTTTAAATATAGCTGTATATATTTCATCTTTAGTATATTTAGATAAATCTATATTTATATCTATATAAAAATTATTAAAATCTTTTACTAAAAGTTTATAATTAAGTGTTTTGCTATTAAATTTATAGGTATAATTGGAAAAATAAAGAAATAGGAAAAAACTAGAAGGAACTAAGATTAATAATATAAAACTAAAAAGTTTTACTAGTTTTAATACATTTTTTTTCATTAATTTAAATTAAAAATTATAAAAAAGTAAAAAATTTTGTAAAATGATAAATATTTTTATATAAATTTTTTATTATTTTTTTTGCTCCTTTTAGATTATTTTGTTTTTTTATTTTATAAAATAAAGCTGCTAATTGTATAAAAATTTTAAAGAAATAATATTCTTTAGTATTTTTTTTAAATTTTCGCCAATAGCTTTCTAAGTACTCATGAGCCTCAAAATATAAACCTTTTATTATTAATTTTTTATAATATATAAAAATCTCCTTTTTCATTAATAATTAATATAAAAAAATTTTACTCCTTTATTTCCTGATCTTTAATTTTTTGTAATTTCTGAATAATTCTATTAAACTTCCATATAATAGTATTTATATTTGATTTTTTAAGATTGGCTATTTCTTTAAAAGTTAAATTATCTACAATTTTTAAAACCAATATATCAATTTCTTCCTTATCTAATTTAGATAATAATTTTTCTATTAACAACTTATTTTGAACATACTCATCTAAGTCAATATTTTCCATTTTTTTTATATTATAAATTAGTTCATAATTCTGATATTTTTTATTTATTCTAAAAAAATCTATTAACTTAGTCTTTACTATTTTAAAAAGATAATTTTTAACAAAATTTTCGCCTTTATCTTTTATTAAATTATATTTAGCTATAAATTTAGTGAAAATAATACTAATTAAATCTTCAACATCTTCTTTATTAGAAATGTACTTCGAAATATAATTATAAATATATTTTTTAGTTTCTTTATAATACTTTTCTAACATTACTAAACATTAAGAATTTAAAATTTAAAAATAAAAAAAATTAAATATTCTAATTTTTTCTCTCCATTATATATATTACGATAAAATATAAAATAATCTTTGTAAATTATAATTGAGTAAAATTATTGGTAATAAAAAAGTTGTTTTTTAAATATAAAAAGTGTAAATATAATAACAATAATAGATAATAAAGTAGAAGCAGCCGCAGCAGAATTAATATCATAACTCATAAATGCTTTTGAATAAATATACATCATTAAAGTATAAGTAGAAATTCCCGGGCCACCTTCAGTTAATACATAAATTTCAATGAATATCTTTAAAGCTGCAATAAATGATAAAAATGAACAAAAATAAATATTACCAATAGATAACGGAAAATATATCTTTAAGAGTAAATTATACCTATTAAACCCTTCAATAATAGCGTTTTCTACTATTTCTTTATTAATTGATAAAAATCCAGAAAAATAAATAATTAGGTAATATCCTAATCCTTTCCAAAAAGTTAATAACATACAAACTAACAAAGCAAATTTATAATCGGATAAAAACGGAACCTTTAAATTAACTAAAGCTAAATACTGATTAATAATCCCTTCATCATTAAATAAAATTTTAAAAACAAATCCTATGCTAACTAACGGAATAACTACAGGTAAATATAATATAATCCTTGAAATATAAGAAAAATAATTTAAAAAACGAAATTTAGAAATAGTTAGCTCATACAAAAAATAAGCTATCAAAAAAGCAAAAAACTGCAACGGAAAAACAATCAAAGTATATATTACTGAATTTTTTAAAGATACCCAAAACAAAGTGTCTTTTAAGATACTAATATAATTATCAAGAGTAAAACTTTTGAATAAAAAGAATAAATTTTTGATATTATTTTCCTTAGCAAAACTGAGTAAAATTCCCAAAATAACTGAAAAAAAATGAAATAAAATCCAAACAACTAAAAACGGAACGATTAAATAAAAATAATCTAAAATTTTTATTTTATTTAGTATCATAGTTAAAAAGTTAAGCAAAAACTACTTTATTTCTACCTGTTTTTTTAGCTTCATATAAAGCTGTATCAGCTTTTTTTATTAAATCATCCTTAGTTATAGCATCATCTGGATAAGAAGCTATTCCTATAGAAGCACTCACTTGGATATCCCCTTTTTTCAAACTAGAATAGCTTTGTCTTATGCGCTCAGCTATATAATATGCATCCTGTTTCTTAGTATTTACCAATATAATAGCAAATTCATCACCACCATACCTACATACATAATCACTTTTTCTTACATTTTTTGTTAATATATTAGCAATATTTTTAAGAAGTTTATCTCCTTCAGGATGCCCAAATGTATCATTATACTGTTTAAATTTGTCAGTATCTATCATTAATAAAGTTAAAGGATAACTATAGTTTTTAGCTTTTTCCAATTCTTGAGTTAATAATTCTTGAAAATATCTATGAGTATATAATCCCGTTAATCCATCTTTTATAGCTAAATCTAAAGTTTTTGAATATTCTTTATAATATAAATAAAATACTCCAAATTGATTTGATAAAACTTGTAGAAAATCAATATCATTTTGGGTAAAAGCCTTAGAATAACTACTAGCTATATAAATAACCCCTACTATTTTATCAGAAATTATAGAAGGGCAAGCAATAAAAGATCTATCATCCATAAATATTGCCATAGCGCTACTAATAGTGCCTCCTAGATACACAATTGGTTGTCTTTCTTTCACACAACTCCCTATAGCTTTCTCTCCAATATTATATTTTAAAACTTTATTACCAACATTAACTCCATATACAGATACTAAACAATTTTCTTCTTCATCATATAAAAAAATTATTAATTTTGAAAAAGATAAACTCTTTTCTATACTATAATGTAATTTCTTATATATATCATTTAGAGAATAATTAACATCTATTTTGGAATAAAATTCATACATAGCTTCTAATTGCCGTTTAAGATTCTCATTTTCCTTTAAAATACTTTCTTTTTCTAATTCAAATTTTTTAAATTTTTCTTTTTCTAAATATCCTTTTAATTCCTCTAAAATTAAATTATAATTTAAATCAAATAATTTTTTATTATACAAATTTCTTATTATAATTATAAATAAAAAACAGGAAATAATAATTAATAAAAACGAAATATACTTAAACCCTGTAAACTTATCAAAAATGGAATACAAAAATATTAATATACTCAAAAACATCACTTCCAAGAATATAGAACTAAAAGGTAGTATATTAATATTAAATTTAATTTTTTCGTCTAATAAAACCATATCCTCATCAGAAATGTTTAATGAATTTTTGTATTTATTTTTAATAACTTCTAAGAATTTTTCATAACTAATTCTTTGAAGAAATACATAATGAAATAATAAAATTAATATAAAAATAATAGTGTAAAAAATAGAATCAAATAAATTAAATAAGTTAATTAAAAATGTAATGAAAAAGAATAAAAGTAAAGTTAGCAATTTAGAAATTAAATTAAAAGATCTAATATAATTAGGAACATTAAAATTAACTAAAAATTCTTTTATAATAAAAACCAAAATATTTATAACTAAAATAGCTAAAATTAATAAAGTATTGTCAATAAATTTATTTTTAATAGAAAAATAATAATATAATAAAAAATTTCCCAAAAACGATATACTAATACCATCTATCCTATAAACATAATAAATAGAAAATAGTTCTAAAATAAGAGTTAATATATATATACCTATAACTATATTATTTTCCATATTTTTTCTATTTAATTAAATATCTAACGGGATAATAGGAAGCACCTTCTGGAATAACAATAAAATCTTTTATGTAATTTTTATTAGTTAATTTATTTTCAGTATATTCTTTGTATATTTTACCTTGAGTAAAATAAGAAGTACTAAATTCATTATAGATAACAAATGCTGGTCTACTTGGGCCTCCCCTTGGATTAAAATGAATCTCTACAGATTTATTAACTACAAAATGATACATAACCTTATAAGTACCCTTTAATAACATATTTGCTTCAATCCCAGCTAATGGAATATCTCCTACAATTATATCTTGATTTTCTGGTAAATAAGTTAGAATTCTACCTGTTCCAAATATCCCTTTAACATGCTTATTATCAGTTTTAAGTAAATATCTATAATTAATATTATCATTATTATTAATGACAAGTGATTCAAAATTAAAGCCATTATTAGAAAATACCCACAAGAACCCCGATAAAAGTTCATAAGGCTTAAAAGGAATTCTAATTATATATTCTTTTTCAAATGAAACATAATTTGGAGTAAAATTTTTTAACATCTTATTATTTATATCAGCCCCCACTTTAAAATAATCACTTCCACTACTAAATAACCCATCAATATAAACTTCATTAACTTTATCATTATAAAACTTTATAACTAATTCTTTATAAACTTCTGATTTATTTACATGATAAAAATAAATTAAAGTAGGAGTAAAAGAAGAAATATAACCGTTAATTAAATATCCATTATTGCTAACATATTCAGGGGAATTAGAAAAAAACATCAAAACAGGCTCTATTATAAAATTACTTTCTTCTCCCTTATTTATAAAATTATTATCATTATCATTAGAATATACTACAAAATTATTAAAATTAAAAAATTTAAAAAATATAACAAAAATTAAAAAAAATAAAATAAATAATAATAAATTTATTATTTTTTTTATAATCATAAACGTAATAATAATTTTAATAATTTCAAAATTTTTAAATCAATAATTATATTTATAGTTCCCATAATAAAAATCTTTTAAAATTTCATATATGCTTAAAATTAAAAAACTATATAAAATTCGTTTATTAAATTTTTGATAATTTTGTTTATTATTAAATATAGATAATTTATTAAAAAAATCTGAGACTTTAATTAAGAAAGAAGTATTATCTAATTTAAAATTTAAAATATAATTTTCCCAATCTTTATAAACCATTTTAAAAAATATCTTTTGATTAAAATAATCATTATAAAAAGAGATAAAAATATCTCTAAAAAATAAACTAATAAATTTAACGATTATTTTAAAAGTATAAAATGATTCATATTTTTTATAAAATAACTCAGAAATATCTATAAAAGTATTTATATTATATTCTTTTAAATTTAAAAACATTAGGAATAAATTATAAAAATCTTCGTTAATTTCTAATATATTTTTTACTTTTTTAGAAGTATTAATGAAATTGGAAATAAAATATTCAATATCTTCTAAGGAATTATTTAATCCAAAAGATACAAACTCAGCTAAACTTAAAGAGAGATTTATTTTTTTTATTAATAAACTAACAATTTCTTCAGTTTTGGGGATAACATTAAATTTAGAAGCTCTAGATAAAATAGTAGGTAAAATAAAATAATTAGATTTAGATAAGAAAAATAAAACATTAGTCGGTGGTTCCTCTATCGTCTTTAAAAGAGCATTTAATGAGTATATATTTAATACATCTAAATCTATAAAAACTATTTTAATATCCTGAGACCTTAAATTTACAAAATTTAATAAATATCTTATTCTATCTATTGAAACATTATTATCTAATATAATCATTTCAGTATTTATATTTAAAGAATTTAAATAATTATCTATTTTTTTAATAGTATTAATTTTATAAAGTAAAGAGTTTCCAAATAATACAACTGTTCTATTGAAATTAAGAAAATTATCAATAAAATAATTAAATAATTCCTTATCGTATAAATTTTCAAAAATGGTATAATTTTTATTATTTTCTTTTAATAACATCAAATAAAATTTTTAGATAGATAAACTATTTTTTTATTTTTCTTTTAATTTCATATCTCTCATAAAAATATACTACATTAGCAATAATAATAAATATTACAATAAGTAAATGTATAATAGATTGGGCAAACATATTTTTAACAGATTCTGGTACATTATTAGGATCTATTTGATCTTTTAATTCTAAAATTTGGTAATCACAAGCTCCTTTAAGACCAGCAAATAATCCGATTAATTGATTAGACATAATATATGGATACATTTCAGCAGCCATGACAGCAGTACATCCCCCAGAAATATTAACTCCATACCTAGCTCCTAATATTTTTACATAAGATTGTAAAGAATCCCCCGCAGCTACACAAAAAACTAATTTCAAATCCTTTGCTGTCCTAATATTCTTTAAGAATTCTGCATTAGAATGCTTAAGCAAAGGTATAGCAGTTTTAAGATTTATCCCCATTTTCTCAATCGCAACACTACCACCTACAACATAACCACCTATAACATAATCCTCATCTTCTTTTTTATTCATCTTCAAAGCAACCGCTTTTATATTATTTTCAAGTAATACTGCCCCATCTGGCCATAAAGATATCGCTATAACTTTTAGATTCTTTCTAAAAGCTTGTATTAAAAATCCCTGTACTACTGGATCATTTTCTACTTTAGTAGAAGGAGCATAATCCGCTGACAATAAAACTACACTACCTTCAGGCAAACTCTCTATATAATTATAAGCTTTTTCTGATGTCCAAGAGATACTCTTTGATAAAATATATAGATTTATTTTCTGAATAAAAGCAACATTTGAAAATATAATACTAAAAGATAAAGTTAAAGCAACTATTAAAAATATAGTTCTTCTTGTTATTTTTCTAAATAAGCCTATTATAGCACTTACCAATCCCATATATTAAAATTAATCACCTTTTCCGATATGAGATTTTTCTACTCCAAATAATAATTTTAAAGATATTATAATAGTTCCAATCCCAATAGCAATTAAAATAGCTCTTTGTGCAGCAGCATTAAGCACAGAAATTATATAATCTGATATCAAACTAATTTTTATTCCAAAAATAGAGAATATATAATCTCCGATAGGTACTCTACCAAGCATAATTATAGCTGCAGACAATAATAAAATTAAAGCTTCAAAATTTTTAGCTCTAAATGCTCTATAGGCTGCAGATGCTATAAAGAAAGCTAATAACGAAAAAGTCGCACTATTTAACGGAGTATATACACTATTAAATATTACTCCCGTAAATATATTCGTATCTCTTTTTAAAAATTCCGTCTCAATTAAAGGAAATATATAATCATTATTAATTTTAAATACCACAAAACTTTGAATATTAGATTTAATACCATAAATTAGCCCTATTATAGTTGTTAAAACTAAGGATAAAATAACTATTATAGAAAATATTCTATCTTCTAAATGAGTAATAGGCTCTAAAGATTTCCTTAAATTTACAATTATTAAGTTAAGGATACCTAAAAGTATAGCAAAAGAAGCTATCATAATAGTCCAATCTCTAAGAGTTTCAGTAATACCTCCAGTTAATTCAGGAAAAACAAAATTCAATATTATTAATATTCCCGTTATCGCTGTTATAAATAATGGTAATTCCCTTTTCATAGTTTTTTATTATATTTTATTCATTTATTTTATTTATTTGTAAAGAATGTTTTTATTATTAAGTTAATAATATTAAAAAATGGTAAATTAGCTAAATTAGGGAAGCTAACTAATAAATTATTAAATATAGCTATAAATAAAACAAAAGACATAACAATAGCTTTAGATATATCTTGGGTTTTTAAAGTTATTTTATCAATGATATCTGAAGAAAGATAAGCGGAAGCAGCAAACAATTCTTCTCCAATTAATACGTAGTCACAAGCGGCAATAAAAAACGGTAATTGAGTTATCATAGCTGTGCCAGCTATCTGGATAGCTCCCGCAGAAAATCCAGTTTCTGCTAGTATTAAAGATTCTGCATAAAATGCTCCTACTAAGAAGATAGCTCCTGGCTTTTCTCTTGAGATTATTCCATCAACAGCCGCAGCATACCCAAATTGATCATCTGTTAAATAAAAAATCTTATCTGCTCTATATAAATCACTTCTACCCACTTTTAAATAAGATTCTTTAATAACTTCTTGAGCCACTGTCATAACAACAGATCTACTAACAGGCATTATTAACTCAGTTTCATATAATGCAGTTTTCTGCGCTATATAACTTAACAACGATAATGAAGCTAATGTCTGAATATTATCTATATCCATTATCCCAGGAATATATAAAATAGGTTTTCCTAATTCCGTTGATCTACCTACTGCTTCATCTATAGAGTTTAAAGCTGGAATCCTTCTTATAAATATCTCCTTTATTTTCCCCATTTTGGCGTTATTTATATAATACCAAAAAATTATTGAAATTGTTATCAAAAATATAAAAGATACCAATACTGATGGATTTTCTTTAAAAGGTATTACAGCTTTATATAATAAATATCCTATCTCCATAATTACTTTTATTAAACTTCTATATAAAAATAATAAATCCTTTTTAAAATAAACTTATTAATAAAATATTTTTTATGATAATAAAAAAAATTTTAAAATAAAAGAGGATAAAAAATATGTTTTAAGAAAATATATAATGTAGGGGTAGCATAATAAAACAAAAAATTACAAAGCTAAAAAATAAAATAAAGAAATACAAGATAAAAATATTAAATATTTATAAGAAATTAAAGGAGGGGCTGTAGCTCAGTGGGAGAGCGTCTGCTTGGCGTGCAGAAGGTCGGGGGTTCAAGTCCCCTCAGCTCCATTAAACTAAAGTGAAAAACATCCTAAATAAAAATAAAATTAACAAAACAATATTAAAAACAATCCAATTATTTTTATATTACACTATCTTCATCTTTATATGTTATAGTTTTGCCTTTTCAATAACAATAAATAATCCAGAAATACATAACAATCAAATAATACCTATTAATAATAGTCTTAAAAATAATAACTTAAAATCAAATCCAATCCTAAAGGTTTCAGTAAATGAAAACTCAATAAATAAAAATTTAATGCCTAATACCCAATTTCTATTATTTTCTAATTTAAATAAAAACAATTTAAATAATTATAGCATAAACTATAGTAGCTTTCTTATAAATAATAAAACACTTATAAATAAAATAAAAGAAATGAATATTTACTATATAAATTCTACACCTTTATTTTTTAAAAAAATAAATAACTTTTATACGGGATTATATATTTCTCAAATTCCCCAAAATTTAAACTCAGTAAATCTAAATTTAGATAATCCATTAATTTTAAATAAATTTACAAATGATAATTATCAATTAAATACCATAAATTCAGTTTTAAATTACAATTTAAATAATTACCTTTTAAATTCATATAGCTTATCAAATAATAAATATATTTTCAATTATTTTATAAATTTTAAAGGAGTTTCAATAAAATTAAATAAAAAAAGCACTCTTAATACCGCGCTAACTATTACCACTGATATCAACTTAAATCAAGTATCAACTAATTTAATAGATAAATCCAAAATAAGTTTAACTATAAAATTTTAAATTATAAAATTTCAAACTATAAAATTCTAAATAAATTTTTCAAAATAAATGAAATCAATTTATCTTTTTACAATACTAAGCATTTCAATTATATTAGAAGTAATTATATTATTTTTCTTATTCTATTTTGATTATAGTATATATAAACTATATAAAGAAGGTAGAGAAATTTCTTTAAAAAAAATAGAATATTATATTCAAAAGCAATCTCCAAAAATCGTTATCCTAAACTTAAGAGATTACCTAAACTATAAAGGTAAATTAAATAAAGAATTACTAAACAAAATAACTCCTGTATTAAAAGAAAGTATATTAACAAAAGATAGTTATTTTTTAGCAAATTCTATAATAGATAAAACAAATAGACCAGAATATTTAAGAATATCCAAATTAAGTCAAGATCCATATATAAGATATATATCAAGTACATACTACTATGTATTAGTTTCTAAGGAATTCTCAGAAGCGCTAGGAAGCACATATAAAGAATTAAAAAATAAAATCCCAAATTCTTATAAATGGATAGTAGAATCAATAGAAAAACCTATCTTAAATATAGCTAAAAGCTATATGATAAATAAACTAAAGAAAGCAGCAATAAACTCTCAAGATGATATTTCTAAAAGCTTAAGTTTAGCTGCTTTAATATCTATTTTTAATTACTATGACGAAGAATTTTATATTAATTTTCTATCAACAAATACACCAATTCTTTTCGTTATTTCCACAATAGGATTATCACAAACCGGAGAAAATTTAATAGCCAATAAACAATATCTAAAAAATTTTGAAAAATATACTTATTTTATAAACAATAAAGAAGATTTATATAAATACTATAGCACATTATTAATAATAGTCTTTACAGATAAACAAAAAGCAACTAATCTATATAAAAATTATCTTGATTTTGATGTATTAAAAGAATATAAAGATATAACAATATCAATAGTTATGCTAAATTATTTATTTTCTTTATAATGGATTTATTTTTTGAAATTGTTTTAAAAATAATACAAAAAATTCAAAAAGGTTATTCAAATTAGGAATGAGTACATATTCATTTTTTTGATGAGCTAGGGAAGGAGTTCCTGGCCCTAAATTTAATGCACTTATATTTCTATTAGTAAAAGTAGCAATATCAGTCCAAGCTTCCTTACCTTTTATCCCTTTCTTTAATATATTATTATAAAAATTTATAAATTTTTTAAACATATCGTTAATTATTATCCTTCCAGGAAAAGCATAATCAGATATCTTTATTATGTAATTCTCTTTATAAAGAGTTTTATAAAAAAAGGAATTAAAAATCTTTATTACTTTTAATTTATCAAAATCAGGAGTAAATCTTATATTTATATTTAACTTAGCATATTCTGGAACAACATTTTTAAATTTATTTTCAAAATCTTTATTTAATATTCCCTTTATATCGGTTACAGTACAATTAGATCTAAAAATAATTTCATTGTTCTCATCTTTTAAAGAAAATTTAAATTCATTTTTAAAAAAATCTTTAATGTTAGTTAATAAATTGGGTAGTTTATAAAATGGATTAATATAAGAATAAGGTCTAGCACTATGCCCAGATTTTCCTTTAATCAAAATTTCAATATTCATTACCCCATTACATCCCAACTCTATAAAATTATCAGTAGGTTCTAAAATTATAGCTAACTCAATTTTAGAAAATAAATTCTCCAATTCCTTAAACAAAATATTTAATCCATTATTAATATATGGCCCCTCTTCTTGATCATAAAATATCCAAACAATATTATTTAAATTATAAAATTTTTTTAATAGATTAAGCATAATAGCGATTCCTGCTTTCATATCACTACTACCTAATCCATATATTTTATCATCAATAATTTTACCGTTATATTCATTTACATTATCAACAGTATCTAAATGCCCCACAAAAGCTATAATATCTCTATTTGATAAATCCTTATGATAAATAACAATATTGTTTCTCTTATGAAAAATACTCAAAAGATCTCTATCTTCTATATGATTATTAATAAAATTAATTATATAATTTTTAATTTCATTTTCAAAACCTGTTAAAGATTTAATTTTAACTAAATCAACTAAAGTATTAATTAAAAATGAATTTTCCATTATTTAATTAAAAATATATTAACTAAATATTAATTAATCCAATGAATATTTTTTTCCTTAGCAGTTTTTTGAGCTAATTCATATCCAGCATCAGCATGCCTAACTACCCCTATTCCAGGGTCATTAATTAAAACTCTTTCCAATTTTTCATAAGTTATTTTCTTCCCATCAGCAACAATAACAACCCCAGCATGTATAGAATTTCCAATACCTACTCCCCCACCATGATGTACAGAGACCCAAGAAGCACCAGAAGCAGTATTAAGTAATGCATTAAGTATAGGCCAATCAGCTATAGCATCCGAACCATCTAACATCCCTTCTGTTTCCCTATAAGGAGAAGCAACTGAACCACTATCTAAATGATCTCTCCCTATAACAATAGGAGCTTTAAGAACCCCTTTTTCCACTAAATAATTGAAATACATTCCAGCTTTATCTCTCTCTTGATAACCTAACCAACATATCCTAGCAGGCAACCCTTGAAATTTTATATGATTTTGAGCCTTATTTATCCAATTAACCAATTTTTGATTATCTGGAAATAATTTTAATATAACGTTATCAGTTTCATATATATCTTTAGGGTCTCCAGATAAAGCTACCCATCTAAATGGTCCTTTACCTTGACAAAACAGATCCCTTATATATAATTTAACAAATCCTTCAAATTCAAAAGCATCTTTATATCCTGCTTTATAAGCTTGCCCCCTTATATTATTCCCATAGTCAAAAACAATAGCTCCTTTTCTTTTAAATTCTACCATAGCCTGACAATGTTTAGCAATCGTTTCTAAGCTTCTTTTTATATACTCTTGAGGATTATCTTTTCTTAGTTTTAAAGCTTGTTCAAAATCCATTTCAGGTATATACCCATTAAGTTCATCATGAGCAGAAGTTTGATCAGTAACAACATCTGGAATAATATCATTTTTAAGCATATAAGTATATAAAGTAGCAGCATTAACAGGTATAGCAATAGAAACAGCTTTCCCTTCATTTTTATATTCTAAAGCCATTTTAATAGCTTGATCCATATTATCTATAGCCATATCCAAATACCCAGTTTCAAGTCTTCTTTTTATTCTATTGTAATCAACTTCAGCTATTAATGCAACGCCTTCATTAAATTTAATAGCTAAAGGTTGAGCTCCCCCCATACCTCCTAATCCAGCAGTTAATACTAATTTATTTTTTAAAGTAGAATTAAAATGTTTTTCAGCTAAAGCAGCAAACGTTTCATAAGTTCCTTGAATTATTCCTTGAGTGCCAATATAAATCCAGCTACCTGCAGTCATCTGCCCATACATTATTAAACCCTTAGCTTCTAATTCCCTAAAATATTCCCAGGTAGCCCATCTAGGAACTAACATTGAATTAACTATCAAAACCCTCGGAGATAATTCAAAAGTTCTAAAAACAGCTACTGGTTTTCCAGACTGTATTAATAAAGTTTCATCATTTTTGAGTTTAGTAAGAGCTTCTATGATTTTATAATAAGCTTCCCAATTTCTGGCAGCTCTTCCACTACCACCATATACTATCAATTCACTGGGGTTTTCTGCAACTTCATTGTCTAAATTATTCATAAGCATTCTCATAGCAGCTTCTTGGGGCCAGTCCATACAACTTAATTTGTTTCCTCTTGGGGCTTTTATGGTTACCTTCATTTAAATTCACCTCCACATATTTTTTCAGCTCCTTTCTTTTCCTATTTTTCTACCCATAATATTTTATTCTACAAAGGAGTCTTTTTTCTTTTTTCTAATTATATATAAATACAAAAAAATCTAGATACCTATTTAAAAATAGGATAGTTAAAATATAAGATATATAGGGAACAATTAAAATAAATTCAATTTTATATGCAAGAGTTTATAAAAAAAACAAGAAGAATATTTAAAAGAAAGAAAAACAACGTAAAAAACAATACTAAAATTTATAAAAAACCCCTAGAACAACAAATAATCAAAATTAACAAACATATTAAGTTAATAAGCTAAATATAAAAAACATAAACAGTAAACCAAAAATCCCCAAAATGAAGGCAACTATTTAAAGGAAAAAGAAAATAAGATACTTTTAAAGAGTTGTTAAAGGAGTTTTTGTATATAGATAAGCTATATTTTTTACTTGGTACAAGGTTAGCCTAATACCGCCTGCAGACCATAAGGCTAATATGATTAACATCAATTGGCGGGATACAAATAGGTCTGCCAAAAGTGTATAAGAATATACACTTTTGCTAACCAGGATAAAAAATGGAAAATCAAAATAATACCAAAAATCAAGGTACTTCAATAACAGAACATTTCTCAAATATCCTTAATTATTTACAATCTTCATACAATGATTTAAATAATGAACAAGATGAATCTAAGAAAAATGAAATTATAGCCAAATTACAAGAACTAAAAGAATATATTCAAACAGATATAGAGCAAATAAATAATATGCTTAATTCTTCTTTAGAAAAGAAAGAAGAAGATATAAATAATTCTGATTTATCAGAAGACATAAAAGAGTTTTTAGTAGCTATGCATGATGCTATGATTGATATACATACCCATTTTCTAAATATAGCAGAATTATTCCTTGAATTCATAGATACTCTTAATCCAGAAATTTTAAGTAATATAAAGCAATTAATAAATGATGGGGTAATAAAATTAGAAGAGTTTAGTGAAATTAACAAACAATTAAAAGAGCTATTAGAAAAGCAAGAATTCAATGCCTAAAATAAATATTAAAGATAATTACTATAAAGCATTATTAATAAAAATTGATATTTTTATTTAAGTGTATTTTTATATAACTCTACTCTAGATAAATCTTAAATAATTTTCCATATTAAATAAATTATTTTTATAATATATCACTTATCTTTGTTTTCTTTTTAAATTCTTCTTTTTCATAGAAAATATTACCTTTTAAGGCATAATTAATAGCTGCTTGATTATCTAAAGTTGATCCTAATAACCCACCGGCGAGTAATCCAAATATAGCGCCTATAATAGGTCCTCCCATTATAGATGCTCCCAAAGTACCTAGTAATACTGATCCCAAAGTAGCTCCCAAAATAGTATAACCCATACCACCTAATGGAGAATCAAAATTATTAAGTAAATTATATATTTTACTATCTTTATTTGAAGCTATTAAATCCAATCTAACATTTCCAAAATCCACACCCTTGTCCCTTAGTAAATACAATAAATCTATTACTTCTTTTGGTAAAGTTTTTCTAAATCCTGTTTTTCCTTTTGTCATATCAAAAATCATATCTTCTCTTATTTCATATCTACCTATATTAATAGGATTTCCATTTTCATCATCAGTAAAAGTCGATACATAAGCTCTCCCTCTATCAGGCTGGATATCAACATGATGTCTATATACTTTTCCGTCTTTAATTTCTTCTAAATCTAATTTCTCCATAACGGGCGGAGCACTTTCCCATTTTTTTATCCTTATATTAGGTACTAATTCAACATTTTCTAACTCTTTATAATTTTCTTCTAATTTTTGAGTAACATACATCAAACGGTCTATTATTTTTATTCTTTGATCAGGAGTTAAAAATTTTATATATGAGTAAATCCCATTTTTGATTATATCTTGCTTTCCTTCCTTAGTTTTTGAATATTTTAAATAAGCATTAAAAGCTTGTAAGTCATCTTGATAAGGAAATTCATTTTGATATTTTTTTATATTATACTTTAGAGATTCTAAATAATTTCTTAAATTATCATAATCAAAATTGTTATTAATAATATTTTGTTTATTGTTTTCAGTATCAACTTTTCCTTGAGCATTAATTTTTTCTTTTGTATCATTAAATATTTCCTTTAGTAATTTTTTAGCATCCTCTAAAGATAAATTATCAATTATTAAATCTATAGGATTTTTTTCAATTTCTTTATTTTGGAACTGAACTTCAGTATTTTCATTTTTTTTATCCATTATTTCTTTATTAGTATTTATGGAACTATTATTTAACTTATCTATATTCATATTTTACCACCTCCTACTTTATTAATCATGATAATTTGATCAAAAATCCTTTATAATAATCTAACAATAGTTTTTGAGGATATCTATCATATAGTTATGAATTAATCCATTAGAGGCTACAATAGTTTTATCATAAATAGAGTAATTTTCATTTTTATAAGTAGTGACAATGCCGTTAGCTTCCAAGACTAAAATATATCCAGCAGCAGTATCCCAAGGATTTAAATCGAATTCCCAGAACCCATCAAAAATACCTGCAGCAACATACGCTAAATCAATAGCAGCACTCCCTGCTCTCCTAACAGCTTCAGTCCTTACAGACAATTCCTTAAAAAAACTAATATGTGGTTCTGGATTAGATACTAATGCATAAGAAAATCCCGTTGCTAATACACTCTTTTTTAATTCATCAGTGTTAGATACATATATCCTTTGATCATTTAAATAAGCTCCACTACCCTTTTCTGCTATAAATAACTCATTTAAAACGGGACTATAAATAACCCCTAAAACTATCTCTTTTTTATACTGTAAAGCAATAGAAACACAAAAAAATGGAAACCCTTTCCTAAAATTAACAGTACCATCCAAAGGATCTATTATCCATAAATAATCTTCATAATTCTTGTAATAATCTATATTTAATTCATTAAATTCTTCCTCAGCTAAAAAAACGCTGTTCTTAAAGTTCTTTGATATTATTTCTTTAATTATTCTTTGGGATTCGATATCCGCAAAAGTAACTGGATTTCTATCTGATTTATAATCAGCTTTAATATCAGTTCTATAAAGTTTTTTTAAAAACTCCCCAGCGGTTAAAGCAGCTTCAATAGCAACAGTAGTAAAATACCCTACTCTCATACCCTAAACCCCTTCCTTAATTTATTAATTAAAATCACTATATTTTTACATCTATTATTATATCATTTAGTAAATTTAAAAAAAGATTATCTACTTTATAGCTAGATATAATTAAAAAATTACCGTCATATATATCTTCTATAACTTGTAAATCCATTTTAATAAAAATATCTATAAACATTTTCTTTAAAGCAATATAAAAATCTTGTAAAATAAATTTAAACTCATAATAATATAATTCCTTCTTAATAAAACTATCTTTATATTTAGATATTAATTCTATTTTTTCCTTATCAAATTTCCCAGAAACTATATAAAAAATATTTCCTAAAAAATAATTGACCAAATCAACTAAATCAAAATATTTTATAAATATTCCCTTCTGATACAAAAAAGAATATAATTTAGAAAATAAATCTTTATAACTTACATTATAATAACGATTAGTTAGATAATATAACAAATTTCCAAAAGATACAACAAATAATTCAATATTATAATATCCAAAATAAATAAATAAATAAGCTCTATTGTGATTTAACTTAAATTTATATAAATCAAAATAATATTTCCAAGTATCTATAATTTTTACTTTTTTATTAAAATAAGAAAAAATATCAAAAATAATTTTAGTTTGAAAATTATCAAAATCAAATCTTTTAATAAAAACTATCTCTTGACAAAACTTTAAATTATGATATAATAATTCCCAATCAATATAAAAAATCCTATAATCTTGATAATCTTTTTTATAATGATTATCTAAATTTACTAAATTACTAAAAAGACTATCTTTAGTAAAAATAGAATTAACTATTTTAAAAAATATCTTTTCATTATCTAAAACATTGTTATTTATAATTTTTTTTATTACTTTATTATTTAAAGAGATAGAATCAAGTAAAATAGATTTTCTTAAATACTGATTAAATAAAATATATTGTAAAAAAGAATAAGCTCCAAAATTAGTTAGATTATTATTAGAAATAGTATAATAAACAGGTATCAAAAAATTAATATCATTATTAAAAAAATTTATATATTGATTTCCAAAAACAAAATAAAACATTTATAAAGCTAAATTATTATTTTAAAATAGTCATTTAATTATTTTGATAAACTACTACCACTTATTAAGTAATAGATTTCTAATATGGAATCCTTTATTATAACAAAGTGAAAATCATTTTAAGCATCTTCAAATTTTATAAGCTTTTCAGCCTTATAAGCTTGAGTTTATTCTTTTTTACTACTAATACTCTTCAAGTCAAAAATTACTATTATATAAAGATTCATCTACATTTCATTCTATTTTATAGAAATTGAAAAACTTTTCGCTCCTGTTTATTAAAAAATTGTATATTTCGTATTAATATTTTAGAATTTTATTAAAATATTTTTTTTCCATCCAATTGAGCATATTCTTCAGAAACAGCATCAATCCACTCTTCTATTTTTTTAATATCATCTTCTTTTAAATGTTTAAATCTTCCTTGGATTTGTAGATATTCTATTACTGGTTTTCTTTTTTCTTTTTTAAGATAAGCCTTACTTGGAGGACTAACCCTAAAAACACCATTTTCTATTTCGAATAAATGATACATTCCTGTTTGAACTCCCAATCTTGCAGATTCTACACTTTTTTCAGTAGGTAGCAACCATCCAGGAGTACATGGCGCTAAGACTTGAATATACTTAAATCCTTTTATTGATTTAGCTTTTAAAATTTTATCATATAAATCAGTAACATAAGCTACACTAGCAGTAGCAACATATGGAATATTATGAGCAGCCATAATTAATGGTAAATTCTTTTTGTTTTCTCTTTTTCCAGTAGGAGTAGTTCCAGTGGAAGTTAAAACAGGAGTAGCACTAGATCTATGACCACCAGTATTCATATATGCTTCATTATCATAGCAAATATAAAGGATATCTTCATTTCTTTCAGCTGCACCACTAACAGTAGCAAGACCTATATCAAAAGTTCCACCATCTCCAGCCCAAACCATAACAACAGCATCTTTGCCATTCTTCCTTAATGCCCTAACCATACCACTAGCAGCAGCTGCTGCCGCTGCAAATGGAGTGTTAAGTAACGGCACAGTTGCAGAAGAATTAGGAAACGGACTCTGTACTACACTTGAACAAGATGCTGGCACTATCATATAAACTTCACTACCTAACGCTTTTAATACATTCCTTAAGCCAATAGTTAATCCACATCCCGGACAACTACCATTACCTGCTAAAAAATACTCCTCATATGGAATACTCTTTATTGATGTTGGCATACCTAAAATCACCCCTCATTAATTTATATAAAAATTAAAAAATATCTACATAACGGATTTACTTTTTATAAAAACATCTTTTATTTGATTTAAATCAAAACCATCTTCTTCTTCAATATTTTTCCAAGATAACTTAACTTTATCTTCTAATAAATCATTATTTATTATAGATTTAGTATTATCTTTTTTATTTTCAGTTTTCTTTTTAGGAGGAAAAGGTAGAAATGGTTCCTCATTTGGCTTTTTGTTTAATTCATTTATCTTTTTTTCAGGAGGAAAAGGCAAAAACGGTTGATCATTTGGTTTTTTGTTTAGACTATCCCCTTCTTTTAAAGATTTATCACTAATTTCCTTATTTTTAGGAGGAAATGGGAGAAATGGCATTTTATTTGGATCATTATTTATTTTATCCATAAAAAATCACTCCTTTTTATATTCATATTTTTTTATATTTAAATTTCAATAGCAAATTTATTATAACTTTCTAAATCTAAATTAATCCATTTACATAATTGTACATCTTTTTTATTATCCGCAATATCTTTAAGTTCAAGGAAAATATTTTCAAAATCCTTAATTTTAATATCTCTTCCTCCAAGTCCTCCAATATAAGATTGTATTTTAGGTCTTTTAGGTAAATCATATAAAGTGAATTTAATTTCAGTAGCAATCATTCCTCCTAACCCTGGTGACATATTTCTATCAATAACCCCAACAGCTTTTATATTATAATTATTAAAAATCTTGTATAATCTTTTAATAGGAAAGGGTCTAACACTTCTAAGTCTAATAACTCCAGCTTTTATATTATATTTTTCTCTAACTAATTTAGCAGTTTCTTTAGCATCCCCACTAGATGCTCCCATAATAACAATAGCTACCTCTGCATCATCAAGCATATACTCTTCTATAACTCCTCCATAATCTCTACCAGTTAATTTAGCCCAAGCTTTATTTATTTCATCAACTAAATCTTGCGATTCTTCTATTGTTTTAAAGATATCCCATCTCATTTCTTGGTATAATTGATGATAAACAGCATTCCCATGAGTAGAAGGATCTTTAGTATCTAAAGCATAAGGTTTAGGACTATTTTTAGGAATAAAAGCATCTACTAATTCTTGGGAAGGTAATTCAATAGGCATAGTAGTATGACTTAAAATATATCCATCTAATCCAACTATAACAGGAATAAATGTAGAATCTGCTAATTTATAAGCTTGAATAATAGTATCAAAAACTTCTTGATTATGTTCAGGGACTAATACCATCCATCCCCATTCCCTAGGTAAAAGCATATCAGTATGCTCATTTCCAAGTACCCAAGGAGCACCCATAGCTCTAGAAGTGATAACCATAACAACAGGTAACCTAGAACCTGCTACCCAATAAACCATCTCGGCCATATAAAGTAATCCTTGAGAAGCAGTCGCAGTAAAAGCTCTTGAACCTACTGCAGCAGCACCCATAGCAACTGCCATAGCACTATGTTCAGATTCAACCCTAACTATCTCTAAATCCAATTTCTCAGTTTCCTGATATTTTGTAAGATATTCCATTATACTGGTTTGTGGGCTAATAGGATAAGCTCCAACTACATCAACTTTTGCATACTTAACTGCCAAAGCTACTGCTTCATTAGCAGTAACTACTTTTATGTTTTTCTTTATACTTGTTTCTTTTCTATCTTCTATTATACTCATAAAAACCCCCTTATATTTATAATTTAAAATATAAATAAATTAATCATCAACCATATCAATAGCCTTAGTAGGACATTCATTAGCACAAACCCCACAGCCTTTACAATATTCGTAATCTATAGAAACACTATTATCAGAATGCCTAATAATAGTAGTTTCGGGGCAAAAAGCCCAACATATAACACATTTTATACATTTGCTTTCATTAACAACAGGTTTACTTGTTCTCCATAACCCTGTTTTACCCACAGCACCCTTAGCTGGTTTAGATTTAGGAATTAATACCTTCATATAAACTCAACTCCTTTTATAATACTATTTTACCTACTATCAATATAAACCCCCACCTATAGATTTTCCTTTCCTTATTATCGCTAAGCAACTACATTTCTAAATTTAATAGCTAATTTTTTTTCTTTTATTCTAGGATTAATATTAGCGCACTGTTTTTATCCCATTAAAAACTATCCTTTTAGTTTTTATATAAACTTAACTTTTTAGCATTTGTTTTTGAACGACTTCATAAGTCTCGTTATAAGCTTTAATAGTAGCTTCAATATTTTTTTGAGCAATAGATTCTTTCCAATTTTGTTTAATAGCTTTAACAATAGAATCTAAAGAAACTATATTAGTAGCTTTAGATAGAGAACCTAATATAGCGGTATTAACAACAGCCCATCCTGAAATAATTAATCCCAATTCCTGACATATCCTAGTAGCATCTACTATAAACAGTTTTCCATTAGGTACTATAAAATCTTCTATAACTTTATCAGTATTTAAAATAACTATTCCATTTTCTTTTAAACCATTTAAAACATTAGTCATCTGGAGAATTTTTTTATCTAAAACTACAACAATATCAGGATTATATATCTGTTGATGTACATTAATAGGATTGTTATCTATACGTGCATAGCCATTAACAACAGCTCCTCTTCTTTCTGCGCCAAAAGAGGGGTAAGCTGAACCATATTTCCCTTCCAAAAAGGCAGCTTGAACTATTAAATTAGCTGCAGTAACAGCCCCTTGACCACCTCTACCATAAAATATTATTTCCTTCATTTTTTCAACCTCTCCCTCTACTTATATTTTATACAAAACAAACTAAAATACCTTTTATTAAAATAAATTTCCATCATTTTATCACAATAATTTTATTTTTAAAAACTAAAAAAAATAAAAATGCAATTATTTCAATTATAAAACTAATGAAATAAACGAAATTGAATTCAAAATATTGAGAAAAGAAAGTTAAAAAAGAGGATCCAATAAACCAACTTAAACCAAATAAAGTATGAAACATCCCAAACATTTTTCCCACATTTTGTTCATTACTAAAAATAGATATTAATATTTTAAAAGTAGTTTCAAAAGTTCCTAAAGCCCAACCCCAAAAAATAGATACTAACAAAAACACAAAAATATTTTTATAAAATATAACTAAAATTAGAGGATAAAATATAACTAAAATCAGAGAAAAAATAATAACAAAAAAAGGAGATTTTTTAAATAAAGAAGAACTAATAAATCCACCTATCGCACTACTTACCATAGCTAACGAATAGCAAATAATAGCCAAGTAGTCATTATTAAAACCATAAATACTCTTAAAATGATATAAAATAATAGGTAAATCGATATACCCAAAAGCTACTAACATACTAAAAATAACTAAAATTAAATAACTATATCTAGAATTTTTATCCGAACTATTTAACTTATTAACTTCATTTAATTCAATAGAAGATTTCCTATCATTAAATTGAGAATCATTAATATCATTAAATTGAACTTTATTTTTAGAACTATTTTCTAAATGGTAAATATAATAAAATATTTTGTTAAAATAAATATTAGTCAAAATGAGGAGTAAAAAAACAAAAATAATAGGGATTCCCAAAATTAGGAAAGCTAATTTATAGTGATAAACATCATTAAATTGAAAATAAAAAAATATAATAGATAAAAAGCCAGGTCCAACAAATGCTCCTAACTGATTAACTAATGATGAATTCCAAATATTTTAGCACTTTCTATATTACACTTATTAGAAACGATAGAAAATACCGCATCCCTTGGTGGAATCCTTAAACCTTTCCCAAATCTTTCTAAAAACATCAAAACCAAAATAAAATAAAAATTATTAGCAAAATATAATAATGGAACACTAAGTAAATTAAAAAAATATCCTAAATATATAAACAGAAACCTAAAACTACTAAATTTATCAATAAAAGAACCAACAAAATACCTAATAAAATATCCAATAAACTCTGAAAAACCAACAACTATACCTAAATAAAATATAGGGATATTTAACAGTAAAAAATATTGTCCCAAAATGGATCTGCAACTTTGTAAATAATTTAGTGAAATTTATACACATATATTCGCTACATCATTAAAAAAAATACTTATTAATATCCACTACTACTTTTTTTATAATAAATGATTTAAAATATTGTATAAAAATTATATAAAAAATACTTTTATTAATAAGAAGTTTTTATTCTTAAATGATAATTTACTTATAAAGAAGTGTAAGTAAAAAGTAATAAAGAAATAACCTTAATTATCCTTAAACATGATGCTATTCAAAGAAAATTAACTGGTAAAATTATGATTCGTTTGAAAGATAAAAGGTTTAAGATAGTTAGTTTAAAATTGTTATGTTACTAAAAGGAGTAGATGTAGTTAATCAAGTAAAGCTAAGATAGCAGTTCTCAAAAAATTCTATTTTATTTAACCTAAAAGTATTTTTTACCTTCATATATAAAATCTGATAAAAAACTAACTATACTTAAATTAATAACAACTAGCCATCCGATCCTATTTAAATTAATTAACCTATTACTCTCATTTTTCATACTAATTATATTTTTTATATTATCTTTAAATAACCTCTTTATTAGAGGTTTTTTAATAAAAAAAATAGAATTAATAAAAAGAAATAACTAAATAAAAATTCTTTTGGCTTATGATAAAAAAAATTACAAAATTAATTATATGCTTATTAGTAGTTATATTTATTATTTTAAGTTATAATTCTTTTGCAAATAATACTGAATTAAATAACACTTCAATAGATTACAAAGAAATATATAAAAAAGTATATAAAAATATAGAATATGAAAAAGCCAAATATGGAGATATAAATAATTTTGTTAATTTAAGCTATGAATATGAAGGAGTTAGCTTAAGTTTTAGATTATATATGAGAGAAGAAGAAAAAAGCTTATATATAAATAATTTAAGTGAAACTTGGGAAAATAATATAATAAGAGTATCAAAGGGTGTAAAAGAATATTGGGGATATGTATTTAAATACGCTTTGTTTATAATTTATAAAAAACAAGGAAATATTTATTGGAAAATATATTCAACAGACAAAGGGCAAGAACTATATGGAGGATTCTTAACAAGTGAAAATATCCTAGAAAAAGAATTAAAAGACGTTTATTTCGCACCTTATAAAAAAGGAGCCTTTACTTCATTAGTCTTTTTTGATTCACTTAATAAAATGTATTACCAAATTTATTACATAGATATCTGGGGAAGACATGATTTAGTTTTTTACTCTAATATCTCAGATAACCCAAATGTATCAAAATAATATAAACAATAACTGTCTAAATAATGAAAATCAAATAGAAAATTCCATATTAGTAAGATTATCTATATATCTTGTTTGTATATATACTATTTTATCTTTTGGTTTTTTAATATATAATGAATTAAACGAAATAGAATTTTTAATTAATTCTTTCATCTATTTAATATTTATAACAATAGGATATATATGGAGTTATATATTTAGAAATAGTAAGCAGTATTTTTTAAAGTTTCTATTGGCTTTATTAATGATAATTTTTATGTTAAACTTTTTTAAAGATTTATCATCAAATCTATATGATCCAAGAATCCCTTTAGCTAACTTATTAATTACTTTATTAGTAATTCACAGCTATGATTTACCTAAAAAAAGGGATTTATTATATTCTTTATTATCTTCTATTATCGTATTTATAACCTTATCAGTTATAATTACTAATCCCATATTTATAATATTTATTTTAGGGATAATTATATTAGTTTTTTCTTCAATAAATTCTCTTAATATAAATATAAAAGATCTTCCAAACTTTTTATTTAATTTCAACATTAATGTTATTATGGGGTTTATATTTTTTTTAATAGCATTGTTATTTTATCTTATATTACCTAAACCCCAAGCTGGATACTATTTTAAAACAGTCTTAGCACCTAAAAGCTTAAAAGAAGAAGAACCTAAAAATTTATTCCAAAAACAAAAAGAATCCAAACAACTAAATAATCAAATACTAAACAAAGAATATACTTATAAAGCATTTAAAGGAGAAGTAGATCTAAATAATAGAGGATTATTACCTCATATATTATTAATGAAAGTAAAATCCCCAATATTAACATATATAAAAGGAGTACATTACAGTTATTATGACGGTAAAAAATGGAAATATTCAGAAAATAAAGACTCTTTTATCTCTTCATATGAAACTTCCTTTTTTGAATTAGAAACATTTAATGATATATATTTAGTAAATAACTATGATGAAATAACGGTATATTTTGTTATTCAAGAAGATATGCCTGATATACTCTACCATATCCCAATAATTTATCAAGCATATATTCCAACAGAAAACTTAATAACTAAGGATTATAATTTCTTTAGTGATTATCCATTAGTTAAAGGTATGACTTATACAATTATTTCAAAAGTTCCAAGAATAGATTATAATGATTTAAATAATTATACTATCCAAGATTACCAAAATTTTCTAGATTACATTTATAAAAAAAATAAAAAAGAACTATATAAAAATTTACAAATTCCAGATAATTTACCAACAGAAATAAAAGAATTATCAATAAACTTAACTAAAAACGAAAATTATTTTATCCAAAAAGTTAATAAAATAAAAGAATACTTAGAACAAAATTATAAATATAATTTATTTATAAAGGAACTACAAGCAGAAGATGCAGTTTATGATTTTTTGTTTATAAAAAAAGAGGGGTATTGTGAGCAGTTTGCAAGTGCTATGGCAGTTATGTTAAGAACAATTGGCATCCCTACTAGACTAGTTATAGGTTATGCTCCTGATAGCAAAGATTACCTAACAGGATTTATAAACGTATATGCAGATGATGCTCACGCATGGGTAGAAGTTCTAACCCCTTACGGCTGGATGCCATTTGATCCTTCCCCAGTTAATATAGATCAAAAAACCTTAAACTATTTACAAAATTTAAAATCATTTAGCATATTTAAGAATTTCGGCTTTAATGAACAAGACCTGAAAAATATTTCAATCATATTTAAAATATTTATAAACATATTTATTATAAGCTTTATAATCTACTTAATAAAAATTAGTTTTACATTACTTAATTTTATCAACTTAAAAAATTTTGTTATAAATTTTACAAATAAACATAATTTAGAAGATATAGAAAAATTGAGCAAAAAAGAATTAATAAAAGTTTTTAATTCATTTTTTAAATATCTTAGAACTTCTATACCCTATGAAAACAATTTAACTTTAAGAGAATATTATATTAAATTAAAATCTTCTAAAATAAACTTAGAAAAGCAAGAAAATATAAATAAAATAATCACTTTATTTGAAAAAATAATAATAAACTATGAAAAAATAATTTATAAAAACAATTAAAAATTATAAAAAATGGGGTGAAAAAGGTATGGAAAATATAAAAACAAACATATTTCAAATTGAAAATTTCTTAAAAGATATAGTTATAAAAAATGAAACAAAGTTAGTATTATTTGTAATGGATGGATTAGGAGATATCCCTAATCCGAGTTATTCATATAAAACTCCATTAATGGTAGCAAAGAAAGAGAATATAAAGAAGATATTAAATAAAAGTGCATTAGGGTTAGGGATCCCAGTATTTAGAGGTATAACACCTGGAAGCGGCCCAGGACATACTGCATTATTCGGTTTTGATCCTATCTTATATCAAATAAAACGTGGAATACTAGAGGTATTAGGAATGGATATGGAAATCCAAAAAAATTCTATAGCTATCAGAGGTAACTGGGCTAAAGTAAAACAACAAAACAATAACTACTTAGTATTAGACAGACGTGCAGGTAGATTACCTACACAAGAAAATATTAGACTAGTTAATCTCATACAATCTATTATTAATAAACTAAATGAAAAATATAATGTAAAAATAGATATTAAATCAGGCTTAGAACATAGATTAGGAATAGTAATAACTCCAATTAATTTCAATTTTGAGGATATAGATATAGGAGATAATGATCCTCAAAAAGAAAATAAATATGTAAAAGACTTTACTAAAAATAATACGTTATCTATTTTATTAAACGAGTTAAATAAAGAAGTATATAAACTACTAGAAAATGATAAAGCAAATTATATATTATTTAGAGGGATAACAGGAGTACCCTCGCTTCCGCATTTTGAAGAAATATATAAACTAAAGCCATTAGCAATAGCTAAATATCCCATGTACCTAGGGATTGCTAAACTTTTTGGATTTGATATCATTAAAATCCAAGATTATAAAGATTTAAATAACATTAAAGAAATTATAAAAGAAAATATAAATAATTATGATTTTATTTTCTTTCATTACAAATATACAGATATGGCGGGAGAAGATGGGAACTTTGAATTAAAAGTTAATTCAATAGAAGAAGCAGATAAAATAGTAGGATTATTTTTAGAATTTGATCCAGATGCAATGGTAATAACAGGAGACCACAGTACCCCTTGTATTTATAAATCTCATTCATTCCAAGGTACCCCATATATGATATACTCTAAAAACCAAGATGTACTAAATGCTAATTTAAATATAAATACGGATTTTAATGAAATAGAATGCCTAAAAGGAGAATTAGGAACTTTTGAATTAAAATATAATATATCATTAATGTTAGCATATTCTAAAAGATTACAAAAATACGGTGCATAAAAATAAAATAACTAACAAAAAATAATGATTAACAAAAAAGTAATATTGATAAAAAAGGGATTAACATTAGTAGAAACATTCGTTAGTATAACAATTATATCATTACTAATGATTATAATAGTTCAAATTATGCTAATATTTTCTAAATTAAGTAAAAAAGCAACTTATTTATCTGATTCAGATATAAAAACAAAAGAAATAGCACTCAAAATAGAACGCGCTATATATAATGTTAAAAACTTAAACTATTTTAATCCCCAATTTTTATATATCACCAGAGATATTCCAAACCCTTTTGATAAAAATAAAGTGTCTGATATAATATATACGATCTATCAAGGCCAAACAAAACCAATTGCAAGAATTTATATATACCCTACTTTGTTAAATAAAAAATACTATAGAAAAGTAATTGTTTATTATTATAAAAAAACTTTAATAATTACAAACTTAATTATCTTTATTTACCTGAAGAAACTTTCTGGAAAATAGAAGAAATATTATATAAAGACAATAATAACTTCTATAAAGGTAATTATGTTATATATAATCCTAGTATAAGTAATATATATACTACTTATCAAATGTCAAATATAAATAGAAGAATTTATGATTTACAAAGGTTTAACACTTATTTTTATTTTTATGCACCAGATATAAATAATAGACCATATAGCTTATATAAAAATTATCCTAATTTTCTAAGAAATGAATATAAGAAAAAATACTTTACAAAAAAATCATTTTTTATTATTTTTGATTACCTTTATTATTAAAATTATTAGATTTTATTTTTTTAATATTTATAATTATGAGAAACCAATATAAAATATACGATATAATTTTAAGTAGTTTTATTTCAGTATTAATAATATCAAATATAGTTACATTAAAAGTATTTAAAATAGATGTGCCTATTATAAATAAGGAGTTAGTTTTTGATGGTGGGGCATTGATTTTTCCCTTAAGTTACATATTTGCTGATATATTTACTGAAGTTTATGGATATAAAAAAAGTAGAAAAATAATATGGTTAGGATTTATTTTTTTAATAATTTATAATATTTTGTTATATATAGTGATATTATTACCTCCAGAAAATTCTTGGAATTCATCAGTAGGGCAAGAAAATTTTGAAAAAGTATTTAATTTTAGTTACAGAATAGCAATAGCAGGAATAATTGGATATTTTTTTGGAGAATTTGTTAATTCTATTGTATTAGCAAAAATGAAAATATTTTTTAAAGGGAAATATTTATTTTTAAGGGTTATAGTATCAACAATATTTGGTCAATCTGCAGATACTACTCTATTTTGCCTAATTGCCTTCTATAAAATAATTGATAATAATGCAATGATAAACTACATAATAACCGGATATTTCTATAAAGTTTTAGTAGAAACAATTATGTCTCCAATCACCATTAAAATAATAAATAAAATAAAGCAAATAGAAAATGAAGATTACTACGATTATAATACTAATTTTAATCCTTTTCTAGTTAATCTAAAAGATTAATCATAAAATTTATTACCTACATTATTACTCATATTTTAACTTTTTTTTAACATTTTACCAATCTAATTTTTATAAATTTTTAATATTTTATAATTAAGAATAAAATGATAATAATAAAGGAGGTAAAAGTAATGAATATAAATAAATTAAATATCCAAAATGAAAAGCCAATATATCCTGATTTTTCTATGGTAGATATTTACGACAAGTACCCTACTAATCCTGAACAAGAAATAGAAGATAATTACACAAATGAAACAAAAGTGCCAGAAGAAGGGCAAAAGAAAAAATGGTTAGTTATTCTTTATAGTGCAGGTGATAATAATTTAGCTTCTTTTTTACATGAAGATATAAATGAATTAGAGAGTGTAGGTTCCGATGAGAACACTCATATAGTAACAATCGCAGATCAAGGGAAGCAATGGAATGCAGCTTTTAAAGGAGCTAAAGTTTTCTATCTAAAAAAAGATCCAGATATGAATAAAATAAATTCTCCGTTATTAAAGAATTTAGGACAAGTTAATACAGCAGATCCTAAATTTATGGCTACTTCTATTGCAGAAGTTATAAAAAGATTCCCTGCTGATCATATTGCTATAATAATAGGAGACCATGGTAATGGATGGGAAGGAGCTATTGAGGATGATACTCATAATAAGTTTATGTCATTACCAGAAATAAGGGAAGCGTTAGAAGAAATATATCAAAAAACAGGAAAACGAATAGATTTACTAGCTTTTGATGCTTGTTTAATGGCAATGGCTGAGGTAGGATATGAATTAAAAAATGCAGTTAAATACTTAGTAGCATCTGAAGAAACCGAAGGAGGAAGCGGGTATAATTACTCTATAGTATTTAGTAAAGCAATAAAAGATGCTATATCTAATCTACAACAAGCTGCTTTATTTAAAGTAAATGTTGATCCAGAGGAATTTGCTAAAATAATTGTAGAATCTGCTAAACAATATATCAACGATATAGAAACTATCTCAGCAGTTGATTTAGATAAAGTTAATGAATTAGTTTCTAAAATAGATGAATTTGCTAAATTGGTTATACCCAAAACGAAAGATGCCAAACTATATGATTATTTCCAAAAATTAAAGGAAACTTCAAATAGTTTAACTGAACTATCCAATTATAAAAACCTTAATACCAATGATTTACAAAAAATAATAGAAGAATTAGATAAATACAAATCTTTAGTAGATGCTTTATCTAATGTTTTAGGAAATCAAAATAATAACAATTTAAATAACATAGATTATAAAACTTTACTAACTCAATTAAATGACCTACAAAACAAACTTAATAATTTATTATCTAAAACTCAAACTACCTTAGACGTTAAGAAAATAGAATCATTCTTAAATGAATTATCTTCCTCTAAGGAAGATATAAATAAAATAAAAGAAAAGATAAGAAAAACACAAAATTTTGCGGTAGGATCATATAGAGACTTATATCACTTTGCTAAGTTAATATATGAAGATAATACAATTTCTCAAGATTTAAGAGATAAAGCAAAAGAAATTATGGATGCTATTGATAAATATATTATAAATGAATTTAGTAATGATAAATATAAGAATGCTTATGGAGTTAGTATTGAGTTACCAACTTACGGTAGCGTATCAAATAAATACAAAGATACTCAATTTGCAAAAAACACTTCTTGGGATGAAATGTTAGACAAATTAAATAAAACATAAATGCTTAATTGATACAAATATTTAATAAAATATAAAATTAAATACATAATAAATAAGAAGGGGATTATTAAAAAAGTCCCCTTCCTTATTTTACTTATAATAATGAAAACTATAGAGTACTTAGGAATAATTCTTATAATTATAGGAATCTTATTAATTATATTTTCAAGAGTAATGTTTTTATTTCCTAATTTATTTAAATTTTTATCAAAAGGAGATATAATAATAAAAAATGAGAATTTTACTTTTTACTTTCCAATTGCTACATCTATATTTATAAGTATAATTTTGTCTATAATTTTAACTGTTATTATTAACATTTTTTTCAAAAAATTTTAATTTCTTTTTAATATTTTTTTTTATTATTATAAAGGTGGGGATAAAAAGTTATTTAAATAAAAAAATAGCTAAGTATAGTATAAAAGGAAGTGTTTTATTATTAGCTCTTTTTGTTTTATTATTTACTTTTACTATTATAATTATACTTTACCTAATAAATAAAAGATACCTTATATATGCTAAATCAGAAAGAACAAACTATAAAGAAGTATATTCCCAAAAAAAGAAAGATATATTAGAGTACTTAATAAAAAAATCCATCCAAGAATATTATAACGCTCAAATAATATATAATCAAGAAAATTTAAATAATATTTATAGCACAAAAGAAACATTTTATAATCCTATAAAATTAAATGGAACTATATCTAATTTATATATGCTTTATCAATTATACTTTACTAGTAATTCAACAACTTCAATATATTATATAGATTTTAATTTGTACGGATATGATACAGCAACTACTATCTACGCTACTTCTAAAAACGTAGATTTAAGCAATTATCTGATTTATGAAAATAATAATTTTAAATTCAAAGATTTTATTTCTAAAAATTCTTTAAATCCTTTGGAAAAAGAATTAATAAAAAAAATAATTGATACAAATAAACAGCAAATACAACTTACATTCGGGGATTTAGGAACAGTTACATTTCAAAATAGTAAGTACATATATGAAATAGATTATGGTAATCCCAATTCATCAAACTTATCAATTACTAGAAATATAAAAAACATAATTATTTATTTTTATGTAAATGATACTCCTTATAAACTTTTAATAGGAAATACTACAATAAAAACTAATATATCAAATGAAATAGATATTAACACAACAATAGATTCATCAAATAATACGATAGTATATCCATACATGAATACATATATAAAAAGTACTGTAATAAAATCAACAAATGCTCAAATAATAAAACTTTAAAACCATAAAAAAATATGAAATAAAAATGGATATATATATTTTAGAAAATTCCTCCTTTAATATTGAAAAAGAACAATTAAATATTTACTATAAAATAGAAGATAAAATAAATAAAGATAAATGTGTAAAAATAGAACAAGACTTAAAAGATTTTATTCCATATGAATATCTAAATCCTATTCAAACTATATTTTTTAAATATTATGAACAAGGGAATTGTATAGTATCAACTCCAACATCTTCAGGTAAAACAGGAATAATATATATAACTTTTTACAAAAATTATCAAAAAAATAAAGATTTTAAATTTATATATACTGCACCTACTAAAGCTTTAATTGAGGAAAAATTCAATGAATTTTCTAGATATTTTAACAATATTTTTAAAGATAATAAAAAACGTGTAGATATAAAAACAGGGGATTATTTTACTAAAAAAGTAGATAAAGATTGTATATTAATAACAACAACATTTGATAGCTTAGCAATAGCATTAAGAAATAATCTAGATTGGATTGATAATAGGAACTTAATAATAATAGATGAAGTTCATAGTTTTATAAATAACATGGGGAAATTTATACCTGAGATATTAGCTATATCACTAGAAAAAAATATCCCATTAATATTATTATCAGCTACTTTGCCAATAATTAACGATTTAAAAGACTATATAAAAAGCGATCTTAATATAATTAGCAATTTTAGACCTGTTAAATTGAATAAATACCATATTCATTTAACTAAGGATAATATAGAAAGAAGTTTTTTAAATAAAATGAAAGAATTAAAAATAACAAAAGCAAACGATATGTATATTTTATACGTTTTAAAAGAAGCATATAATAGAGCAATATTAGGGGAAAAAGTAATAATATTTACTTGGTCAAAAAAATTAGGCTGGCAATTCTTACAAAAATCTATTTTATTTAATTTAAAAATATTTAATAAAACAATAAATTTTGAATTAGAGAACAAATCAAAAAATAGTAATGTTAATGAAAACAAAAATATTTGGATAGCTTTTCATAATGCAGATATCCCTTATGATGAAAGAAAAGAAATAGAAGAAGCATTTCGAGATGAGCAAAGTGACTTAAAAATACTAATATCTACTCAAACTTTAGCGTTAGGAGTAAACCTACCCGCTGATACCGCCTTTATTAATATTAAAGCTTATTATAATGACAATTTTAATATAAGTTTATTACCTTCTAATTTAGACATAATTCAAGAGGAAGGAAGAGTAGGTAGATTCGGTTTAAAAGAAGAAGGATTTTCTTTTAGAACTACTTGGTCAGTACCTTATAATATCAGAAAAAATATAGACTATTTTATAGATAATTTTGACTCAAAATTATTTATAAAGAAATATCTCGATAATTCTTCTATTTATAATAATATTTTTCTGTTAATTTTAAGTTCATTTAAAATTTTTAAAGATGAAAGATTAATTTATAAATCAATCTTTTATAGATATCTTAAAAATAGTTTAAAAGAAATAGCATATTACTTAACAGATTTACTAAAAAAATGGGAATTTATAGATAAAAATAACGAATTAACATTTAAAGGAAACTTATCACTATTTACTAATATTCCCCCACATTATCTAAATGGATTTTTATCAATTTATTACACTAACAATGATATAAAAATAAAATACTTTGATATAAATAAAATATTGGCAATTAGATTATTATTACATAATAAATCTTTTAATTCATTTAACGAAATGTACTCTAAATTAGAAAATCTTGAAAAAAATTTTTTTAAATATTACAATTTTCCTAAATTTAAAATAAAAAATATTATATTAAAAATAACAGAATATATGGGATTATTTGAGTTAGATGAAAGAAATAAAGAAAAAATAGAAAACGGGGTATGGGAGTATCTATTTTGGATATCTTCTATTATAACTTCAGATACATCATTTATTAAGCCTATAGGAGAATATTCTAACCTATATCTTGAAGCTAACTACCTATCCTGGACATTAAATAGAATTATTAAATACTACAATAATCCCGATAAATTAAATGAAGTAAATTTTTTAAAAAGGTATTTATTAAGTTTAATATATGGTTGTAATCCTAATTATTCTGTTTTAGCAAAAATTAAAAATATAGCACATAAAAGATTAGCAATAATCTTCAAAATACTATCTTATTTTAACGTAAATTATTTAGAAACAGAAAAAGATATCCTAAATTATATAGATCTCTTTGATAAAGCTAAAAATATCATAGATAACAATGAACAGGAGGAATTAAAAAAAATAAAAAATATATTAAAAGAACTAAAATTAAAACAAAACATAATAATATAGTAAATGAAAAATAAAAATAAAACGGAGATGGTTTTGAATATGGGAATACTAAATAATAGAATAAAAAAAGCAATGATATTAGCAGGTGGAGAAGGAACACGATTAAGACCATTAACATATATACTTCCAAAACCATTAGTTTATGTAGTTAATCGCCCATCTATAGAATATATTATAAAGTTCCTGTATGATTTTGGGATAAGAGAATTCGCAATTAATATTAGTTATAAATCAGAATTAATGGAAGAATACGTAGAAACCAGATTTAAAAAAGAATTTAAAGATTGTAGTTTATATATATTAAAAGAGAAGAGTTTATCGGGTACTGCAGGACCAGTTAAAAAATTACAAAATTTCTTCCAAAATGATAACTTCATAGTAATAGGTTGTGATGATATCTTTGATTTTGATTTAAATTACTTAATAGAAACACATATAAAAAATGAAAATGTAGCAACAATTGCATTGTACAAAATAAATGATCCTTCACAATTTGGAGTAGCTATAATTGACGATAATAATAATATAATCAACTTTCAAGAGAAACCAAAAGAAAATCCAATATCTTATTTAGCTAACACAGGCGTATATATATTTAGTAGTAAAATATTTGATTATATCTTAAGCGAAGAATTCTATGACTTCGGAACCCAAGTATTTTTTAATTTAATAAATGATAAAGCTAAATTTCAAGGAATAGATATAACAGATAAACCATTTCATTTAAAATACTCATATTGGATAGATATAGGTAATATAAAATCTTATTTTGAAGCTAATAAAAAATTAATAGAACTAAAGCATCCATATATAAACTCTAGAATAATAAAAGCAATAAATAGTATATTAGTATTAGGAGAAAATGTCGAAATAAACTCTAATACAATAATAGAAGGATTCGCTATAATAGGAGATAACTCCAAAATCTCAGGATATATCTCTAACTCAATCATTTGGCCTAATAACACCATATATAACTCATATATCAAAGATAGCATTATAACTAACACTAATAGTTTAAAAAATCATTAATAACTAAAATATCTCTTAAATATAAGATGATAACAAACATAAATACAAATAAAATTATTAATATAATTTTAATTTCAATTTTAATTCTAATTATATATCGATTCTTTTTATTTTTTCAAGATATTATTACGTTAGTAATCTTTGTTATATTTTTTTCTTTTATTATAAAATCAATCATAGAATCAATAGAAAATTTTAAAAAAAAATACCCATTTATAAGAAAAATACTTAACTTTAGTAATGATTTTATAATATTTATTTTAATATCGTTCTTTATTTTTCTAATTACAATTATTATTTTAATACTAACTCCAACTATATATTCTTCTTTAAGAGATATAGCTTCAAATATAACTGATTTTATAAAAAGTATTCTAATTTTAATAAATAATTACTTTGTATTTTTAAAAATTAACTTAGGATTAGAGAATATTAATTTAGATGAAATATATAAAAACATAATAAATGAAATAAATAATTACATCCCTAATTTAGCTAATCTACTATTAAATTTTGTAGTAAATAGCACAACGATTATAGGAAAAATCATTTTAGTAGGTATCCTTACTTTCTATTTTGTTAAAGATTATAATAAAATATTAGATTTTTATTTAAAATTATTTACCAAAAACCAAGAACAAGTAGAAAAATTAAAAGAAATAATAAATATAATAGAACATACTATAAGCAAATTCATAATAGGACAACTTTTTGCAGCAACATATATATTTTTCTTTATTTTCATTATACTATCTTTATTAAAAGTAAAAAACGGATTTATAATAGCACTAATAGCAGGAATCTTTGAATTAATTCCATTTATAGGAGCCTTTATTGGATTCTTTTTATCTACTATTTTCATCATCCCCCTAGGATTAGAAAAAATAATCATTTTTATAATATACATAACAATAATTTATCAATTATTAGCAAAACTAATATATCCAAACTTTGTTGGAAAAATATTAGATATATCAGTAATAACAGTGCTACTTTCATTACTAATAGGCTATAAATTAGCAGGTATAATAGGAATGTTTATCAGCATCCCTATTGCATCCATTATAAAAAAAATTATTATAAAAAATTATAATACTTAAAAATAAATAAAACAAACTTAAATAAATCTTTTACATTAATTAAATATCAAACTTATCCTAAGGTTTTAGTAAATAAAGCCCAATATCTTGATTAAAAACCCTTTCTAATTTATCATTAACAGTAATAATAGCTAATTCACAGGTTACACTTACAACAGCTTTCTTAAGATGTCCACCATAAACCACACAATTACTATCACTTATAGCCATATGAGCATGAATTATTACCTCATCAGAAGCATAAACATAACTTATATTACCTAATAAACTAACTATTTCATATTCTCCATTAAATTCCTTATCAATGTACTGCTTAGAATTTAAATCATAATAAGATAAAACAATATCTTTAACAGCACCTATTCCATAAAAGAATCCACCATATATACTCTGTTTTTTAACTATTTCCTTTAAAGAAGAAATAATCTCATCTTCTTTATCTAAACGGCAAATAATTATATTTTTTTCCATACTTGTTAATTCATATTTCATTATATCTCCTCCAAATTTTATTCTTTATTATTATATTTATTTATTAGCATATTTTCTAAGATATTCTTTAAAGACATATTGTAAAATTCCACCATTTTTATAATATTCTATTTCAACTTGAGAATCTAATCTTAAAATAACATTAAATTTAGTTTTTAAAGTTTTATCAGAATTATAAACCAATACTTCAATTAATTGTTTAGGTTTAAGATCTTTAGGTAATAATATAGTATATAATTCTTTCCCTGTTAAATTAAGATTTTTATAATCTTGATTTTCTAAGAATTGTAGGGGTAGTACTCCCATTCCAACCAGGTTGCTTCTATGGATTCTTTCAAAGCTTTGAGCAATAACAGCTTTAATCCCTAGTAATCTAGTACCTTTAGCAGCCCAATCTCTCGAAGATCCACTACCATATTCTTTACCTGCTATTATAATTAAATCTTTATTTTTTTCTTTATATTTCATTGCAGCTTCATATACCGTCATTATTTGCTCTTCTTGAGTTTCATCATCAATAAATAAAGTATAACCTCCTTCAATATTTACTAATAAATTTTTTAATCTAACATTAGCAAATGTTCCCCTAATCATAACTTCATGATTCCCTCTTCTACTACCGTAAGAATTAAAATCTTTAATACTTACACCTTTAGATATTAAATATTTTCCAGCGGGAGAATCTGGCTTAATACTTCCTGCTGGAGAGATATGATCAGTAGTTACACTATCACCTAGTAATAATAATACTCTAGCTTCTTTTATATCCTTTATTTCAAAATTAAGGAATTCTTCACTAAAAAATGGAGCTTCCTTTATATAAGTAGAGTTATCATCAAATTCAAAAACCTCTTTATCAGGGAACTGTAAATTTTTCCAATATTCGTCACCTTCAAATATTTCTGAATATACTTTTTCAAAATCTCCAGGATCTACAACTTTATGAATTAATTCCATTATTTCTTCTCTAGTAGGATAAATATCTTTAAGATAAATAGGTTCTCCGTTAGGGTCATATCCTAATGGTTCATTTTCAAAATCAATATCAATTCTTCCAGCTAAAGCATAAGCAACTACTAAAATAGGAGAAGCTAAAAAATTCATCTTAACATTAGGATTAATTCTTGCTTCAAAATTTCTATTACCAGACAAAACTGCTGCAACTACTAAATTATTATTATTAATAGCTTCTAAAATAACCTTAGGTAATGTTCCAGAATTACCTATACAAGTAGTACATCCATAACCACTAACGAAAAATTTCAAAGCTTCTAAGTACGGTAATAACCCCGCCTTTTCTAAATAAGAGGTTACAACTTTAGATCCTGGAGCTAAAGTAGTTTTAACCCATCTTTTAGAAGCTAATCCCCTTTTAACAGCATTTCTAGCTAAAATCCCTGCACCTAACATAACATAAGGATTAGAAGTATTAGTACAACTAGTTATAGCAGCTATAACTACACTACCATCACTCAATTCATAACTCTCTAAATCCTCTTTTATACTAACTTTATTTATTATTTTTTCCTTTACTAAAACAGATGAATCACTTTGAATAAAATTAGATTTATAAGGAGATAATAGATCTATGAATTTTGATTTTATTTCCTTGAGATTAATTCTATCCTGTGGTCTTTTAGGTCCAGCTAAACTAACCTCTACTTTAGATAAATCTATTTCTATTACATCTTTATAAATAATTTTTTCTTCATTTTCTCTAAATAATAAATTCTCTTTAGCATACCTTTCAACTAAGTTAATCAACTCTTTTGGTCTATTAGTTAATTTCAAATAATTTAATGTTTGATTATCGATAGGGAAATAAGTTATAGTAGATCCAAACTCAGGAGACATATTAGAAATAGTAGCTCTATCAGGTACAGTAAGATTATCTAAAGCAGGTCCAAAAACTTCAACAAATTTACCAACTACCCCATATTTCCTTAATCTTTCGGTAATAACTAAAACTAAATCAGTAGCAGTAGCATTATATGGTAACTCATTAATTAATTTAACCCCAATAACTTCTGGCAAAGTCATATATAGGGGTTGTCCAAGCATAACTGCCTCAGCTTCTATACCTCCTACACCCCACCCTACTACTCCAATTCCATTAACCATAGGGGTATGAGAATCAGTACCTAAAACCGTATCAGGGAAAGCTAAATTATCTTTAGTATATACTACTTTTGATAAGTACTCTAAATTAACTTGATGACAAATACCTGTACCTGGAGGTACTAATCTAAAATTATTAAAATATTTTTGAGCCCATTTTAAAAATGAATATCTCTCTTTATTTTGTTCATACTCTAATTCCACGTTTTTATAAAATGAATAATAAGTTCCAAAATATTCAACCACAACAGAATGATCTATAACTAAATCAATAGGAATTAACGGATTAACTAATTTAGGATTAGCATAATTACCAAAAGCTTTTCTAAAAGATGCTAAATCTACAATAGCAGGTACTCCTGTAAAATCCTGCATCAATATCCTATTTACTACAAACGGTATCTCCTTATCAATTACATTCTTTGGATCATAATTTAAAATTAAATTAACATGTTCATCATTAACTTTAAATCCATCATAATTCCTTAATATATTTTCTAATAAAATCCTAATAGAAAATGGGAATTTTTCAATATTTTTAACTGAAGTTATATCAACATAATTAAAGTCTGTGCCCTTTAGTTTTTTTAAATCCATATAATCTACCCCCTTAAATAAATCTTTAATTATTTTTTTATTTTTAGTTTTTCAAAAAATTCTTCTACCTTTTCTCTTATATTAAATTTTATTTTACCATTATTATTTTTATTAATAAAAAATAAATTATTAAAAAAATTTTCAAATAAATTGTTTTCAATTAAATTAATATCTTTAAAGAAGTTTTCTTTAATTAAAGAATTAAGGTTTTCTAAGTTAAGTTTTTGAAGGATATTTTCTTTTTCACCTCTAGGGGTATCTAATTCATTAATTAATGGTTTACCGGTAATTCTATGGAATAAAAAATTAGCGACAGTATATATTAAAATAGCTTTAATAATATTTTTTTTAAATCTTCTGGAAGAAGCATAAACTATAGCAGGTAAATAAACAATTCTTCCGATTTTTTCTAATTTTAAACCTAAATCAAGGTCTTCACCTGTTTTTAGATTTAAATTAAAACCATTAACTTGAAGAAAAGCCTTTTTAAGAACAGCTAAATTGGAACCATGTAAAGAAGGGAACAAATAAAAAAAATTTCCAATATTTAAAAATAATGGAATTAAATTGTTAATGAATTTTAATTCAGGGGTATCTGCGTCATAGAATTTAATCATGCCTGTAGCAGCAACTATTTCTTTATTAATAGTAGCCTTTAAATTATCCATTATCTTAGAAGGCAAATTCTTAAAAAACGGGTTATAAAGGTAATCATAATCATAATTAAATATATTAAAAATAGTTCTTATCCATAAAGGAGATGCTATACAATCTGCATCCAAAGTAGCAATAACTTTAGAATTAGCTGCACTAAAACCTGTTTGCCTAGCAAATGCTACCCCTTTCCTATCTTCCTTTATTAATTCAAATGTAATATTATCATTACTCTTTTTATACTTATCTATAAAATCTTTAACAATTTTGTAAGTATTATCAGTACTAGCATTATCCACTACTATAATTTCATAACTAATAGTATTAACTAAATTTTGATTTATTAATGATCTTAAAGAATTAAGGATATATTTTTCTTCATTATAAGCAGGAACAACAACAGAAATATCTTTAATTTTACTCATAATTATTATCTATATCATTATCATAAACTTCATTACTATCTATATTACTACCATCTGTATTATCCTTATTTATATTAGTAGTATCTTTGGTATATTTTTCTCTCAATTTAAGTATTCTTTTAAATTCTTCTGGTCCAACGTAATTTTCATAAAACTCATCATTAAAATTCTTTTCCAAAGGATCAGGATAAAACTTACTTATACCACTATATTTACATTTTATATTTTCATAATAACATTCTAACATATTACCGCAAAATATTTCCCCTATATCAGACTTAGTATAAGTTCCTTTATAATCAATGTGTTCAATAACAATAGTTATTTTTTTATTTAATATTTTACAAAATACTTCTTTAGGTTCTAGAGCTTTATATTTATATTCTTCTTTTTTTTGATTTTTTTTAACTCTTTCAAATTCTAAACTCATAAGCTAACTTATATATTTAAAAAATTTTTCTAATTGTTCCCTATTAGAAACAACGATAATAGTATCTTTAGGATCAAATTTAAATTGATAAGGGTCAGGATTAATAAAGAATTGGCCATCTCTAATAACAGCAATAATAGTACATCCCGTATTTTTTCTTATATCCAATTCAGCTATAGTTTTATTATGTAATTTAGGATAATGTTTTATTTTTATCCATTCCATAACAACTTGATTGATGATGAAATCAACTTTATCAGGAGATAAAGTTTGATAGAAAGCTCCTGTTAAAATCATTCCCAAATTTTTCGCAATATTTTCAGAAAATTCTATGTTATATAAAACTTCATCATCCTTAACAAAATATAACTCCCTTTTACCAGTATTATGATAAATAACAACTATATCTAAATTATCTAAATTAATAATATATTTTTTGCCTACAGCAGGTAAATCTACCTCTTGAAACTCCATAAATATTTAGCTTAAATTTATTTAAACTCTCTCTTTTTTTACTTTCTATATAAAAAATAAAACCCCTTTATAAAAACTATATATAAGCTTAAAATTACCTATAAATATACCATATAGCAAATACAATAAACATAGCAATAAAAGCAAAAATTTTAATGATAAATATTAGATTTAAGTATTTCATTAATAATAGTTTCTTTATCAATAGTTAATTCCTTAACGTATGGATTCTCATTTTCTTTTCTATAAGTTAATAAACTTATAATAATTATTAACATACAAGAAAAACAAAATAAAAGAAAAGCAAAATGTAGGAAATTAATAGTAGCAAAAATTTTAATAAAATGGATATTAATATGTTCTTTATTAATTTCAAGTATTAATCTAAGCATTCCTAAAATAAAGCCAGAAATAAGGGTAAAAATAGAAGCAGTAGGAGTAGCTTTTTTATAAATTAATCCCATAATAAATACAGCAGCAATTGGAGGAGCTATATATGCTTGTACACTTTGTAAATATACATACATCTTAGAAGAAATATATTTCATCATAGGAATCCACAAAATACCTAAAAAAACTAACAAAACAGTAGTGACTTTACCAAATATTAATAGTTCTTTTTCATTAGCATCTTTTTTAAAAAGTTTATAGATATCTAAGGTTAATAAAGTTGAGCAAGAATTAAAGGTAGAGGCTAAAGAGCTCATAAGAGCTGCTAAAAACCCCGCAACAACTAAACCCTTAACACCTATAGGAAGAATATTAACAATAAGCAAGGGTAAAGCTTTATCAGGCTGTTGTTTAACTATTTCAGGATACAATTTCAGGATACAATGCATAAGCAATCAATCCAGGAAATACAAAAATAAATAAAGGTAATATTTTCAAAAAAGCAGCAAAAATAGTGCCACCTCTTGCTTGCTCAATATCTTTAGCAGCCAAAACCCTTTGAACTATATACTGATCAGTACACCAATACCATATCCCCAAAATTGGGGCCCCTAATAATATCCCCGTAAAAGGGAACTCTGGATGATCAATCCCCTTCCACATAGAAAAATAATCATGAGGTAACTTACTAACTAATTCATGATAACCTCCAACAGCATTTAAACCAAATAGTAAAACTAAAAATGAACCTAAGATCATTAATACAGTTTGTATAACTTCCGTATAAATAACAGAATTTAGCCCCCCTAAAATGGTATAAATCCCCGTAAATAAAATTAATAATAAAGACCCTACTAATGGATCTACTCCTAAAACTGCATTTAAAATTATTCCACCTGCAAATAAAGTAACACTAATCTTAGTTAATACATATCCAATTATACTAACGCTGGATAAATATATTCTAGAAGCTTTAGAATATCTTATTTCCAGATACTCTGGCATAGTATAAACATTTGCTTTAAAATAGAAAGGAGCAAAAATATAACCCAAGATTATAAGAATAAAAACAGCTAATAACTCAAAATGAGCTACCGCTAAACCGGAAAATGCACCACTACCAGCTAGTCCTACCAAATGCTCACTACCTATATTAGATGCAAATAAACTAGCACCAACAGCAAAAACCCAACATCCCTACCAGCTAAAAAATAATTTTTAACACTATTAGCTTTTTTCGAAGAAAAATACGCAATAACACTTATAATTAGAAAATATAAAATAACTACAATATAATCTAAACTACTCAAATCTATCCCCTTTTTTTCATTGTAATTTTTTATTATAATTATTTTATATAACCATTTAATTCCCATCCTAAGTAAGTTTCTTTTATATCATTAATAACAACACTATCTCCTTCCTTAGGTTGAAGTTTAAATAATAAGGTAGATAAGGGATTAACAAAAGCTATCTCTAATTTATTACCTATTCCCCTACCCCCCATACTTAAATCCTTAACACAATAATCCTTTAATATATTATAAATCTGATCTTCTAAAATTAATTCTATTTTGTTATTATCTTTTAATCTATAGATAATATTATTAATCATTTTATCAAAAATAAGATTAGCAGCATAAGGTCTAATAAAATCAAAAACAATAATATTTTCTCCTATTCTGTTAAGAATTTCAGGTCTATTCAGTCTAAATTTAAAATAATCAACTATAAAATCTTTAACTTGTTTTTCTACTAGATCGTACTCCATAGATGGATCAACTCTAACAATTTTATTACCTAAATTATCTATATCATAAATCCCTAAATTAGAGGTAAAAATAATAATACATTCAGTAAAATAAACAGTTTCTCCTCTTCCTGAAGTTAATCTTCCTTCATCTAAGATTTGTAGAAATATATCTAAAATCCTAGGATGAGCTTTTTCTATTTCATCAAATAAAACAATAGAAAAAGGGTTTTGTTTAATAGCATTAGTTAATTGTCCCCCTGCATCATAGCCAACATAACCTGGAGGAGCACCTATTAACCTTTGATCAGTATGCTCTTTTGAATACTCAGACATATCAAATCTAATATAATTACTTTCACTTCCAAAAATTAATTCAGTTAAAGCTTTAGCCAATTCGGTTTTTCCTACTCCAGTAGGTCCAGCAAAAAACATTACTCCCTTAGGCCTAGAAGTACTAACTCCAAACTGGGAACCAGATAAATTATAAAAAGATCTTCTTAGAATTTCAACAGCTCTTTTAATAGCCTTATCTTGCCCTTTTACTCTCTTTTTTAAAATCTCTTCAGCATTAATAATATTATCTATACTTAATTTAGCCCAAGGATTATCTATTACTCCTACCTTATATCTCCTTATCGCTTCATTTATATTATATACATCTATCCCTTCTTTTTTAGCCAACGAAACTATTGAAATTATTTCATTATTATACATTTTATAGGTTTGATCTATAAATAAATCCAAAATTTCTTTGTATTTTTTTTCATCATTAACTAATTCATTATAATTATCTAGTCTCTTAATTAATGATTTTATAACAACTTTTCTAGAAACATTATCAGGTTTAGGAACAGTTATTATCTTTACTTTAGGATTATCTAAAGTATACCAAGCAGGTAAATCAGTTTCCTTATCAATTAAAATAAAAACCGGGTTATACTTAGGATTACTAACATTCCCAATAATCTTAGGATTACTTAAAAAAGATAATCTAAACATTTTATATAAAAATTCATTTATATCATTTTGAGAAACTTCAGGTAATCTAGAAGCAAAATTAACGATAACACTAACATAATGTTCCTTAGAATTAACCATATTTTCAATAGCTTCATAAGCTCTAAATAATACTGCTTTAACAAACCCTTCTTTATCAGGAGCATCTTTTATAAATTTTTTAAATACCTCTTCACTCCCTTTTATTCTTTTAAATCCAAAAATAGGTTCAAATAATACAACCAGTTCATATCCTTCTTTATCATTTAAAATGGTAGCTAAATAATCAACTAATTTCATCGTTGTTATCACTTTAGAAGCATCACTTTTAAAGTTATCATTATTTTGATTAACTTCTTGATTTATATTTTTATTAATATCTTGGTTTATATTTGGATTTAAAACTTGGGTATTAGTTGGATTAGTACTTTGTTGATTAATAGGTATATTAATTTCAATAGGATAAACATCATAAATATTTCCTTCTAATATTATCTGGGGCTTAACATTAATAAATCTAATAATTTCTTTAGTCCATTTAGGAAACTCAAAATCCTCCATTTCTAATTGCTTTTCATTTTTTGTTAAAGATTCATTCATTATTATATGACCTCCTTTTTTACATATTTTACATATCCCTCAATTTATTTTAATTACAATAATTTTTATAATTTTTTCAAATAAATTCTTATTTATCTAAGACATATTATTAGAAAACATTCCTTAGAGTCAATTTTTTGATAGCTAAAATTTATAAATTAACAAACCCACTATAACTTTTAAATTTATCAGTTTAACTTTTTTGGTGCTTGATTTACATATTTTACTATTTTACTATTTCAGCTTTTATTTTCACAATCCTTTAAATGCTAAATCCAACTATTTTACAATAATTTAGTTTTAAAATTCTTTCTTTTTTTACCAAGATAACTCTTATTATATTATCTATTTATCAACTCAAAAGATATCCTTATAGCTTACAATATACACTTTTAAAACTTTCAATAGCTAAAAATTTAAGTTCAAAAAGTTTGAGAGTCAAAATAAATATGAAGTTATTTTTATAATATAAACAATATATAATGTTTTTAGGATATCTTTTATTCTTAAAAATCTCTGTACTTTTAATTAGTTAGCAATCATTTATAGCTTAGCCATATTCAGCTTTTATCTATATGATTAATTCAATATAGCTAATTTAAGCAATTATCTTTTTTATATATTACCTATTTGTTTTTTCATTAGCTCAATAAAATCTCTATTATTTTTAGTTTTTTTGAGATATTCAATAATCTTAGGAGTAGCTTCATCAACATCTAATTTACTAATTAATCTTCTTAAAGTCCAAACAACGTTAAGCGTATCATTATCTAATAGAAGTTCTTCATGCCTAGTACCAGATTTATTAATATCAATAGCGGGGAAAATTCGTTTCTCACTTAATAATTTAGATAAATGTAATTCCATATTACCAGTTCCTTTAAATTCTTCAAATATTACTTCATCCATTTTACTACCAGTTTCAACTAATACAGTAGCAATAATAGTAAGAGAACCTCCGTTCTCTATTTTCCTAGCAGCTCCAAAGAATTTTTTAGGTCTATAAATAGCAGAAGTATCTAATCCACCTGACAAAGTCCTTCCAGTAGGAGGTAAAACTAAATTACAAGCTCTAGTTAATCTAGTTAAACTATCCATAATGATTAAAACATCTTTCCCATTTTCTACCATAGTTTTAGCTTTCTCAACAGCTAACTCAGTTACTTTCAAATGCTTTTCAGGAACTTCATCAAAAGTGGATTTAACAATCTCAGCGTTTATAGAGCGCGATATATCAGTAACTTCTTCAGGTCTTTCGTCAACTAATAAAGCTATAACAAAAACTTCCGGATGATTTTTATTAATAGCTTGTGCTATTTTTTTAAGTAGAGTAGTTTTCCCAGCTCTAGGAGGAGCAACTATTAAAGCCCGCTGCCCCTTGCCTATCGGAGTAAATAAATCTATTAACCTTAAAGAAATATCATTACTTATTTCAAGGTTGAATTTTTGATTAGGAAAAATAGGAGTTAGTTTTTCAAATGGGATTCTTTTGATAGCTTCATCAGGAGTAAGATTAGATATTTTAAAAATCCTTTGTAAATTTTTATATTTTTCTCCTTCCTTAGGGGGTCTAGCATAACCTATAATATAATCCCCTTGTCTTAGATTATATTTCTTAACTAAATTTAAAGAAACATAAACATCATCAGAAGAAGGTACATAATAATTTATTCTTAAGAAAGCATAATTTTCTAATATATCTAGTTCTCCTTCTACTTTCTCAAATCCCATTAAATTAGCTTCATATTCTAAAATCTCTTGAATTATCTGTTCCTTTGAAGATTTAGAATTAATTTTAATCCCTAAGGTTTTTGCGATATCTATCAAATCTTCCTTAGGAAAACTAAACAGATTTAATGATAAATCCGTATCATTTTGCAAATCCTTAATATCTTTTATACTCATATTTTTAACCCCTTCTTTCATTCATTTTATTTTTATATTCATTTATAATTAATCTACTTCTTTCAAAATTTTTAATAAAATAAAATTCCTAAATTTAGTAAAAACAAAAATAACAAAAACAATTAATAACAAATTATATAAAATTAATAAAAAATAATCTAATTTAAAAACAGAAAAATTATTGTAAAACACTATGAAAAAATAGCTTAATTTTTCTTGATTAAAAGTAGAGAATAATATACTAATTATTCCCAAGAACATATTGATTAAATTTAGATAATATTTATTGTGAATAATCAAAGCCAAAATAGCTAAAATAAAACAAAGTAAAATAAAATTCAAAATAACTAATAAAAATAAAAAGATGCTAAAATATAGTCCCATAAAATTACTAAAAACTAACAAAACAAAAACAAAAATAAAAGATAATAAAAATACTTTAGAAAAAATAAAATTTAACAAATTGTTATTATATAAATAAATTAAAATAGTTTTATTCTTTTTTTCAGAATATATATCAAAAAATAGATAACTAAATAATATCCAAACTATAAAATTTTTAATCATAGAAAATATAGTATCAATTTTAAAATTATCCATGTTAATATAAGTTTTAGGTAAATCTATATAAAAATTTATTGGCTCTATTTTATTATAAAATGAAAAATAGACTTTAAAAAGAATATAATTAATAACAGGAATGAGCTTAGTAGAATATAAATTATTCACTTTTATATTAACTTCCCATATTTCATTTTTAGTATCTATAGTTAAAATTAAATCACTGATATTTAAATTATCTATTAGAACGATATTTTTATCTTTATTAACTAAAAAAGCAGATATCATTTTTTTTATTCTTTCATCAGCTTCTATATATATTTTTATCTTAATATTAAAAATAAAGTAATAAAAAAAAGTATAAACAATAATAGTAAAAAATAAAACTAAAAAAAAATTACTCTTAACTAATAATAAAAATTCCTTTTTTAGATTGTAAAGTTTAAAACTATAAAACATTATAAAACAAATAGTTTATAAGAGTGGTTATAAAGAATTACTTAGAAGCACAGATATATTTAACCCCTGTTTTAGTTTTAGCATAATGTAATGTATTAGGAGGTATTTCTAATCTATCCCCTGGTTTTAAATTTAATTCCATAACTTGCTGATTATTATCTTTAATTCCGATAATAACTTCCCCTTGATAAACCCATCTAATTTCATAATTAGGATGAGTATGCCAATCATAAAAAGTTCCCGGAGAATCTTGCCAAGTATAAATATCATCATACCCTTCATTAATTAAAGCATTTTTAATTGAATTAGGATCAGTATTTTGAGTATTTATTAATTTATACATCTTAAACCCCCTATTAGTTATTTTTATTTATTTTTATTTTTTTAGTTTATAAAAATTTAATAAAAAATACAAATAAAATTATAAATAAAAACACTAATTTAATTGATAAAATTATTTTTATTTATTTTACTAATTAGTATGATCGATATAGATTAGAGGGTTGCCGAGGCCCAGAGTCGAACTGGGGACACAAGGATTTTCAGTCCTCTGCTCTACCTCCTGAGCTACCTCGGCTTATTTTTTTAATTCTATATTTTCTTATCAAATCCTCCTTAAAAATAAATCCTGTTTAAAAATGAACCCCATAACCATCCTTTTAAAAAACAAATATAAAATAAAAGATAGCAATAACTAAAACACAATTCAAATCTTTAATTCTTTTTTTGAATTACTTTTTATTTAAACTTATCCCTTTTTTAATTTAATCTTATTAAAATAACACTTAACTATTTCTTTATCACTAAAAAAGATTCTTTTATTTCCTATAATTTGATAATTTTCATGCCCCTTTCCAGCTATTAATAAAATATCATTTAACTTCATATCATTTAAAGCCTTAATTATAGCTTTTTCTCTATCAGGTTCTATTATTACATTATTTTTATTTTTTATTCCTTTTAAAATATCATTAATAATTTCTAAGGGGTCTTCATCTCTTGGATTATCAGAAGTGATAATAATTTTATCAGCTAAAGAAGAAACAATACTCCCCATAATAGGTCTTTTAGTTTTATCTCTATTACCGCCAGCCCCAAAAACTACATAAATATTCCCCAACTTTAAACTTTCTTTATATTCAATTAAAGTTTTAATAACATTTTCTAAAGCATCAGGAGTATGTGCATAATCTATAAAAACTATTGGATCATTATTAACTAATTCCAATCTACCTTCTAAAAAATTAATATTCTTTATATAATCTTTAAAAAAATCAATATAATTAATTTCAAAAATTTCTTTATTCATTATGTAAAAATTAATAAAAGAGATAGCTAAATTATGGATGTTAAATACACCGATTAAATTTGTGAAAAAATAAATATCTTTTAATCCATTTATTTCAATTAGTTTATCATCCTTATATATGTTTAATACAAAATTAGTCCCATTTATTTCAAAAGTATAATCTTTAATAATATAAGTAAAAATATTATTTTTTTTGATATCTTTTAATTGATTATATAAAATTTTCCCATAATCATTATAATAACTATTAATAACAGTAAAATCATTAGGATATTCAAAAAATAGCCTTCTTTTTGCATTAAAATAATTTTCCATAGTTTTATGATAATCCAAGTGATCAATAGTTAAGTTAATAAAAGAGGCAATTTTAAAATATAACCCCTTGGGTCTTTGTTGATCTAAAGAATGAGAAGAAACCTCCATAAATATATTCCTAACTTTATTAATCTTTGATAAATAAATTAAATAATAAATTAAAGAAGTATCAGGAGTAGTTAGCAAAGAATTATTTACATCATATTTAGATACCACTTTATCTCTTACACAGTATTTAATAGTACCAATTAAAGAAGAACTAAAAACATTATCATAATTAGATAAACTATTAGAGATATGATATAATATAGTAGTTATAGAAGTTTTCCCATTAGTACCTGTAATTCCATATATATTTAAATCATTAATATTTAAATCGTAAAAAAATTTAAAAAACTTATCAAGTTCTAAATTATTAATAGCTATCAATTTTATATTATTCTTATTAAACTCATTAATTAAATCTGTAAAATAAATTTGGTTTTTATTAATTTCAGAATAAACAATATTATCAATAATAATAATAACGGGTTTAAAATTAAGGATTTCATTTTTATAAAACAAAAGCGGATTCTTAATATATCCATTAAATACTAATCCCTTATTTAAATTATTTTCATTTAAATAACTTTTTAAATAATTAATGTTTTGAGTATTAGAAAAAAATAAATCTATATTAATATTATCAAAATCCCCAAAATCAATTAAATTTTCAAAAATAATTTGACTTTCAAAATAATTTTTGATTTGCTTTATAGTCTTCATCTAATAAATATTAATTTATTTTAAATATTAATTTATTAAATCCTATTTAAAAAATTAATATTAATATTTAATTTTTGGAAATAGTTTTTAAATATATTAAAAATATCTTGAGCTTTAATAAAAGAAAAATCAATAATTTGATTAAGAATTTCCTTAGAAATAGAATTCTTTTCAGCAGTAAATTGTAATTCATTAATTTGGTTTTTATGATTTACAACTATGTTTATATCACAATCAGCAGAGCTATCTTCAAGATAATCAGGATCAATAAAAATCTCATTATTAAATACAACAAAGCTCATTGCTGCGATTAATTCTTTAATAGGATTTTCTTTAATTATTCCTTCAGAGATTAATTTATTAAAAGCGATATTTAAAGCTAAGAAAGCTGTATTAACAGCTAAAATTCTCGTTCCCCCATCTGCTTGTAAAACATCTACATCAACTATTAAAGATAAATCCGACATTTTATATAAATCAACAGCACTCCTTAACGATCTACCAATAAACCTTTTTATTTCTAATGCCCTAGAATTAATTATATTATTATTCCTACCGATAGTTGAACTAGGAAGCATTCTATATTCAGCAGTAATCCAACCATGATTATAATTTCTACAAAAATCCGGTAGATTATTTAATAAATTAACACTAACTAAAACAATAGTATTTCCTGCTTTTCCTAAAACCGAACTATACGGATTAATTAAATAATTAGGGAAAAACTCTATTTTTCTTAACTCTAAATTATCCCTACCATTAAATCTTTTATTCATAATTATATTTCATTTAGAATCATTTTTGTAATCATCTTTATAATATTCTTCATAATCTTCATCAATATAAAGAGTTTCATCATCAAAATCTGTACTGTAATAGTTATCTTCAAAACTATCAACAGTATTATCTTCTAAATTCTCATACTCTTGATATTCTTCATATTCTTCATAATCTTTAAATCCTTCAAAATCTTGAAAATCTTCTTCATGTTCTAATTCTTCTTCATAAATATCTTGTTTAGATTTAGAGAAATCAGTAAAAGAAAACATACTAAAATCATCAAAATCTATATTATGATCCATTAATTCAGAGATATAACTAAAATAAGGGGTATCGGACTCTTCTTTTACAATCCCCACTTCTTTTTTTAAATACAAATTATAATTAGATTTCCCCAATTTATTTTCTTCAACATAAGAGATTTTAAAAACCCCTTCTTCAACAAATCCTTTATTTTCAAATCTTATCTTAGAAGGGATTATCCCAGCCTTACCTTCCCAACTCCACCAACTCAAACTATCAAAATTAATCGGCAAAAAACTAACTAACGGATCATAAACTATAAGATTATCTTCAAGCTTCCTAGCATATAAAAACAAACCATCATTATTAATAATATAAGATTCCTTTTTTAATTCCTCATTATCTAAATAATAACCAAAAATATAAATTATTTTGTCATCAAACGGTATCTTTTCTTCTACAATAACTTTAACAATAGAATATTCTTTTTCATCAAATCTCTCATATACTTTATAAATCCATAAGTTATTAATTTTTAAAGGGAAAAATCTTAAAAAAAATGGAACAAACATATGTTGTATTTATTTTAAAGTATATTTATTGTCCGTTATTTTTTTCTTCAATAACATTAACTTTAACAGGTTCTTTTTTATTTATTTGGAACACTATTTTATCATCTTTAACGAAAGCATAGATATAAGCATGATCAAATACATTAGCTTTTATCATTTCTTCAGCTAAAGGTTCTTCAATTAACGATATTATACTTCTCCTTAAAGGTCGTGCTCCATAAGAAGGATTATAGCCGTGTTTTACTATTAATTCTTTAACTTTATCATCTATTTCTAGTTTTATATTCCTACTTTCTAATTCTTTTAATAAAGGTTTCAATAAAATATCAACAATATTTTTCAAATCTTCAAAAGAAAGCATCCTAAATACTAAGATATCATCTATTCTATTAAGTAATTCGGGTCTAAATAATTTTTTAACTTCTTCCATTACTCTATTTTTCATTTTTTGATAAATTTTTTCAGGATCTTCTTCTTTCTTCTCAGCTCTTAATCCTAACTCCCTAGTAGCAATAGTTTCATGAGTACCTACGTTGGAAGTCATTATAATAATAGTATTTTTAAAATCAACAGTCCTACCTTGACTATCAGTTAATCTACCATCTTCAAATAATTGTAATAAAATATTAAACACATCTGGATGTGCTTTTTCTATTTCGTCAAATAAAACGACACTAAACGGTCTTCTTCTAACTTTTTCTGTTAGTTGCCCTCCTTCTTCATAACCGACATATCCAGGAGGAGCACCAATTAATCTAGTTACTGCAAATTTTTCCATATATTCAGACATATCTATCCTTATTAGAGCATCTTCTGTTCCAAATAAGAATTCAGCTAAAGCTCTAGCAGTCTCTGTTTTTCCAACCCCAGTTGGTCCTAAAAACATAAATACCCCAACTGGTCTCTTTGGATCTTTAATTCCAGCGCGTGCTCTCCTAACACTTTTAGATATCCTTTTTAATACTTCATCTTGTCCAACAACCCTTTCTCTTAAATATTCTTCCATTTTGATTAATTTTTCACTTTCACTTTGAGTTAACCTAGTTACAGGTATCCCTGTCCATGAGGAAACAATCTCAGCTATATCTTCTTCTTTAACAACAGTTTCCTCATTCTCAGGATTAGCTATCTTCATTCTCCAATTTAATTCTATTTCTTCTTTTTGAGCTCTCAGTTTTTCCTCTTCTTTTTTTAGTTTCCTAGCTTGTTCAAAATCTTCAGAATGAGAATAATATTCTTTTTCACGTTGAATTTCTTTTAACCTATTTTCTATTTCAATTAATTCAGCTGGTGGTTGATAAAGCTTTAATCTTAATTTAGCAGCTGCCTCATCTATTAAATCTATAGCTTTATCTGGTAGATACCTATCACTAATGTATCTATAAGATAACTTAGCAGCAGCTTCTATTGCCTCATCTGATATTTTGACTTTATGATGAGCTTCATATCTATCTCTTAAACCTTTAAGTATTTCAATAGTATCTTCAATAGAGGGTTCCTCAACTAAAACGGCTTGGAATCTTCTTTCTAAAGCAGCATCCTTTTCTACATATTTTCTATATTCATTAATAGTAGTAGCACCAATAGTTTGTATTTCACCTCTTGCTAATGCAGGTTTAAGTATATTAGAAGCATCAATAGCTCCTTCAGCTGCTCCTGCTCCTATTATTGTATGGAGCTCATCTATAAATAATATTATACTTCCTGCTGCTTCTTTTATTTCTTCCATAACTCGTTTCATTCTTTCCTCAAATTCTCCCCTATATTTAGTACCTGCTACTAAACCGGGTAAATCCATTGCAACCACTCTTTTACCTCTTAACAGATCAGGTACTTCATTTTTAACAATTTTTTGAGCTAACCCTTCTACGATAGCAGTTTTCCCTACCCCAGGCTCCCCAATTAATACCGGATTATTTTTAGTTCTTCTAGACAATATCTGAATAACTCTTTGAATTTCTTTAGTTCTACCTATAACTGGATCTAATTTTCCTTCTCTAGCTAATTTAGTTAAATCCCTTCCGTACATATCTAAGGTAGGGGTTTTTACTTCATGTTCTTTTTGTCTTTTAACAAAATCAAAGCCCATGATTCTTATTATTTCTTCTTTTAAAGAATTAATATTGATTCCCAATTTTTGTAATATTCTATAACCTACACCACCTGTTTCACTTAAAACTCCTAATAAAATATGCTCAGGGCCGATATAGTTATGGTTCATAGATCTGGCTTCATCAAAGGAGTTTTCTATTGCTTTTTTAGCTCTTGGGGAAAATTCTAATTCAACAGTTTTAGATAGCGGAGTAGTAGATTTCCCTAAAAAATTTTCTATTTCTTTCTTTATTCTTTGATAAGTTACTTGATATTTTTGGAGTACTTTAGCTGCAATACTTTCCCCTTCAACAACAATCCCTAATAACAGATGCTCTGTACCTACATGAGTAGCTCCTAAACTTCTCGCTTCATCTTGAGCATATATGATAACTTTTTTAGCTCTTTCAGTAAATGTTTCCCACATGTATTATTCCCCCTTACTTTAAAATATAATTTATATAATTCAATTATTCTTACCTAAGTTTCCAATTAATTTCCAATCCATTTCTTTAATATTAACATTTTCTTCTTCCTCAACAGATCCTTCAAATACAATTTTTTGTTCTTCTTGAGATCTCTTCCTTAAATAACTTTCAGGTTTAATATCTATTTTCCATTTGGTAATAGAAGCAGCTAATTTAGCATTAGCTCCTTCCTTACCTATTGTTTGAGAAAGTTGTTCATCTGGTACTATTATTTTTGCTATTTTATTAGCATTATCTAATTCTATATTCAATATTCTAACATTCCCTAAAGATCTTATAATTAATGTTTTAGGATCATCTGAATAAACTATTATATCTATTCTTTCTCCATTTAATTCATTAATAATAGGTTGAATTCTATAGTTTTTAGGCCCTAGAATAGTAGAAATAGGATCTAAAGAAGGGATCTTAGATTTAACTAAAACTTTAGTTTTATATCCTGCTTGTCTTGCTATATCCAAGATCTCTATATTACCATCTGCTATTTCATTATATTCTTTTTCTAATAATCTTTTAACTAATAGCGGGCTTTTTCTACTTAATATTCCTAAAACTGTGCCTTTTTCTATACTAACATTTACTATTAAAAACTTCATTTTTTTGCCGGTAAAATATCCTTCTCCTTTTGTTTGTAAATTAGGAGGCAAAATTCCAATAGATTTCTCAAATTCCACTAAAACAAAACCTTTTTCATCTCTCTTTCTTATAGTTCCTTGTAAGATATTTTTTAAATTACTTTGTAATTCTTCTAAGGATAGTTTTGTTTCTAATTCCCTAATTTTTTGGATTAGTAATTGTTTAGCAATAAGTGCTTCAGTTCTTCCGAAATCATCTTCATCAATTTCTACAAATATTTTTTCTCCCTCTTTTATTTGTTTATTTATTTTTAAAGCTTTTTTTAGTGAAATTTTTAATGGATTATTTTCAGGTTCCTTAACCACTTCTTTTTGAATCAATATTTTTATATTATCTTTAGAAATAAGGATTTGAACCTCTGGGGTTGTTTTATATTTCTTCTTATAAGAATTGGAGATAGCTTCTTTTAGGATTTCTATTAACTTTTCTTGTGGGATCCCTTTTTCATATGCTAATTGTCTTATTGCACTCAGTAATGCTGTAGTTTGCATCTCTTGTTTCCCCCTTATTTACTTATATAAAATATTTTTTTATATCTTATTTTTTTATACTAATACCTTTAGATTGTACTTCTAAGTAATATCTTTCTTTTATAAGATCAATTTCATCTAAATATTTCTCTATTTTTTTGCTAAATGTTTCACAATCTTTTATAGATGTTCCACCTTCTCTTGATATTGTTATTAATAATACTTTACTTTTATTTCTTTTAAAATATTTTATATCCCATAATTTTAGTTGTAATTCATCAGCTATTTCTTTTGCTTTTGGATATATTTTCTCTAATATCTCTTTTTCCATAAATATCACTATTATAATATTCTAAAAAAAAAAACTATAACCTTTAAATTAATAATTTATTTAATAAAAAGGTTACTCCCAAATAAAATAGAATAAATAATACGATCAATTGATTAATTATAACTAAATATGTATGTAGTAGATATATCATTAGAAAGAAAACAAATATTGAATGCTTTAAAATCAAGAATAAATAGATTGCTCATGTTTCTTTCTTTATTTTTCCCTTTTATTCAATTTATTATTGAAATACAAATTTATAATTCTTTAAAAAGAATATTTAACAAACTAAATTTAAATTTCAATTATAATTTTCTTGAAATAGCTGATATCCCTATATTATCAGCTTCTTTAATACTTTTAGTTTTTCAAATGTTAGCTTGTATATTTTTTTTAATTTTTCCTTTACTTTTTGCTTTAAATAAAAATAATAATTCATATCTATTCACTTTTTGTCCAATTATAATTTGGTGTTTTTTTTGCTGTTTTTTTTGTATATTCATTCCCCTTATATTATCTCCAGTATTTTTTGCAAGATTTATTAATAAATCATTTTTAAAAAAAGCAGAGATTTGTAGAATTTTATTTAATATAACCCAAAACCACTATTTTTTACATGCCTCAAACAGTTTCTTAAATCTAAATAATTGGGACTATTTTAGAGGGCGCTGGATAAGGAATAAAAAAATAAAACAACCATATATAGATCTTATTAATGCCTTTAGCTCATTACCTGATTACATTCAAATTTATCAAAAATAATTCCACGTTAATTAATATTTACAAATATTTATATTTAGCAGAAATATCTATTTCAAAATATCTATTCCAAGGTAAATCAATATATTCTAATTCAATATCATTAATATTAAAATACTTAAAAATATCAATAAAAGCTTGTTTAATTTTAGGGGTATCCCAGTTATATTTTTTAGCAAAATACCTAATTATGCTTTGATAAATTCCTTCTAAAAATCTATTTAAAACAAACTCTTTTAACTTTCTTGTTTCTTTTATTTTTAAAATAGAAAATAATATAAAAAACGCTAATGCACTACCTAAACTATTAGCTAAAGTATTCCAACTAAAATATAAATTCAATTTTTTAAAAATCTCATAATTATATAAATAAAAAAATATTAAATTCAAAGAAGGCCCATTAGAATATTCAATATCACATAAATACTTAACATTATATAAAACATTATTATTATTTAAATCACAAAAACTATTAAAATAACTTCTATAAATTTTAAAAAAATCAATAACATTATCAGGATTTACATTTAAATTGGAAATAAAATTTAAAATCTGAGAAATAGATTCTTCTTGATACCTTTTCAAATCACTAAATAAATTAACAAACAAAGATTTATTTAAATCTACATATTTTCCATATTTACTTAAATCATTTAAATTTTTAATATTAGGTATAAATTTTAAGTTAATATTTTTTTTAAAGTAGTTATAATAAATTTTAAGGATCTCTTTTAGTGATTTTCCTTCATATCTACCAATTTTATTATTTATATTATTATTAAATAAAATATTGATTTTTTGGTTTTTAGGATTAAATATACTAATAAAAGCTTTAGCTAAAATAATTAAATGGATTTCATCAAGGCCAATAAAAAAATATACCAATTTAGAAATAGTTTTTAATTTTTTATTCAGGTAATTTTTAAAAAAATCCAGTTCCAAGAAATTAATTGCTTTCTTTTGAGAATCATCTAATGAAACTATCAACTCAAAATTAGATAAATTATATTTTTTTTTCAAAAAATAAAGCCTATCTAATAAAAATTTTATTAAATTAAATTTATTCTTCCTTGTTATCAAAAAAGATCTCAATATACTATAATATTTTCTAACTTCATTTAAATTACAATTTTTTTTAATTACATCCTTTAAAATCGGAATAATTTTATTAAATTTTTTATAATTATATTTTTTAAAAATATTTCTAATTTTTTTTGAAAACTCAAAACTAATTTTAATAATTTTATTAATATCTATTTTTTTTAGTATTTCGCTATACTTATTACTATATCTTTTAGAATTTAAAATAATTCTTGGAATAGAGATATAAAGATAAAAAAAACTATTTTTTTTAGTTCTAATAAAATTAATTAAATAATTCAATTTAGTTTGATATTTCTTATAAGAATCAATAAATCTACTATTAATAAGATTACCAAATAAAAAAGCATCTAAGGATAAAATATAAAAATCATTATTAAAATTTTTATTAGAATTAAGATATTTATTAGAGATTAATTTATAAAAATCAAAATCCCAAAATAAATTCAGATTTTTTATATTTTTTTGTTCATAAATTATTTCAAAGAAATCCAAAAGATATTTATAACTACAAGGCCTATTATCTAAAGGCAAGAAAAAAATATTAAAAACATTATCATTAAGCATATTAAAGAATTATTATTTATTTAATCATTAAAAATTTCATTTAGAAATTGTAATATATAAGATATTCTAAGTGATTTATAATAAATATTAGAAGTTCTAGACATATCGTGATTAGTATCAATAGGAAACCTTATAAATCTTACTATTTTATTATTTTTATTATTGATTTTTAATAAAGTGTATAATTCTTCTGCTTGAGAAATAGGACATCTAAAATCCCCTTCACTATGAATAATTAAAACATTAGTATCAATATTTTCATAATATTTAATAGGGGAAATATCAAGTAATTCGAAAATATTATTTTTTTTAAAGTAAGGTAGCCAGAATAATGGGAAATCAGTAGTAGAAATAAAACTAAGTAAATTATAAACCCCTCTTTCACATACAGCTCCTTTAAAAATATTAAATTTAGAAATCAAAGCGGCACTCATATATCCCCTATAACTACCACCAGCAACAACTAAATCCTTAATATTGAACTTTAACTTTATAGAATCAATGATATTTTTAATATGATTTAAATCTTCATTCATCCATTTCCCTATAATACAATTAGCAAAATCTAAAGTATAACTAACACTCCCCTTAGGATTACTAAAAAATACTCTATAGCCATTATTAGCTAAAATAATAAATTCTAACATAATGGTATTGCCATAGGCTGCATGCGGTCCCCCATGGATATAAAAGATATCTCCTTTTATAAGATCATCTTTATAAATTGTCCAAGCATCAGCACCATCCTTTTCATATTCCAAAACCTTAATAGCCGAAATCCCTATTCCTTCTATTTCTTTTGATAATTCCTCATTGAAATTAGTTAATTTATTAACATTTTTTAAAGTTAAATCTATTTCAAAAATTTCAGGTAAATAATTAATACTTTTATCTTTATTAAACAAATTTACACCAACCAAGTAAATTTTATTTTCTTTTACACAATAATCTAAAATATCACCTTTAAAATAATTACCAAAAGAAACAATAGATTTATTATTAATATCAATCAAATTAATAAATACATTAGCATTTCTAGTTTGAGTAAAAGCTATAGCATTTTTAGATACCCATTTATAAGTTTTAAAACCCAAAATAGGAATATCTCTTAATAAATGATTCCCTATGAAAATATCATCATTAACAAGTTTTTCTATTTTTTTTAGTTTATAACAAGAATCTTTAAAATCAAGATCAATTAAATATATTGAGTAATATTTTTGTTCAAAAATTTCTTGAGTAATTAACTTATTAGTATTCTCTTTAAAAAACTCTAAAAATGTATAAGAATCATTAACAGATTGCTTAAATTTTTGAAAATTATCTTTATTTTTAATTTCATACCCAATAAAAGAAAACCTATTTTTATTGTTATCATACTTTCTTAAATCTAATTTAAAACCATCAAAAGTTTCAATTTTATTTAATTTATCTTGATTATAATCATAAAAATATAATTCATTAAAGATATCAATAGGTAATTTGTTATAGTTTAAATTAGCAATAAATAAAATATCTTCTGTTTGGTTTGATTCATTATAAATAACTTCAAAACTGTTTATAATACAATTAAATTCCTTTTTGAAAATTTTATTATCATTAAAATCTTTAATAAATAAAATATCATAAGAATCTAAATAAAAAGATGGATCATATCTATAAAAAATATCTTCTATTACTCTAACTTGATTTAAATTATTATCTTGGAATTTAAAATTAGATTTAATCAAACTCTTCCTTAAAATTAAAAATATTTTATTATTAATAAACCTATAGTCAATTAAATTGATATTAAATTCATTTAATTCTTCTTTATCAAAATATTCTTTTATGTCTTTATCATTTATTAGTAATATAGGTTCAAAGGGGTATTCTAAATCAAAATAAAATATCCCCCAATTTAAGTCTTTTTCTTTTAAATATTTTAAATCTTTTATAAAGAATAATTTATTACCTATAGTTTTAAGGTTCTTAGCAACTGAATTAAATGTAATCTGCTTAAGATTTTTATCAACATATAAATATATTTCCTTAAAATATTGAATATTATTTTCGTTTTGTAAAATATATTTATCAACGGTAAAGAATAAGTAATCCTTCCCTTGAAATTCAATAATATTAAGTTCAGAAATATTATGTAATTTTTGATAAAAATTTAATAAATCTTTAAAATAATTAAAGGTATTATTAATTTTGTTAGATTTTAAAATATCTTGCATAAAAATTGCACTCCCTTATTAAAAACAATTTATTATAGTATTTATTTATAATATTTATAAATTTATTTCATTATACCTTTTTAATTAGTATTTAATTAACAAGGATATAAAAGTTTGATGTTGAAAAATAAAGTAATAAAACCTAAAGAGTATAAAAAAATTAATAAACTAAAAAAATATAAAAAACAATAAGGGAGGAAATTATAATGAAAAAAATACTAATAGCATTTGACGCTTCAGAACATTCATATAAAACAGTAGAATTTACAAAAAATTTAATAAATAATTTAAAGGAAAAACCAGAAAGTATAGAACTAATTAGTGTTATACAGGTAATAGACTTACCAGAAATCCCTGAAAACCAATCGCTAATATCATATTACAAAAAATACTATAAAGAAAAACATGAAGAAATTATAAAAGAAAATCCCGAATTTAAATCCGTAATTTTGATAGGTAATGTAGCAAATGAAATAATAAATTATGCTAAAGAACATAATATAGATCTAATAATAGTAGGGAAAACAGGAAAATCTAAATTAGAACAATTCCTACTAGGTAGTGTTTCTAAAAAAATAGTAGATCATGCCCCTTGTAATGTTCTAATAGTTAATTAATATATTTTATATTAACAAAGTAGCAATATATTTAGAGATATTAGTTTTCTCACTTAACAAGCATTAATAGCAAAGTACAAATAATCCATAAAATTTTGCTAAAACTGAGTTAAGTTTATTATATTCCAAATTCCAAGAATAAAGCCAACACCTATATAATAAGTAAACAATTTATTTAAAATAAAATATGATTTCAGTTCAAATAAGCACTTTCAATAGATGTAATATCTTAAAAGAAGTTTTACTATCTTTAAATAATCAAACAATTGATAAAGATTTATATGAAGTAATAGTAATAAACGATGGAAGTAATGATGATACTTATGAAATTGTAAATAATTTAATAAATAAAGTTAATTATAATTTAATATTAATAAATCAAGAACATAAAGGGTTACCTTTTGCAAGAAATAACGGAGTACTAAATACCAAAAGAAAATATATCTTATTTATAGATGATGATGTACTAGCAGATAAAAATTTAATAGCAAATCATTTAAAAACTTATGAAAAATATGGAGATAATATAGTAGTAAGAGGTTGGGTTAATCACATAAAAGAATTAAAAATCCCAGATAAACCAGTATTTACATTATCAGATATCTCCACATCATTCTTTTGGACAAGTAATGTTTCAGTAAAAAGAGAGCATTTAATAAAAGCGGGGTTATTTTGTGAAAAATTTTATAAATATGGCTGGGAAGACATAGAAATGGGATATAAACTCAGAAAATTAGGTCTTAAGCTTATCATTAACAACAAAGCCATAGGATATCACTACAAACCTAATAACATCAATATATCTAATATAGATAATATCCTTAAAATAGAAGAGTACAAAGCTATCAGTGCTAAAATTTACTACAGTATGTATAAATCCCTAAGAGTTAAGTTAGCAGTGGGATTACACGCTAAAAATTTTTATAAATTCCTATATGATATTGGTTTATACAATTATTTATATAATTTTTTAACAAAAACAGATGATAATCAAAGCTTTTTAAAAAACTTTTTAAGTAAAATAAGCTTAAGTTTGCTTAAAAAAATGCATTATTATAAAATCCTATAATAAATTAATAAAAAAAATATAAGGAAGGAAGTGTAAAGTATTATGAAAATAATAGAAACTGATATAGTAAATGAGATAAAAAATAGCTATATAGAGTATTCATTAAGTGTGTTATTAAGTAGAGCTTTACCTGATGTAAAAGATGGGCTAAAACCTGTACAACGTAGAATATTATATGCAATGTATGATATGAATCTATTACCTAATAAGCAATATAAAAAGTGCGCATCAATAGTAGGAGAAGTACTAGGGAAATATCATCCACATGGAGATAGCTCAGTTTATGATGCTTTAGTAAGATTAGCCCAAGATTTTTCTTTAAATTATCCTTTAGTTTTAGGGCAAGGGAACTTTGGGTCAATAGATGGAGATCCCCCAGCAGCTTACCGATACACAGAAGCCAAGCTATCAGAAATAGGAACCCTTATGCTAAAAGATATAGAAGAAAATACAGTAGATTTTAAACCAAATTTTGATAATAGTTATCAAGAGCCAATTATTTTACCAGCTCTTTTTCCCAATTTATTAGTAAATGGATCAATGGGGATAGCAGTGGGAATGGCAACAAATATACCCCCCCATAACCTTAAAGAAATCGTAAATGCTTTAATATATTTAATAGATAATCCTAAAGCTAGTATAAAAGAGATACTAGAATTTATAAAAGGCCCTGATTTCCCCACTGGCGGAGTAGTTTATACATCTAAACTAATCAAATCTATATACTCTACAGGTAAGGGAATTATAAAAATAGAAGGAAAATATAAAATAGAAACAATAAATAAAAAACAATATTTAATTATATATGAAATCCCATATTCTGTTAATAAATCAAAGTTAGTAAAGGAAATAGCAGAAGCAATAAAAGATAAAAAATTACCATATATTACAGATATAATAGATCAAAGTTCTCATAATGAAATAAGAATCCTTGTAGAAATTAGAAATGATGTAAAAAATGAAGAAGAAATAATAAATTATCTAAGAAACTTTACATCATTTAGGATATCATTCAGTTTAATGTTTATCGCAGTAAACGGCAACATCCCTAAACAATACAATATCCTAGAATTACTAATAGAATACTTAAATCATAGGATTAATGTAATAAAAAGGAAATTGAAAAATTTCTTGGAGAAATCATCTTATAGAGCTTTCATCTTAAAAGCTCTAATAAAGGCAACTAATAAAATAGATGAAGTAATAGAAATCATAAAAAAAAGCGAAAATTATATAAATGCTAAAGAAAATTTAATGAAATTTTTATCAATAACTCACGAACAAGCACAATATATACTACAACTACAACTCCAAAGACTAACTAAATTAGAAATAAATGAACTACATAAAGAATATAATCAATTATTAAATAAAATTAAAGAATACTCTAATATCTTAGAAAATGAAAACAAAATAAAACAATTAATAAAAGAAGAATTAATAGAATTATCAAATAAATATGGAAAAGAAAGAAAAACACTAATAGCTGACAAAGATATATTTAAATCAATAGATATAGAAAAAGAAATCCCAGAAGAAGACTTTATAATAATATCAACTAATGATAAATATCTATATTCTATAAAGTTTTCAAGATTTGAAAAAGTATTAACCTCATTTTTTAACACTTCTATTAAAATAAGTAGCATTAATATACATTCTAATAAAGAAACAGTTTTAGGTTTTCTTAATAATGGAAAACTATCTAAAATAGATATAAACAAAATTGATGAAAAAGGGTTATTTATATCTAAATTATTCAAGCAAAACGAACCTAATCTAAATATTACTAAAACATATTCTTTTTCTTCTTCAATTAAAAATTATTATATTTTAGTGCTAACTAAGTTAGGAATAACTAAATTAATAGATGGTTCAGAATTAACAGAATTCAATAGGATACAAACCTATATTAAATTAGATCAAGAAACTAAAGATGAGGTAGTATTTATAGATCTAATAAAAAAGCAAGAATTAGAAAATAAATATGTAATTATATTAACAAACTATGGATACTTAGCTAAAGTAAAATTAACAGAAATCCCCATATATTCTAAATCGGCAAAGGGAGTATTACTAGCTCAACTAAAATCAGATGACTTTATTAGTTACTATAATACCATCGATATTTCATTAGTTGATAAAAACTATCTTATTATTTTAGATATAAACAATAATTTATTAGAATTAGACCTAAATTCCTTAGATATTTTCAAAAGAGGAAAATCCATAACTAAAAAAGAAAAAATAATTGACAAAGAACTAAAATCAATTGGAATTATTAATTCCAAATTAGCTTTAATTTTTTATATAGATAATAAAATAGATTTTATATATGATTACAAAGATTTAGCAAAACTAAAAGAAGTTGTACAGATAAATAAAAATACAGTCTTTATTAATATTAATAAAGCTATTTTAAAAAAAGTATATCAATAAGTATAAAAATATAGAAAGAAAATAAATAAAAATAGGGGGGATAGGATGTTAGTTTTAATTTTATTTGGACCACCAGGCTCTGGGAAAGGCACTCAAGCAAATACCATATTACAAAACTATCCAAACTCAATATACATCTCAACAGGAGATATATTAAGAGAAAATATTAAAAAAAATACAGAATTAGGAAAATTAGCTGAAAATTATATCTCAAAGGGATTACTAGTACCAGATGAAGTAATTAATTCAATGATCCAAAATAAATTTCAAGAAATTAATAATTCTAATCATTCTAAAAACAATAAATTATTAATATTAGATGGGTATCCACGTTCTATTAATCAATTAAAATTTTTACTAAATTTAGTACCTATAAATTGTATAAAATCCGTTTATTTAAAACTAAACTTAGAAGAAGTTATAAAAAGGATAGTTTATAGGAGAATCTGCTTAAAATGTAATAGGATTTATCACTTAATTTATAATAAGCCAAAAAATAATGAAACTTGTGATATTTGTAATGAAAAATTACACCAAAGAAGTGATGATAAAGAAGAAATTGTAATCAATAGATACAATGTATATATGAATTCCACACTCCCTATTTTACAAGAATTTAAAGAAAATAATATTAGTTTTTTAGAAATAGATGGAAACCAAGAAGTAGAAAAAATCTCACAAACCATCCTAAACTACCTTAAATCAACTACTTTTTAATAAAATCAACAAATTTTTATAAAGTATATTTCATTATATAAGATTCTTTTTAGAATTTAAAATATGTACCAATAGTAAGTTTTCTATCTTTAGTAAGAACATCCATATAACCAGCTCTAATATAAACATTATTAAAATTATAATCTAAGAAGGTATTTAATTGTACTTTAGAAGGTCTTAATAACTCAGCAGTAAAACTAAAGTTTTTTGATAATTTCTTATCTATAGCTACTCCTAACTCTGAATACATTAATCCCATACGATACCTTAAGTTTTCCTGATTATAAGTTAATTGTAAATCTAATAAATTATCATGTCCTAAATCAAAAATACCTATCCTAAATCCCTGTTTGGAATTAGGAAATATATCAATATTTAAAGAAGTAACAGGATTATGTTCATAATCTTCAATAGATAAAATAGAGGGATTAACACTTGCGAATCTAAAATCTTGTTGATTCATAGTTTGCTGTTGTAGTTTTTTAGCAGGAGTTAATAGGAAATCAGCTACTTCTACTACCTCCCTTAACTTAGCAATAGAAACTTTTAAATCTTCTTTTAATTTTTTATCTTTAACTAAATCCTCTATATTAGTTGCACTTGTTTCCAAACTCTTGGCCATATTCCTTAAATGCCTTAAAGTTTGTAATAAATCTTCCTTTAAAGTAGTATTATTAAGTAAATCCCTTATACTATGAGTAATTTCATTTAGATTTTCACTAGTTGATTTAATATTAGAAACTATAATTTTAATATCTTGTTTGTTAGTAGCTATAATTTCATTTAAATTAGAAGAAGCAGAATATAAATTATTCCCAATTTTATCTATCTTAGAATTAACATTTAAAACAGCATTATTAGCATTCAATAAAAGCATATTAGTATTTTGAGAGATAATTTCAATATTCTTACTTAAAATATATGTTAATAAATTAATATCTTTTCTGGTATCGTATAATAAAGTATTAACGTTATTAGTAACTTCATTGATCTTAGTTGGTAAATTAAGAGAAATAATTAATTCTCTAAAATATCTTGAAGTTTGTTCCAATTCTTGAAAAGCTAAATAGCTTTGTTTTAAAACTTGATAAAAATCAACCATAGGATAAGTATTATTATAAATGTAATCATTAGGTTGATAAAATCTGTTATTATAAACTGGTTCTATATTTAGATATCTTTCACCCATTAAGCTACCACCAATATAAAAAATAGAATTAAATGGGATCTTATAATCTTTAAGGATTTTAGCTTTTACTTTAACAGAATAATTGGGATTAAAAGAGATATCTTCAATTTTTCCAACTTCTACTCCTGCCATAAATATTTTAGAATCTCTACTTAATCCTGAAACATCTTTAAATATCAAATACAAATAATAATAATCTTTTTGTTTTTTTAATTTCCCTAAATAAAACATAACAATAATAATAGAAATAATAAACATTAAAAATAATGTTCCAACTTTTATTAAAATATTCCTTGAATACTCCATAGTAATTTTATTTTTTATAATTATATTTTATTAAAAAAAAAGTAAATTAAAAACTTGAGTAATTTTATATTTCGTTTAATTCTTTTAGGGTCTTGAATAGTTCTGTAAAGCCATTCTAATTTTAGTTTTTTAATAATAAAAGGAGCTCTTTTGTAATAATTTCCCCACACATCTATACTCCCACCAATCCCCATAAATATATTTGATTTTATTTTATTAATATTATTATTAATCCAAAATTCTTGCTTTGGACTACCTAAACCTACCAGTAAAACTTCTACCTCCTTTAGGTTAATTAAATCTATAATTTTTTGATCTTCTTTAAAATAACCGTTATGATACCCAACAATATTAGAATTGGGATACTTTTTTATTAAATTAATAACAGCGTTTTCTATTATTTCTTGCTTTGTTCCTAAAATGAAAGTTCTATATCCTTTTGAAATGATATTTTCAGCTAAATCTATACCATTAATTGGTTCTATATTTAAATTATATTTTTTATTTACATAAAAACATACCCCATTAGATTCCAGTATAATTTCAGATCTATTTAAAATATCTAAAAATTCATTATTATTTAAAGAATCTATAACCATTTCAGTATTCAAAGTAACTATTTGAATTTTAGATTGAGATTTTATTACCTGATCTATTTTATTTAAAATCTCATCTATAGAAAAATACACATCTTTGATAATAATATTAGATATTTTTAAAGTTCTTAGATCTTTTTTTAAATTATTTTTGGTTATAAACATATTAATAAATTGAATATATTATTATTTTTCTTTAAAAGGATTGCTTAATATTTTAATTCTATTAAATGGGAAAATAATGACTAAAGCTTTAGATTTAATATTATTTTTATCAACAAAAGGGTTATCCCATAAATGACTATCATAACTATTAGGCCTATTATCTCCTAGGAAAAAATATTTGTCCTCAGGTACTTCAATCGGCCCATAGCTATAATAATCTCTATAAACTAAATAATCTTCTTTTATTAATTTATCATTAATATAAAGATTCCCTTGATCAATAAACACTTTTTCCTTAGGTAATCCTATAAGTCGTTTAATATATAATCTATTTTCATTAATAATAGGGGGTTTAAAGATTAGAATATCCCCTCTATGAACTTTTAGTCCGTCTTTGGAATTAAACCAGATTTTATTAACTCCAAAAACAATGTCACCTGGTTTTAAAGTAGGAACCATCGAAGAAGAAGGGATTATATAAAGTCTACCTATAAAAGTAATAACAAAAAAAGCTAATAAAGAAGCATAAAAGGCACTATCAATCCACTCTTTTAGTGTATCCTTATTAATCTTTTTTAAGAAACTAGGTAACCAAATTCTAGGAAAACTAAACCAATTATTACTAATCCCTATCTTTATAAAAAACAAAACAATTATTATAAAAACTAAAACTAAATCATTCATACTTTCTTCTTAATAAAATTTAAAAATTAAATAACTATTTCGGAAATAGAAATAGTATTATTATCAATTTTTTCAATAAAACTTAGTTTATCTGTATCTCTATTATAAAATATCATATATTTTAATTCATTATCAGCTAAGATAGAATTAACCGCTTTATTTTCAGAAATGACAGGTACAGATAATCTCTTACGAATTATATCAATTTCTTTAGTTTTTAGATTAGATAAATTGGCTTCAGTATTTTCTTTATTTTCTAATTGTCCTAATTTCATTTTATGACGAGAACCAACTATAACCTTATCTTTATATTTAGATAATTTAACTTCTAAAGAATCAACAATTGAATTAATTACATCATATAAATCATTAGCATTGTCTTTAATAACTATTTCTTCCCCATCCAAATTTAAAATAGCTTTAATATTATAGAACCCTTTTTGATAATCTATATATAAATCAAGATAAACACTATCTTCATTATTTACAAATTTTTCTATTTTGGAAAAATACCTATCCAATCGTTCAAATTTTTGAGAAATATTCTTTCTAATGCTATCATCTAAATTGATTCCTTTAGAATAAAAAATTATCTTCATAGTTTCTATCCCCCTTTTATTGTTTTTTATTGATTTAGATTAAGATTTTTTGATTTTCTTTTTTCAAGTACTCTAAAGAAGGCATCAACTACTTCTGGATAAAATTGCTTCCCTCTTTCGCTTTTAATAATTTCAATAGCTTTTTGTTCAGAAGCATAATGCTTATTATAAGGTCTTGGAGTAGAAATAGCATCGTAAGTATCAGCAATAGAAATAATATTTGCTCCTAATGGTAAATCTCTACCTGATATACCCCTTGGATAGCCTTTACCATCTAATCTTTCATGATGATATAAAACATATACAGGGATCCCCCTTTCTCTAAATAGAGAAATTTTAGATAAAATCTTATATCCTTCTTCAGAATGAGTTTTAATCACCTCTCTTTCTTCAACAGTTAAAGGACCCTGCTTAGCTAATATACTATCAGGAATAGCTAGTTTCCCTATATCATGTAGAATTCCTGCTATCCTTATTTTTTCTACTTCTTCAGGCGGTAACCCCATTTCTTTAGCGATTTCAGCAGCTAACTCCCCTACCCTAGTTGTATGTAAAACTGGCGTATATTTATCTTTTGCTTCTATAGCACTACTAAATGCTACTATCGTTTCATTAAACGCATCTTCTATTCTTTTTAACAAAATAGCATTATGTATTAATATCCCTGCCTGGACTCCTAAAAGTTCTAAAAACATTTTATCTACTTCAGTAAATAAATCTTCTTTATTATTAAAAGCAACCATAACACCTATACTATTACCTAAACTATCAACAATTGGTACCATTAAAACCTCATAAACTTCATATGTCATTAAACTTAACTCTTCTAAAAATTTATAATTAATAACTTCTGATTCTTCAAATCCTTGATAATAAATATTTTTTCTTTTATTAACATGAATAGTTATTTTTTTAATAAATACTTCTCTAATAAATCTATTAATAACGTTATTAGAGGGTTGGTCAGCTAAAGTCTTCATTTTAGTAACAATAGGTTTAGGTACTTCATAAACAAATTCAGGATTAATTATTTTATTTCTTTCTAATAATATCACAACACTATGAGCAAATACAATATTTTTAATTTCATTACCTAGTACCTCTAATTGTTCTTTTATATTTCTAACCTTAGAAGCAAGCAATTTATTAATTTCAAATATTTTTTCTTGTTTTTCTTTAAGAAGAATAGCAAATCTACTTTTTTCCATTGCTTCTTTAGCTTTAGAATATGCTACCCTTTGAGCTTCGTCTATTTTCTTATGAGCATAATCTAACACCTGGGATTTATAATAATCTAATACAAAACTCCTGATGGATCTAAATATAATTAAAGAAAGTATCATTAAAACAAGAATAAATACTACTAATCCTAAAATAAAACCATCTATATTTTTTAAATTCCTAAATAACTTAGAATTAATAAATATTGAAACTAAATTAACCCCTAAAAAAGTGATAAAAAATATCCCACTATAAATCTCAGTTTTACTAAAAATATTTAAAAAAGAAAAAGGAATAATAGAAAAGAATGAATAAAAAATAAAAAGTGGATTATATTTTACCATAAAAAATGATAAAACAATAATAGAAATAGCTTGTAAAAAAAACGTTAATTTAAAATTATCTATACTAAAATCCCTAAAATAAGGAATAAATACAATAAAAACCAATATTAAACTTATAATAATTAAAGTATAATCTATTTTACCACCTGTAAAAAAATAAAAGAAAAACAATGTTAATAAAATAAAACCAGAAAATATTAAATTAATATTAAATAAATCTTTTCTTAATTTTATTAAATCTACTTCTATAATACTACTCATATTTTATTAGATTTAATTTTATTATTAAGCACTTTTAGGTAATTTAGATAATTTTTCTTCTATTTCTTTTATATAATCCATATTTATGACAATATTTTTATTTTTTTTATTATTAGATGGTAATTCATACATAAGATCTAAAAGGATATCTTCTAAAATGGATTTAAGAGCACGAGCACCAGTTTTTGATTCATATGCTTTTTTTGCTATATACTTTATAACTTCTTTTTCAAATTCTAATTTTATATTATCCAATGCGAAGAGTTTCTGATATTGTTTTATAATTGCATTCTTAGGTTTAATTAAAATATCTTCTAATTCTCTTAAAGATAATTTACTTAAAGTAGCAACAACTGGGAATCTCCCAATAAATTCCGGAATAAATCCATATTTTAATAAATCATCATTATTAACATAATTAAATATATTTTCATTTTCTTGATATTTAGAAGGATTAACTCTAAAACCTAAAGCAGAAGATTTTAGTCTTTGCTTTATAATATCTTCTAATCCACTAAAAGCACCACCTGCTATAAATAAAATATTGGTTGTATCGATTTGAATATATTGTTGATGAGGATGCTTTCTTCCACCTGTAGGGGGTACATTAGCAATAGTACCTTCTAAAATTTTAAGGAGTGCTTGTTGAACACCTTCACCAGAAACATCTCTAGTTATAGAAGGGTTATCTGCACTTTTCTTAGCTATTTTATCTATTTCATCTATATAACATATACCTATTTGAGCATAATTAATATCAAAATCTGCAGCTTGGATTAGCCTTAATAAAATATTTTCTACATCTTCTCCAACATATCCAGCTTCAGTTATAGAAGTAGCATCAGAAATAGAAAATGGAACATTAAGAATTTTAGCTAAAGTACTTGCTAAATAAGTTTTACCAGAACCTGTTGGCCCTATTAATAAAATATTAGATTTCGGTAATTCTACTTCATCTAATGATAATTCCCTAGTTAGTTCATTAGAATTAACAAATACTCTTTTATAATGATTATAAACAGCTACTGATAATACTTTTTTGGCTTCTTCCTGACCAATAACATAATCATCTAAGTATCTTTTTATTTCTACTGGAGTTAATAAATTTATTTTTTTATCTTTTTTTATGTTATTTTGAACTAATGATTTATCATTAAATAAAGAAGAAACAGAAGAAGATAATTCGGGCTTTAAATTAACTAATGTAGAAAAACCGACTAATAAGCAATCCTCACATATATAAGATTCTTTACCTTGTAAAATAATTTTCTTTTCAGTATTAATAGTTTTACCACAAAAATTACATTTCATTATTAATCCCCTTTAAATATTAATTTTTTAATAAATTTAATATTTCGTTATTTTTATTTATTATTTCATTTATTTGTATGATTTCATTTTTATAATTTTGAATTACCTCAGGATTAGCTTTATTTATAAAATCAACATTATTTAATAATTTTTCAATCTTTTCTTTTTGAGTAATTTTATTATTTAGTTCTTTTAATATATAATTTCTATAAAATTCAATTAAATCTTTTCCAATAAAGATTCTTATAGAAATCCCATTATAATATAAATCATAATACTTAAATTCATTATTAACTAATTGATTATCTAATAATTCTTTTATTTTAGATTTAGTAAAAATAGAAACAAGATTTAATAAATCAAAAATATATTCATTTTTAAAATATCTATCAAGATTTTCTAAAGATATAAGAACTTCATTTAATTTTATATTATTTTGTTTAGAAACAAAGAATATATCATTAATATATGGTCTTAAAAATTTTATTAATTCTATTAAATCATCAATAATTTTAATCTCTTTTAAACTATCTGCTATACTTAATTTTTGATTAAGAAGATTTTCTAATTCATTTATAGTTATATTAAAAATAACTTGATTAAATAAATTTTTATAAATATAATAACTAACAAACGGAGCAATTGGATGTAAATATACTAATATTACTTTAATAATTAATTCAATTGTTTCTTTAAATTTATTTAATTCTATAAATTTAGTAAACTCTATATACCAATCACAAAACACATTCCAAACAAAATGATATAAATCAATAACGTAATCAAAAAATCTATACTCTTTAACATAGTTTTCCAAATTCTTAAGCAAATTTAAAGTTTTTAATAATATCCAAGAATTAATTAAATTAATAAATTGCTCATTTTGAATTTTATATTTAAAATCATATGAATTAGATAATCTAAATTGATAATATCTAATGGAATTCCAGATTTTATTAATAAAATTCCTAGCCATTTCTATTTTTTCATAATTAAATTTAACATCTTGAGATTCCCCAACTTGTAAAATAAGCCCCATTCTAGTAGAATCTGCGCCGTATTTTTCAATTAATTCTAAGGGATCAATGCCAGTACCTAAGGATTTACTCATTCTTTTACCACTTGGAGCTAGTATAACTGCATGTATAATAACATCTTTAAAAGGAATTTCATTAATAAATTCTAAGGACATAAATATCATCCTACTAACCCATAAAAATAATATTTCTCTAGCAGTAGTTAAAACATTAGTAGGGTAATAAAATTGTTTATATTGATTAAATTTTTGTTGATCAGGCCAGAACATAACAGCAAATGGCCATAACGCAGAACTAAACCACGTATCTAAAACATCCTCCTCTTGATAAATATTACTTGAATTACATTTAATACAATTTTTAATTTCATTTCTTTCATCTGCCCAAACATTTAAACAATCTTTACAATAGAATACGGGGATCCTATGTCCCCAAACTATCTGCCTAGATACACACCAATCCTCTATATTTTCATACCAATCTAAAACCACTTTTTTAAATACTTTAGGATAAAACCTTATCTTTTCATCTTTAACTGCTTGAATAGCTCTAAAAATTAAAGGATCATTTTTATCCATTTTAATAAACCACTGATCAGAATAATATGGCTCGATAATATTATCACATCTATAACAATGTCCTATATTACTTTTATGAGGTTCTATTTTTACTAATAGTCCTAATTCTTGTAAATCTTTAACTATTTCTTCTCTAGCTTTAAATCTTTCTAATAAATGATATTTGCTTGTAGGTAAATTAATAGTAGCTTCATTTGTAAATATGTTTATAATATCTATTTCAATGCCTTTTTCTTTAAGATTTTTATAGATTTTATAGTCATTAAAATCATGAGCAGGTGTTACCTTTAATGCTCCACTACCAAACGACATATCAACTTCTTCAACTGCTAAAACTGGAACCAATCTATTAACTAAAGGTACAAAAACCCTTTTCCCAATATATTTTAAATACCTTTCATCTTTAGGATTAACAGCAACAGCAGTGTCTGCTAACAGAGTTTCCGGTCTTGTTGTTGCTATTACTATATAATCTTCTAAATCCTCTAATTTATATTTTATATAATATAAATTAGTTTCTTTTTCTTTATAAACTACTTCTAAATCAGATAGACTTGTTAAACATCTACTACACCAATTTATAACTCTTTTACCTTTGTAAATATATCCTTTATTAAAAAGATGTACAAAAGCTTTTTTAACAGCTATAGTATAATCTTCATCCATAGTAAATCTCGCTTTATCAAAATAAGCATATATCCCTAATTTCTTAAATTGTTCTAAAATGATATTTCCATACTCTTCTTTCCATTCCCAAATATACTTTAAAAATTCACTATTAGATAAATCTTTACGTTTGATCCCTTGTTTTAGTAATTTTTTTTCTACGACATTTTGAGTAGCAATCCCTGCATGATCAGTTCCAATAAACCAAACACTATCATAACCCTTAAGTAAATGATATCTAATTAGAAAATCTTGAATAGTATTATTAAGAGCATGTCCCATATGTAAAGAACCAGTTACATTAGGAGGAGGAACTACTATAGAATAACTAGGCTCCTTAAATTTCGGCTCTACCTTATTTAATTCATAAAATTCTTTTAATAAATTATCTTCTATGTATTTATGTTCATAATTTTTTTCTAACATACCTATCTAATCTCCTATTTCTATTTTTCAATTAATTCATCTTCTAATAATGAATTATTATCTTGGTTATTTTTATTTAAGATATTATTAAAAGAGTAATTTTGGATAATAATTTTTTCAATGTGTTCTAAAATAGAAGGATTAGAACTAAGGAATTCTAATACTTTATCTTTTCCTTGTCCAATTTTTTCATTATTATAAGAATACCAAGAGCCCGTTTTATTAATAATATTTAATTCTATAGCTAAATCAGCTACCTCAGATAATTTATCTATTCCTTGTCCAAAGATGATATTAAAAGTAGCTTCCCTAAATGGTGGTGCTACTTTATTTTTTACTACTTTAGCTTTTATTTTTGCTCCAACATTAATATCCCCTTTTTTTATATTTTCAATTTTTTTTAGTTCAACTCTTACACTTGAATAGAATTTTAAAGCTCTACCACCAGGCGTAGTTTCTGGATTTCCAAACATAATACCTACTTTCTCTCTTATTTGATTTATAAAAATAACAGCGGTTTTAGATTTAGCAATTAAAGCTGTTAATTTTCTTAAAGCTTGAGACATCAATCTTGCTTGTAATCCAATAAATTGATCTCCTATTTGCCCTTCTAACTCTGCTTGAGGTACCAAAGCAGCTACAGAATCCACTACAATAATATCAACTGCATTAGATCTAGATAACATATCAACAATAGCTAAAGCCTGTTCCCCACTATCTGGTTGGCTTATATATAGATTATCAATATCAACTCCTAACTTTTTAGCATATGTAGGATCCATAGCATGTTCAGCATCAATAAAAGCAGCAATCCCCCCATTTTTTTGGGCATTAGCTATAGCACATAAGGCTAATGTAGTTTTACCTGAAGATTCTTGTCCAAATATCTCAGATATCCTCCCCCGTGGAAATCCGCCAACCCCTAAAGCTAAATCTAAAGCTAAACTACCAGTAGAAATAGCCTCTACTTGCAGTTTTTCATATTGCCCTAATTTCATTATACTACCTTTTCCAAACTCTTTTTCTATTTGAGAAATAACACTTTTTAAAATAGCTTCTTTATTTTTATCTCTTAATTCCTCCATAGATTTGATAATATATAAAGCTGAAGAATTTATATTCCGCTACTTCAGCACGCGGAGATAATAAAAAATTTAAATATATCAATATATATCTTTTTAAAAGAACTTTTTAAAAGCGACAACTACATTATGTCCTCCAAAACCAAATGAATTTTTTAATGCGACATTTATTTCTCTATGAATTGCTTTATTAGGTGTATAATTCAAATCACATTCAGGATCAGGAGTACTATAATTAATAGTAGGAGGAATAGTTTTATTATATATAGCTAATACCGTAGCAATACTTTCAATAGCTCCTGCAGCTCCCAAAGTGTGACCTATCATAGATTTTATAGAACTTATATTAATCTTATAAGCTCTATCGTTTAAAACTTCTTTTATAGCTTTTGTTTCAGTTTTATCGTTATAAGGTGTAGAAGTGCCATGAGCATTGATATAATCTATTTCTTGAATATCAATATTATTTATAGCTAATTTAATAACTTGTTTAATAGAAGTAGCTTCAGGATCAGGGGCTGTAATATGATAAGCATCGCAAGTATGAGAATATCCAATAATTTCAGCATATATTTTAGAATCCCTTTTATTAGCTAAAGTTAAATTTTCAAGGATTAAAGCTCCTGCTCCTTCAGAAATAACAAATCCATCTCTATTTAAATCAAAAGGTCTAGAAGCAGTATTAGGGTCGTTATTTTTTGATAAAGCCCCCATATTTTCAAAGCCTGCAATAGCCATATTAGTAATTGGAGCCTCAGAACCTACAACTATCCCTATATCTACCAAATTATTTTTAATAGCTAAATATGCTTCCCCTATAGCATGTAATGAACTTGAACAAGCACTTACATATGTCAAATTAGGACCTTTTATATTATAAATAATTCCTATCCAACCTGCAAGGATATTCACAATCATTTTAGGTACAAAAAACGGAGATACTTTAGAATTTCCATTATTTAAATAAACAAATGTTTGCTCTTCAAAAGTTTCAATTCCTCCGATCCCAGAACCAACAAAAACCCCTATTCTAAACGGATCATAATTATTTAATTTAATATTTGAATCCTTAAGAGCTAACTCAGCAGCAGCTAAACCATAATGAGTATATCTATCCATTTTTCTTATATGCTTTTTATCTATGTAATTAGAAGGATCAAAAGATGAAGGAATTAAACCTGCTATTTTTGTTTTAAAAGTTTCTGTATTTATCCTATTATTAATAGTTATTCCATTTTTACCATTAACTAAATTACTCCAGAATTCATTTATATCTAATCCTAAGGGACAGATAACTCCTAATCCTGTAATAACTACTCTATTATTATTCATAAATCAATAGAGGGTGGGTGAGGGGATTTGAACCCCCGACCCGTGGATCCACAGTCCACTGCTCTAACCGCTGAGCTACACCCACCACTAATTAGATTTATTTACTATTTAAATTATCTGTAATTTCGTTAATAATTGTCTATGCCCTCTTTTTCTTCTATATCTCTTTTTAGGAGTATATTTAAATATAACAATTTTATCTCCTTTAAAATGTTTTAATACTTTTGCTTTTAATTTCATATCTAAATAAGGTTTCCCTATGTGTAATTCATTTTTATCATAATATAACAAAACTTTATCTATTTCTATTTCTTGTCCCTCATCAGCATCAATTTTTTCAGTTATAATGATATCATTTTTATTAACTTTATATTGATGTCCTTTAACTTCTATAATAGCTAACATAATTTTCCTCTCCTTTTTATTTTATTATCTTTATTTTATTAAATCTTTAGATAATTTTATAATTATTTAGCTGCAAGTAATTTAATTTGTATTCCATATTTTTTTAGACATTTTGCACAAATTCTTACATAACTATCATTAACTTTGATTTTTCTTAAATTAGGGAACCATTTCCTTTTAGTATGTCTATTAGAGTGACTAACTTTATATCCTGTTATGTTTCCTTTTAAACATATCTCACATACTCTACTCATAATATTAATCCCTTCCTTTTTTGAGTTATATAGTTTTTTTATATATATTTAATCACTAATTACCTCTAATTCAGAGGGTAAATCTTTGCCCGGTTTGATACCTAGAGTTTTAATTTTTAAATTAAGGTCATGAGGTACTTCAGCATATTCTAATGCAACCTCTAAAGAAATGAGATTTTTAGAATATAACTTAATGAGAGATATATCAAAAGATTGCATTCCATCACCAACAAATTGATCTATTTCAGCTCTCATTTGCTTAAAATTAAAATCTAACATTAATTCCTGCATCCTCGCGTTATTTATAAGTATTTCGACAGCAGGTACTCTCCCAGCATTTAAAGAAGGTATTAATTTCTGACTAACTATTGCAACTAAATTAGTAGATAAATAATTAATTATCTCTTTATGATGTTGTTGTTCAAAAAATTGTAATATTCTTATAATAGCATTAACAGTGTTAGGTGAATGTAAAGTAGTTAGAATTAAATGTCCTGTTTCAGCTAGTTGTAATATACTATTAGCAGTTTCTTTATCTCTTGTTTCTCCGACCATTATTATATCAGGAGTTTGTCTTACTACATTTTTTAAAGCTTCTGCAAAACTATTAGTATCTATTCCTACTTCTCTTTGAGATATTATAGAATTAATATCATTTATAATATATTCAATAGGATCCTCAATAGTAACTATATGTTTTTTAAAGTTTTTATTTACATAATTAAGTAAGCTAGCTAATGTAGTAGATTTCCCTGTGCCTGTAGGACCACAAACTATAATTAATCCTTTCTTTTTTAACATAAATTTTTTCAAAATAGAAGGAAGATTAAGTTCTTTTAAATCAGGAATATCCCCACTTATTCTTCTTATAACTAATGCTATATATCCTTTATTTTTATAAAAATTAACCCTAAATCTATCTTTAATTTGAGCATTAGGGATAGAATAAATTATATTTAATTCTGGATTTAATTCAAATTGTTTTTTTTGAGAAACAGTAGTTATAATATCAAATATATTTTCGGTAAAATCAGGTTTTATTTCTTCAAATTCAACAGGATACAATTCTCCTTCTATTCTCAAAATAGGTTTATTAAAAGGTTTAATATAAAGATCAGACGCTTTATTAGTAATCATTAATTTAAGTAATTCATTAAAAATAGTTTCAATCATTTTATTGGTTTTAGTGAAGCCGGTGAGGGGATTTGAACCCCTGACCTGGTGATTACAAATCACCTGCTCTGCCGCTGAGCTACACCGGCTTAACTCCTTATTATCCTTAATTTTACTATTTATTTTATTCTACAATAAACTTTATTATCCCTTTCTATTTTTTATTAAATATTTTTTATTAAATTCTTTTATCCTAAAAATTTAACAAAATTGATTAAACCAGTTTTATCAATTTCAAATATATGGGTTTTGGAGCTATGCCCACATAATCTACAACCATCTATCCTAAAAGTTCTAACAACTTGCCCTATTTCTTTTTCATACAACTTTTTCTCATAATGATTAGAAATAATAATCTTAGATAAAACGATATTACAATCAGCTATATGAGATATAGCCATCCCGCCTGCAGCCTTTGAACTAAACGGACTATCCTCTCTCTTTTGAGAAATCAAAAAAGCAGTTAAATTTAAATTTTTACAAAACTGGAATATTCTTCTAACAATATATCTTGCCATTACCTCTTTACTCTCATAAAAACCAGTTAATGAATCAAAAACAATCAAACCACCTTTATAATTATTATTTAATTGATAATACAAATTTTTCAAAAAAACATCAATATTATTTATCAAATTATATTTAAAAGTTAAATCCACAATTTTAATATTTTCTTTTACTTTATTAAAATCAATACTTAATAATAAAGATATTCTTTTTAAAGAAGTAGATACATATCTTAATGGATTTTCGGTTGATATATAGATTCCTTTAATATTTTTATGAGCATTAATAACTAAAGCGGTCTGAACTAATAAAGATTTTCCGGTATCAGCTTCACCTGTTATATTTATAACAGCTCCTTTTGGGTATCCATTTACTGGTTTTAATACAGGTTTTGAATTCTCAAATACTGAATAATAAAATAATTTATTAATATATTCTATACCACTATCAATACCATGTATAATTATATCTTCGTTAGTAACATCTTGGAGTAAATTATATTCCTTTTTATTATCTATATACTTTGTTTTATTGTCTAACATAAAGATTTTATTTATCTATATTAGAATTAATGAGAGCAAATTCAAAAATCTGTTTTTTTAATTCTTCATCAATAGTTTCAAATTCCAAAAACGTTTCAAATTTTTTTTTCTCTAATTGTTTAGAATCTACTACCTTAGCCTTAAATTTATCTCCTTTTCTATCTATATATTCTTTATAAGGAATCTTAACTACAACTTCTAAAATAGTTCCATTAGGTATAGGAATAGCAGTAAATAAAGACATTCCATTAGATAATATTTTATAAGTCTTTCCTTTTTGGGTATGAGGTACTCCTAAAGCGTTATATTCTATTTCTAATTCTGCTTCAATATCTAAATTCTTTAATAAATTTTCAATTTTTCCTAAATTTTTTTCTTTTAGATTTTTAGGTTTTTCTAAAGTCAATTCCTTGCTTTGTTCATTTATATCCTTAATAATAGTTTCAAAAGAGAAAATATATACACTATCTTTAATAGGTTCTAAAATAGAACAATCTGTTTTTTTTCCATTAATAATACCCAAATCCATTGCTAAAAACTGAACTAGATTAGGAATAAATACTTTAAAATTTTGCTTATCATTATTAATAACAATTCCATACATATAAGCCCATTTTTCACCTTCTATAACCGTTAATCTAACCAAGTCTTCTTCTAAATATTTTAAAGTAGGTTTAGAAAAGGGTAAAAACATGTTATTCACCTCCAAAAGTAAGTAATATTTTCTTTATTATTTTAGTAGTGGATACATCTTCCAAAAATACTAAAGTTTTAAAAGATATATTATATTTATAGATAACATCTAATTCAGGGATAACTTTATCTTTATAATCCCCTCCTTTAAATACAATATCAGGTAATATGTATTCAATTAGATTAATAGGAGTAGTTTCATTAAAGAAAGTAACAAAATCAACACTTTCTAGAGAGGCAATAACATACATTCTATCTTTTAAGGAATTGATAGGCTTATTAGGTCCTTTAATTAATTTTACACTTTCATCACTATTTAATCCAACAATTAATAAGTCGCAATATTTTTTAGCTTCATTTAAATAAGAAACATGCCCTTTATGTAATATATCAAAACATCCATTAGTAAAACCAATAACTTTTGAAAAAGATCTATATTTTTCTATTACTTTTTTCAAATTATACCAATTAAAAAATATTTTTTCTTCTATATTTCTCATTTTTTATTTATTTTAAAAAATTTATTTTTATAATTTATTTTTAATAAATAATATAGAGAATGAGAGATATCAATGGGTTTAACGGGATTAGTAAAAGGTTTAGACACTGCAATAGATCCCGCCAAATTAGCTAAAAAAGAACTTTTTAAAACATCGTTAGAATAAAATTTATATAGCCCATAGATAGCGCTAACATTATCTCCAGCACCAACTACATCAAAAACCTCCTGTTTAATTGCATCTACCCACAAATTATATTTATTATTAAAAACAGTTAATCCCCAAGAACCTATAGTTATAACAATATCTTCTATTTTTTTATCTAAGTTAATCATTAGATTATTATCATTTAAAATTTTTTTTATTAAATTAAAATCAAATTTATTATTAAGATTATCAAAAGAAATATTAAAAATCTGATTAGCTTCTTTTTTATTAATAGATAAATAATTTATTTTATTAAAATTAATAAAATAGTTAAAATTATTAGGTTTAGGACAAACAATTATAAATTTATCAAAAATATTATTATTAACTATTTCTGAAAAAAAGCTCATTGTTTCTTTATTAAATAGGTTTTTGTTATAATCTATAAAAAATATGATATCAAATCCATTAAAATCTATTTTTTTCAAGTTATTAAATAAATAAGAATAATCAAAGGGATCATAGTTAGTATTTTCTCTATCCACTCTAACGATATGCTGATTATTATGAGCAATAACTCTAGTTTTAACGATAGTGGTTTTAGAAGTTTTAATGATATTGTAATTAATTTTTCGTTTTTTAAGAAGAGATAATAGATTTTTAAAGTAGATATCATTGCCAGCAAAACCAACTAAATAAACAAAATTAGAATAATAAGATATAATTTTAGCGACATTAGCGGCTCCTCCTAATTCTATCCATTCTTTAAACACTTTAACAACGGGTACAGGAGCCTCTGGAGAAATCCTCTCTACTTCTCCTTTTATCCATCTATCTAACATAATATCTCCTATAACTAAAACTTTCTTTGTACTTATAAATTCCAAAAATTTTTTGAAATCATTTATAATTTCTTTATAAAAAAATTTATCAAAATATTGAAATCCATTACTATTTAAATGATTATTATTAACTAAATTATTTATTGAATTATAATCTACTTGATTAACGCTTTCCATTCTAATAATCCCCCATCATAAATTAACACATCATAATATCCCATATATACTTTTATAACAAAAAACATAAACAAACTATTCTTTAAATCATAAGAATATAATATTATCTTATCAGTTTTATTAATATTATATCCATTTAAATAGCTTCCTAAAACATATCTATCTTTATTAAAATTAATTTTTAAACTAATACTATTAGGAATCAATTGATCTTTATTAAACAATAAATCTTTATAAACGAAAACTAACTTATATCCATTATTTATTTTGTTATCTAATTGTTTATAATCAATAAAATAATTTCTAAGATAATTTTTAGTTAAACTAATAGAAAAGTATCCTTTATTTTTTATATAATTTACCTTAGAAGAGAGATAATCATTAGAGATATTATTAAACGGATTTTCTATTATATAAATAGAATTAACTCTTAACATATAAAGTAAAGAAGCTAAAATAAATACATTAAAATCTTTATTTAAATAATCATTAGAATATGAATAAATAAAGAAATCATTATATTTATTTAATCCCATATCTTCTAAATCATAAATTAAGCTTTCTATATTCCTTAATTTATTAGGGATTCCATTATAATTAAAAAATATATTATCAATATTAAAATATAAAGCTTGGATTAAATGATTTTTTATATAGCTATTAAAATCCCTAAGATCTATTACATTTTTTCTTTCATTATAAAAATAATTGTTAATATAATCTTCTATAGTTATAAAACTAACCTTGGGATTATTATCTAAAATATTATTCATTTTGTAATTTGAAAATGTATTTTTAGAATATGGAATAAAAAACATAAAAAAAGATAAAATTATAAAAACAAATAAATAAGGTAATTTTAAACTTGTTTTTGAATTTTTTATTATCATAATTTACTCCTTATAGTTTTATAATATTTTTATTTTTACAATATTAAATTTTAATTTCTTTTTCAATTTTAAATGGGTTATTTTTATCACTTATTAATATATAATTTTCTAATTTATTTAGTTTATCCTTTAGTAAATTTAAATTAAAATCATGTTTATCAAAAGACTCAATTTTAGCCAAATAATTTAAAGCTTTTTTTAAAGTACTAATTTCAATAAAATCGGTATTTTCGTTTTCCATAAAGCTTTTAAAATCTATTACTTTAAATTTAATTTCATTAATTAAGAAATATTTAAAAAGGGAATTAATTTTTTCAACGAATTCTTCTGCTAATTTGTAATTATTAATAATAAAGAAGGTATAGTTAGTTTCATAGGTAGCTTTTTGCTTAACAACTAATTTACCAGTTTTAGCCCAATGTTTCCACGCTATTTTTTTAACATCATCTAAATAATAAGGTCTAATAGCAAAAAATTCACCTTCCTCTGTTAATTTATAAAATACTGAAGAAACAGTAGATATATTATTTATTATAATATCATAATAATTTATATTAGCGTAATTAGGATAAATATAAAATTCAAAAGGGATATTAAACATTTTATAAATATCTAATTGCTCAAATAAAAAAGAATTAACTAAATAAATTGAAAGAGTATTTAAATATCCTCTTTTAATTGCTTTAATTTTTAGTTCTTTAGTTACTTTAGAAAAAGGGGGAATATAATAGATTATATTATCTTCAGTTATTAAATCTAAATGAGCACTATTTATTTTAATTCTTAAAAAAAAACTGGGAAAATTAAGGGATTATAAATAGATAATTTAACATTAAATTCACTATTTTTAAAAGCTTCAACTACATTAGAATATACACTAATTACTTTTAAATTATTTAAAATAACTTTAGGATAGAAATAAGATAATATCAATACTAAAGTTAATAGAATAAAAATAAAGTAAGTAAATAAAGAACCACTATTAATAGAAATAATAAAAATAATAATATTAATAAGCCAGAGATAAAAATAATCAATTTTCTTCATAATGTGCTAATTATTTTTTTTGGATGATTTAAAAGGGATAGAAGCAACCAAAGCGATTTTTTTATCATGTGTTTTAATTTGGAAATCCATAGATTCTACATCAACATCACTGTACTTAGATATGACATTTATTAGATCTTCTTTAATTTTTTCAATAGTTTTATTATTACTTTCATTTCTATCTTGAACAATAATTAATTGTAGCCTTTCTTTAGCAATTTTAGATGAACTAACTTTGTAATCTTTTTTAAAGAAATTTATTATTTCTTGTAGCCATTCAGGTAAAGCCATAAATTACATCCCCCTATTATGCTTTTCGTTTTATTCCAACTAAATTAACTAATTTTTCAATTAAACTGCCATCATTAAATGGATTTTCTACAGGTAAAGAAGGATCAACTAATCTTTTGGCAATATTAATAAAATATTTGGCTAATGGTTTAGTTTTACTTAGCACAACAGGTTCCCCATGATTAGTAGAAATAGTTATATATTCATCATCCGGAATAATCCCTAATAGATCTATTTTTAAGGTTTCTAATACATCTTCAACTGATAACATTTGAGATTTTTTAACCATATGTTTCTTTAATCTATTAATAACCAATTTAGGAGAGAATCTTTCTAAGGATTCTAAAGTAGCAATAACTCGATCTGCATCTCTAATAGAGGATAAATCAGGAGTAGTAACTACAATAGCTTCATCTGCAGCATAAACTGACATCTTAAATCCATGCTCAATACCTGCGGGACAATCTATAAAAACAAAATCAAAATCATTTTTTATTTCTTGTACAACATCTTTAAATCCCTGGGGATCAATATCTTCTTTTTGTTTAGTTTGAGGAGCAGGTAGTAAATATAGACTTCCTTGTGTAAATCTTTTATCTTTAATGAGAGCTTGCTTATAGCTTCTGCAGCGCCCTTCTATAACATCAGAAATATCAAATATTATTTTATTTTCTAAGCCTAAAACTAGATCTAAATTTCTAAGTCCAACATCTGCATCAATAAGAACAACTTTATATCCCAAAAAAGCTAACGCTGCTCCTATGTTAGCGGTAACCGTTGTTTTGCCTACCCCACCTTTCCCCGAGGTTACCACATATGCCTTAGTATTTTCCTTCATTTCCTAACCAACTCCTTTATTTTTTTTAAATTTACTTAGTCTTTAATAATTTCCATAACAATAGATGAATTATTGATTCTAAACAATACATTTTTAAAATCTTTCTTTTTATTTTTAAATAATTCTTCATTATATTCTCCAACTAAGTCAGCTATTCTAATAGTAGAGCTATTAAAGTTCAATGCGAATATAAATGCGTTGTAGTTTTTAGGATATCCACTATGTGCTATCCCCATAAGCTTACCTAATACAATTATATTATTACTACTTCTTATTTCAGCCCCAGGATTAACATTTCCTATTATTATTATACTTCTTTTATCTTCTATATAATTTCCACTTCTTAAATTTTTATTTATTATTAAAACATCACTATCATTTAAATTATTTTTAAGGTTATTATCATTTAATTGATAAAATTCATTAAAATTTTTTTCAAAATTGTTAAAATTTACTTTATTAGTATGATTATTAACATTATCTAATTTAGTTTTTGGGGTTAATTTATTGTTAGTATTGATAACAGAAGGTGCATCCACATTAATTCCATAACTAACAGAAATCATTTTGGTAATAGGGTTTGTACTTCTTATTGTATCAATATTTATTCCTAAATTATGAAAATTAATTAAAATGTTTTTAAATTCTATTTCATTTAACCCTAGATCCCCTAAATCAAGGATAACCATGTTATTACTTAAGAGTTCTTTAAGACCTTTATTAAATAATTCTATTAATTTAGAATTAATTAGTTCTAGGTTAATTTCAGTTAATTTAAATATAATTTTTCCTTTTTCTTGCTTTAAGGTAACAGCCATAATTAATTAAAATAGAAAGTAAATATTAGTGGTTTATTAATGAAATTATGAAGTACAATATTTTTAGCGGGCCATCTTTTTAAGATTTCTTGAATTAATTCAATTAATTTATAAGCTCTTTTAATGCAATCTTCTTGGGATAATAATTCTTGCTTTATAGAAGCTTTTACTCTTATTATAGAAGCTAACAAATCAGTTAAAGTACATAAATCTTTTTTATACATACTTTCATAATAAGAATTCACATTTAGGATACCTATATAGTTTTTGGCAACGTTTAATAAATTTGTTTTTAATTCCTCTTCATTTATTGGAATCTTTTTTTCTTCTAAGATTTTAAAGTTAGATGAATAAGGATAAATATCTTCAAAATCAACTTCAAAAACTTTTACTCTTTTAAATGCTTTTAGTTGTATAATAAAAGTATTAGCGTATAATTTTTGAACACTAATTACTTCACATAAACATCCATAATCATAAAAATTATATTTATCATCTTTAACCAATAAACTTATAAATCTCCAATTATGAGTTATATTATTTGCCAATTTTTCATCGTTAAGAACTAAACCCACAATATTTCCAGGAAATAATACTATATTTGTTAATGGTAAGATATATAATTTATCCATAGAAATTCTATTAATTTTATATCCTATTTTTTAATATTCCCTTTTATTAATTTCAATAAAATATTTTTATTTCCTTTTAGGATTACTTTTTATTTTTGTATCTATTTTTCATAATAAATTCTTTTATTTTACTTTCTAAGTTTTCATTAGTTAAATAACTTATATATAATGAATTATTTTTGATAGCGATATTTTGAATAGAGTTATATTTATTAGTAATTTTTTGTTTAAAAATTTCTCTTATTTTTTCGTTTGATAAGTTAAAAGTTTTTGCTTTTTTAGTAATAGGATCTAGTAGCGTAACAGTACCTACAATAGGTAAATCAAATTCAGCAGGATCTCCTATTTTAATTAAAAATAGTTCATTTCCTTTTTTTACAAAATAATTAAATAGTAAAGAAATCTTTGGTATTTCAAAATCATCTATATCTACAAAATCAGAAACAAAAAATAAAATGGAAGTCCTTTTTAAAAATTGATTTATTTTACTTATTAAATTCAGTATATTATTAGAAGCTCCTAAGTATTTTTCTTTATTTTTAAAAAAGTCTTTATAAATATTATTTAAAAAATGAAGAATCTTATAGTTATTAGCTAAATTTTTAGATGGTTTAAAATAAGAGAACTCTTTTTTAAAAGAAACAAAAGCCCCCAATCTTTCATTTAAAGAATGTGCTAAATTTATAATGAAAGCTACAATCTCTATTAATAATTCTATCTTTAATTTATTTTTAGTACCAAAAAATAAAGTAGAACTTAAATCAATACAAACAAATACAGGTATTTCTCTCTCTTCTTGAAAATTTCTTACAAATAATTGATTATATCTTGCGCTAACGTTCCAGTCTATATATCTCGGGTCATCACCAGGGATATATTCTCTTACATCAACGAACTCAACTCCACTACCCTTAAATATCGATCTATTACTACCAAATATTAATCTATTACTATATTTTTTTGTAAGTTTAAGATAAAAGGTAGGTAAATTTTCTATAAATTTTAAAGAAAAATTATTTTCCATCTTTTTTGAAAATAGATTATTAAAATAATTTTCTTTCTTTGATAAAATTCTCTTATTTTAAAATTTATTCCTTTATATATTAAAATATACTCTAAATAATATATTAAAATATACTCTAAATAGGATTTATTTTAATAAATTATTTAATTTTTTAACTAAATTTATTAAAAATTCTCTAAATTTAGAATTGTTCATAAATATTAATTGTAAAGCATTAACAATAGGCATAACTGGTAAAGTATAAGGTAAAATAGAGTTAAAATATAATGAGTAATTTAAAATAGTAGATATACTAGAAAATATATAATCTCCTTTTTGGATGTCAGAAAATTTAGATGAATTTTTAAAAATAAGATATCCTTTTATAGGTATTAATATAGAAGACATAATAATACCTACTAATGGCATACCTAAAATTAAGCCAATTCCTCCCAAAGCTCCAATTAAATCAACTATTCCAAGATATTTATAGGATTTATCATTAGTATTTATTCCTGCATTAATTTCTGCTATCCCATTAACAACTCCTTTAAAAGCACCTATAAATACTCCTAAACTTTTAATAAAGTAAGAAAAAGTACCTACACTAGGAATATTAGTCTCACTAATTATATTAGTAAAAAACTTAGGTTCTATTTTCCTAGAAGATAACATCTTTAGGAATTCACTAAAATACGAACTAAACTTTCCACTCTCAAATATATAAGTTACCCTTGAAAAAGGATCAATTAAATCAGTTAGACTAAGTCTTGCTTTTAAATTATCTGCAAATTTCTTATCTATTTTCCTTAAAAAATTACTATCTTTATTAATTTTTATATTATCTTTTAAGGCATTTCCTAATTTATCAATTGGCAAATTATATTTATAACCAAAATCTTTGTTATTTAATTTATTATTAAAATTTATCTTGCTTAACAACATAATAGCTTATCTTTTTATTATTTATTTAAAAAATTAAATAATGAAATATTTATGAGCAAGTTAAGAATGTAAAAAAAAGGTTAAAAATTAAAATATATAGAATAATAATATTAGATTAGATTATTTCATTAAAATAAGAAATTACAAATAAAAGGGTGATAACATGAAAGAATTAACAATATTAAATACTAAAACAGATTATATAATATTAAGATTTTTATCACAAAATCCCGCATCATATTGGGATTTATTATTAAATTCTTTTGATAATAGTATAAATACAATAAACTCAATTGAAAAATTACTAAAAGAAAACTTAATAAAATATGAAAATAATTATTTTAGTTTAACAGAAAAAGGAAAAGAGTTAGTAAAAAAAATATTAAAGACTCAATATAAAGATGTAATATGTAAAGAATGTAATGGTAAAGGTTTAAAAATAACTGAATATTTTAAAGATATTTTAAGTAAGTTTTTAGAATTAACAAAAGATAGACCGCATGCTATTCCTGAGTTTGATCAAGGAGTAGTTGAACCTATTACTCTTATTTCAAGAGTAATTTTTATGTATTATAAAGGAGATATTGAGAATAAAGATATAGTACTAATAGGAGATGATGATTTAACTTCTATTATACTAGCTTTATCTAATTTACCTAATAATATTTTAGTTTTAGAAGCTGATAAAAGATTGGTAGATTATATTAATAATAAATCTAAAGAACTTAATTTAAATAGCTTAAAAGCGGTAGTTTATAACGTAGAAGATCCAGTTAATGAAGAATATCTAGGTAAATTTGATACGTTTCTAACTGATCCTGTTGAAACAATAGAAGGAATAACATTATTTATATCCCGTGGAGTTAGTATGTTAAAAGAGGAAGGAGTAGTATATTTTGGGCTAACTCACTTAGAAGCATCCTATAAAAAATGGCATAAAATCCATTCTAATCTATATTCTATGAATTTAGTTATAACAGATTTACTGGATAAATTCCAATTATATGATTTAAATCCAGAAGATATAGTAAATAAGGGATATAGAGTATATACAGAAGCAGTTAATAAATTAGGGATAAAACCAGATAAACCTACAAAGCCTTGGTACAACTCAGCTTTCCATAGATTAATTTTAGTAGATAAACCTAATCCTTACTACCCTTACAATAAGCAAATAAAATTAGAAAGAAATTTATATTATGATAATGAAGCCTATGTAACTCTTTATTAAAATTATAAAAATAAAATTATAAAAAAACATATAAAAAAATCCTATGATGCTAAATACTTTAAAACGTGTAAATTTAATAAACTTAATTAATATAAACATAATAAAACTACTTAAAACTATATGCTTTAATGATACTGATCTCTTAGAAGATATATCTACAAACAAAAGGGATCTTAATATATTTATAATTGATTTTACAAAGTTAGGTGGATTTTTACAAATGAAAATAGATGAATATTTATTTAAAAACTTTGATTATTTTAACAATTATTTAAACGATATTTTATTGATAAGATTTTATCAATTTTCAAATAACACAATTACAATAGGTAAATTACAAAAAATTAATGAAGAAATAATTAAAGAAAATAAAGAGTATTTAATAGTTAGAAGAATAACGGGTGGAAAAGCTGTATATCATATTCCCAAAAAAGACTTAACTTTTAGCGTAATAGCTAATACAAATATATTTAAAAAAATTAATTTTAATAATGAAAATATTCTAAATTTCATTCATAAATTTTTTAATAATTTAGTAAAAGAAACATTATTTTCATTAAATATAAATTTAAATAAATCTGATACTCTTAATAAAGAGAATAAAGATATATTAAATGAGAGATTAATGCGGTTTGATTGTTTTGCTAAGCCTATGGATTTTGAATTAGTTTATAATAACCAAAAGATAGTAGGTACAGCTATTAAAATAGATAATACTAAATTTATTTTACAAGCTAATATTAAATTATATTTAATAAATGAATCTATAATTAATCAAGAATTTATAGATAAATTTATCCAGATTTTTTATATTAATTTATATAAAAATTTTTCAGAAAATTTAGCAAATATTAGCAATAGTTTCTTATCTTCTATAAAATAGAAATCTTTACAAAATAGAGTTTAATAACCTAAGGAGTAATAGAGTAAAATTGCTTAAAATTTAAATATGATTTATTTTTTATTATTTTATAATTCTCTTAATATTGATTTTAAAAATTCATATGAATTTTATAATAACTTAGTTAACTATGTATCTAGAAACGGCAATGTTTTAAATTCCTTAAATACAGAAAGAATTAATTTTTTAGGTGTATATGATGTTATAAAAGATATAGAGAATTTTAATAATATTGAAAAATTAATAACGAAAGAGGATAAGATTTTTTTATTTACTTTAGGTGGTGACGGAACTTTATTTAATTCGTTATCATTAATAAAAAAAAAGTTTAATTCAGATTTAAGTATTTTTGTATTTCCTATAAATTTTGGGAGTAAAGGGTTCTATTGTTTTTATAATAAAAAACTAATCAATGATATCCCTAATTTTTTAGAATTAATTATTGATGATTATAAACAATCTAAATTTTTAAAAGGTTTTTTTTTAAAATTGGTATTAAAAGATAAAATAGAATATTTTATAGGGGATATTGTTATAAAAAATAAAATTTCTCATAAACCTACAAAAATAAAGTATTATATAAATAATTGTATTAATTATATAGAAGAATTAGCGGATGGGTTATTAATATTTTCTAAATTTGGTAGTACTGGTTATTTTTTATCTCTATATGGAATTTTTATAGATTTAGATATAGATGATTTAATTGGAATAACATTTATAGCTCCACATTCTATTAAATATAAACCCCAGATATTTAAAAACAAGGAAATATATATAGAAAATATTGATAAAAATGAGCTAATTATAATAAAAGACGGATTAATTTTAAATGATTTTATACATTATCAAGAAAAAATTAAAGTTGAATTGGATAATTCCTTTTTTTATTTAATGGGTAAAACCAATATATTTGATAAATGGTATAAAACTTTTTACATTTAAATTATATAAAAAATGATAAAAAAACTAAAAAATATTAACGAATTTTTTAAACTAAAATTCCTACCATTAAATACTAATCTTTTATTTCATTTAAATAATAATAAAACTTTCTTATTTTTCAATTTAGAAATATATAATATCCCATTTTTATTAAATTTAAAAAAAATATTAAAAGAATATAATGTAAATATTGATTTAATTTCAATAATTTTTCACAAAGTAAAAAATTATGAAGAGTATTTAGTATATGACTTAGATATTCCCATTTATATTTTATTTGATATTTTTGAAATTACTTTTTATAAAAATAATAAACAATATTTATTAACTAATAAAAACTTTAAATTAGAGATAATAGATATTGAAACAGATCTAATTTTAAAGCCTATTATTTTTGGATTTAATGATAATAATGAAATATTTTTTATAACTGAAGAAAATTTTGAAAATTTTTTAATAAATGAAATTTTTTTATTTAATAACCCTAATATTAGTAATTTCAGTAATAACAATTACATATTAAATAGAAAAAACATTATAGATTTCAAGATAGAAAATAATTTAATTTTAGTTTTATTATATAATAATTTTAGCAGTTATTTACATTTTTTTGATTTAGATTTTAATTTAAAATATACTATGGAATTTAGTAATGATTTTATTTCTTTTGATAGTTTTTATTTAAATAACAAAGAATTTATTTTAACTATTTATTCTATGTTAAATAAAAAAATAATTTTTTATAAAATTTTAATTGAAAGTAATAATATCAAAGTGATAAATCAAAAAGAATTTAAATCAAAAATAGATGATATAATTTATGTAAAATTAGTTAATAATTTTGTTATATTAAGTTCTTTTAATAGGATTTATTTTTATAGAATAGTTCCAGAAAGTAAGCAATTAATTAATATTTTTGAAGAAGATACTAATTTATTTCCTTATAATGTTTCAGGTTATAATACTTCTTTTGATAAAAAAATAGTGGATGGTCAATGGAGAGAAACTATATGGGGAAATATTAAAGACATTACAATAAATGAAAATATTATTTTTGTTAGTGATAATCAATATTCAGATATAAGGTATTTAGATATAAATACTGGTAAAAGTTATCATATTAAAATAAAAGGAATAAATAATTATGAAAATATAAAAGGGAAAATCTTATCTATCTTTTATTTTAATAATTATAATGAAAATACTGATACTTTATTTTTTATAGATTCATTATTTAAAAAGATAAGATTTCTTTATAATAATTATACTTATAGTTTATTTTATGATGAAGAGATATATAATTTTTCAAAAATACGAATTTTAGGTTATAAATCAGAAAATCTTATTCTTTATAATACAAATTCAAGTATCAAAAAAATAAAATTCCCTAATATAAAACTCTTAGTTAATAATAATTCTGAGCTAATTAATTTTATTCAAAAAGAGGAAATTAAGATATAAAAATTAATGATATAATATAAAAGGGGTTGAATTAATATGTTAATAAAAGAAGAAAAGGGAATAGATAAATTAATAGATTTCTTTAAAACAGATAATTTAACTTCAGATTATATTGATAATCATTTAATAGATTTATTAGAATCAAAGATAACGGATAGATCTAAATTATTAGCTAATAATAGAAAAGATTTAATGTATCCTAATTTAGATGAGCTTTCAGTAGTTAGACATTTTACCAATTTAAGCAGAAAAAACTGGGCTATTGATGTAGGAATCTATCCCTTAGGATCATGTACAATGAAATATAATCCTAAAATAAATGATTACATTGCAAAAGATAAAAGATTATTAAATTTACATCCATTAGAAAATCCAGAAAATATTCAAGGGGTTCTAAAGGTTTTAAAAGAATTAGAAAATTATATAAAAGAATTAGTAGGGATGGATGAAGTTAGTTTATTACCTGCAGCAGGAGCACACGGAGAATATACCGCTTTGTTAATTGCTAAAAAATATTTTGAAAAAAAATATAAAGATAAAAATAAAAAAGAGATAGTATTACTACCCGATAGTGCACATGGTACAAACCCAGCATCTGCTACTATGGCTAACTTTAAAGTTAAAACTATAAAAAGTGATCATTCTGGCCAAATTGATCTAAAAGAGCTGGAAAATCATATTAAAGAATATAAAGAAAGTATTGCGGTATTTATGATAACTAATCCAAATACCTTAGGGATATACGAAAAAAATATAGAAAAAATTACTGAAATATGTAAAGAAAATGATATATTAACTTATTATGATGGTGCGAATTTTAATGCAATAATAGGGAAGATAAGGCCAGGGGATATGGGTTTTGATATGCTTCATCTTAATTTACATAAAACTTTTTCTACTCCTCATGGCTCAGGAGGTCCAGGTAGTGGGCCTATTGCTGTAAAAGAATTTTTAGCTCCTTTCTTGCCTATTCCCAGAATCTCTCTTAAAGAAAGTTTATATTATTTAGATTTTGATTATCCAGATAGTATAGGATTAATTAGAGATTTTTGGGGTAATATTTTAGTTTTAATAAGAGCATTAGTTTATATTTTATCTTATGGCAATAGAATAAACGAGGTTGCAGAAAACAGTGTATTAAATGCTAATTATTTAAAATTAAGGTTAAAAGATTATTTTATAGATGTGTATAAAGGGTTCTGTTGTCATGAATTTGTTTTATCTGCTTCTAATTATAAATCCAAAGGTATAAGAGCTTTTGATATAGCTAAAAGGTTATTAGATTATAATGTACATCCCCCAACTGTCTATTTTCCATTAATTGTAGAAGAATGTTTAATGATAGAACCAACAGAAACCGAAAGTTTAGAAAGCTTAGAAAATTTTATAAATGCTATTGAAAATGTAATTAAAGAAATAGAAAATAACCCGGAATTAGTAAAAGAAGCTCCATTAACTACGCCTGTAAAAAGAATAAATGATGCTTTAGCCTCTAGAGACCCTAAACCTACTATTAAATCTGTCCTTAATTCCTAAAAAATTAACAAAAATTTAATCTCTATAAGTGGTATTAAAATAAAAAAATATATATATTTAAATAAAAGAGCAACGATGGTAAAGTTATTCTATAATAAAAATTTAAAGAGGTGATAACATATGGTTAATGTTAATAAATTAACTAAATTACTAGTTTTTATATTAATGTGTATAATTGTTAATTTATTTTCAAAGACATTAGTGGAAGCCAAAAACCAAAAATCTCATTGTAATAATTATGCTACAAAATCTTATTTTAATAAAATCTGTGTAAAATACCCTTATATAGAATATAAAAGTAATGATACTAATTATAATCATCCTAATGCATTATATCCAGTAAAAGCAGTAGAATTATATCCTATAAATGGTTCTAGTTCTTCAAGTAGTTATACAGTAAAGTATAAAACAGTTTGTTATCCATATCCTGTATATTATGATTTATTTTTAAATAATTATCATAATAGTTATAATACTTCTAATTATTATTCTAGTAGTTATAAAAATTACTCTTATTCTGGTTATTCAAGTTATTCAAGTTATAGTAATTCTTATTCATCATTTTCTTATTATACTTATTATGATCCTTATTATCTATATGAAAATTATCCTTATTTAAATATAAAGATAAGTGGAGTTAAATATTATGATGCTAAAACAGGAGAATTTAAAGAAAGCAGTTTTTAATAATTATAATCTTAATAATTATAATCAGAGTAGTATGAAAGGGGTTTTATTATTAAGTTATGGTAGTATTTATAATATTGATGATGTAGAAAGATATTATAAACATATCTTAAAAGGTAAAGAATTAAGTAAGGAATTACTAGAAGAATTAAAGGAAAAGTATATAAAAATAGGGGGGAAAAGTCCATTAAATGAAATCTCTTTTTCAATAGCTAATAAATTACAATTATTACTAAATAGAAATTATCCTAATTTATATAAAGTTTATTTAGGTTTTAAGCATATTAATCCGTATATAGAAGAAATAGTTAAAAAAATGGAAGATGATAATATCAAAGAAGCAGTTGCTATTATATTATCGCCTTATTATTCTAATTACAATATAAAAGATTACTTTGAAAGAGCTAAAAGTGATAAAATAAATTTTAAATACATATATGGTTATCATTTAAATGAATATTTAATAAAAGGTTTTAAAGAGAATATAGAAAAAGTTTTAAAAGAAAATAGTATAGAAATTACTGACAAAGTTTTATTTTTATTTAGTTTTCATAGTTTGCCTTATAAGGTTTTAGAACAAAATGATATATATGTTATTCAAATAAAGGAGATAGTAGAAAAATTAGTAAAGGAAGTTGGGATAATTAACTATGAAATAGGATATCAAAGTATTCCAAGTTATGCTAAAGAAAAATGGTTAGGCCCCGATATTATAAAAATAATAGAAAATATTAATTCAAAAATAGAAACAATAATAAGTTGCCCTATTGGATTTATTAATGATCATTTAGAAGTTTTATATGATATAGATATACTTTTAAAAGAAGAAGTTTTAAAAAAAGGAATTAATTTTTATAGAATAGAATTATTAAATGATAGTGATATTTTTATAAAATGCTTAGAAAGTTTAATAATCAAAGACTATTAAAAAATAATTATAATTTCATAAAATAAGTAAAATAAATAAAAAGGAGAAAAAAATAATGATAAACAATAAAATTAAAACTAATTTATATATTATTATAATATCTTTTATAATTTTATTATTTTCAATGATTTATATTCATTCTGAAAGTAATATGATATTATATTATAAATTAGAGACTACATATAATACAAGTCCAGATATTACACAATTACCTAGTGATAAAACTAAAGATAATTATCAAGAAAATACGAAACAAACGGTGGATTTTTATGTTAGTGAAAATAAAATTAGATTAAATACAAAAGAATTATCAGATAATCAAATAGTTACAGATGCAAGTGTAATTTTAGAAGATAATAATAATAATATACTTTTTTATATTATTGATAATATTCAAAAATATTATGCGGTAATCAATCAAGAAAATATGAATACTTTTTTACAAGATCAAAACAAAATAAATGAGATAATAAATAGTTCAACTATAAAAAAAGAAGGAACAGAAAAAATTGGGAATCTAACTACAGATAAGTATTCTATTTATTATCAAAATAAAAAAATATTAGAATTATATGTAGTTGATTACAAAGAATTAATTCCTACAAATTATCAAAATAATTTTAAAAAATTATACTTAGAATCCAAAATATTTAATAAATTTAATAGCTACTTTAATGAATTAGGAAATAAAATAACTACAAAAATTTCTTCAGGATATATCCCCATAAAATATAATCTATTTGAAAATAATAAATTAACAGGTACTACTTTATTAAAGGAAATAAAATTTATTGAATATAATAAAAGTTATTTTGAGATACCTTCAGATTACAAAAAAGTAGATTTTAAATAATTAAGAATAAATTATGAATGAATTAATTAAAAATAATATAGAAACCAAAATATTAGATGCTAACTTTATAAAAGATTATAAAAATGATTTATTAAAAAAATTTGAAAAAATTAATTTTAATTATGAAGATAAATATGTTTATATAATATATTTTACTACTTCTAAGAACAATTATTTTGCTAAAAATCAGAATAAAATTTTTAATAATATAAAAACTAAGAATTCTTTTATTATTTCAAAATTAATAGAAATAAACCCAAATGTTATAAAATTACAAGAATTCATAGAATTAATTCACAAAATAAGTAATAATGATAATACAATAGGTATTAATATAGAACTTCCATTACCTTTAAATTATAGAAACTATCAAACTGAAATATTTTTAAAAATAAATAGATTTAAAGATATAGATTGTTTAAATCCGATAAATTACTATGAATTTTTAGAAAAAGATAAAAATAAACTAGATGATATAATAATTCCGTCGGTAGCAAACTCAGTAAAAATAATGATGGATTATTATGATATTAATTATAACAAAAAGGATATAGTTATATTAGGTAATAGTTTATATACTGGTTTTTCAATTGCAGCATTATTTTTAAAGTTTGATTCAACTGTTTATTTATTTAATAAACATACAAGAGATATAAAAAGTAAAAGTATAATAGGAGATATTTTAGTAAGTGCAACAGGGGTTATCAATCTAGTTGATAAAAATTATATAAAAGAGGGTGCATGTGTGATAGATGTAGGCTTTGAAGTATATAATAATAAAATTTATGGGGATGTTAATTTAGAAGATTTAATTAACAAAGCTCAAGCAGTTTCTATTGTACCCAATGGAATTGGTAGAATCTGTAATTATTCTGCTTTATTAAATCTATATAAAAACTTATTAAGAGCTAATATAATCTAAATGATATGTTGGAAAATAGGAAGAAAGTTTTACCTGAAGAAATAGAATTAAAAAACGCTAATATAGTAGATGTTTTTATATTTTACAAATATTTAGATGATACAGAGATAGTAAAAAAAGCGTTTGGAATAACTGAGATAACTAAACAAGTTCAAGAAAATATATCAAAATTAAAGAAAACAATGTTCATTAATAGATCTAATTTTAAAGCTATAAAGTATAATAATAAAACTGTGGGATTTATTCAAATAGCTTTTGATAATCATAATGAAGTTAGATTAGGGATAGTAATAGGTGATAAGAAACTATGGAATCAAAACATCGGAACAATAAGTATGAAGAAAATAATTAAATTTATTTTTGATAATTATAAATATGTTAATCAGATTATATTAGATACTGCAGTGTTTAACGTTGCTGCAAAAAAGTGCTTTGAAAAAGCGGGGTTTAAATTATATAACCAAGACACTCAACGATTTTATTTTAAAATTACTAAAGAAGATTACTTGAATAATATTTCTAATTATTTATAAAATTACAATAAAATTAAATTTATAAGTAAGTATATGAGTATAAAGAAAGTATTTATAGGGAACGATCATGCTGGCAAAGATTTAAAGGAATTAATAATTAGTTATTTAAAAGATAATTACAGTGATATAGAAGTTATAAATTTAGGGACAGATAGTTATGAAAGTTGCGATTATCCTGATTATGCTAAATCAGTTAGTTTAAAAGTATTAGAAAATGAAGATAGTATAGGGGTATTAATATGTGGAACAGGGATAGGGATGTCTATAGCTGCTAATAAAATCCCTGGAATAAGAGCTGCGTTATGTTATAATTCGACTGCTGCAAAATTTGCAAGATTACATAATAATGCTAATGTCCTATGTTTAGGTCAAAGAATGATTGGCATTGAACTGGCTAAAGATATAATAGATACTTTTATTAAAACAGAATTTGAAAAAGGAAGACACTTACAAAGAGTTAATAAAATTGAATATATTAACAAAAATGATACACAAAATATAAATTTAAAAAATTTAGAAGAAAAAAGCTCTGAAAAAAGCTTTAAAAATTTATGTTAATTTACATATCAGTTTTTCTTACTTCTTTATTAATATGTTTTTTAATTACTCCGGTTATAATAAATATAGCAAAGAGATATAATATAGTAGATAAACCAGATATTAGGAAAATTCATAAAGAACCTATTCCCCGAATCGGTGGCTTAGCTATTATAATTAGTATTATTTTTACTTCTTTTTTTTATTTGACTACTTTGTATATTTTTGATCCTAATTTTTTAGTTTTAAAATATTTTAAGTATAAATTTACTCAAATATTAGGGTTAGCTATATCTTTTTTAGTGATATTAATAACTGGTATATTAGATGATATAAAAGATTTAAGTGCCATAAAGAAATTAATGATTCAATTATTGGTTGGTAATATTTTATTTCTTACAGGTACAAAGGTAGATTTTTTTATATTTCCAAATGAAATAATTTTAAATAATATCATAAACTATATATTTACAATATTATGGGTAGTAGGTTTGATGAATGCTATAAATTTATTAGATGGATTAGATGGATTATTATCGGGGGTATCATTTATTATATCTATAACCTTAGGAGTATTAGCAATAGCTAAGGGGCAAACAGTATTAGCTATAATTATTTTTTCATTAAGCGGAGCTTTATTAGGGTTTTTAAGATATAATTTTAATCCTGCTAAAATATTTTTAGGAGATACTGGTAGCTTATTTATAGGTTTATTTATGTCAGTTATATCTATCTTAGGATATTTTAAAAAAGCTACTTTTATATCATTTGTTATTCCTATCTTAATATTTGCATTACCTATTTTAGATACTATATTAGCTATAATAAGAAGAGCCTTAAAAAAGCAACCTATTTTTAAACCGGATAAAGAACATCTACATCATCTATTATTGAAATCTGGGTTATCTCAAAAACAAACAGTTACAATATTTTATATAATTACTTTATTATTATCTATCTTAGTTATTTCTATTGCTAAATAATTAATTATGATTAAATTAGTAAGTTTTTTCTTAATTTTACTGACTTATTTTTTCATTTATATACTTTTTTTTAATAGTATTAAAAGTCCTTACAATTTAATAGAAGGAGAATATTATTCATTAACAGAGTTACCTTCTTTTAAAAATCAGGTTATAATGTTTAATTTTTATGATGGTTACAAATACAATAAGCAGTTTTATGGAAGAGGAAATGGTAAAATTAAAATAATTAAAGACTACCTTTATCTAAATGAAAGCATTATTACTAACAAATATTTTCCAAATATAAAATTCTTTAAAATTCCATATAATAATATAAATATAGACTTGATTTATAATTTAAGGTTATCTAAAATAATATCTTTAAGAATAAATGAAAATACAATAGAAAATGAAAATATAATTAATTACAAAATAGATATATTAGAATCCAAAGAAGATTATATATATTTTTTGCTTTATTCACAAGGAAAAATATTATTAAAAGATAATATATATATAGAAGAATTTTTATTAAAGTTAATATTTATAAGAAAAAACTAAAAAATCTAAGGTAAATGATATTTCAGTAAGATATGAGTAAAAAAGATAATGATAATAAAGATAAAAAGAAGGATAATATTTTAGATTTAATATGGGACTTAGATTTAGATTTAGAAGAAGACGAAAATAATGAAAATCAAAAAATTACTTCCTTAAAAGATTTAAAATCTCCTAAAAGCCTTGAAACTTTACAAAACTTAGATGCTTTACAAAGCATAAGTAATACAAAAAGTATAGATAATTTACAAAAAAATAAATCAAAATTAATTTCTAAATCAAAAACTAAAGATATTAATAAAAAAGAAAAAAAAGAAAAAAATAAAAAAAACCAAAAAGAATTACTAAAATCTAAAAACAATGTATCTAAAAATAAAGAAAATATATCATTTACTAAAAAAAATAAACTAACTCAAGAAGATACAAATTTATTAGAAAAATTAATAACTAATATAACTTCATTTATAAATGAAGAAGATCAAAAAACGATAAAAGAAATAAAAGAATATTTTTATAATAATTTAAATAAAAAAAAATTTAGAAAACTATTTGAAACTAATATCAATGATGAAATCTTTGAGAACAATATTGTTTTTTTAATTAATGGCTTTGGGTATTATTATAATCCTTATAAAAATATAATAATTGATTTCTTATTTCCATTTGACTTAATTTATTTTCCCCTGATTTTTGATTATAAAAAAATAAAAATAAATATATTATTTAGAGAGAAATCAATAGCTTACATATTTCCAAAATCAGATTTTATTTTAAAAAAAATAATATATAAATATATCTTTAAAAAACATAATGAAAGCATATTAAGAGAGTTAAATTTAAAGAATTTAGATAGTTATGATAAAATGATGTTCTTTATTTATTTTTACTTACAAAATTATTATAAAATAGATTTAAAAAATCATGTAAGTTTTAATATTATCAATGAATACAATATTAATAACGCTATTATCAACGATGATATTAATATAAATAGCATTAATATAGAAAATCTTAACACAAATTTTAATTTTAGACATTATATAAATTTACCAATTAAAAAAGTTGCTAATTTTTTAGGTATTTCATATGAAACACTTATTAGAAATCTAAAAAAAATGAAAGAACTTAATTTATTACTAGAAAAAGAAAATAAAATATTTATAAACTTAAATCAATTTAAAGATGATTTTAAAAATTTAGAAAATAAACTAATAATATGTTAATTAAAATTTTTATAGTTAATACTAATCAAAAAATTGAATAAATTTAGTTTTAGTAGAAGATATAGGATTAATTGGAGTTATATGTTTTATAAAAGTAGTTGCATAACCACCCGTTGGCAATTTAAACGACAATACTATTTTATATCTATTAGATTTACTTAATTCATCTTTTAAAACCTCAAATTTAATATCACTTATTTTTACAAATAAATCCCTATTATTATAAGAATTGTTAATTTCATTATTTTTGTTAATAAATAAATTTACAATTTCTTTTATGTTTTTATAATTTTTTTGATCTATATCAAACATTATCATTAAGTTTTTATTAGAAACATATATTTTTAAATCTTGATTGTTAAATAATAAAAAAACAAATAAACTCAAAAAAATATTAAAATCAAATGAAAATAATATTTCATCTTTAGATAGTTTTATTTTTTTTAGATTTTCTTTATCTTCTAAAAATTTAATTTTAAAAATGTTTTTAACATCTTTTTTAAATTCTTTAATAAAATTATATATATTATTAATTTTAGAAAACTCTTTATAATATATAATTTTATAAATCTCATCAATAATAGTTTCTTTTATTTTTTTTAATTTAAAAATAAAATCGTTTATTGAAAAAGATAGATTAATAGGGAATCTTTGATCATCATAAAAATTTAGAAAATAAAAATCTTTAAATAAAGTTAGCTTTTCTATATAAGTATTTAATTCTTTTTTATCTATATCTCTTAAAGTTATATTAAATTCATTAAAGAGTAAATCTTGTTTTTTTAATGGCCTATCTAAATATCCCACAAACTCAAAAGATTTTATATTCTTTACTTTTTTAAAAATTTCTTCTATTTTTTTAAAAAAAATATTAACATTATTAACATTAGAAACTAAAAAAGAAAAATATTGAGTGCTTAAGGAATATTTATCTTTTAAACCAATAAAACCAACTTTTATATTATTTTTAAAGAATATATCTGCTATTTTGAAAGTAGATACATTCTCTTTGGTTATTTTATAAATTAAGTAAGTTTTTGAAGATCTATTATTAGCTAAAAACTCATTAAAGTCAAAATAAATAGGAGCATTTATAATTTCATTAACAATAAAATCAGATGAAATAGATTTTAATTTTATAATTAAACACCTTCCTTTTATATTATTATCATTATTATTATTTTTCTTTAAAAATACTCGCTCCCCTATTTTTATTTTCTTTATTATTTTGCATTTTCAAATTTTATCAAGGGAAATATTTTAAATAAATTGAAATAATATAAAAATGGATATAAAATTTATTTTTTTAAGTAATGGTTATGGAGAAGATACAATAAGTACATATATTATAAGGGAGTTAGATAAGAAGCTTAAAAAAAGTGGAGTTAATTTTGAGATTTTTGGATTCCCTTTAGTAAATACTGGAGAAAAATATAAAGAAAATAATATTAATATCATAGGACCTGTTAAAACCTTAAAAAGTGCAGGAATAAGTGGATTATTTAATTTCAAAAACTTTATTCTCGATATCAAAGATGGCTTATTTTCTTTTATCTTAAATCAATTAAACTTCCTTAGTAATTATAAAAATAAACCCAATATATATTTAGTAGCAGTTGGAGATATCTATCCTCTATTTTTAAGTATTTTTAAAAACAAATTATCAAAAACTAATGTTGTATTTATCCCTACTGCTAAATCCTATAAAACTGAACCGTTTAATTTATTAGAGATATACTTCATGTCATTAGTTAATGCTAATTTTGTTAGAGATGAATTAACATATTTAAAATTAAAAGATAAACTAAATAATGTATATTTTGTAGGAAATCCAGTTTTAGATTTAGATTATATAAAACCAAATGAAAATATTTACTTAGAAAATAATATAATAATTTTACCAGGCAGAAAGGATAGTTGCTTAAAGAATCTATTTTATTTTACTAAATCTATCAATATACTATTAAACAAAATAACTAACGAAAACATTTTAAATGTTTTGCCTACTTTTAGCATAATAATTCCTGAATTTTATCCAATAAAAGAAATAAATAATTTAATAGAAAAAGAGTTAGAAAAAGAGTTTAAACAAAGAGTTTATATATTAAGTGATAAGTATTACAGGTATGTATTAGAGAATAGTTATTTAGTGTGGGGGCAAGCAGGAAGTGGAAATGAGCAAGCAGCAGGTTATAAACTCCCTGTAATCTCTTTTAATGAAAACAATTGGTATAGAAAAAGGCAAAAAAAATTACTCAATAATTGTCTAATATTAATAGAACAATATAACATAGAAAAATTAGTTAATGAAACTATTATATTATTTAAAGATAAAGATAAATATAAGTTTATAGGGTTAGAATGTTATAAAGAGATGGGCCCCTTAGGAGGCGCTATCAATATTTCTAATTACTTAGCTAACTTAGTTCTACATAAAAACTAATAAAAAATCTTATAATTCTAACATTATCCTAACTAAATACTTATTATTTCTATTTAAAATAGTTTAGTAGTAATTAGTTTATAAATTTATTATATTAGAGTAATATCATCTGAAATAATAACACTTGCTAATTTATTAGTAATTATTAATAAGTCAGTAAAGTAGAAAATCCTTCTATTTTTTTCATTTTGATTAGAATTTTCTAAGGATTCTACTTTTGGATTTATAATCATTTCATATAAATTTAATATAAAATCAATCATTTTAGAATCCTTAGCTTTTAATTTTTTATGATATAATAATCTTTGTAATTCAGTTTTAAATATATTACTTAATTCAGAAAAATCAATATTAGGATTGTTATCATAAATAGAATTAACAAAATAGAGGTATTGGTAAGGTAAATTAGCTGGGATTTTATCTTCTTTAAAATATTTTATTAAATTTAATAAGCTATCCAAGAGGTCCCAGGTATAGGAGAATTGTCTGTATGCTCCGCTATGAGTAAGTAGCCCTATAGCGAAACTGTTTTTCTTATTTAAATAATTTCTTTTAGCGTTTTTTTCTAACTCTCTTACTTTTTGGAGAGCTAAATAAAATGGGTATTTGCAATGGGTTATAAGTATTCCTGAACTCATAGTAGCATTTTCTCCTAAAAACGATTTAAAAGCATTAACAATAAAATAAGCGCATTTAAATACTGTATCTATAGGTAATAGTGCTAATAAATCATCACCACCAGCATATACCAGTTTTCCATAGCAATCATTTTCGACTATATCCTTTACTTTACTTAATGCAAATTCTGATAATTTCCTACTAAATAATCCATGAATAGAAGGAGACATTACATGATTAAGCTCTAATATTTCTTTACAATTATCTATTTTTTGAATATTTTCTTGGATTTTTTTAGCTATTACTTTTCCTATTTTAGGGTTATACTTTCCTTCCAGCCATTTACCCATATTATCTCCATCCACCTGTAAAATAGCATAATACTTCTGAATTTTTATGCTCTTTTGAATTTCTTTTAAATAATATTTAATTTCTTGAAGATATTTTTCATTGATATTTTCAAAACCGTATTCATTTTTTAAGTATTTATTAGAAAAAGTTTCTTCCATTAATAATTGCCCATCTAATTTCAATAAATCTTTTAATTCATGATTTTCATATTCTTTTTGTAATTTAGGTACAGTTTGAGATTTAAAAAAATCATAATTTAATTCTTGCCCTAATTCTTTTAATTTTTTAATAAATTTTAATATAATATCTCTTAGTTGAGTATTTTTAAATAACTCTCTTTTTGAAAAGATTACAGAAATTTCTGAAACGGAAGGGAAATTCAAATTCACATTTAATCCAATAATTTCGGGATAAATCTTAGGGAAAATTCTTTTAGTTAAACAAATCCCACATAGTTTTTCATTATCCAAAACAATATGATTTTTGTATAATTTTTTCCAATCTAAATTTAATATTTCATAAATCCCACATAAATTACATTTATTTCCTTTAAGTTCTATAAAATTCATTTTTTTAACAGTTTTTTTAACATTTAGAAGTTTTTCAGCTAACTTAACTAAAACAGGATATACATTCCCTAAATTATTAGTTTTATATTGAGAAAATTTCATTATTTTTTCAACTAAATATACTAATTCATTATTACCATTTTGGCATCCATATTTTACTAAGATTTTATAATCACTAAGAGCATTATTTACTTTATCTTTATAATTTTTTTCATCTTTTTGGAAATTATACATTGGTAAAAGTACAATATTTAAATTAAAATAATCTTTAAGGTCTTGGTATATTTTATTAGATATTTCAGAAGCTTTTATTTTAGTGTTATTTTGTATATTTTGTTCAACTTTTAAGGCCAAATCCTTTAGTTCCTGATTAAAAGTATTAGTAATAGTATTTACAATTGAATTACTAAAAGGAATAATAGCTAAGAATTTATTAGGGATATTTGCTATAGTAATTGAATCTTCATCAATTCTTAAGTATTTTTCTAATTCAGATAGTTCATATTTTTTTAATAATTTTTTAAAAATAAATTTATCTAATAAAGGTTGTCTTAACATATTAGGATAAATGATAGAATCTGGGCCATATATTTCTATAATTTTTAAAATTATTCTAAATACTAAAAATGATAATAAGAAGCTAGAAGAAAATAAATCTGAAGTTTTCCTTGAGTTTTCTATAAACTTTTGTACGGGAGATAAACTGACTAATAAAAAGCAAATCTTATCTAAAGATGAAGCGATAGCAGAAGTTTGTATTAAGTGATCATATAGTGAATGATTAGGTGCTCTTGTATCTGCTGGGTTATAATCTATTTTATTTTTTTGGATATCATATTTATCTCCAAAGTAATCGGGGACAAATCTCCATAATAGAAAAAATAAATCCCTATAATAATTTGGTTCATCTTTTGTTTCATTTTCTTTTTTATTTTTTATATCACTTAGTTTTTTAAAAAAATTACTTATTTCATCAAACTTAGGAAAATTAATATCATACTCTTGTAAAGTAAAAATATCAATAAATTTAGTGTCATTATAATTTACATAAATTTTTTGTTCTAAACCTTCAAGAATGATTCTACTGGCAGCAGAAGCAATTTCATCCGCACGTTTTATTATTTTTTCTTTGTCTTTTGATAAATTCTCATAATCATTAATTAATATTTCATTTAATTTTTTAGCATTTTCTTCATGTTTAACAAGATTTTCTACTTTATTTAAAGGATCATGTAAGAAAGCTAATAATTTTATTAGCCATATTTCATTATTATTTATATTATTTTCATTATTAATTTTATTTTCTAAGTTTGTCATAAACCCATTCCCCCTTTTATTAGGTATTATTCAAAGTTATAAATAACATCAAAAATATATAACTCTTTAGTATTAGTAGATAGGTAGCAAAAGTATCTATCATAAGATGAAGCATAAAATCCACCAGCAGTAGATTGGATTTTTTGACCACCTGTTATATCTATTATTATTTGATTATTCTTTATATTTATAGAATCTAAATACCTATAGGATTTATCTATAGCATCTATTGTAGATTCCAAATCTTCAAAATCCACTACATCTTCAAGTGATAATACTTCAATATCTTTATTTATTATTTTTTTTACTAAATTTTTAAAATCTTGAAAATATTCATTAGATTCTTTTGATAAAATAACATATACAATTTTTAAATCTTTTTTTAAGTTATTTATAATTTTATCAATAATTATGATAGGGACTTCCCAGTTTATTTTTTGTTTTTTTATTTCTTCTTTTTGAAAATCTTGTATTGAATTTATATTATCTAATTCTTTTAGATTAAAAGTAGGTTTGCTTAAAAAAATCACAAGCGCTTTTATATCTTCAGGTACTACTTTCTTAACACTATATCTTATTCTATTAGTAATTTTGTCTATTTCTTTTTTAATAATTTTATACAAAAATAAGAAAAATAAAATTGATAATAAAAGTTGTAAAACTACAAAGTAATCTTTTAAAAAGCTTAAATTAAAAAAATTTAAATTAGAAAATATCAAAAAAATAGTACCAAAACATCCATCTGCTAACCATGAAGAAAATAAAATAAATACCAAAATGAAAATATACTTTATAGGATCCAATTTCCCAAATTGTTTATAAAAATAATGAACTATGTTATAAACTATATTATCCTTACTCATAAAAAAATAAAAGTCCTTTATTTATCTCAGTTTTTAGTTTTTTTATTTTTAGGGTTATTATTTAAATGTGCCATAGCTTAGGCGCGTTTTAGCCCCTATTCCCACATCTTTTAATAAAATCCTTATCATCTCCGTTATCTCTTTCTTTAAATCCCTAAAATCATTATTAAGTATTTCTAAAAGAGTATCTCTTATAATATCCTTTAACTCCTTAGGCAATACAATTTCACAATCTTTATCATTAGCTTTAAGGCAATTGGTAATTTTTTTAGCTCTATAAGAATCAAAAAGTATATTAAATTTAAATTTATTTTTCTTAGCTACTGTTAAGAAAAAAATAGGTTTAGGTTCTTCCCAATCGCCTGGGATTCTATCCTTTTTAGTATAATACTCAGAATAATGAGTATTGATTATATCTATATCTAAAATCAGGGTATCAACAGGATAAGAATCTAAAAATATAAGTAATCCCTTAAAATCTTGAGTGCCAAATAATAAAAACACTTTTATTAGATACTTCTTAATATCTTCTAATTCGTTTTTGTTTAAAAACTGATTAAAAAACAAATTGTTAAAAATATTTTGTAAATTAATATGCTCAAACAGAAGCGAATCATAGAATATATCTTGTAGTTTTTTAAGGAAATCTGTTAATAATTTTTGTGTATTTTCGGGGTTAATATGATTTATTAGCATATATAAGAAATTTTGGAAATATAGAGCTCTTAAAGATCCCTTAATAGAAGAAGAAGGGATAAAAGGAATGCCATTAATATGATCTAAAGTTAAAGAGGTTTCTAAAATGTGATGACTTCCTAAGCCAACAATCAACCTAGAACTTGTCTCAAATACATTCTCATTTTCATTTAATAATAAAATAAAATCCTGATTCATTAAATTCTCTATTATTTCTTTCATATGTTTCTCTTTATTTTTTATTGCATTTATTAATTCCTGATTTCTATTAAAATAATCTATTATAGAATAAAAAAAACTATTTTTTATTTTAGTATCTAATGATATACTATTTTGATTTTCTTGGTAATATAATGGTATAAACTTAGATAAAAGTAAAACCAAGGAATCCACTTTAAGAGTATTGATTTTTTCATTCACTTTATTTGAAAAACTATTATATCTTTCTCTTTCTGATGATATAAAACTTATTTCTCCTATTTTTTTATTTCCAAGAATATAGGTATAATTATTTTGTTGATTTCTATTATTATTTCTAAATTTATTATTCATTTAAATCCCCCTTTTATTTTTATTTTTTTATTTTTACCTAATAGAAGGTAAATTTCCTACTAAAATATTTTCTCTTATATAATCTAAAAATTCATCATTAGGTTTTAAGTAGATTTGGTTATTTATTTTTTTAATCCAAATGGAATTATATTCAAAACCGGAATGCGCAAAAAAGTTCCTTTCATCCGGTATCCTATTAATACTATCTTTATTTAATTCATAACTTTTTAATTCAGAATATTTTATCCAATTAAATGATTTATGATGTTTTTCATAACTAGAAATACTTCTTTTAAGATAATAAATTTCTTTAGAATTTTTATTATATTCTACAGGGAAATATTTTTTATAAGTAATAAAATTAAAATTCTCTAACTCATTTAATGAAACTTCTAACTTTTTAGATACTCCTAATAAACTTAATATTTTTGTTAAAGTATATATTTTGATAAAGTTTTCAAAAGTCATAGTGAAAGCTAATTTTCTGGTTATAGTTATCTTATTGTCTTCTATTTCAAAATCAATAGTTTGTATATAATTATTAAAGACTTGAATTATTATATTGTATAATTCAATGGGTTCAGGGATAAAATAAATAACATATAAAGGGCAACCGAAAACAAAAGCAGAAACAAACGAATAAACGTTATCCATAAATTTTTTATCTACCTTCTCTATTTTTGTCTTTTCTTTTAATAATTTCTGAATTTCATTTTCTGAATCAATATAACTACCGATATTATCTTTAGAAATTCTTAAAAATTTATTACTATTATCTTTAAATATATTAAAAGAAGGGATAATTTTTACATTTTCAATAAGATTAACATTTAAAACAATATCTAAACTATACTTTTTTAAAAGATTTGGATTAATAAATGGGTCTGAATTATATACTTTAAAATAAACGTTTTTAAAATAAAACGCAAATATCTTTAATAGTTCTAATATAGCTTTATATACTAAAATCGTTTGATAATTTATCCCATGAGTAGTATCTATAATAACTTCTAGTTCAATATCTTGAATTTTATTATCTCGATTTATTTTATAGTTATTATTAAAGCAATCAAAAAATAGATTAGCCAAAGAAAATAAAACATAATAATAATAATCCACGGAATCTCCGTTAATAATTGTAATTTTTTGTTCATTTTCATTAATAAAATATCCTTTTCCAAAAGATATTATAAAATAATTTTCATCAAACTCAATATTTTCTTCTTTTAACAATTCATTGATAATATCATTTTTAATCAGTTCCTGGATTTTTTGAAAGTCATATTTATCTAAATTTTTAATTAAATTTAAGGGGATATTATCAATAAGAGTATCAGATAAAATAAAAATAGTTTTATCAGGCTTAAAAGATTCTTGGATAATTTTCATTGATGTTCTAGATTCTACTTCATTATCGTTCAATTTATATCTAACTTTTTTCCAAGCTTTATAATTCCCTATAGGTACTATCAAAATCGTTAATTTATTATTTTCCATTATAAATTACCTCCCAATAAGTAAATAAGTAAAAATAAATTATTCTTTAATATCTTCTTTTAATAGTGCTTCCACTACCCTCTTTAAATACAATGATATCAAAAGTACTTCATTTGTTAATAACCTTAGCATATTTGAATCTAATCCAGAAATATAATCTAATAATAAATCATTATCATTTTCTGATTGTGATTTATTATATTTATTATTTTGACTAAAATCCTTATAAGGTTTAAAAATTTCCGTTAAAATATATATAATACTGTTATAAACTGTTTCTCTTTTTGATTTATAAAATAATAAAGTTCCAATTAATCCGTTATTAATAATCAAAGAAGGCAAAGCCCTTACATAAGAATAATATTTTTTTATATCCTCACTTTTTTCTTTGTTTCTTATCTCTTTAACTTTTTCTATTGCTAAACTAAAAATATATTGACTTTTGATTCTAAAATTCCTAATTGAATTTGTTTTATCAATTTGACTCATTAAATCCACTCCCCTTTTTCATTATTTATTTTATTAGTTATTTTATTAATTATTTTTATCATTTTCTTTATCTTTTATGAAATATTTAAGATAATTAGCAAAATATAACATGAAATTAGTTATAAACAATAATTCAGAAGGATTTTTATTTAATAAAAAATCAAAAATCTTATTTTCATCAACCTTGAATTTCTCTTTAAAAAAGGCAAGAATTATTTTTTTATAAAACTCATTAACTTCAATATTATTTTCAGATTTAGATTCATAATAAGCTAAAGTAGGAATCAACCCGTTAGTAATAATTAAATTAGCAAACTTATTTGCTTCTGAAATAACCTTATCTTTTTTTAAAATATCTACCCTTTGATTAAGAAACTTAATTATACTTAAATTAATAGTTTTATTAGGATCTAAATTTATCATAACCCCCTCCATTAATAATTAGATTCTTATATAGCTTATTATTGAATTTAAATTTTTTTAAGTTTAAATAATCCTTTACCAAGAGTCTCATCTGATCCAAATTGTAAAATAGAATAATCTTTTAAGAAATCATCTATTTTTTGATTTACTTCGTATTTATTAATTTTATTATCTTTAGAAAAGGAATCTTTAATAAAGATAAAGGAGTAGAAAACAGTTTGACTTGGTACAAATTCTTGAGTAAATAAAGCACTTTCTTTAGTAACGCCTGAAAGCTGATCTATTCTAATTCTTGTTCTTATCTCCACTGAATAATTAACAAAATCTTTAAATACATTATCGGATACTATTGAAACTCTTTCATAAAATTTCTCATCATTCACTATTTCTTTTAATTTTTCAAATAAATCATCCTTAAATAGCTCATCAATAAATTTACTTTGATTAATATCAAATACAAATTCTTCTAAAGCCACCTGAGATTGATTAATCTTTAAAATTGAGTTAGCTTTTACTATAATTTTATCATCATCTAATTGCAGATCATTTAGGTTTAGATTTAAATTTTGATTAAAAGCAGATAACTCCGATAAGAATCTATTAATAACAAAAGGACAGGTAATATAGGAAAAAACTCCTTTTAAGGATCTTACAGGATAAAACAAGATCTTGGCATCAGTAATAGATATACAGCTAGCAAAAGATTCCTCAGAATCTTCAGGACCGAAAATCACATCAACTAAACTACTTCTATTTTGCTCTTTATTAGAATATTTAATTTCAATATATTTAGAAAAATTATTTCTAAGAACTCCTTTAATTCCGCTAGACCATAAAATAGGGAAAGATGTAGATTTTTCACGCTGAACAGGTAAATCCACATAAGACAAGCTTTGCCCACTACCCATATGTACAGGAGTTAAAGCATACATAAAAATTACATTAGCTAAATAATCCCTTTGATTATTATTGATTTCATTATTTGGCATATTTTTACCCCCTTTTGTTAGTATTTTTATTTAATTTACTTTGAAATTAAAAAAAGATAACTAAATTAGAACCAATAAATTCAGAATCAAGCAAATTATCTTTATTTATTAAAAAGTCTATTCCAACTTTTATATCTCTTGAAGTATCGTTATTTTTTAAATCATCTTTATTAGGATAATTGTAATTATTTTTAGTAAGGAACAAGACAGTACCTGGCGGAAGTACTTTTTTTGAGCTCTTTTTATCGCTAATCTTTCCCTCAATTTTTGCTTTATATTTCCCAACAATCATTAATTCATCAAAAATAATAGATTCAATAGAAAAACCTGGAAATTTATAACTTATCGCTTGCTTTAATTCCTCATAATCTTTATAATACCCAATATTTAAAAATATAACGAAAATATAGTCTTTATTTAATATTTCTTTTATTGTTTCTTTATTTTCTGCATTTTTAAAAACTTCTGAGTAGTAATTTAAAATATTATAAAATTTTTGTTTTTTAAATTGATAATAGCTAAATTTTCCTTCACCACCCAGTTTCAAGTTTCTATTATTATTTAAAAATTCTATTAGTTTTTCAAGAGTTATATTTTGATTTCTTAAATTCTCTTCATGAAATTCTATATAAAATACATAATTAAGATTTTCTTTTAAAGTAAGGAATTCTATTCTATATAAGCCACTTTCTTGTAAAACATTTCTAGTATTATCATCTAATTTTATCCCTATTCTTTGATCAAAATCTAAAATATTTTTAACCTCCAATATATCATCATCATCATTATTATCATTATCTTTATTATTAAAACTAATAACATTATCTAATTGATTAAAGTTTTTAATATTATAAAAACCTAGGGTACTAAGTTTTTTGATATATTTTTCTAAAGCCTGAATAGAAATAAAGGCATTAAAACTTTCTACTTCTTCTTGCCCTATATATAAAAAATAACTTTTAAATGAAAAATCTAATCCCTCATTTAAATCTTTATTGCTATTATCGTTATTATAGAACTTAAAAATTTCAAAAGTTTTTTCTAAATTAACTGGTAATAGTATAAAATATTTATAATTGTTATTAGAAGTTGAAGTATATTTAGAATATTTTGATTTGGTTTTATATATGTTATGTGGTTTATGGAAATACAACTTCTTATTATATTCAATAAAAGGTCCATAAAAGGATTTAATAATATTATTAGGATCTATTTTAAAAGCTTGATATAATTTAAAACAGATAGCACTCGCTAACTTATAAGAAGTAGGGAAATAATCTGATTTAGTTACATCTCCTATGCTAAATGGTTTTGTGCTTCCAAAATATAACACATCAAATGGTTTTATCTTAAATTCAAACATTTAATCTCTTCACCCCTTTTATTATTGATATTAATTGTTATTTATTTTAGTTTTTGTTTTTTAATCTTAAGGTTCATAAATCTTTATAAGTTCATCTTTAGCGAAATCTCTTATATAATTATAATCACTATTATCCACTTTTATATTATTATGAAATATAAAACTTCTTTTATCAGTAGGTAAAATTTTTATAATTAATAAACTATAACTATTATTAAATTTAATAGGTTTAAAAATAAGTAAAGATGCTCTTCTATTTCTCATATCAAAATTTCTTAAAGGTAAGCCAAAAATATAACGTTTTCTACCTTCCCCTTTTCTTTTAAGACCAATTCTATAATTTTTATAAATAGATCCTATTTCATCTAAGATACTTACATAATCATTATAATTGGTTTTACTAAATAAATAAATATGGAAATTATCGAAGATAATAGGAATACCATTTATTTTTTTGTTATTATTAAAGATGTGTTTAATTTTTTCAAGATTATTTTTATAGTATTGAGAAATCTTTTGATTATTATTCTGTTGATTATTATCAAAATTTTTAATAAAATCTAATGAAAATAATTGATTAATTTTTTGATTATTATGAGTAATAGAATTAATCTGGATAGCCCCAAATCCTCTTCTAGACCTGCTTCCGAAGTTCCCTAAGTTAAATGCTAGCCATAAAGTAGCAAAAAACATTTCTTTATATTCTTTACTAGCTAAAGGATTAAAACTAATAATTATTTTAAATTTATATCCACTATTAATAAAATTTTGTTTATTCATTCTAAAAGAAAATCCTAAATAACTAAATCCTTGTTTTCTATTTAATATGTTTATAAATTGTTTTGAAGAAAGTTCCATTATATTTTCAGAAATTACTTTTAATTTAACCAGGCCTTTTTTAGATTCATCTAAAACAGTTCCAAATAATTTTTGTTCATTTTCTTTACTACCTCCAGCAACTCTAAAAAACCACCTTAAAACTCCATTTATACTTTGTTCCCTTAACTCAGCTTCTTTATACTCAGCTTTTTTATTAGCATTTCCCATCGCTAAAGGAGTTATTACCTCACAATCTATTTCATATGTATTCCCTTTTATTGTATCTTTTAATATTTGGATTATATTCATTATAATTTTTCCCCCTTTGATTATACTTAACTTTATTTTTTATTAAACTTTAAATAAAATTATCCTCTAATAATTTAGTTAAGTTATCAATGCCTAAAATTTCCTTAGATAAGGCTTTATTATAAGATATTTTATAAAAATAAATAGAATCTTGATTTTTATCGATAATACTTTCTAATTCCATTTTACATTTATGAAATTGAGAATCAGATAAACTCCCTTCAAATACTGATTTTTGTACCCAGTTTAAGTATTTCCTTAAAATTTTTCTCACTTTATTTAATCTCCTATCATCAGAAATATCATAAGTTATTATATAATACATTATTACCACCAAGTTTTTAAAGGAGTATATAATTCTTCTTCCATGAAATGTTTCATTAATCTATAGCATTCTAGTCTTATTAAAAAATTAAAAGATACTTCTCGTTTAAGTTTTCTGTAATAAGTAGTTTCTTGAAGTTTAGATTTATATTTTTTTAAGAATTTTTTCTTACCTTCTTCATTTAAAAAAACATAATTCAAATCTTCTTCAAAATTATTATCCTCTAAAATATTATCATTACTAATTAAATTTTTAATAACAGTATCAATAATAATTGGTTTAAAAATTTCAGAGATATCTAAAGCTAAAGAAAATCTTCTAACATAAGGCTCATGTAAATAACTAACAGTAGGATTTAACTGAGTATGATATAATTCTGTAATAATAGTAGAATATAGTAAAGAATTCCCAAAAGAAATTAAAGAATTAACTTTATCTAATGGTGGATTCTTTGTTCTTTCAGATATTCCAAAATAAACTTGATAATATATTTTTCTCAATTTTCCTTCTATACTCATTACATCAAAAATATCTTTAGCATTATATACCTGAGTTTCTATCGTTTGATAATCTAAGGATTCTAATTTAGATAAATTTTTATAAATATTTCTAAAGATATGATAAATTCCACCGAGAACAAAACACTTAGCCAAATACAATCGTTTATCGTTATCTATATAATTTTGAACTTGTTTAATAAGCAATTCTCCTGCTAAATATTTTTCTCGTGGATATAACGAACTTGTATAATATCCATAGTAATTGAAAAAATGTACTATTATCCCATTACTCGCTAAAAAGTTAATTAATTTAGAATTAATTGTTATTTCAGAAAATACAAAAATATCTTTTATTTTCTCTATTGGTAAAAAGTTTTTTTTATTACTATCATTATTATCTTGATTTTCAATTTCATTAATAGGAGTAAAAAGTAAAGTATTATCTTTCCTAGATAATTTACCTGATTTAAATATATACAAACTTTCTTTTAAACTCATATTTTTTGTTTAATTAGATTAATTAAAATAAAATTAAACATAACAATAATAAAAATAAGAGCAATTATTACATATACTAATTCTTATAGGTTTTGGAACATCATTAGATCTTATTAATTTATCTATTTCTAATAGGATGTTAGGTATCTCTAGATAATCATTATTTTCTAAGGTTATTTCTATTTTTTTAGCTAACCTGGGGTAATGAATTATCCCTTTATTACAATTTATCCCTTTATTTTTAAGGTACCAAATATAATACTTTACTTGATATATATGAGATTCTTCAGTTTTATCGGATCTTTTTATCTCATGAATAATTACTTCATTATCTATTGTATAAAAATCTATTTTAACTGGTTTATCAAAAGAATCTAAGCTTTCCTCTTCTTTAAAATATTTTTGCTCTAATAATTTCCCTAATTCTATAAATTCACTGGTATGTTCAAATTGGATCTTTTTAGAAAACAGATATGCTTTTCTTTTACAATGCTTATAATATGCTACTTGTAATCCAGTTATATATAAAGAATTAATATCAATATCTATTTTATGTAATATCTCAGCAGTTATACTATCTAAACTATCATTACTTAGATTATCATTATTCAAATTATTAATGTTATTATAATTTAGATTATCCATAAATCTTGAGTATCATTTATTAGATTAATATTTTTTAAATCTATTCCTATAGCACTATTATAATTTAAATCCATAACTAAAAAACTATTTAAAAATCTATATAATTTATCGTTTATATTAATATTATTTTGATATTTTAAGATATCTCCTAATTTATAAGTTGCTATATTTTTTAAAGTTCTTTTTAATAGATTATAGGGAATAGACACAGATAAATCATTTATAAAATCTATTAGCTTTAAAAAATCTTGTTTTTTTATATCTTGATTATTGTAAATTAATTCTTTAAATTCATTAGTATATTCATTTAGAACGTTTAGTGGAATAAAGTCTATATTTTTTATATCTCTAAATATTTCATGAGCTTGAGATTTTTTATCTACAAATATACTCCCAATTTTATCATAATAATTCCTAAATTTCTGATAATATTTAGTACATCTTAAGAAATCTATACTATAATATTTATTTATGAGTTCTAATTTTAGATTTTCAGAAATTAAAGAATTATCTTTTAATTCTGACAAGATACTTACTGTGTTATCGAGTAACTCTTTTTCATAAATAACTCCTTTACCTGATGGGTTTTGAGTAAATATTATCACATTTTCTTGATCAATTAATTTATTTAAATTAAATTTATATCTTCTAAGGATTCTTCCGATTCTTTGAATAATTACATCTAAAGGGGCCAGTTCTGTAAATAGTATATCAAAATCTATATCTAATGATACTTCAACTACTTGTGTAGAAATTAAAATCCCTTTAAAACTATTATCTAATACCATATTTTCTATTCTATCTCTATCTTTTCTAATAAACCTTGAATGAAGTAATATAATATTATTAAAGTTAGCTCGTATTTCTGGATTTTGTATTATCTGATTATAAACTTCCTGGGATTTAACCACAGTATTACAGATTATTAATATTTTTTGAAAATTTTGTGATAAAATCTTTTTCTTTATACACTCATTAATTTTATTATCTGATATTAAATCTTCATTTATGAGTTTAATTTTATGTTTAGATAGATTTGGAATATATTGTATGAAATTATCAAAGGAGATATAGTTTTGTTCTGTTAAGAAATTAGGGAAGGTAGCAGTAGATACTATATACTTTCCTCCTAATTCATTTATTTCTTTTAAAGTATTCAATATGATTGCCAACATTAACGGAGAATAAGCTTGGATTTCATCTACTACTAATTTAGAGTAAGCTAAAGTAGCGTATATCTTCTCAAATCCATAATACTTAAAATAAGCGGGGAAAATTTGATCTACTGTTAATACATTTATATTCTTAGATAAGTTCTTAGCTAAATTATATTCAAAATATATATCAATTTCTTCGTCTATTTTTTTATAGTTTTCAATGATATATTCTAAAGTGTTAAATGAGTTAGCATGTAAAATCCCCACATTTTTTATATCAAAATATTTTATAAATCTTTTATATATTGCATCTACACTTGACCTAATAGGTAAAGTATAAAATAATTTAAATTTATGAGATAGTAATAAAGTCATTTCAGTTTTTCCCAAACCTGTTGAACTAAGGATTAATATGTTTTGATTTATATCTTTTAAATTACAGTAAGATAATTGCCATGTGTTTTTTAAATCTTTTAAAATATTAATCACTACTTCAGTTTTATTTATTGGTTTTAATTCTATAGGGATTTTAGCCGAAGCTGTATGATCCAATCTTAAAAATAACCCTAATAGTTTAGTTATCTTTTTATTTATTTCTTTTGATAACAGGTTCTTATTTTGGATATTTTTTATATCTTTTAATATTTTTTCAGCTTCTAAATCATCTGATACCAACTTTATTATCTCATAATAATTTTCTTTAAATATATCTTTTAGATCTATCAATAACTCATTATCTAATATCTCATATTTATTAAATTTTTTTATGTTGGTATATAAATCAGTTAATATTTCTTTAATATTTTGTTGATTAATATTAGATATATTTAATTCTCTATCATGATGAAAAGCTACTATATGAAATATAAGCTTATAAGATTCTAAACCAAGATAATTACTAATTAAATTTTTATTAATAAATAAAGTCGAAAGGTAATTATGGGGATAATTAGGAATATTATAGTTTATTATCTGTTTTTTTATTCTACTTTGAAAATACGAGTTAATTTTTCCTAAATCGTGATATATAATACATAATTTAAGGATAATATATTCTTCTGGAGTTAAGTTTAAGTTATATGAATTTTCCTTTAAAGTTTTTAAATTTTGTAAAATATCTATTATATGTTCCTGAATTGTTTTATCTTCTTTAGCTAAAAAAACGCTCATTTACTTTAAGATGTTATATAGTTTAATTTTTTCTTTTATACTATAGGATATATTATTTATATTTTTTGTCCTTAAATTCCTTTTAATAAAACAGCTTATTAATAATAAAAAATGTTGTCAAAAATCAATTTTTTTTTTATTTTTATTTAATTTATTATTTAAATTTATTATTTAGTATAAAAAGGGGAAAAATAAAATATATAAAAACATATATATAATGAGTAAATTGTTATTATTGGATTTTGATGGGGTTTTATTCGATTCTTCTTTAGAATTAAGTAGTATAGTTTTAAGCATTATCCCCCAAATATTTCCAAATAGCAATCTCTCGAAATACTTACAAAATCTAGAAAGCATTAAAATATTAAACGATGATAAACTTATAAAACAAAATTATAAAAAAATAAAAAAAATACTAATTAATGAAATAAATCTATTTAATAAATACTATAAAAAATTTAGGACATATTGTACAGATGTTGATGATTTTTATATAACTTCTAAAATTTTAATAAATCATTTTGAAAATAAAAACAATAACATAAATACAAAAAAAATAACCTTAAAAGATTTTAAAGATTTAAATTTAAAAAAATATAATTTTAATTTTTATTATAATTTTAAAGCTAAATTAAAACAGGAAAATCAAAAAGAACTAAATGATTTTATAGAACATTTTTATAATAAGAGAAAATTTATAAAAGAAAATAATAAGGAATTATGGTTATCATTTAATGAACCATTCAAAAACATTATAATCCAACTAAATAATATATTAAAAAGAAATAATATTTTGATAGCAATACTTTCAACTAAGCAAAAATACGCCATAGAAGAAATACTAAAATTTTATAACATAAATATAAAACATATATTTGGTAAAGAAAAAGAATTTATAGATAAAGGGAAAAAAATATTAGAAATATCTAACATATTTAAAACCCAAGAAATACATTTTGTAGATGATTTAATATATAACCTATTAAGAATAAAAGAAGAATTAAAATCAAATACAAAAAATGATATAAATATAAATTTATATATGTCAAAATGGGGTTATAATCATTACGAAACAAGAAAAATAGCTCGAAAAAATAATATAAAAATAATCAATTCCTTAAGAGAAATCAAAATATAATCAATATTTTTTAAAATAAATTAGCATTTATTGAGAGCGATTTCTAAATCTTGGATTAAATCCTGTGGTTCTTCAATCCCAACAGATAATCTAACTAAATTAGGGGTTATTCCTATTTTTTCTTTATCTTTTACATCTTTATGAGTAGAAAAATAAGGAATACAAATAAGAGACTCTACTCCCCCTAAACTAACCGCATTACTTATTAACTTCAAATTACTTAAAAATTTTTTTATTTTAAAATTATCTAAATCTAATTCAAAGGAAATAACTCCTCCAAAACCTTTAGCATAATTTTTTATTATTTCATGATTTTTATGTTCTTTTAATCCTGGATAAAGGACTTTTTTTACTTTTGGATGTTTTTTTAAGTAATCAGCTAAGATCATAGCGTTTTGTTGATGTTTTTCCATTCTTAAGGCTAAAGTTTTCAATCCTCTTATAATTAAATAGCTATCAAAGGGGCTTAAAGCTCCACCTAACATATTTCGATACCGTTTTATTAAATAAAACAATTCTTGATTATTAGTCATAATAGCTCCCGCAATAACATCACTATGTCCATTGATATACTTAGTTAAACTATGAACCACCACATCAACCCCATCATTTAATGGATTGTAAAAATATGGACTTAGAAAAGTATTATCAAAAATAATTTTAACATTATTATTTAATTTTTTAGAAATAGAAACAATTTTTTTTATATCAGTTATTTTAAGGAGTGGATTAGTAGGAGACTCTAAATAAATAATACTTACATTCTCATTTAGATTTTCATTAAGAAACTCTTCTATAGAATTAATTTCACTAAAATCAAAGTAAATAACTTTGATATTATATTCTATAAAAAATTGTTCAAAAATTTTTTTAGTAACACTGTATATATCATCAAAAGAAATAATAATAGAATTAGGTTTAACTAAGGATAACAAAGTAGTAGAGATAGCAGACATACCAGAAGAAAAAGTTAAACAAAACTTGGAATCCTCTAAAGCAGCTAATTTATATTCTAAAATATTTCTGGTTTGGTTATCATATCGAGTATAAAAATATTGATTTTCTTTGACTTCTAAATCATCCAATAAATAAGTAGAGGTAAGGTTTATAGGAGCAACTATATCTTTATAATAATTTTCTTTAGGATCTTCAAGAATATGAATAGCTCTGGTAGAAAAATTCAAATTATTATTAATTTTAGATTCATTTAATAATTCCATAATATTAGTTAACAAAAGTGTATATTCTTATACACTTTTGGCAGACCTATTTGTATTCCGCCAATTAATGTTAATCATATTAGCCCTATGGTCTGCAGGCGGTATTAGGCTAATTATAGGTTTTGTGCTAACTACAAGACTTAATCTCCTTGTTTTTCTATACCAATCTACTCAGATTTTTCTTAACATCAGATTTTTCTTAACATAGTTAAGTCCATCTTAAAGAACTTAATATATTTTTAAATATACACTTTTTAATAGTTGATATACAGTTTTTAAATCCGCCTTTTATTTTAATATTATATAAAAAAATAAACAAACCTTGAAAGAAAAAAAAATTAATTTAGAATATATGTTTTTAAAAGAGGATAAACAGATAAAATATAAAATAATAAATAAGGTAGGGTTATTGGGCGGGTAGCTCAGGTGGTTAGAGCGCTTGCGTGACATGCAAGAGGTCACAGGTTCAACTCCTGTCTCGCCCATTTTTTATCAATTCAATTTATCAAAATATTACTACCTTAAAAAATATGTAATACCGTTTTTTTAAATCCTTCATATTATATAAAATTATATAAATATTAAAAAGAAAGGGGAGATTATTATTAGTAAAAAAAACAAATTAATAAACACTTTAGAACTAGAACCAAAACAAATTGAAATTAATTATAACAAAGAAGAAATAAAAAAGATTATAAAAAATTTTTATGATAATACCAAAGAGTATAATATTAATTTAGCAAATTTTATAGGTCAAGAAAGAGCAATAGAAGCAATAAAATTAGGAATAAACATAAATAATGATAAATATAATATTTATGCTGCTGGGGATTACGGAGTAGGTAAAAAAACTATTATAGAATCAATTTTAAAAGAAACATTAATAAAAAGAGAAATCCCTAATGATTGGGTATATATATATAATTTTGATGATCCATCTAGTCCAGTAAGTGTAAGCTTTAAGACTAAAAACGGTAAAATTTTTAAAGAAAAGGTAGAAAATACCATAAAAAATTTAAGAAGTACTCTAAAAAATGCTTTTGAAGATGAAAAATTCATATCTACTAAAGAACAAGTTATAAAAGAAACTGCAAAACAAAAAGAAAAAATTATTCAAGAAATGCAACAAGAGGCTTTAAATTTAGGTTTTTTATTACAACCCACTACTACTGGATTTTACATAACTCCAATAATAGGTGGAAAGCCATTATCTAATGAAGAGATCCAACAACTAGATGAAAATATAAAAAAACAGATAGAAGAAAAAGAAGAAATCTTAGAGCAAAAAATAGAAGAAAATATAAAAAAACTCAGAAAAATGGATAAAGAATTAATAGATAAATTAAAGGAAATGGATAAAGAAGTTGCTCAAAAATGGATAGATTTTTACATTCAAGAATTAACCCAAGAACTAAACAGTATCATACTTGATACAGAAAAAGAAAAACTCAATAATTATTTTGAAGATCTAAAAAAAGATATAATGGAAAACTTAGAAAATTTTTTAAAATTCAAAAACAATGAAGAAAATATTCCTAACAGATATAAAGTTAATTTGTTTGTAGATAATAGCAAAATAGAAAATATCCCAATAGTTTTTGAGGAATCTCCTACTTTAGAAAATTTATTAGGTAAAGTAGATAAGGAAGTCTATCAAGGGATTTTAATAACAGATTTTACAATGATAACTCCTGGCTCCTTACACAAAGCTAACGGAGGATACATAATTATAAACATAATAGATTTATTAAAAGAACCATTTGCTTATGAATCACTTAAAAAAACTATAAAAAATAAAAAAATAATTATAGAAGATATTTATCAACATTTAGGGATATCTACAAAGATTTTAAAACCTCAACCAATTCCATTCAACGCTAAAGTAATACTCCTGGGTCCAAGTATAATATATCATATACTTAATGAATTAGATCAAGATTTTAATGAATACTTCCAAATAGTTGCATATTTTGATAATAACTTAGAATTAGATAAAGTTAAATACTTTAATAACAATTTAATAAATAATAAAACTCAAAAAATAAATTATGAAAAAATAAAGAAAAATATTTTAGAAAATTATATTAAATCAATATTAAATTTAGGATTAAAAAACAATTTAAAAAAATTAGAAGAAGAAGCAATAATAGAATTGCTAAAATATATTCATAGAATATCAGACAACAAAGAAAAATTAACATTAAAAATGTCAATTATAGAGAATATCTTAATAGAAGCGAATTATTTTTCAAACAATAATAAAAATATAAATAAAGAAGCTATAAAGAAAGCAATCGAGCATTGGGAATATAGAAACGGTATTTATAAAGAAAAAATCCAGAAATATATTTTAGAAAATACGATAGATATAAAAACTCAGGGTAAAGATATTGGAGTAGTTAATGGACTAGCTTATTTAAAAATAGGGGAATTAGCTTTTGGGAAGCCTGTTAAAATTACCTGCTCTATAGGATTAGGAAAAGAGGGAATAATATCAATAGAAAAAGAAGTAGGTTTTTCTGGACAAATTCATAATAAAGCTGTTATGATAATAACAGGATACTTTATTCAAAAATATTCTACAAATTTTCCATTAACTTTACAAGCAAGAATTTCTTTTGAACAAAATTACTCAATGTTAGAAGGAGATAGTGCTTCATTAGCAGAAGTATTAGCTCTTATATCTCAAATATCAAATATACCGATTAAACAAAATTTAGCAATAACTGGATCTATGAACCAAAAAGGAGAAGCACAACCAGTAGGCGGGATTAAAGAAAAAGTTGAAGGATTCTTTGAAATATGTAAATATAGGAATCATTTCCCAGCTTACGTAATTATCCCTTATCAAAACATAAACGATCTAGTTCTAAAAGAAGAAGTAATCCAATATATAAAAGATAAAAAATTTAAGATATACACAGTAAAAAATATAGACGAAGCTATCCAAATTGCAACCGATCTATCCCCAGATATAGTTCATAAAAAAGTTATTAACAAGCTAAAAGAATTTTACTTAAAAAGTATCAAAAAATCAACTAATAAAACTAAAAAAAACAAAAAGAATAAACAATAAAACCTATACTACATAAAAATTAATGTTTATAAAAAATTCCTTATATTTTATATAAAAATAATAAATATTTTTAGAAATTTTTTGCTTTTTTAATATTGTTAATTTACTTAAAATTTTATTTCTTTTTTTATTTAGTAATTTTTTAAATCCTATTCTGTCTATTTCTAAAAATACTTCTATTATTGGTAATTTTTCTAATTTTATATCATTTCTTAAATAAACAATACTATCTATCAATTCAAAAACAAATTTCAAAATATAAACATAAAAACTTATTTTATCTTTAGAATATAAAGAAACAAATGGGTCATATAAGTTTTTTATTTCCTTTTTATCTAGATAAGGTGGATTACTAAAAATTATTAAATTTAGATTTTTAGTAATTAAAAATTTTGATAAATTATAAGTATTAATAAATAAAAATTTATCAGAATTTATTAGATAAATTAATTTTGAGACTGATTTATCAATAAAATTTAAATAAAAATTAGATAAAGCTAAATAAATCGCTTTAAAACTAATATCACTACCTATAAATATATTTTTTTTATTAAATTTAAAAAACTCAAGAAAATTTAGAATAATATTCCCGGAACCCACTCCTAATTCCAAAAATATAAAACTAAAATCATTTAAATCGTATTTATTTTTAAGATATTCAAAAGAATAAAATAAAAATTCTTCAGTTTCTAATCTAGGTACTAAACAATTCTCATTAATATTTAATTCCAAATTTCCAAATCTAACTTTTTTAAGTAAATACTCTATAGGATATTTCTTTATTAAAACATCATAAAGAATTTTCTCCAATTCTTCTTGTTCTTTTGAATTTAAGAAAATATCAGATATTAAAATTTCCTCTTTAGAAATTTTTAAATAATAAGAAAAAATTAATAAAATTTTATTAATCAATATTTTTTTAAAAAATTTAGATTTAGATTTTGTTTTTAAATGAGGAAAATATCTTTTTAAAAGAATATAAAAAAACTCTCTTATTTTCATATATTATTTATTAAATTTATTCTATTTTTAATAGGATTATCCGTTTAAAAAAAGGTAAAAATATAAAATAAGTAAAATAATATAAATAAATAGAATTAAACGAAAATAAAAAAATATGGAAAAAGTAGGGATAATATTAGGTAATAAACAGAATACCCCTTATGAATTTTATTTTCTAATATCTAATGATGCGTTAGTACAATTAGATGATATAGTATATACAAAAACTACAATAAAAGATATAGAGATCTATCATTATGGGATAGTAGTAGATATAAAAAAATATACAGAAGCAAGCAATTATGCCATAGAAACAGAATTAATGTATAATAATAAAGTTCCATATTTAAATATTTCAGTAGCAAAAGTACTAACAACAAGAATAGAACCAGAAATTTATATTCCTCCAAATCCAACTAACGAAGTATATAAAGCTAATATAAATCATACTGAATTAGCGCTATATTTTGATAAAATGGAAAACAAAATTCCAATTGGGTTTTTAAGAGATAACAATATAGCATACTTAAATTTAGATTTTATAGATGGTACAAACGGAGCGCATATAAATATAAGTGGAATGTCAGGAATAGCTACCAAAACAACTTTTGCTACCTTCTTATTATTCTCATTATTTCAAAAATCCTCTCAAGCACATACATATAAAGCTATTATATTTAATGTTAAATCTACAGATTTATTATATCTTAATAAAAAAAATAATTTCAAAAACTTAAAGAATACAACTAAAGAACAAATAATAAAAGAGTATGAGCTACTTAATCTAAAACCTGAAGAATTTAAAAATGTATCAATATTAGTCCCTCCTAAAAAAAATTCAATATTAAAAGAAAAAGATATCCCAGATACCTCTATTACTTCATATTTATATTATTTTACTTTGTCAGAAATAGCTAAAAACAATTTATTTAAATTCTTTTTTGTTGATGAAATCAAAGATTATCAAAATTTAGAAAGAATAATTTCTTATATAGAAAAACATTTAGCTATATTATTAGATTATACTATCCAAAACGATAAAGAACTATATAATAAAGGAATTTTAATTGCAAAAATAAAAGACAAAAAAATTCAATTAGAAAACTTAGAAAATCTGTATAATTATTTAGAAGAATATTTAAGAATAAACAGGAGTGAAATAAATGAAACTACTGGCACTATTTTTGCTTTTTTAAGAAGATTCAGGAAAATAAAAGAAGATTGTAATTTCTTACTTTCCTCAATTACCAACGATAAAATTAATATAATGGAAAAAATAATTAATAGTAGCTTAACAGTAATAGATGTCCATAACTTACCTGAAAAAGCCAAAAGTTTTGTAGTATCTTCTATTTTATATTTAATATATCAAAAAAAAGAAGAAGAACAAGATTTAAATAAATATTTCTTTGTAATAGATGAATTAAATAAATATGCTCCAGCTAACTTAGATACTCCAATAAAGGATGTATTAATAGATATTTCGGAGCGTGGTAGAAGCTTAGGGATAATACTAATAGGAGCTCAGCAAACCGCATCATTAGTAGAAAACAGAATATTATCTAATTGTGCAATAAAAGTAGTAGGAAGATCTGATTCATTTGAAATCTCTAAAAGCTATTATTCATTTTTAAATGATGAACTAAAAAAAAGAGTAATCATATTAAAACCAGGGAATATGATAATTTCCCAACCAGATTGCCCATTACCAATAGTAATAAAATTCCCTTATCCCGCATGGGCTACCAGAAAAGAAGAGGTCGATACAACCCAAGAAATCCAACACCTAAATAAACTCTTTAAAAAATAATATCATCTTTTTTAATTAATAAAAATTACTTAACTATCTCATACTCAAAATTAACTAAATCCTTTTTTACCCTATCAAACTCTATTCCTACAAGATAAATTTTTTCATAATTTAGATATTTTTTATGATATTCTTTTTCCCTAATTTGTTTTAACGCCTTCCCTTTTTCTTCTTTCTTCTCTATAACGAAAAATTCTATATTTGCCTTATTTGAGTTATCTGAGTTATATGTTAATATTACTTTGAACTCTATTATATATACTATTTTTTTATCCACTATTATCGTTAAATCTATCCTCCCTTTTGATGTATTATCTTCTATTATCACATCTAATCCCGTTGTATATAACATACTATATACTGCTATTACATAACTATATTCCTCTTTTAAATACATATAACTTATTGCACTTATTAATATCTCTATTTGTTCTTTTAACTCTTCTATTTTTTCTGTTTTTAATATCTCTATTATTTTTTCTGCTATTACATTTACCTTTGATTTCTGTTTTATTAAATTATATAATATATCTCTATTAAATGATACCCTTACTTCCTTATTCGGAAATCCTAATTCAAACAATATCCCATTTTCACTTACCTTATAATCTCTTATTGTTAAATATCCACTTTGAAACATTATCGCTTCTATCTCTATCTCTTCTACATCAAATCTATTTAATAAACTCTCATCGGCTTTTATCCCTTCTAATTCTACTATATTATACTCCTTTTGTTTTATTAACTTTATTAAAAAACTTGGTGTTCCTGTTTCATACCAATAACTCCTTATCTCTTTTTTTCTTAAATATAACAACACATCAAACGGATTATATACTTTACTGCCTAAAAAATTATACCCATTATAACGAACGCAGTATGCGTGAGTTATATGAAATATAACGAACACAGTATGTGTGAGTTATATGAAATATACCATTCTCTTACTTCTTCTATATTTACATTATCCAGATACTCTCTAAAATAATGTTCTAATTCTTCTTGGGTATATCCACATATATCTCCGTATTCCTTGCTTAATGAGATATCCTCTAACTGATTTAACCCACTAAACAATGATACTTTCGCAAATTTACTTACTCCCGTTACCAGCAGAAATTTTATATATTTATCTAATCCCTTTAATACTGAATAAAATCCTTTTAACATTTCTCTTACCTCATATACTTCTTTCTTATCCATTAAATCCAATATCGGTTTATCATACTCATCTACTAACACTACTACTTGTTTTTTAGTTTCTTTAGCTATATGCTCTATCAATAATCTCCATTTCACATACACACTTAAATTCTCTTTTATTTTATAATCATATATCTCTGAATACCTTAATATAACTGAATATATTTGCTCTTCTAATAAGTGTTTATTTAACGTTTGGATTTCCCCAAAATCTACCCTAATTACAGGATATTTTTCATTCCAATCCCATTTATTTTCTATGTATAATCCCTTAAATAATTCTCTTTTACCTTCGTATAGATATTCAATAGTAGATAATAATAAAGACTTCCCAAAGCGTCTAGGTCTACTTGAAAATACATACTTTGAAGTACTTAACAATTCATATATATACTTTGTTTTATCTATAACGAAGGCATAAGCCTAATGTTATATGAAATACATATACATAATTTCCCGTTATTATATTCTTAAAATCACTTATCCCTATCAGTAATCTCTTCATTTATTCTAACCCTCCTCAATTGAATTATAAATTATCACATCCTTTTTAATATTTTAATTATAATAAAAAAACTCCTTGTTGTTTATAAGAAATTATACTAAAACAAAAAAGGGGAGCAAAATCGCTCCCCTTTAATTATATATTTATTCTTTATTAATTAAATTCTTTTACTTTTGTCCAAACTTAACTCTTGCTCCTAACCACAACTGATTACCCTTCCAATCCGCATTATCTATTGTTAAAGCACCTGCATTGTTTTGGAAATTCTTACTATCAAAATTCAAGAACCTATAGTTTGCAAAGAAATTAACATCTTCTGATACCTTCCAATCAAATCCTACTCTTAATGCATTGCTATCATATGACATATTTTCTCCTTGGAAGTTTGCATCATCTTGTTGTTGGAAGTATTTACCTTCACTTGTTACTGCAGTATATGCAACATGCCATGTCCATTTCTCATTTGCAAAGAATCTAAACAATACATCAAATGCCCTTACATTGTAATCTATATTATCTTGTGCGTTATTTGCAGTAACTGGTATCTTTCTTTGGACATCTGTATTATAGTATTGCCCTGTGAAATCGTACTTACCACCTTGGAACTTATAATTAAATCCTATATTAAATGTATTTATATCTCCTTTCTTGAATACATCTGTTGCTACTGTAGTAGCTCCAGTAGTTCCAAAGATTGGTTCATAGAATCCCCATCTAACTTGAGTACCAGCTATTGCAGGATCATTATCAACTGTCGTATCTTTTTGAGTTAATCCTTCATACATTGCCCATCCTAAGAATGCATCACTAAACTTATATTGAACATTTATTCTTACTCCTTGTCTATTATTTGGATATGCTTTTGCATCATGAGCTGTATATGTTAGTTGATCACTATTAAGAGCTGCACTATTAAGAGCTGGTTGATAAACAGGATATGGTAATTGTCCCCAATATAGATTGTCATAATACCCTACACCTGGG
>CAKZQG010000007.1 GCA_937139605.1 uncultured bacterium
TTGAATTATATCCAAGCTGCTGAAGTAAAAATAATTTATAAATACGATATATATGAAATCTTAAATAATTCAATACAAACTAAAATAAATATAAATAAAAATTTATTTACCAAAGACTTAATGATTACTTTTTATAAAAACAAAGACCAAAACAGCAAAAATTTTAATAAAGAAATGCTAATGATTTATGACCTAAAAAATAATAAAATGTTATATAATACTATATTAAATTATGATAGATTTAAAGGAGCAACTTTTTTGGATAATAATAATTTATTAATAATCTCTTGGAAACCAGTTAAATTATATTCATTTAATATACAAACTAAAAAATTTCAAGAAATATATGAAAATAATCCCCAAAATGATAAGATCTTAATTACTTTAGATAGTAAAATAGCAAGAGATTTCAATAATAATGTTATTCTAACTGTAGATATAAGGGAAAGAGATCCCCAAATAACAGATGATATTCCATTTTCTTTATTAAAATTAATAAATAATAAAATAGAAATAACTCCATGGGTTTCTAGTATAAAGATAGAACAAGATATAAAAAAATTTTTAAATAAAGACAAAATTAATGCTTTATATTATTTTGTTTACCCAAATGAAATCTTTGTAAATATAGATAATAATAAGCTTCTAAAAATTGATGTTAATCAAAAATATGAAGGTAGAAAACAAGAATTCAAAATAACAGAAATCTCTAATAACGTTGGAGTTCTAGCTGATTATAATAATAATAATCTATTAGTTATAAAAAAAGATGGATTATATTTAATTAAAGATTATAATAAAGAAGAACAAATATTTAAAGGAAAAATAATAAAAGCTAAATTTATAGATAAAAATAATTACCTATACTTAGTACTAGATAAGCAAATTAATTTATATATAAATAACAATTTAATTCTAAAAAACTTTCCATATATATTACTAAATGATGTAGAAAAAGAAGATAATAGTTATTCACTTATATGCTCAGATAATAGAAAAATTGTAAAAATAAATATCAAATTATAATATTATTTTTTTATTTAGTAATTTCTTTAATTGAATTTCAATATATTTTTTAAATAAATTATTAAAATTAGTTTAATAAGAAACACCTACTGATTAAATATTTTATTAATAAAATTTAAAATGATATTAGGGAGGATACTAAAAGTGTAAAAACTATCCAAGCGTTCTGTAGATTTATGAGCATCATTACCCAATGTCCCTATATCAAATACATCCATACTTATACTATTTATTTTATCAAAATCTAAAAAATAAATTTCATTAAAACCAACTAAATTATTTTTAATATAATCTATATTATCTATTTTTGCTAAAAAACTTAAATCAGATATATATGGAAAAAACTGCTTTAAATTATGCCTATAACTATATTTTTTATTAAAATAATTTAAAATACTTTTTAAGGTTTTTAGAAGCTTCTTGTTTTTATTAAATACAGCGGGATAAAATGGAGGACTTAAAAAAATTATAATCCTAGGCCTAAAATCTAAATATTCATTTAAATTTTTAACTAAATATAACGAATATAACCTTTCATCTATTTTTAGACTTTGAAATTCATTATATAGTTTTTGTTTTATTTTGTTATAAATTTTATTATAATTATCTTTTAGCTTTAATTTTAATAAGCTAATAAATTCTTGATAGTCAAGGATTTGTAGTTGATATTTATTAACATAAGTTTTTAAAGATTTTTTTAAGATCTTTTTTATATTATGAATAATTTTACTAACATTATTATCAAAAATAAGGATATTAAGGAAAGCGAAAGCATCAGAAGGAGTTTTTACTGAATAATTTTCCTTTAAATCTTTTGCATAAATAAAAGTAGGAGGAACCATATCCTTTATCCTTTTATTAATAACATTTTTATTCATTTCTAAATTTTGAATTACTTTAGACAAAAGCAATATGGGATTTAATCCTTTATAAGATTCCCCTACATGAGTTTCAACTCCTTTTATATAAAAACCAACTAATATTTTACCAATACTACCATAATAACTATTAACTATAATTTCATCATTCTTCCGCTGTTTTACAATATAATCAGTATCAATACAAGCTAAATAATTGATATTTTTTTTAATTTTGAAATCATATAAAAAATCGATAGCTTTTAACATCCCTAAGGAATTAGTTTCTTCATCAGCTACAAAAAGTGCAATAACTATTCCGTTAAAATTGTTTAAATTTTCAGCTAATTCTTTTAATATTGCTAAATTAACAGCTACTCCAGATTTCATATCTAATACTCCCCTACCAAATAAATATCTACCATCTTTTATATCCTTTATCAATTCCTCATTTTCTTTATTATTATCTTCATTATTATTATAAATTTCCTTAATTTTAAGGGTTAATTTATCAATATCAAAAGCAAAGTCTTTTAAATTTTGGTAATCTTCTATATCAACTGTATCAAAATGAGATAACAAAAGAATTGCATTGTTTTTTGATAAATAATTTTGCTTATTCCCAACTATAATAGCTATTACATTCTTTCTACCTAAACTATCATTTAATTCTTGTAATATTAGGTTATCTTTATTTTGTTTAAAATAATCTAAAGAAGCTAAAAAATTATAGATATACAACGCAACTTCAACTTCACCTTTTGTATTAGTTATACTATTTATTTTAACTAAATCATAAGTTAGCTTCTTAATTAAATCTGAATTATCTTTTATTAGAAGATGCTCCATAATATCTCTAACTCCTTTTTCATTTAATTTTTATTATTTCATTCATAAATTTTAATTAAAATAAAATCAGCAAAATCTTGAAAAAAATCCTTCAATTTTTCCTTAGGTAATTTATTAATGCTATCAAAATTATATTTAAGTTTAACAAATTCATTTATATTAATAGGTTCTTTTATTATAATGTTTATGTTATGTTTTTTGAGTTTAAATAGATTTTTAAGAAATTCAGATTTCCAATTTAAATTACCTTCAATTTTAACAGGTACAATTAGTTTATTAGTATAATATGCCAAAACAGAAACCCCAGGATAAGCTTTAGATTTAGTTAAATTCTTAACTCTTGTTCCCTCAGGAAAGATACCAACAATTCTATTAGAATTTAATCTTTTTATAGCTTCTTTTAAAGTAATCGGATTTGGATTATCTCTATCTACACTAATACAATCATATAATCTAACAAAAAAATTTATAAAAAAAACCCTAAACAATTCTTTTTTAGCAATAAAATTTATTTCATTATTTAAATATATAATAAGCAGTGGAGGATCTAAATAACTACTATGATTTGCACAAATTATATAATTACTACCTTTAGGCAATCTATCTAACCTTACTACATTTATTTTAAAAAACAAATTAAATAATAATTTAGCTAATTTTATAAACAATTTCTTAAGGAGATTTTTTAACATTTTATATATGTAAAATAATTTTAGCGATTAAAAAGTAAATAATTAATCCCGTAGCATCGACAAAAGTAGCAATAAAAGGAGCAGACATTACTGCAGGATCTATATTAAATTTCTTGGCTATTATAGGTAGTAAAGAGCCAACAGTAGTAGCCCAAATAACTATAAGAAATTGTGATATAACTACTACAGGTACTATTTCCCACTTAACATTTAAAAAATATTTACCAATAGTTAAAACATAAATCAAAGCAACAAATCCCACCTGTAATCCCAAAAACAAAGAAGTAATAAACTCTTTTTTTAACACATAAAAAACTTCCTTAATATCGATTTCATTTAAAGCTATTGCCCTAAGGATAGTGACACTAGATTGGGAACCAGCATTTCCTCCTGTACCTATAAGAAGTGGTATAAAAAAAGATAACTGAACATACTTAGATATAGTATCCTCAAAGTGATGAATAACGTTGCTTGTGAGTGAACTTGCTAAAAATAGTAATAATAACCAAGTAGATCTTTTAAAAGCCAATTCCCAGGAGCTAATATTTTTATAAGATTCTTCAAAAGCACTAACAGCACCAGATTTCAATATATCTTCACTATATTCTTCAAATATTACATCAACTATATCATCATGAGTAACTATTCCTAATAATTTATCCCATTCATCCACTACAGGAATAGCTAATAAATCATAATCTCGTAATATTTTTGCTATTTCTTCCTTATCTTTATTATATAATATCTTAATGACATTTCTTTTCATTATATTTTTAACTGCTAAATATGGTTTACTTATAACTATTTCTTTTAAAGAAACAACTCCTACTAAAATACCTTCTGTATTAACAACATAAATATAATTAAGAAAGTCAGGTAATTCATCTAATTCTGCTTTCCTTCTAATTACTTCTAATATTTCTCCTACCGTATAGTAAGGATAAACTTTTAAAAAACTTTTAGTAGATAATCTAGCAACACTTTCTTCAGGATAACTTAAGTACTCTTTTATCTGCTCATATTCTACAGGATCTAACTTAGATATTACTTTATCTTTGAGATTGTCCGGTAATTGCTCAACAATCTCAGCTGCTTCAGATTCATCTAACTGATCTATTATTTCTAATATAGTTTCCGCTTTAGTTTGATCCAATATTCTTTCTATTAACTTATCATCTAGCTCTAATATTACTTTTGATAATATATCAGAAGGTAACTTAGATAAGAAATATCTAATTATTTCCCAATTTTCAATATTATTAAGAGCTTTTGATATAAGAGGAATATTAACCTCACTAAAAAAATCAGGATACTTTAAAATCAATTCGTTTATATCCGATTTGTTTTCATATAAATATATAATTAGATCTTTTAAATCATCCACACTCTGATAGTTCAACATAACTAATTTAATTTCCCTTTATTTTATTATTTTTATTTTTTATAATTTTTACCTTTTATTTCCTTTTTTAATGATTAGAAAATAATTAACCTAAGGAACTATAAAAAAATTTCATAATAAATTAATAAGGAGAGCAAAATAAATTAATAAAGGGTATATAAAAATGATGAATAATGAAATAAATAAAAATGAAATAAATAAAATAAACAGATATACTAAAGATGAAAATCCTCTAGGAATCTTCATTGTATATCATTTTCTATTAAAAAATATTCTTATCCCAACTTTAAGCATAGTAATTTATATCTTACTAATAGGAGCAATTATAATATTTTCTATAGAGTTTATAAATTCAATATTAGGGTATTTTTTTAAAATTTCTTCAGAGGAAGCTCTAGCGTATTCAATTATTTTAACACTTATAATTACAGTCATTATCACATATTTTATTTTAAATAAAATGCTAAAAAAAATTTTTAATTATCTAAAAAGTGATAATAAAAAAACTATAGAAAATTTGAAAAAGATTTCATACACCAGTTACGCTATCCTAAACCTTTTCATTTATGCTTTTAAAAATATTATTTTAATAATAGCCATTATTATCCTTTCTTTACATATACTATCACTTTTAATTCATTTAAGTATATTAATTATCATTTTACCAATTGCTACTTTGATATTAATAAAGTTAGTATATAATCTATTAAAAACTCCATTATTAGTTATAAAAATTTTAAGAGAATCTATTGCCAATCCTCTGCTAATTGAATATATAAATTTTAAAATTAATCAACAAAAATACATAGAAGAAATGATAGAAGATAACGAATCAATAGAAATATTAATAAAACTAATTAAAGAAAATAAGAATTACATTTATACAAATATAGAGAATTACACACTTGAAGAGATTATTAATAGCTTAGATAAAATAGTAAAAAAAATAAGTGGAAATCCTCTTTATTATAATTATGTAGTTTGTGAGTTACAGAGTGGAAAAAATATTGTTGAAACCGGGGAAAGTATTGTTAAAATAGAAGAAAAACTAACTACTCCAATTAAAGAAGACGACGATTATATTTATATCTGATCTGGTCCCTTATAGGGCCTTATCCTATCTTATAGTCCTTGTACAGGTGGTAAAAAACAATATCCCCTACTCCTAAGTGCTAATGTAATGTGGTAGTTTTGTTTAAAGGAGGATAATGAAGTTAGTTGGGCTGGACAGGACTCGAACCTGCAACCCCTGGATTAAGAGTCCAATGCTCTACCTATTGAGCTACCAGCCCATATAAAATCATCTTAACCCATATTTATTCTTTTACAAAAACCCAAATTGTCCTTCCTATTTTTTATTTACTCTTTTAATCAGTTAGCTATTAGTTTTAGAAGCAAAAATATTTATCCTTTACTTTCTTACTTAACCTAGTTTTAACATTGATAAAATAAATTAAACAATTATCTAATTTTAATTTAATTAATTAGTGAATTAACTTATCTAATTCTCTTCTATTTTTCCAAATAAAATTTCTTAAATATTTTAAAACTTCAAAATAATTTCCAATCTTTTCATTTATTTTATCATCAACAATAAAAATATAATCCTTTAAATATACCCTAAATATCCTTATTTTTTTACTTTTTATATCATAGATGGGATTATTCTTAACAAATTCTTTAAAACTAAATAAATCGTTAAATTCATTATACAAAAATATATTATGCTTTTCTATATCAATAGGATCAAATAATTTAACTTCTTCTGAAATATCAAATAAAAACATATCATTAAAATTCTTTAAAACTTCCTTAATAATTGAATTCTCATTTCCATTTTTAATCAATAATTTTTTAAAGCTGCTTTTTAAAGAATCTAAAGAAATTTTTTTATAAATATATTTCTCAAGCACAAGTTTAAATATTTTTCTAAATTTCAAACTATTAATTAAATAAACACAATAATCTAATAATCTTTTATTTTTTTTATTTTTTAGATTTTTAGGTAGTTTAATTTTCTGATTTTGAAATAAAAATAAATTATAAATGGTATTTAAAACAAAGTCATCAGTAAGATTAACAAATAGATAAACATCATTTAAAATATTTTTATAACCTAAATTAAGTTCTGTAAATATATAAAAAGAGTTTTTAAGAATTTCTTGAATCAATAAATCAATACTTCTTGAAGTCTTATGGAAATAAACGTTTTTATACATCATGAATCTTCCAAACAACACAGAAAACATTTCATCAAAAGTTTTAATATGATAAGCTAATTTATTATCAATTATTTTAGTATTAAAAATAATTCTATCAATAGAACCGGTAGAAAATCCAGTAGCTCCAGAAAAATAAGCATCCCTTCTAATGAAATCTAATCTATCTGCTCCAAAAGGACCCTGAATCACATTATGTTCTACACTACCTTTTAAATCATATATTTTCAATACTTGATACAAGATAAAAAAAATACGCTTAATAACTTCCATCAAATCCTTATCAAAACTATTAATAAAGTCATTATCTAATTTTTTATTAAATTCCTTAATATTAAAAATATAAAATGTATCTGGAAAATTAAGATTAAAAATAAATTCCTTTAATTTATTAAACAAAACAGAATCATAAGCTAACTTTTGGAATATAAAAACAGGTAAAAACTCAGTAATAACCTTTTTCCTAAAAGAATCATGGCCATTAATTATCTTAAGAGATTTATAGATAGTATCATCAAATTGATGACTAAAAGGCCCATGAGCTATATCATGTAATAATGCAGATAACCTAATAACAACTTGTTTAAATAGATCATCTCTAAATAAATGAGAAGAATACAAAGAAGAAATGTGTAAAACCCCTAAAGAATGAGAAAATCTATTATGAGTAGATGAAGGAAAAACCCATGCAGTACCCACTAATTGACTAATATTCCTTAATCTTTGAAATAACGGATTATCTATTATTAACAATTCTAATGGATTTAATTTTATTTCAGAGTAAAGTGGATCTCTTATTATCTTATACATTATTAAACATTTAAATTATCAATAAATAAAATATTTTTAAACAAAGATTTTTATAAGAATTTTTGTTCTGCTTCTAAAATAGCTTCCTTTAGAATCCTTATTCCTTCATCTATTTCAGATTCATTAATTATATAAGATGTAGTAATCCTGATAGTAGATACTCCACAGGATAAAAGTAGTAATCCTTTTTCATAAGCTCTTTTTAGAATATAATCTCTTAATTCTTTAGCCGGTTCTTTAGTTTTTCTATCCTTTACAAATTCTATACCAATTAGCATGCCTAATACTCTAACATCACCAATACTCTTAACACTATCTTGTAATTCCAATAATTTTTCTTTAAAATATTCTCCTAATTTTTTTACTCGTTGTAATAAGTTTTCTTCTTTGATTATATTATATGTTTGGATTAAAGAGGTAGTAGATAAAGGATTACCACCAAATGTATTAGAATGCATTCCAGGTTCCTTAAAATCCATATAAGCAGGAAAAACAGTAGCCCCTATAGGTAATCCATTACCTATAGCTTTAGCTAAAGTTATAATATCAGGTTCAACCCCAAAATACTCACTAGCAAACATATATCCAGATTTTCCAAAGCCTGTTTGAACTTCATCCGCTATTAACTTTATCCCATATTTATTAGCAATATTTTTTAATTCTTTAAAAGATTCTTTAGGAGGTATGATATATCCACCTTCTCCTTGGACTGGTTCAAATATAAAGGCAGCAACATCTTCATAAGGGATAACCTGATTTAAATACCTTTCAATAATTTTTATACAATATAAATCACAGCTAGGATAAGTCATATTATACCAGCATCTATAACAATAAGGATAAGGTACATTATAGGAGTTATTTATATAAGCTGAATAATTTTTTCGATGTTGAATTTTACTAGCTGTTAAAGATAAAGATCCTAAGGTTCTCCCATGAAAAGCACCGGTAAAACCTACCACTATATTTCTTTTATCGTAGATTCTAGCGATTTTTAGAGCAGCTTCATTAGCTTCAGTTCCTGAGTTACTAAAGAATACTTTTTTCTTCCATTTCCCTGGAGTTATTTCTACTAAAATTTTAGCAGCTTCTTTTTGAACTTCATAAACAAAATCCGGTCCATTAAAATATACAAACTTATTCAACTGATTAATAATAGCTTCTTTCCATTTCTTATGATTATGTCCCAAAATTACAACCATTCCATTTGTCCAATCCATTAAAACATTCCCATCAACGTCTTTAAAATATATTCCATAAGCTTCTTCAACTCCTGCAGGAGTATCCCAACATTTCGTAGAGGTTGCTAACAATTCCCTTTCTTCTTCTTTTAATTTTATTAATTTTTCTCCAGGAACTACTTTAATATTAATTTTCCATTCTTTTAACAAATTCTTCACCCCTTCCTATTTCACTAATAAATATATCAATATACTTTTTTACCCTTTGATAATGATTATTTAATTCTGCTGATTTACTTCCTTTAAAATTTCTTTCAAAAAAAGTTATATAAGGGATAGGAACTTCTACTAATTTCAAATCATTTAATTTTAATAATTCTATCCATAAAAATATGGGAAATTCATAAGAAAAACCATTTAATTTTTTCTCTTTTTCTTTTAAATTATTAAAAATTTTTTTGATAATATCTTTAGAATACAATCTAAATCCGCAGAAAAAATCCGTAATTTTATATTTATATTTTCTAAAATAAAACTTTAAAAACTCCAGCATCTTTTTATTTATTAAATACCTAAAGTAATTATATTCTGATATTTTAAGAGAATACTTAGAATATCTACTGCCAGTTATAAAATTATATTTAATAGATAAAGATTTAAAGATACTAATATAAGTTACCAGATGCTGAAAATCACTATCAATAGTTATAAAAAAATCGTTATCTGAATTAATAAAATATTCCATACCTTTTAAAACATTAGAACCATAACCTAGATTTTTCTCATTAAAAATAATTTTCAATTTACTTTTTAAATTTAAATTATATTCATCTAATTTATCCAATTGTTGTAAAATATTATTTAAAATAAACTTAGTATTATCAGAAGAGTTATCATCGATAATTAAAACATTATCAGTTTTAAAATCAATAAAATTAATTAAATTTTTAAAAAAATATAATATATTGTTCTCTTCATTATAAACAGGTATAAATATTAAATATCTAGCCATTTAAAAATTTCAAGCCAAAACTGGTTTATATTTAGCTAATTGTTGGTCAAATAATTTTTTTAGTTTATAAGCATTTTCAAGATATTGTTCTTGATTTTCCCAGGTATTATGGATAAAAAATAAATTTTCTGGTAAGTCTTTTATAATTTTAGGAACTTTTATATTAAAAACAGGATGCATATATGTATTATTTATACCGATTTCATTATTAATAGCAGCATTAACAATTTTCCTAGTATAATTTAGATCTATTCTATTACCTTTAGGATATGGATTACCAATCCATCCAGTATTTATTAACCAAACTTTAGAATTGTATTTTTTAACATTTTCATACAATTTCTTAGCATAATTTATGGGGTTAAGTGGTAAAAAAGGCTTAGCAAAACATTCAGAAAAGGTAGGTTCAGGATCTTTTACTCCCCTCTCTGTTCCCGCTAACTTAGAAGTATAACCTAAAATAAAGTACTCTATTATTTGATTACCTTCTAATAAAGCGATAGGAGGTAAAGAGGCAGTCGCATCAGCAGTTAAAAAGAAAATAACAGTAGGTTTTTCCCCCATTAATGTTTGCTCCATTATTTCTATATATTTATTAGGATAAGCGGAACGAGTATTCTCAGTAATAGAAGCATCATTAAAATCTATTTCCCTTTTCTCATTATAAACTACATTTTCAATAATAGTTCCAAATCTATTAGTAGCTTTATAAATTTCCTTTTCTTTATTTTTATCTAATCTAATAACTTTAGCATAACTTCCACCTTCAAAATTAAATATATCATTTTCAGCCCACCCATGCTCATCATCCCCTATTAATCTCCTATTAGGATCAGTAGATAAAGTAGTTTTGCCAGTACCAGATAACCCAAAAAACAAAGCAGTCTCCATACTATTTAAACTTCTATTAGCTCCACAATGCATAGGCAATATATCAAACTCTTTTAAATAGTAATAATTCAAGAAAGAAAAAACAGCTTTCTTAATTTCTCCACAATATTTTGTACCAGCTATAAAAATAAAAGGAGAAGGATATAAATCTAAAATAATTGCTACTTCACTTCTAACCCCATCCTTCTCCCCTTCCAATTTCAAATTAGGTAAATGTAATATAAAAACTTCATTAACTATCTTAAAAGGATTAAGCTCATTTAATCTTATAAATAAATTATGAGTAAAAATAGCGTGATAAGGACTTTCTGTTAATAATTTAACCCTAACAGTATAGTAAGGATTAGCACCAGCATATACATCTAATTCATATAACTCTATATCATTATCCTGAATATACTTCGCTGCTTTATTTAATAAATTTTGAAAGACATTTCTATCTATAGGATGATTAACTTCACCCCACCAAACCAAATCCCTTGTATATTCATCAAATACTATAAACTTATCCTTAGGAGATCTTCCCGTATATGGTCTTGTATCAACTATTAATGCCCCATCCTTTGAAATTACCCCTAATTTTTTTATAATAGTATGTTCATATAACTCAGGAACACTTAAATTACTATAAACTTTTTTAGCTAATTTATAAAACACTTGTTTTTTATCCTCTTCCATTATCTTTAACCCCCTATCTTTAATAAATTAATATTTTTAATATAGATTAATCAATCAATTCTTCAGTATCCCTATAATAAATAAGAAAATTATTAGGATTTATATAAATTGTTACTTTTTCATTTCTTTTTAAATTAGTATTAATAAGAAATCTTAAATTAAAATTAGTTAAATTTTCATTATTTAATATAGATAAATTTACTAAATATTGATTACCCAGATTTTCCACTAACTTGACAATCCCTTCAAAAGTAATAAAATTTAAATCTTGAGATTTTGTAAGACTTACCTTTTCAGGTCTTATAGCAAAAATATATTCTTTAGCTTTATTTTTTAATAATTTTTGAAATTCAGAAAAATTTTGAAGATTTTCGTTTTTAGTTATTTCAAAACTATCATTTATAATAACGGATTGTTCATTAGATTTTAAGTAGAAATAATTAATTTGAGGGATTCCGACAAAAGAAGCTGTAAAGAAATTCAAAGGCTTATTATATATATTTTCAGGGGTATCAAATTGCATAATTTTTCCTTTATTCATAACAAGTATCATATCAGCCATAGTTAGTGCTTCTATTTGATCATGAGTAACATAAACTGTAGTAGCGTTTAAATCCAGTAAAATTCTTTTTATTTCTTCACGAGCTCTTTCCCTTAAAAGAGCATCTAAATTACTAAGAGGTTCATCAAATAAAAACAGATCTGGTTCTTTAACCAAAGCTCTTGCTACCGCAACTCTTTGGCGCTGCCCGCCAGAAATCTCCGTAGGCTTCTTATTTAAAATATCCCCTATATTCAAAATACTTACTACTTTATTTAATCTCTCCTGAATTATTTCTTTTTTTATATTTTTTATTCTTAATCCAATAGTAATATTATCATAAACAGTCATGTGAGGATAAAGTGCATAGCTTTGAAAAACCATAGCAATATTTCTCTTAGATGGATGTAAATTAATTACATCTTTATTATTTATAAAGATTTTTCCCATATCAGCTTCTTCAAGCCCTGCAATAGTTCTTAGCAAAGTAGTTTTTCCACATCCTGAAGGCCCTAAAATCGCTAAAAACACTCCCCTATCTATACTAAAATTTATATCATATAAAACTTGCTGCTTTGTATAAAACTTATTTAATCCTTCAACCTTCAACATATTTAAAAATTACTCTTGATATACTTTTAATATTTGTTTTAATTTATTCAATTTATTAAGAGAATCTTTCATATCTATAAAATCTCTCTTAGAAAAAATGAATGAAGGAACAATAATAGTTTCTTTTCTGTTGTTAATATTAGAAAGTTTATAATACTCATATAAAAACCCTTTTCCATACTCGATATCCGTATATTTAACATTATTTTTAAAAATATTTTTATTAAATTTCCTGTATTCTATATTAGTTGAATTAATATGTAAAGAAAATCCGATATTATTATAGAAATAAAAAGTAGCAAAAATAAAATCAACAATTCCTAAAATAAGTGGGATCATACTAAATTCTTCTAATGAATCTCTATTTATGATAGAAAAATATATCAAAACAAACCCAATTATAAAGAGAATCAAGCTAATACCTCCATTAAAAAAAGTTATTTTAGATAAATACACTTTATTTACTATTGGTTCAGTTTTTAATTCTTTAAAAATTTCTTTAATATTTTGTTCAAAATTTTTATTTAGATCATTCAATAAATCCTCCCTCCTAATTAAAATATTCTAAATTATTAAAACTCCCTAAAAACAAAAGATTCGATAACATTACTTAATAATCTATACCAATTTTGATTAAATTCAATAATTTCGGATAAATTATATTTATTTATAATATCTTTAGCTTTAGTAAAAGCAGTATTAATAATATCTTTATTATTTTTTAATTCTTTAGTAACTAAATTTGCTAAATAAGTTGGATTTTTTAACCAAATTTTTTTATAATATTCTTTATTTGTTTTACTTTGTAAAAATAATATCAAAGGATAAGTAGCTCTTCCTGTTATGATATCTATATTAGAATCTTTTTTTAGAATTTTTATATCTTTAGTATAATCTAGTATATCATCTACAATTTGAAAAGCTATCCCATAATCAGTAAATATTTCATATAATCTTTGAAATACGATATTATCAATATTTTTATCAAGTAAGGAAAGCGCGTAATGGTATGCTATTTGAGAAATAGCTCCAAATAGAACCCCCGTTTTTAATTTTATTATATCAAAATAATCTTGTAAAGATAAATAAACATTGAATTTATTTTGATATTGTAAAACTTCTCCAAAACACATATTTTCCAAAGCCTTCATTAAAATTTTAGAATAAAATGGATTTATGTCATAAGTTTTATTTAAAGTAGAGATAATAAGGATATCTCCGAAAATAAGAGCCCCATCTATCCCAAATTTTATATGAACTGCATCTTTTCCTCTTCTCTTTTTAGCGGAATCTAAAATATCATCATGAACCAAAGTAGCACTATGCGCTAACTCAAATATAGCCCCTAATTTGCTTAATTCTTCTAAATCAACTTCACTTTCATCTTTGTATCTACCAAAAACAGAAAAAAAGAAAATATAGAAAAAACTAGATCTTATCATTTTCCCTTCATAATTAATATAATCGTTAATTCTTTTTACTATACTATTATTAAAATAAGTTAATTCATTAATTTTTTGAAGAGTTTTTAATTTTAATTCATTTAAAAAACCAGAAATCTCTGTTGTTTTCAACATAGCTTAATTAAAACCCTTTTTTTAATTAAGTAAATTTTTTAATAAACTAGCTTTACAGTAAATTAAGTTTAACTTGACTGCTCATTTTGTTGAGATTCTTCAGTTTCAAGAGTTACTGTAACTATTGCTACATCATCTCTTTCAACAAATTTTATACCTTCCATTTTTAAATCCCCTATATGAATACTATCGCCTATATCCAAATGACTTAAATCTATTTCTATTTTTTCCGGTAAATAAGCAGGTAATGTTTTAATAGTTAATTTATTAAGTAGTATCTGTAATACTCCTCCTTTTTTAACTCCAATACTTTCACCAACAAATTCAACAGGTACAGTGACTTCTACATATCTATCAGGTACTAATATTAACATATCTATATGAGTTATATTTCTTTTTATTATATCCCTTTGGATTTCTTTAATAACAGCTTTATATTCATTAGAATTTAGTTTTACATTTAAAATTTGCCCTAAACGGGGATTAATTTTCTCTATTTCATCTCTTTTTACCTTTAATGCAAGATTATTAACATCTTTTCCATATAAATTAATCAAAACATATCCTTGTTTAATAAGTTTTTTAGATTCAACTTTCCCAGTTTGTCTTAATTCGGTGTTAATAGTTTTAATTTCTTGATTTTTAGTTACAGCTTTATAAAAAGTTGTGTTTGTACTCATTTTATAAAAACCTCCTTACTTTTATACTTTAATATATTAAAAAAATTAAATTATTTAATTAAGGATACTACTTTTTGAGCTCCTTCTTCTGCGTTTTCTACAAAAAATACCTCTTTATTTAATTCTTTCAATTGTTCTAAGATTGCTTTACCTTCTTGCTTGTTAGTACCTTCTAATCTTATAACAACAGGTATAGAATAACTTTGTTCTTGAAAAGCTTGGATAATCCCCTTAGCTACTTCATCACATCGAGTAATACCACCAAAGATATTTATAAATAATGCTTTAATTTTTGGATTTTTTAAGACTAAATGGATACTTTCTTTAACTTTTTCTGCTTTAGCGCCACCCCCTACATCTAAAAAATTAGCAGGTTTTCCGTTATATAATCCCACTAAATCCATTGTAGTCATAACTAACCCCGCGCCATTACCTATTATACCAATATCTCCATCCAATTCTACATAAGCTAAATTCCTTACTTTTGCTTCTCTTTCTATTACTGAAATATCTTCATCTTCTTCTTCATATTGGTCAACAACTTCGGAATTATCATCTATTATTATTTTAGAATCTAGAGCAAAAACTCTTCCGTCTTTAGTTAATACCAATGGATTTATCTCTGCTAAAATACAATCATTTTCTTTAAATAAATTAAATAGTTTTAACGCAATATTTTCTATTTGTTTAACAACATCTATTTTTTCATTATAAACTTTTAATATAGCATCTCTAATTTGGAAATCAAATAGTTCATAATCAAAGAATAATTTAGATATTTTATCGGGTTGTTTTTCTGCTACTTCTTCTATATCTATTCCACCTAACGGAGAAAAAATAAATACTACCTGATTTTTGGATCTATCTATTATAAAGCTTAAATAAAATTCTTTTTCAATAGGAACATATTCATCTATTAGAATTTTATTAACTTTAACTCCTTTTATAGTTAGGTTAAACAATTGTTTAATATATTTCATAAATTCGTCTTTATTATTAGCTACTTTAATTCCTCCAGCCTTTCCTCTACCCCCTACTTTGACTTGAGATTTTAAAACCACAGGAAAATTGATATTCAATTCATTTAAAGATATATAGTCATTTTCTAAGTTTTTATCAATAAGAATTCCCTTAGTAGTAGGGATCTGATATTTTTCAAATAATTTTTTTCCTTGATATTCATATAAGTTCATAAAAAAACCCCCCTTACTAACTAATAATTAACAAATAATAAATTTTCACTAGATTTATTTTATAGCGATAGCTTCTATTTCTACTTTAGCTTTTTTAGGTAAAGCCTTAACTATTATTGTAGTTCTCGTTGGCTTATAATCATTAAAATAATTAATAAATTCCTGATTAACAATATCAAAATATTCTTCTTGGGTTATGTATATTGTAGTTTTTACTATATCTCTTTTATTAAAATTATATTGTTTTAAAATTTTTTCTAAATTATTTAGAGCTTGTTTAAATTGTTCTAGTACATCTTCTGATATTAATTCATTCTTTTCATTAACACCTAGTTGCCCCGAAATAAACAAAATATTATCCTTTAAAATTGCAGGACTATAAGGTAAGCTCATATTTTATATATTAAATATTTTACTACCTTTACCTTTTTAAAAATATTATAACTTTACTACTAAATTAAATTAATCTAAATATATTTTAACAATGTGCTCTTTAGATAATTTAATTTTAAAAAACTGTTTTCGATTTGTTTTAGGAATTAAATATTTATTATTTTGATTCATAAAATCCCTCCTTTAATCTTAAGCTAATTTTTCATCTTTTGATAATTCATTATCCCATCTATCTATAACATTAGTAATACAATGTATAGCTCCATTTAATCTTATATTATCTTTCCAATCAATAAATATAGGTTCAAAACCTTCTTCTTCTAAAATCTTTTTTACTTGTTGTTCTAATTTACTAATCCCATAAGAAGGTAAATAAATTTTATTACCGTCTAGCAACATATTATTATAAGTTAAACAATCTCTATCATTTACACTTAATGGAATAAATGGCATTTTTCTTACCTTAAATCCTTCTTTTTGTAATTTTAGCTCTGTTTCTTTCAATTCCGATAAATACTTATTTTGGTATTCTTGTAAATTCCTAATAATTTCTTCTTTAGTATAATAATCATAAATTTTTTCATTATTATCAAATAATTCATTAAGAAGTTTTATAGTTAAATCTGGATCAGCTAATAAAGCTACTTTTTCATTATCATCGTCTTTTAAAACACTTAGAAACATGTCTATATGAAAAGTAGGTTGCTTTTCATTACCAACTATTATCAATTTTTGATTAGGAAAGCGCTTGGTTAAAAATTTAACAATTTCATTAGGATCCTGATTATAATATTCTTTTGCTTCTTTTAGAGCATAAACTCCTAAGAACAAATGATTTTTAGTAGCTATGGTATTCCCCCCGTCCATCGGAAATCCCTTTAACTCTTCGTAATTAGTTCCTAAATTTTCTGATAAAGTTTTAGCTACCTGTTTATCAGGTCTTAATTCATAACCTGGATGCCTATTAGGCTTAGCAGTTGTTATTTGTTCATTTTTATCTTGATAATTTACAAAAACTTGTAAAAAATCCCTTGCCCATATAGTAGGATAGTAATTCACTTTTATTGGATTCAATTTGTATTCTAATTTCTCCAATTCTTCGTTAGAAATTAAATTACTTTTTATTATAAAGCTTTTAATTTGATCCTTAGAGAATGGGGAAATAATAGTTATTTTTGAGTTAGGATTTAAATTCTTTAAAAAAGTAACCATCGCTTTAATATATTCATCATCATAAGAACTAAAAGTCATTACAAGATTTTTAATTTCACCAGAATCCTCAGGTAATACATACTCTCCTTCCAATTTCTTACTATTTTTTTGATAATACACAGGTTTATTAAAATTATTTTCATTACCTATAACCCTTGATATCATGATAAAATCACCTCACTTAATTAATAAAAAAAACTTATTAAAATAATAACAAAACTAAGCTAATAAAAAAAACTAATGTAAAAAAATTGTAAAAATTTGTAATACACTACCATTGGATAAAATCAGTAATTATGTTAGAATTAGTATATATACATATTTTAGAAGCGATATCTAAGGAATTTCTAACAATTTCTAAGGCATTTAAATTAGTGAAATTAATAAGAGCTTTAGCAGCGGCATAAGCATATGGTCCCCCAGAACCTATTACTGCTATATTATCATCAGGTTCTAAAATATCTCCGTTACCCGATATAATAAGTAAATGATCTTTATTACCAACTATTATCATAGCTTCTAATCTTCTAAGCACTTTATCAGTTCTCCATTCTCTAGCTAATTCCACAGAAGCTTTTAATAAATTCCCATTATATTCTTCTAATTTTTTTTCTAGTCTTTCATATAGTGCTAATCCGTCAGCAGCACCTCCCGCAAAACCAGATAATATACTATCTCTATACATCCTCCTTATTTTTTTAGCAGTATTTTTTATCACATAATTACCAAAAGTCACTTGGCCATCTCCACCAATAGCGAGCATATTATCCCTCTTTACAGCAATTATTGTAGTAGATCTTATATAATTTTCCATATTTCCACTCCTTTCTAAGATTGTATAAATTTAAATAATTTTTTAGCAGCCACCTTATAATCTAATTCATTTATCAAATAATTATATCCTTTTTTAGCTTTATTTTCTAATTCCTTAGGATCTGTATTTATTATTTTGATAATATTTTGGGCAATAATTTCAGGATCAGCTTTATTTATAACAAAAATAACATCATCTAATTCCTTATTGAAATTATAGCCAATAAAAATAATTGGTTTTTGCTGCTCTAAATAATCTATTAACTTATTAAAAGAAAATTCAATATTACTATCAAAAGAAGAACAAACAACTAAAAAATCCGCTTTTTTAAGATAGTAATTTCTTATTAACTCTTTTCTTTTAAATCCTAAATAAAAAACATTTTCAATATTATTTTCATTAATAATTTTTAAAATTTCATTTAAATAATCTCCCCCCCCAAATATGACAAGTCCAATATCCTTAGGTAAATATTTAAAAGTCAAAACCACCTCTTTAATTGAATAAGAAACAGTAATTCCACCAGCAAATGCAAATAAAACTCTATACTTTCTTCTAATATCTTCAAAATCTTTATCTACATAATTCTCTTGATTAAATGGTATTCTTCTATAAATTTGGGGTAAATAAAGTGATTTATTTAAATAATTTTTAGCATTTTCTAAGCCTTTTTTTTGTAAAAAAATTAATTTATCAGATTTTTTATATAAAAATTGCTGAATAAAATACAAAATTTTGAAAAATATAATAAGAAATATTTTTTTAATAGGATTTTTAATATTTTTAAGGGTAGGATAAAGGTATTGTGGCCATAGATCCCTTTCTTCAAAAACAAATTTTATATCTTTTTTATATTTTTTCTTTAATTTTTTGGCTATAAAATATGCACTTAAAGCGGCAAAAGGATGTACACTTGAACCAATTATAACATCAGGAACAAACTCATCCTCAGCTACTTTTAAACTATTTAAATAAATATTAATACTAAAAAATATCATATTAAAAAATCTAAAAATGGAATTACCTTTATAAGGGGGTACATTAAAAAACAAAAAACTAACTCCATCAAATTCCTTCTTTAGATATCTAAAACTAAATTTAGGATTAATATTAACAAGATACTTAAAAGAGAAATGACTAAAATTAGAAGCAAAGATTAATACTTTAGAATTGTATAATTCTATTAATCCCTTAGATAAATCAAAATGCCTGGTACCTGAATGGAACTCATAAGGCACTGCATAGTGGTTTATTATCCAAAAATCCATATTTCAAAAATAATATTTAATTATTAAATGGGAACTGTTGATTATTAGCAGGAGCAATTTCTATATTAAACCCAACATTTTGTAATTTTTGATCACTAAAACTTTTCCTCATTAAAATCACATTAACAATTATACTACTATTAGTTTTATCAACTCTAAAACTAAATAAATTATTAGATAAAAGAGATATTTTACGAGGACGGGGATTATCTAGATTATTAATTTCATTTTTCATAAATCCATCAGAAAAAGCAGTACTTAGCTTTGAATTAATATTGTCCCAAGTAGAATCATATCCTGTAGCAGTAGTTGGGTTAAACTCTAAATAATAAAGACTCCCAACTCCTCCTTGATTATCATTTTGATCAGAAGTAGATATATAAGCTTTAAAAATTACAGGATACTCTCCAGTTCCTCCTTTATAATCAGGATTAGGGACAGCTAATAATAATCCATCCCTCCTAACATTCTGATTACCTATAAAAAAATTATTTACATTTAAAGAATAAGTATAGATATTATCTTTACTTATATCACTTTCTTTGATATCTTGTTGAAGGAGATTAAGGATTCTTTTTCCTTCTGATTGGAGGGTATTATAAGCAATACCTTTAGCCCAGTAAGTTTGTCCTAATTTAAAAAGAGCAAACAGAGTTATAGCAACAAATGAAAAAATAGCAGTAGAAAATAAAACCTCAATTAAAGTCATCCCCTTTAATTTTCTTTTAATCTTATCTATCATCAATTACTTACCTCCCAAATTTTTTAATTTATTTTTAATTTATAGTCTAAAAGTTTTTAGGAATTGATACTATTTTCTTAAAATCCAGATAATTTTTACCATAACCTTTTATTAATTTATTTTTTTCTTTATTTTTTGCTTCCATCCAATAAACGGTTACATTAACGGCATATAAATCTGCATTAGGATTAGAGTAAATGGGGTTAGTCCAGATATATACTGTAAAGCTTTTTCCACCTACAAATTGAGCAGAATACAATCCATATGAAACATTTTTTTTAATAGGAGTAGCAGTAGGATTAAGCTTAGTAGTAATCCATGCAGAATCACTTTCGGATGCAGAATAAGAAGCGATTTTATTTAACCAAGACTGGCCAATAAAATTCGCAACAGTTACATCATTTAATTTAGTATTAGCTGTAAAAAACATAGAATACATCCCGATTATAAAAATAACAATTAATGCGATAATAGCAATAGATAAAGCTAACTCTAAAATACTAAATCCCTTTAACATTGATTTATTTTTTTTATTATTTAAAGAATTTTTCACTAATAAATCACCTCTTGATTAAATAAACTAAATAAAATTTAATATCCCCTATTTTTTATATTATAAAATTTTTTAAAAATTCCTTAACATTTTTTTCATTTTTTTAAAAAAATTTTAAAAAAGGTGATTGCTTAATTTATTCCACCTTCTTTTATGATACTTTAATAACCTTTTTTCACATAACTCCAAAACCTACCATCTCATTTATAGAAACCATACAATTAGAAAACATTTATTTTTAGTCAATTCTTTAATACCTACGTAATGCTTTTGAATTTATCAGTGTATATCAAACTCCCCTCCTGAATTCCTTTATCGCTTTTTTTAGGGTGTTTTCAGAATTTACTATTTCGAATTATACTTTTACTTCCTTTTTCCAAAATTCCAAATACAAGAACTTTAAGCTCAAAAAGTTTAATAGCCAAAATGTGTTTATTTTCACTAATAGACAATTTTCATTTTTTCTCTTTAACTTAATTTTAATATAGTTGGAATTAATTAAGTAACCGCCAAAAAATATTATTTAGATTTAGAGTTTAGAAAGTTTTCAATATTATTTTTAGCTTGAAAAGCCAAAATAGAGCTCATTTCTTTCAGATAATCAATAGAATCAAAATAATTCATATTTAAAGTACCCCAAAAAACTTGTTTAGCTAATTTAATAGTGTTAATATCTTTAGTAGCTATTTCTTGAGCTAAATTCTCTAAAGATTCATTTAAATTATCTACTATAGTTGTTATTAATCCAATAGAATTAGCGTATTGTGCATCTATTATTTTACCTGTTAAAAATAGCTCCCAAGCTTTCTTCGGAATAACGTTCTTTAATATTGGAGCACTAATAATCATTCCCCAAAGTCCAATATTTATCTCAGGGATCCCAAATTTTGCGGTGTTATCTGCTAATGTTATATCACAAGCAACTGCTAAACCACACCCCCCTGCTAACGCATACCCCTTAACTCCACTTATACTTACTTTACTAAACTTACTAATAACTTTTATAAGATTAGCATATAAATTAAAGTATTTCCTTACACTATTTATGCCTTGATCTATAGAATTTTTTAATTCTTTAAGGTCAGCACCTGCACAAAAAGCTTTATCACCATTAGATCTTATAACTACAACATTAACATCTTCATCATTCTCCGCTTGATTTATAGCACTTATTAACTCATTTATTAACTCACTATTCAATGCATTTCTATTTTCTGGTCTATTTAAAGTTAAATACAAAACTTTATTTTTTCTCTCTTTTAATAATACACTCATTTTTTGATTACCTCCTTAGCTTTTTTATATTTATTAGTTCAAAATTTAGTTATCCCTTTAAAAAATATATACTCTTTTATATCATTTTTAATTTTATTGTTTTAACAAACACTAGTATAAAGTATATATATTTCAAAAGCCAATACTTTCCATAAAATAAACTTAAAAATTTAACTTTTTTTTTACAAAAAGCAAGTAATTTTTTATTCAAAAAAATAATATATTTTAAACAGATAAGGTAAAAAACAACAAAAAAAATAAAGAACAAGGAGGTGCTAAAAAATGAACACAGGGATAAAAGGAAATAACATAAACATTCAAGCAGGAAATATAATAATAAAAAACAATACAGTAGGAATAAAAGGGAAAACTACAAAAATAGAAGGAGGGAAATTAGAAGTAGAACTAAATAAAACAGGCATAGATAGTGTTAATTTATCTACAAATTTAGCCGAAGCTAATATAAAATCAAACGAAAAAGGAATAAAAGGAACTAATTTAGGTCTAAAAGCAGAACAAGTAGTAAATATAGCTAATAATACAAAAGGAGTAGACGGTAAAAATGTAGGAATTAATTCAAATTTAATAACAGTAAGCGGGAATGGCAAAGGAGTTAGCGGAGAAAATGTTACATCTTTAAAAGGACAAAGCGTTGTATTAACATCTAATCAAGTAGGTGCTGAAGGAGAAAACATGTTTATAAAAGGCTCTAAAGTAGTAGTTACAAATAATACAATAGGTGCTCAAGGAAATTCCATTAATGTTAAAGCAGATGAGTTAATTATCGTTGACAACGTATTAGGATTTAAACAAAAACAAATTAAAAAACCACAATAAGGAATCTCTATAAAAAATTAGAATAAGAAAATAGGGAGGTTAATTAATTCATGAATAATATAAACAAAATAGATAACATAAAAACTCCTAGAATAGATAAAAAAGAATCGCCTAAAAAAATAGAGCAAACAGGTATAAGCGGCGAAAATATTAACATAAAAGCAGATAACATATATATAATAAATAATAATTTCAATAACCCAATTTATAACAATTATAATAATACCTATCAAACTCCAAATTACCCTCCCTATTTTTATAATTTCTATAATTTCTATAACTTATTTAATACGCATTTATATAATTATAATCCTTTTATTTTAAGTTATTTTTATAATACTTCTCTTTTTAATCCTTATTTTTATTGCAATATTCTGCCTGGTTATATTTACTATAGTTTATTTAATTTCTTAAGTTATTTTTAATATTTTAGATATAATTTTATAAAATAGGGGGTGTTTTTATGGAAATAAATAATAATATATCAAAAAACTCAATTCAACAATCTAATCCAACTCAACAGATTACTGCCCAATCAATTGCTCCTCAACAAGTTACTACTGGAAATGCTACTAATACTCAAAATCAAATCCCACAAGATAATATTAATTTAAACAATATAGATAATAATAATCCTGTAGTAATTCCCAATAACAATCCAAATAATAATGAAGTTAATAATAACATAGCAAAGTTTAGCTCAATGATAGGTAATCCATTTCAACAAAACCCATTTTATCAAAATCCATATAATAATCCATATCTAATAAATAGTGCTTACCACGAGCCAATTACTACCAATAATAGTAGTAGTTTATGGAAATATCTATTAGCAGGTGGCTTAGGATTCCTAACAGGAGCAGCTTTATCATCAATGATGTTCTATTCTTATCCTCTTTACTATCCAATGTATTATTCTTATTATTATAGTCCCTGTTGGTATAGTTTTTATCCATATATGTGGTGGTAAAATAAGATTTAAATTAAAAACTTTGTAAATTTTATAATTATTTAAAATAATTTTTTCTTTTTTGTCTTAAATTAAGCAATGATTTTAGTGGGTAATTTTTTAATTCTTTATGATAATTTACATTTTTAATAATTTATAGGGGGTAACAAAAGATATGAAAGAAATTTTAAATAACTACATAGAAAAAGCATTAAGCAATATAAAAGTAAAAGAAGTTTTAATAAGGGAACTAGGTCCAAGAGAAGGATTTCAAATGGAAAAACAATTCGTAGATACTTCTATAAAAATAGAATTTATTAATAAATTATCACATACTGGTTTAAAATATATAGAAGTAACTTCATTTGTTAATCCCAAATGGGTTCCGAATTTATCAGATGCTGAAGAAGTTTTAAGAAAAATAGATAGAAAACAAAACGTAATATATGCTGCATTAGTTTTAAATTCCAAAGGGGTTGATAGAGCCATTAATTTAGTAAAACACCTTAATACAACTATCTTTGCTGATGAAAATATAAATATAAAAAATAATAATAAAACCATAAAAGAGTCTCTAAAAGAAGCAGAAGAAATTATAAAAAAATGTATAGATAATGATATAATATTAGAGGGTGGGATCTCAGCAGTTTGGGGTTCTCCATTAAACCCAGAAATACCTATAGATAATGTTTTAATGATATTAGATTTTTGGGTAAAAAATGGTATAAAAAATATAATGTTAGCAGATACAACAGGAGAAGCTAATTATATATCAACCAAAGCGGTTTTATCTATTTTAAAAGATAGATATCCTGATGTAAATTTCATTATGCATTTTCATGATAGTAGAGGATTAGGATTAGTTAATGTGTTGGCATCTTTAGAATTAGAAATTAGTATATTTGATAGCTCAGTAGCGGGGTTAGGAGGTTGCCCATTTGCTCCTAATAGTGCAGGAAATATCTGTACCGAAGACTTGATTTATTTCTTACATACCTTAAATATAGAAACCAATGTTAATTTAGAAAAATTAATCTCAAGCGCATTATATATTCAAAATATATTAAATAAAAAACTCCCAGGAAAAATTAAAGAGCTTTATAATCAATTCCAAACACTTATATCCTAAAAATTTTAAAAGTTTTTATAAATAAAAAAAATAAAGATAGTAATTTTTAACAATTCTAATAAAAAGTAAAGTTAAAAAAATAGAAATGAAAAATGCTAATATTATCCAGTTTAATAACAAAAAGAAAATAAAATTAGATATAATCATTTTTATTAATAGCAAGTTTAAAATAATAATAGGTAAATAAAAAATAAATAAAACTAAAGAATCCCAAAATATATCTACAAATAAGTTCCTAAAAAACATCAAAGTATTATTATCATTTAAATCCTGAAAAATATATATAACATTATAATAAAAGCTATAAATATTATCACTTTCAATCGTTTTTAAAATAATTAAAGGGAAAAAGAAATACCATATTAACTGAGCTATAAATAATAAACTAAAAATAATTATAAATAAATAATCTATTATATTAAATTTTATAATTTTAAAAGTTAGTAGGTGTATAATTTTTATATCGTAAAATTTAATAAAAATAAAGGTTATTAATGAAGTAAAAATTAAAAAAATATTTAAAATAATAAGAACATTAAAAGCTATAAATGAATAATAGAAAAAATCTTTAAAATTAAAGGCTTTAAAAAACTCGTTTATTAAATTTTGCAATTTATCAGGTTTATTTAAACTCAGATTATCAATATCTTTAAAATCGGTAATTTTTTTAAATTGAGTTAAAAATTCATCATAAATATTATTATCAACTTCATTTAAAGATGGGTTTATAAAAAATTCTATCACTTCCTCTACTCTGCTTAAAATAAACTTAAAGATATATATACTAAATGCTAATAATACAACTAAAACAAAAATATTTAAAATAGGGAAAAATAACAACATAAAAAAATAAATCAAAAAAATTATACTGAAATTAGAACTAAATATTGATATAATATCTCTTATTGATAAATTAATAAAAATAGAAATATCTTTAATTAAATTTTTAAAAGCTGATATTAAATAAGATACACCTTCTTTAAAATTTATTTTCATAATATATTCTTTATAAATTATTCTATATAAAATATCTAAACCCTTACAATTATATAAAACTCTAAAATAATAAAAATAATATTAAACTGAAATAAATTTAAAATAATTACTCTAAACCCTATGAAAATATAAAATATTTTTTAAAGGAGTTATACATTATTTAGAGAAAATTAGAATGTAAAATAAAAAAACTAAAACTAAAAAAAATAAGGAGGTAAATAATGATAAATAAAAAAGTTGTTTATATTTTTTCAATAATTTATTTTATAATGTTAATATTATTTTTATCATTTTCAGCTATTAAACAAGATTTTCTATGGTTAGATCCAATAAAGGGGGTAGAAAAAAGTAAATTAAATCCCATATTTTCTTATATTTCAAATGAAGGGAATGTAATTGGTGGATATTATACATATAAGGATGCAATATTTTTAGGAACTTTATATAATAATCAAAAAGTAAATAAATTAGAATCCTTAGGAGGATTAGAGAGTTGTATTTTTAAAGGCTCTGAAAACAATTTATTAGTAGGTTGGAGTTCAGATGAAACAGGAAAAACTATACCAGTTAGTTGGGATAATTCTGGAAAAATTACTAAATTAATGAACTATGAAGGAAAAGCATTATCTATATCTTATAATGGGAAATACATTGCAGGATGGTACTATAATGAATTAGATGAATTCAAACCATTTATTTATGATACTAACCAAAAAGATTTTAAAGAAATAAATAAATTAACTTTTGGGAATTATCAAGAATCTTATACCAATGGAATCAATGATAATGAAAATTTATGTGGATATTTATTAGGAAATAAAGATTCTACTATTCCTTTTGTTTATATAAATGAAAAAGTAATTGTACCTTCTGGAGTAAGGGAAGGAAGATTTTATCAGATATCAAACAACGATATAGCAGTAGGTTATATAACTAACAAAAATAACGATAAAAGCAATGCTGTAATATTTGAAAATAACAACATAAAAAATATCTTTGATGATAATGTTAAATCTATTGCATATTCTATATCTAAAGATGGGAAAGTAGTTGTAGGATACTTTGCAGATCCTAATGATAACGATTATGAGAAACCTTTTTTATATGTTAATAATAAAGTAATTGATATAGAAAAAGAATTTAAAACTTATTTAGATCAGAATTCATTTTTAGTAGAAGCTCAAGGAGTTTCACCTAATGGGAATTATATTGTAGGAATAGGTTATAATTCTAAAAACTATTCTTATCAAGTATTTATTGCTAATGTATCAAAATTTGTTAAATAAATTAACATTATTTTCTATTTTTTCATTTAACTTTACAACTTTTAAATAATTTAAATAATTTAAATAATTAATAAAACTAGAAAGTTAAGGAGATTCCAAAAAGAATGAACCCAAAAATTAAAATATAAATTCCTATACCTTAAATAAATATAGTTTAAATAAACAGAGAAAAAGAAAATAAAAATAAGAGTTAAAACATTTTCAAAATGAACTAAACTAAAAACTAATGCTCCTAAAAATATTACTAGATTTTTATCAAATATAAAACTTTCTAAATAATTAATTAAATAATACCTAAAGATAATCTCTTCTAACATTGGAATAAACAAAACTAATCCCCAAAAAATAAAAAATAATTCCCAAAAATTAGATAATAATACATATACAATTATTAAATTATTACTTTCATAATTAAAAAATAAATTACTTAAAAAGACAATGAAAAAAAACAATATAATAAAAACTATATTTTTTTTTAGATTAATATTATTATGAAATTTATAAAAAAATTGAGAAATTATTTTTTTAAAATCTAAATAAAATAACAAAAACAAAAACAAAATATAGCTCAAAACAAAAACGCTGAATACAAAAATAATAAAAAGTAAATAATTATTAAGATAACTTTTAAAAGAATTTAGAATAAAATTATAAAAAAGTGGGTAAAAAAATCCCATAAAAATAAAGAAACTAAAAAAAATAAAATAAAAACTCAAAAAAATTTGCTCTTTACTTGATAAATCTTTCTTTAAAATAAAATCATACAACACATTTAATAAAAATTTAAAAAACTTTATACCCAAAAAATACAAAAAAACAAATAAACTCAAAAGTAATATCTTATAAAAAATAGTAAAATTAATTAATTCTAATTTAAAAGGTAAATCAAAACTAAAAATTGAATTTAATTTTTTTTGATTTAAGTTAGAATTTTTATTATTTTTAATACTTTTAAGACCACCATCTAAATTTGATAGTTTATAATCAACAATAAGCAAAATTTTATAGTATATAAATTTTTCAGAAAAATCACTAGAAATAGCATACTCCTTTTCATATTTTTTTTTAAATAAATTTAAATCCAAATTGTTATAATCAAAAGAGTATAATTTTTTAATATCTTTGATTAATTCTTGATTTTTTTTTAAATTATAAGACAAAAAAATATGATAAATAAAAATCAGAAATAATAAAAATAAAGCAAAAGAGAAAAATTTAATAAAATAATTAAAATCTATAATTTTTTTTAATATCATTTATAAGGATTCTTATTTTTTATAATTGTTAAGTTATAAGAGTTTTAGGGCTTTTAATAGGTTTAAATTTAGCAGTAAAAAATCTAAGGAATGGTGGTTCATAAATTATTTCTAAGCCATTAAGTTTATCTTTATCTTTATAAACTTCAGAAATAACGTCAGCAACATATTCCATATGTTGATTAGTATATACTCTACGGGGTATAGTTATTCTAACTAATTCCAATTCAGGGTATCTATTTTGCTTAGTAACAGGATCTCTTCCTGCAGAGACTATACCTCGTTCCATAGTTCTAACACCACCATAAAGATATACATAAGCAGCTAGTGCTTGAGCAGGGTAATTATCTTGCAAGATATGATTTAAAAATTTTTTAGCATCTAAATATATAGCGTGCCCACCTATAGGCTCAACTATTGGGATAGATTTCTGTTTTAATAAATTCCCTAAATATCTAACTTGTTCTATTCTTTGTTTTAAATAATAGTAATTAGTCATTTCTTTTAGTCCGTAAGCAAGCATTGCTAAATCCCTATTATTTAATCCTCCATTAAAATAACTTCCTTCAAATAAAGTAGTTAATTGTCTCATATGATTATACCATTTTGGATTTCTTACTAATATTAGACCACTTATATTAGTTAATGGATCCTTTTTAGAAGATATAGTAGCAGCATCAACATAACTCATCATTTCTCTTATTATTTCTTTTATTTCTTTATTTTCATAACCTTTTTCTCTTTCTTTTATAAAGAAAGCATTTTCTGCTATCCTTGTAGCATCTAAAACTAATGGAATATTATATTCATCACATATTTCTTTTATTTTTTTTATATTTTCCATACTAACAGGTTGTCCACCAGCCATATTAACGTTATTCTCTATACAGATATATGCTATATTATTATAATTTTTTTGAACAAATTCTTTAGTTTTTTGTATATCAAGATTCCCTTTAAAAGGGTAATCCGATTGTGGTATATAAGCTTCATCAACTATCAAATCCACAAATACTCCACCCGCATATTCCTGATGGAATCTTGTAGTAGTAAAATACATGTTATTAATTACAAATTGGCCTTTTTTAATTAATGTTTGAGAAAGTATATGTTCAGCAGCTCTTCCTTGATGAGTAGGAATAAAATAATCAAATCCAAAGACTTCATAAATACTTTCTTTTAATAAATTATAAGCACTATCTGATTGATATTTTATAGCCGCACTAAACTGATCATCACTTTGAGCACTCGTTCCACTATCCGTTAATAAATCTATAAAAACATCTTTTGAATCCAATAAAAACGTATTATACCCTGCTTCCTCTAATTTAACCAATCTATACTCCTTATCTTTATTTGTAATAATTTCTATCCCATTAAAATTATAAACAACATAATCTAATGGATTTATTTCTAAAACCTTAGGTAAATTTTTCCCCATAATAAGATCAAATTGTAATACTTGAAAATCAACAGCATAATCTAATTTAGAATAGTCCTTAGACAATTCTGCTATATCAACCAATTTTAAATACTCTTTATCTTTATATTGATATAATTGTTGTAATGCTTTTATAAGTAGGTCATAATTTGCTTTTTGATATCTTCTGCTTGGAATATAAAAATAAATTTTATCATCAACACTTAACCCTCTACATTGAGCACTTAAAAATAATAATAAATTAAAGCTATAAGGATTCTGGATATGAATATAAAAATAATGGATATTAAAAATATCGCTAACTTCATAACCCAGCTCTTTAACACTATTATACAAATAATTTATTTCTTGATATTTATAATCCCATATATTATAATTTTGTTCAAAATTAGAAGCTTGTATTATTCCTGTATGGATAATTTCCATATCTCTACCGGAAAGGCCGCCATATGTATGAAGTCCTTCAAAAGAAACAAGATACTGAGTTAATAATTCATATAAAGAGAAATCGTTAGTAAATATTAATGAACCAGTACTTGCCATAATATCATTTTCTGCATCCATTATTATTAAATCAAAAATCTCCCCAAAATTTATTATTTTGTTTCTATAGTCTTTATAGTCTACTGTTTTAAAAATTTTTTTCATTAATAAATAAAAAGAAGAAAACACACTACTAAAATCCCCAATTAATTTAAATCCTGATTTTTTTATAAAATAAAGATCTTCTATTAAATTATTAAAATCTGCGATATCTTTTATCTCTTTTAATAAATTAGAAATTTCTAAAAATATAAAATTATTATCTTGATTGTTAATTTTATCTTGTTTTATAGAATAAATTAATTCTTTTAAGCTATACAAATTATAATCTATTTTTAGATAAGTAGCTAATTTAGTTAGGTAGTAATTTTGATAAGTAGTTTTAATTGATTTAATATTTAATGAATGGAATAAAGTTTTAATTATTAGGTGTAAGGTTCCAATAAAGTTATGAGTAGGAATAACATAATCTTTATTAAAAATAGATTTAATAGCGTTTTTAATATTAATAAAATTTTTAGCCCCAGCATATGCTTCATCTCCTAAAAATAAAGCAGCATATTGATTTTCACTTAGTGCATTTATACTTAATGAGCTTAAATCAGTATATAAATAGTCATTTGGAATATTATTTATATTGTAAAAATACTGTTTAGCGACAGCTAATTTCTCTTGATAATCCAATTTTTTAGGAAAATTAACTATTTTAGCTTTAAATGGTTGTACCATCATTATTTTTTTCCTCCTTTATTATTTATTCTTTTTAAATTCACCAATATACTAGCACCACCTATATTTAATTTATTATTATTAGTTAATTCTTTATTTACAGTTAAATCATTATATCTCAAATTCATTTTTATATTATCTATTTCATTATCCTTTATGTTTAAATTAATTTCAGCAATATTTATAATTTCATTTTTATATATCTCCTTAAAACTAAGAATACTATATTTTTTTTTATCCACTAAATTTATTAACAAAATAGAATTATTGAAAAATACTTTTTTAGGAATTCTATTATCATTTATTTTTATTTTAGGTTCTCTTTTATAAAAATTATAAACTAATGAAACATAATAAAATGGGTAAAAATAACTATCAAATTTTATATTATTTTCACTTTTATAAATATTATTAACTTCATTTATTTTACTATTAATATTTTGATAAAAATTAGCAGAAATTTTGATTAATTCATTATCTATTTCCTTATAGATAACATAATTAGCTTTATTAATTTTAATATCTATAGAGTTTTTATTTATTTTAAAAAATAAATAACCATAAGAACTTATGAAATATTTTTCATTATTAACAATAAAATATTGTTTTAAATCATAATTATATAAATCACTACCTAAAACAATCTTAAAAACAAAAACAAAAACAAAAATAAATTTGAAAAAATCTTTTTTAAACATAATTATTTTTTATAATATCATTATTTATAATATCCGTTAATAAAGTCTATACTTTTGGTGGTTTTTTTATTAGGTAATTGTAATTCTTTTATTTCTAAGAACTCATTTTTAGAGTTAATTAAAAATAACCTATTATTTATTACTTTAAAAAATGGGAAATCGGGATTATGTTTTATAAATTTAACATTTTCAATTGCATTATTATATATAATATTAGTTTTTTGGATTTTTATTCTTATAGAATTATTTTCTATATAAGCATTAGGATAGAATGCTTTTACTTTATTATGGATTGTTTTTATATCTTCATTTAAATTTAGTTTTAAATCTTGATCATTAATTTTTTTAGTATATGTAGCAAACTCATTAACTTGATCAATTAAAGTTAGTTTATTCTCTTTATATATTTTAAAAAATCTATCAAAAAGCTCAGGTATTAATTGTATTATCTTGTTTTTTAATGTATAAGAATTATCTTCTTCTTCAATTTTAACTATTTTTTGAATTATTATTTTCCCAGCATCAACTTCTTTAGATAATAAACATATAGTTATTCCTGTAAGTTTTTCATTATTAAGGATAGCATATTCAATAGGAGAAGGCCCTCTATAAAAAGGTAGTAAAGAAGGATGAATATTTATAAAAATCTTTGGAAGATTTATAAAATTCTCAGGAACTATTAATCCAATATCACAAACTATAGCTATTTCACTATTAGCTAATAAATTTGATAAATCTTGTTTTCTAATTTCATCTAATTTTTTAAAGCTACTTATTTCTATTAAATTTACTTCATTTAATAAATTATTTCTAATTAAATATTCTTTAATAGCAGTCGGTTTAGGTTTATATCCTCTATTGGCTAATCTATCCTCTTTTGTTATTATGTTAATAGTTTTATAAAATTTTTTATAGAAATTTATTAAATGATGAACTAATTTAATTCCCAGTGTTCCACTTCCCAAAAAAGTAATCATAATTAAAAAAATAATCTCAGTTTAGTATTCAGTTATACTTTTGTTAATAAATTAAGGTTATTAAGGGTTTTAAGGATAAGCTCTTTTTCTTTGTCATTAGCTTTTCTTAAAGGTTTTCTTAGGTTATTAACATCAAAACCTAAGAATTCCATCGCTTGTTTTACTGGGATTGGATTCGTTGTTATAAATAATACATTAAATAAGTCATAATACTTATAGTGTATGTCATAACTTAGGTTAGGGTTATTTTTGAACTCTTTTATCATTTGTTTTAATTCTTTACCTATTAAATGAGAAGCAACAGATACAACTCCATATGCTCCTAAGCTTATTAAAGGTAATGTCAAAATATCATCCCCACTGTAAATGAAAAATTTACTATCTAAATTATTTTTTATTAGTTTAGCTTTTATTTCTATTACTTTAGATATATCACTATGTGATTGCTTTAAAGCGATTATATTATTTATTTTAGCTAATTCAACTATAGTATCTGGAGCTAAATCTACACCAGTTCTTGAAGGAATATTATATATCATTATATTTTTGTCAGTATTAATTGATAAGTTATAAAAATAATCATATAATGCATCTTGGGGAGGTTTATTATAATAAGGAGTAGTTATTAAATATCCATCAAGTTTTATTTTATTTAATTCTTCTAATTCTTTAAGAGCTTTTTCATAGTTATTTGAAGATATATTTGCTATTACAGGTAAAGACGTATTTTCTTTAACAAATTTAGCTATTTCTATTTTTTCATCTAAGCTTAGGGTTGGGGATTCTCCTGTTGTTCCAAATACTAATATACTGTCTGTATGATCTTCTAAATGAGATATTAACTTTTTAAATTCTGTAAAATTGATTTTAAAATCTTTATCAAAAGGAGTTATACAAGCTGTAATAACATGTCCCCATTTATTTTCTGGTTTATAATTATTTTTATAATCCATAAAAACACCCCCTTACAATATTACTATTTTTTAAATAAAACATAATACCTGTTTTTAAATTCCTTAAAAAATTAAAAAAAATTTAAATTAAATTACTTTTTATAAATTAAACTTTGTAAAATTTTTGTTAATTTTTATTAAAACCCTAAGGAACTAAAAAAAAATTTTCTAAAATAAATAAGGGGATAAAAAATACTATGGAGGGAGATTATAATGAATTTTATTTTAAAGAAAAATAAAAAAGGCACCGTTATTTTATTGTCTTTATTCCTTATATTTTTTACAGTTTCAATTATTGGAATAATCTATTCATATAACAAAAGAATATTTCAATTAGCTAAACAAGAAAGAGATAATTATAAAGTCTTTAAGAAAAAATTCGATGATATTTTTACAAATCTATACATAGTTGATTTGATTGAAAAAGACAATTGGACTGGGCAAGGTATTGAAAATTTAAGTTTTATTCAAGGAACAAGTATAGATTTTAGTTACACTTATAATTACACTGGCAATAGAACTTCTTCTTCTATAAACATTAGTGGTTCATTTCCTACTGAAAATACTTTTTCAGTTGCAGGAAAATCTTTTGATATATCATCAACAGTAAATAATCTCAAAAATTTAAGAAATGAAATAGCAGACAAATTAAATAGTGCCGAAGCAAAAAATGAAATAGAAAATGATTTAAAAAATCTTTTAGGTAATGATATATTATTTACAAAATTTGAGCACCCTAATAATATTAATGATATAATTAATGACATAAAGAATGGGCAATCCAGAAAAATAGAATATACTATTGAATTCGAGAAAAAAATCAATATACCTATTGAAAAAGGAAAAACAGAAGAAATAAAGAGAAAATACGAAATAAAATTAGAATATGAAGTAAGCATAACAGGACTACTAACAACTTACTACAATAAAACTTTTGAAGGAACTCCTAATTATGATATATATGGAAATGTGATAGATTACAGTTTTAACATAACTGATACTGCTAATGGAATAGTAGAATTAATTGCTTCTTCAAAAATAACGAGATTTGAAATAAAAAGGAGTGATTAAAAAATGAAACATAGAAATAGTTTTTCTTTAATAGAAATAGTAACAGCTATAGCAATAATAACACTTTGTATAATAGCTTTATTATCTACTTATTACTCTATTTATAGATTACAGAATATGGTAATGTACAATAACATCCTCCAAAAAAAAGCAGAAACATTATTCTTTACTAAAATCTATCCTAATATAGATAATATATACTCAATTAAAGATTTGCTAAATGAAGATATTTATCTTAACACACTTATACAAGTAAATTCAATAAAAGTAATACCTGCTACCACCGAAATTCCAACTATCAATATTTCAAAAGATAATGGTCTTCAAACTCTACATAAACAAAAAAAAGGAATTACAATTAAAATAACATATACAATATTAAAAACTAAAGAACAAAAGGATACTGAAATTTTTTTACCAGTAGTTATTAACTTTTCTGCTCCTAGTAATCCTAGTAATCCTAATTCTGAACCACGTTGGAAAATAACAAGATCTTTTTAATTTGACATAGAAAAAAACTTTTATATTTTTTGTGTATATAAATAAACATCTATAAAAAAATTAGCTTAGCATAACTTAAATAGCTAAGTGGCAAATTAAAAAATAAACAAACAAAGCTTATGAAAAAAGGATTAAGTTTACCAGAAACAATAGTAAGTATAGCTATATTATCTTTGCTTGTAGCTATTATGGTACAGATAATATTATTTTACAATAAATTTCAAAGAGAAACGGCGTTTTTAACAACTGCAACCTTAGACGCTAAAGAAATTGGCATTAAAATAGAAAGATACATGATATTATCAAGATATATTGAAACCGAAAGAAAAAACAATAATGGATATACTTATATAATAAAATGTAAAGGAGATTCTGATAATCCGACATGCCCCCCAGAAAGTGAAATATGGTATATAAATAAAAACAATGAAAAACATAATCAAGTAGTAATATACGATAATTTAATAAATACAAAAATAGAAAAAAAACTATCAAAAGAGATATATATGGTATTAAATGAATATAAAGATATAAATCCTCAGGTATTTGAAGTTAGTTTTTATGTTTATAACAAATATGCACAAAAATACAGAAACCTAAATAAAAAAATCTTAGCTTACTATATTTCAATAATAAAATGGAAAAAGATTCAATAAAATATCTTTTTATATTTTTTCAGGTATTTTATCCCAAATATCTTCCGTAAATAAATATATCTTTGGGATAGGAGGAATTGTAAATAAATTTAAAACATAATCATCCAATTTTTCAATAGCAGGGAAATCTACAACATCTAAAGAATCAGATATCCAAGGGGTATATTTAGTTTTGTAATGTACAGGGATAGAAACAATTGATTTTAATTGATCCATTAGAATTAAGAATTCTTTAAAATTAATAGTATAATCCCCGCCAGAAATAGGAGCAATCAAAATATCAGTAGTTCCAATAATTTTTAAATCTTGCTCTTTAAGTAGATGCCCTAAATCTCCACAATGGGTTATTTTAATACCATCTACATAAAAAGTCCAGATAGTATTAGGCCCTAGTTTTTTTCCTTCAAACTTATCATGAAAAGAAGGGATCGCTATAAATTCTATTAAATCATTAGTAGAAGTTTTTATTTCAAAAGAAGATACAAAATTAGTAGTTCGTTTTAAAGTTTTAGGTTGAATTTCTTTATCTTGGAATTTAACAGGCTTTATTAACCAATAGCCATTATGATCAGGATGCTCATGAGTAATTAATACTATTTCTGCACTAACTTCTGGATATTTCTTATTTACTTTTAAATGATATGGGTCTATAACTATTCTGTAACCTTTTTTTGATTCAATTAAAAAAGAAGAATGACCTAAATAATGTAATTTCATTTTTAATCCCCCTTTAATTGATAGAATATGTAGCTTCCTGTTTCATTATAATTATAATTCATTTTTAAAAAAATTTAATCTCTTCTATATTTTTTTTAACATTTTGTAGCATTTTTAGCTTCATAAAAGTTTCTAAACTTATCTACTTTTAACGTTTATAAATTCAGCAATCCTTATTATAGATTCATCTCCATCTAAAATAAATACTTAATATTTAATATATATTTCTTGATGATATTTATTAAATATTTGTTTTAACAATGAAATAAATAATTTTAGCCAAATTTAAAGCATAGTTTTCTTTTAATTCATAATCTTTATAGGGTTCAAGTTTCAATTCTGAATTATCTAAATATTTTAAATAAGTTCCGTTTGTAGAATTTAAATCCCTTACGTACCATCTATTATCTTTAAAAAAGACATTGATATGTTGTCTTGAAATCAATTTAGGATTAGATAACTTTTCAAAGATTTCTTTTCCTAAATAATATCTTCCAATTATAGCATTATTTACAATTTCCAATTTAATTTCTTTATTTTCTAATAAAACGAGATATAAAAATTTACTTTCTTGTTTTGGTAATTCTTTTGTTTCTTCTAATATTTTTTGCTCATTTAATTGTTGGGATTCAGTAACAGGATTAATTGAAGAAATATCAGCCATACAAATTATACATAATGTTTCAGTTACTTGGTTTTTATTTCCACAACTTGGACAAATTTTATACATTTTAATAAAACAAATTAAGTAGGGACAAATTTAATCCCTACTTTAACATTCTTATACTTATATTAAATTAAGTTTATATTTATTAAAATAGATAATTATAATTTCCAAAGCCCAATCCACCAAACCCAAATCCTCCAAATCCTAATCCAAATCCTCCAAACCCAAAGCCACCAAAACCAAATCCTCCAAACCCTCCAAATCCCAAACCAAATCCACCAAATCCACCAAATCCGCCAAATCCACCAAATCCCATATTGTAGTTAAAGCTATTATAATTATAACCAGTTAATTCTTGTCTATAATTTATTTGTTCTCCTACTTTTCTTGAATAAGAACCTTTAGTAGTATCGAGTTCTTTTATATTCCAATCGGCAGCAGATTTAAGCTCATCTTTATCAACTTTACCATCTCCGTTTTTATCTTGCCAGATATAAACACTTTTAAGTTCATCACCAGCTATTTTTCCATCTTTATTTTTATCCCATAAATCTCTTACCTTTTCCCAACCATTTTTATATTTATTTTGTTCTCCATTTATACCAGTTTCAGTCATTAAGTTTTTACCGTCTAATTTTATTTGATCATATTTTCCTTGCTTAAGTAATTCTACTTGTTCTGGAGTTAAGTAAGTAACAAAAGCATCAGTTTTATCTCCTTGAGCCTTAACCCATTGAGTTCTATCCTTTATCCCATCACCATTTATATCAAACTGAATACCATTTTCTTTACCTTTATTTTCGATAGTAGTAGTTTCATAAGTATTTCTAAATCTATCTCTACCTCTCCATTCTTCTCTAACTTGAGTTTGTCTATTAACTTGATAATCAGTATCAGTGACTGTAGCTTTACCATCACCATCTATATCCAATATAACAGGATCTCTTCTACCCACCCATTGACTATTAACCAATCTAGTCCCCTCTTGAACTCTCCCATCAACACTACTGAATTTATAATCAAAAGCTTTCCCTGTTTGGATAACATCATTTTTTTCTAAGATATTGCGATAAATTGGGGTAATAGAATTATAGGAGAATCCTAAATTACCAGCATATAGATTAGAGAATCCCATTCCAAACCCACCAAAGGCTCCAAACCCGCCAAACCCGCCAAACCCGCCAAACCCGCCAAAGCCACCAAAAGCTCCAAAACCACCATATAAATAAGAATATAGTTGTTGATAATTAATAGCAGAACCATAGAAATTATAATTTGAAATTGTTGGACCGTAATTATACCATTCATTTCTATAAACATTTTGAATTGAGTAATCAAATGCCATAAACTCACACCCCCTATTTTTTGTCTTTATTACCTTTCAATATAATTATAATCATTTTTTTTTAAAAGTCTACTGTCTTATAGATTTTTTTAACATTTTTTTTACAATTTTATTTTCCTTAAAATTACTGGCTTAGAAATTAAATAATAAAAATTACTCTCTTTATAAAGCTTAATATTCCCTCCAGGAGATTTTAATATAATTTTATTATTATTTATAATTTTTAATTTATTTAATAAATAGAAAGAAGCAACAGATCCACTACCGCAAGATTTAGTAAACCCAACCCCCCTTTCATAACTATAAATATATAAACTATTATTCCTTTTAAAGATTAAATGGACATTAGATTCAAAATTCAAAATCTCATACATTTTTTTATATAAATCCCTTAAAAAATTAATTATAAAACTAGTTTTAATAAAATTATTTTCAATACAAATAACATGGGGATTACCAACATTAACATAATAACAATTATCAAATATATTCTCCTTTAATTCAAATTTATTAGAATCAAAAGCAACAAAATAGAGTTTTTGTTTATATTTTAAATAAAATTCCCTACTAAAAGATATATTATAAAAAGTAAAATAAATATTATTAAAATTTTTATCAAATTTGAAAACATGATTAATGAATTTAGCTAAACAAGCCAAGCCATTACCAGAAACTTCAGCTTTAGTTAAATCTATATTGTATAAATCATATGATATTTTTAAAAATAATTTATTATTTTCTAAATCATCTATTTTTATATCTTTTAATAAAATAATCCCATCTATTTTATATTTTGTATATTCTTTTTGTAATTTATCCCTTAAAAAGCCTAAAGAATTAGAATTACTTTTAGACTTATCAAATTTTATAAAAAAAGTATTTTTAAAAGAACTAATAATCATATTATTTAATTACAAAAATATAAATATATTTCCTGCTTATATAAAATTATCCAGTTTAAAATAAATAAAAAGGTTTTTTAAAAATTATATTTAATATTTATTGTAGGAAAAATAATAAAGTAGAGAATAAAAAAATAAATGAATTCAGGGATAATAAAGCTAGCTAAATATTTTTTAGATAAAAATTATTTTTATTTAGATGAAAAACTAAATGAGATAATAAAAAACAGGAATACAAAAAATTTTGCCCTATTAATAAACCAAGCTTCATTTTTTAAGTACAAAAGTGAATTAATTTTTACTTTAGATTTTGTAAAAGAATTTTTCAATTTAAAAAGAGTCTTTGCGCCTCAACATGGGCTATTTCCAATTACTCAAGCTAATATGATAACCTGGGAAAACTATTATGATCAAATTTACAATACTGAAGTAATAAGCTTATATAGTAAAGATGGATTAAAGCCTAATTCAAAATATCTTCAAGATATAGATTATATTTTAATAGATATTCAAGATATAGGGGTAAGATACTATACATATATATGGTCAATATTTTATTTAATAGAGGAAGCAACAAAATTACAAAAAGAAATAATAATATTTAATAGAAAAAATCCATTGGGTAAAACAAAAGAAGGGATATTATTAGAAGAAGAATACTTTAGTTTTGTAGGATTAGCTAAAATCCATAATAGGCACGGCTTAACAATAAAAGATATAATAAATCTAAAATTTTCTGCTAACAAATCTATACATATAGTAGATTTTATAGAAGAAAATGAAATAAACCAAAAAGAAGCAATAAATTATTTTATTCCAACTTCACCAAATATAAATTCAATAGAAACCATATATTTTTATATAGGTTTTTGTTTATTAGAAGGAACAAATATAAGTGAAGGGAGAGGAACAACTTATCCATTTTCTATTTTTGGTGCACCATTTATTAATGAAATAAAATTAAAAAAAAGAATAGATTACTATAAACATAAATATAACTTACAAGGGGTAGAATTCATTTACCATTTATTTAAACCAACCTTTGATAAATATAAAAATGAAATATGCAGAGGCCTAAAGATGATAATAACAGATAAAAATAAATTTAAAAGCTTAAAAACAGCTTGTATAATCTTAAAAGCTATATATGATTTATATCCTGATAAATTTTATTTTCTAGATCCACCATATGAATACGAATATACCAAAAAACCAATAGATATTCTTTTCGGTAATAACTTATTAAGAGAAAGTATAAATAATGATAAATCATTTGATAAATTAATAAATATATTACTCTAAAATCCATCTAAAGCATGATAGAAGATTTGGAAATATGGAAAGAATATAAAGAGAATTTTAACTTAGATGCAAGAGATTTTTTAATAGAAAAATACTTAGAATATTCTTTTAAAATAGTCTTAAAAATATATAGAAAATATAAAGATATAGTAAATATAGATCAAGAGGAGCTATATGGGATTTCTTCTTTTATTCTATTAAGAGCTATTGAAAAATTTGATTATAAAAAAGGAGTTAGTTTCATAAAATTTTTTAATACTTTTAGCAAATGGCTATTAAAAAATGAATTATCTAAATATATGAATTTATCCTTAAGGAATCAAAACAGAATAATAAAAAATATAGAAGAACTAACTAAAAATAATAAAGATAACAATAAAAAAGATTCTTATAATAAATTAGTTAAACTTTTATTAAAATTATCTTATAGAAATATAAACTATTTAGATGAAAAAATAAAAGATAATAATCTAACTTATATAGAAACAATACAATCAAATGAAAACATAGAATATAACATAGAGTTAAAAGAGATAACACAACATGTAATCAATTTTATAAATTACGATTTAACAGATTCAGAAAGAAAAATAATAGAAATGAAATACTTTAAAGATATGGAATTAATACAAATATCAAAAGAATTAAATATATCATTACAAAGGTGCTCACAAATCCATAAAAAAGCCTTAGAAAAAATAAAAGAATACTTACTTAATAAAATAACCTAAAACTTTAATAACTTAAAAATAATTTTAAAAGGTAAAATATAGAAAAAATAGAAAGTAATAATATAAAAATTATATTAAAGAGAGGTGTTTTATAAGTGTCAAGAATTTGTATAAAATGTGGTTTTAGTAACAATGATGCTTCTATTTATTGTGAGAAATGTGGTGCAGTATTGCCTAAGATAAATAAAGGAGTAATGAGACCTGCAAGAGCTAAAATAACAAAAAACTACGAAATAATCAAAACTAAGGTAGAGCAACTATTAGCCAATGAAATAGATTATGATGAGTACTATAAAACCTTAGATAAACTTTATGAAAAAATAGAAGAAGCAGGAGTAGCAGTAGAAAATACAGAAATATCTGAAGAATTATATCCATATTTTAAAGAACAAATAGAAATAGGATTAACTGGTATAGATTTATTTTTACAAGCTATAAATGAATTAAGAACATTACCTGAATTATTAGATGTTTTATATGACCCTAATTCAACCCCAGAAGTAATAGAAAATGTAACCCAGGAAATAGAAAAAGTAAAAAATGCAGGTTTAGAAATGGCTGCAGAAGCTACAGAACACCTTAACTTAGCTTTAGAGATGGCTATTGAAAATATGAGTAGATGGAGAGAAGAAGAAGATATAACAGGTGGATATTATGTATAATAACTTATTTTAAAATATACAATAATGTATTCTTTTGTATTTACTTTAAACTTAGATTATAATAACCCTGAATTAATTAAAGTAGAGTGTGTTAGTTCAAAAGGGATTCCTTCAATAAATTTAGTAGGTCTTCCTTCAAAAGTTTTAAATGAATCAAAAGAACGAATCAAAACGGTATTTAATATTCTTAGTATAGATCTACCTCCTAAAAAATATATAATTAATTTACTTCCAGTAGATTTAGTAAAAGATGGTTCCCACTTTGATTTACCCATTGCTTTATCTTTATTAAAAAATATTAAACAAAATTTATCAATAGAAAATAATTTCATAATATTAGGAGAATTAGGATTAAATGGAGAAATTTATCCTGTTAAAGGGATTATTAATTTCTTTGTTAATTTTCTAAAAAGTAATAATTTACAAAATATTTTTTATAATACCTTAAAATCTAAAAATCTATTCTTCATATTACCTTTTGACAATAAAAAAGATATATTAATATTTAAAGAGTACAATTCAACTAAAATTAACAATTTATATTTTTATTTTATAAAGGATATAAAAGAATTATTAGAAAATAAGTTAGTATTTAAGAAATTAAATGAAATAGAAATAGAAATAGATAAAAATATAGTTCAAAATTTTAGTAGTGATAAATACATAAGGGAATATATAGATCTATTTAATTCAATAAAGGGGCAAGAATTAGGGAAATATGGTTTAGCAATAAGTGCTGCTGGTTTCCATAATATATTATTTATAGGACCTCCAGGAACTGGTAAAAGTTTATTAGCTAAATCAATTATATCTTTATTACCTAAGGTAAGTATAAATGAATTCATAGAAATAGCTTCTATTTATAATTACGAAGGGATAAAAGATTACGAAAAATATAAGGAAATACGGCCGTTTAGAGAACCCCATCATAGTTCATCCTATGCTGCAATAATAGGTGGAGGTAAAAACATTAAAATAGGAGAAGTAGGATTATCTCATTTAGGAGTATTATTTCTAGATGAATTACCTGAATTCAATAGACAAGTTATAGAATCCCTAAGACAACCTTTAGAACAAAAAAATATAACTATATCCAGAATTAATTCAAAAATTACTTATCCTTGTAATTTTTTACTAATATGTGCAATGAATCCTTGTCCTTGCGGATTTTATAAAACTGGTATAAAAGAGTGTGTTTGTAGTTTTAACAATATTTCAAAATATTGGAACAAAATATCAGGACCTATTTTAGATAGAATCGATATATTTATTGAAATAAATAATATAGAATTTGATAAACTCATTACTACTAATACTAACGAATATTCAAAATATAAAGAATTAGTAGAAAAAGCTTATAATATGCAAAAAACCAGAAACCCTTATAAATTTAATTCTAATTATAACATAAAAGAAATAGAAGAATATTGTTATAATTCCCTTGATAACAAATCAAAAAATCTATTAAAAAAATTATATGAAAAATATAAATTATCTATAAGGAAATATCACAGAATATTAAAATTATCCAGAACTATTGCAGATAGTCAAGAGAGTAACATAATCAAAGAAGAACATTTATTAAATGCTTTTAAATTATCTTTTAACAGATATAATAATTTTATAGAATAAATAAACAATAATGAAATAAAAAAGAAGGTAAATATTTAAATTTATAGAATATTAAAATTGTAAGAGTATAATGAGTTATCAATTATAAATTATAGTAAATAATTTTAAAAAAGGAGGTAATGTAAATGGCAAAAGCCAAATTTGTAAGAACAAAACCACACCTTAACGTAGGAACAATAGGACATATAGACCACGGAAAAACCACTTTAACTGCAGCTATAACTAAAGTATTAGCTATGAGAAAAATGGCTCAATTTGTAGCATATGATCAAATAGATAAAGCTCCAGAAGAAAAAGCAAGGGGAATAACAATTAATATAGCACACGTTGAATATGAAAGTGATAAAAGACATTATGCTCATGTAGATTGTCCAGGACACGTTGACTATATTAAAAACATGATAACAGGTGCTGCTCAAATGGATGGAGCTATATTAGTAGTAGCTGCTACAGACGGTCCAATGCCCCAAACAAGAGAACATATACTATTAGCAAGGCAAGTAGGAGTACCTAAAATTGTTGTATTTATAAACAAAATAGATGACCCTTCCGTTGATAGCGAATTAGTTGATTTAGTTGAAATGGAAGTAAGAGAATTATTAAGTAAATATGGATTTGATGGAGATAATACTCCAGTAATAAGGGGTAGCGCTTTAAAAGCTCTAGAAAGTGATTCAGAAAACGAATGGACTCAAAAAATAGTAGATTTAGTTAAAGCAATGGACGAATATTTTGAAGAACCTCCTAGAGAAATTGATAAACCATTCCTAATGCCAGTAGAAGATGTATTTAGTATAACCGGAAGAGGTACAGTAGTCACAGGTAGAGTAGAAAGAGGAAGATTATTACCAAACACAGAAGTAGAAATCCTTGGATTAAGAAGAGATCCAATCAAAACAGTAGTAACAAGTATAGAAATGTTTAGAAAGATACTAGATGAAGCCCTACCAGGAGACAATGTTGGTTTGTTATTAAGAGGTACAGGAAAAGATGAAGTTGAAAGAGGAATGGTAGTTGCTATACCAGGTAGTGTCAAAGTATATACTAAATTCAAAGCAAATGTTTATGTGTTATCTAAAGAAGAAGGTGGAAGACAAAAACCATTCTCTAGCGGTTACAGACCTCAATTTTATGTAAGAACAGCAGATGTAACCGGTACAATAAAATTACCTGAAAATGTTCAAATGGTAATGCCTGGCGATAACGTAGAATTTGAAGTAGAATTAATTCAACCTGTAGCTTTAGAAAAAGGTCAAAGATTCGCAATAAGAGAAGGTGGAAAAACTGTAGGTGCTGGCGTTGTTACTGAGCTAATTGAATAATATTATATTCGTTATATTAATTAAAACAGGAGAGGGACTTTTTCTCTCTCCTGTTTTTTTAAATAATTTAAATAATTTAAATAATTATAGGTAATTAAATATTAGTATATAAGTGATGGGGGTATAATTTTATGGCTGCTAAAGGTAATAGAATTCTTATTTATTTATCTTGTTCTAAATGTAAAGCTAAAAATTATGTAACTTCTAAAAATAGAGTTAAAACCACTAATAAACTAAAATTAAATAAATTCTGTAAACATTGTAAAACTCATACTGAACATACAGAAGTTAAATAATTAATATATTAACAAAACGATGATAAATAAAATAAAATCATTTATAAATGAAATAAAAGAGGAATTAAAAAAAATAAGCTATCCTGATAAAAAAGCATTAAAAAGCGCAACCTATTCCATTATTTTTATCGTTTTCTTTGTAGCTATTTATATGGAAATCATAGATCTTATATTTAAAGCTATTTTAAAGTATGTATTTAATATATATTAATTTTCATAATTATTAAAAAATAAAGTAGGTGAAAATATGGAAAATAATTTAAATATAAATAATAATTTAAATCTAGAAAATACTACTAATAATGAAAATGAATTAAATGAAGAGAAATTAGAAAAAGAAATTACAATAGAATATTATAATCAATTAAAATCTCATCCTCAATCAGAATGGTATGTAATACATACTATGTCAGGTATGGAAGAAGAAGTTAAAAAAATTATAGAAACTAAAATTAATAATTTGAAATTAAAAGATAAAATATTTAGAATAATAATTCCTGTAGAAAAAGAAATTAAATATAAAGCAGGCAAAAAGAAAGAAATAAACAAAAGATTATTTCCCGGGTATATTTTTATAGAAATGATATTAGATAATGAAACGTGGAGTTTTATAAAAAGTATCCAAGGAGTAACAGGTTTTGTAGGTCCCCAAGAAAAACCAACTCCATTAACAGAATTGGAATTAGAAAAAATAAGACCATTTATAGAAGGTAGAGTTATAATAAAGAAAAATGAGTTAAACATAGGCGATAAAGTTAGGATAATTAATGGTCCATTTAAAGATACTCAAGGAGTAGTAGAAAAAATTATCCCCGAAAAAAATAAAGTCATAGTATCAATTATTATCTTTGGTAGAGAAATACCAACTGAACTTGATATTAATGAATGCGAAAAAATAGAGTAATTTTAATAAAATAGTTTTACCAAAACCATGTAATTTTTTATATATAAATTTATCTTCATATTAGTTTCTGTGCATAATATTTACAAAAATAGGAAGCGCTCACCTTACAAGCAGTAGAGAGAGAGTAGTTTATAATTTAAATTATAAAGTGGAAAACTCAAATTATAAAATGGTGTTATCTATCATAAAGCAAGAAGTTAATATTTATATAAATAGGGTATTTCACTTTAAGGAGGTGATATAAAATGTCCAAACAAAAAGGAGAAGAAAAACTAAAAGATAATAAAGATCTAAAACAGGAAGATATAGATAACCAACAAAATTTAACCCAAGAATCATTAGATTCTACTAACATATCCCCTGTATTTAGTAAACGTATGTTTCCAGGGATAGCTATAAAAGCTATACAGCATCCATTTGATGCTAAAGCTACTGAAGTATTATCCAAAGTACCTTTATTACCTCAGCTTTTAAAGTTTCTAAACAAAATATTTCAAGAAGAATCTTTGTATGTTTTATACCATGGAAGTTATTTAAAAGTTTCTCAAAATCAGTATCCAAGATTGTATAGAGTTTTTGAAGAAGCGGTTAATATTCTTGATTTAAAAGTAATGCCAACTTTATTTTTAGCACATATGGGTAATCCTATAGTGTTTTCAGCAGGTGTTGAACAACCTTTTATAGTTATTAGTAGTGAAATAACAGAAATACTAACCGAAGAAGAATTACTATTTATGTTAGGTAGAGAAATAGGATTAATAAAATTTGGTCAAAATATATATAAAACTTTAGCAGCATTACTAGGAGTAGCAGGTGCTGGTGGTATGGCAATTATGTCAAATTTTATTAATATAGGTGGTTTCAATTTAGGAGGGGTAGGAAGCTTAGCAGCAGGTGGTGGTTTATTTATATTAGGAGCAACTTTAGTCTATTGGGAAAGAATGACACATTTTTCAGGGGATAGAGCTGGTTTCTTAGTAGTACAAGATAAAAATATAGCATTAAGGGCATTATCTAAATTAGCAGGATTTTCTCATAAATATTACGATGATGAAATAAACATAGAAGCAGTTTTAGAACAAGCTAAACTACTGGATAATACAAATTTTATGCAAACAATTCATAAATTTTTAGCAATGATTCAACTTCCACATCCATTTTTAGCTTATAGAATAAAAGAATTAAATGCTTGGGCAGATTCTTATGAAGCTCAAAGCATACTAAATGGGTACTATCCATTAGAAAGTAATTATTATAAACAACAAGGATACCAATATCAACAACATACTCCATATCCACCATATGCTCCATATCCGCCATATCCTCCTTACCCAGCATATGCACCATATCCAGCTTATCCTCCACAAAATGTACCATATGCACCACAGCAGCAATCTCAACACAATATCCCCAATTATCAGCAAAATTTACAGTATCCTCAACAAAATGTTCCATATCCTCATACATCATATCCTCCACAAAATGCACCATATTCTTCACAAAATATTCCATATTTTCAACAAAATATCCCTTCAACCTACGTACCACCTACTCCTAAACCACAAAATACTACATAATATTTTAAATCAATAAATGAAAATATTAATACTTGGTTTAGGTTCTATAGGTAGTTACTTAACTTTCATAACAAAAAGAATAATAAAAAAAAACAAAAATAAAGAAATATACTTAGATTTATTAACTTATAATAAAAGAGAAAATAATATATATTTATTAAATATTTTTGATAAAATAAGAAAAATAGATGAAATAAAAATAGAATTAAATTACGATTTAAAAAATGAAATATTTGATATAGTAATAATAACGTGTAAAAGTTATGATTTAACAAAATATATTGATTTATTAGTAAGTAGAGATATAAAATTCAAGAATTTAGTTTTAACACAAAATGGAGTTGAACATGAAGAAGAAATAATATTATATTTAAAAGAAAGATGGGGAATACATTTTGAAAATATTTATCCATTAACAGTTCTAGTAGCTTTAAAATTAAAATATAATAATCTTTATATATATAACTATGAAAAAAGCGAATTAGTGATAAGTTCATATAATATAGGGAAATTTAGTAATGAAATTTTAGAATTTATTTCTTTATTAAATTCTATTACAAATATTAATTTATATTATGGTAATTATAATGATGTTAAGTATTCTAAACTACTTTTAAACTTAATAATGAACGCTATTCCAGCATATTATAATAAAGATATAAAAGAAACTTACAAAAATTTAAAAGCAGTTATAGATGAAAAAAATTTAATAATAGAATTTTCAAAAATTATAGAAAAATTCAATCTAAAACTCTATAATTTTAAATATTACAACACAAAATTAATAGTATTTTTATATAAAATATTACCATCGTTTATTATTTATTATATATATAATCAAAATTATATAATATCAAAAATAAGAAATAATAGGATTCCTTCATTAATAGAGGACTACGTTATAAATCCTAAAACTCAAACTGAAATAGAATATTATTTAGGTAATATAATAAAAAAAACTCAAAAGATAAATTTAGATTTAGATCAATTTCCTACTATACTAAAAATCTACGAGAAATTAAAAAGTAAAGAATTACAAAAAAGATAAATAAAAAAAATGTTGAATTTATATAATATATAAAATCAATAAAAAATAAACAAAAAGCTAAGGGGAAATGAGGAATTAGTAAATGATAAGATTTGCTTTAGAAAGATGGGTTACAGTATTTGTATTATCATTAGCTATATTTCTATTAGGAGTAGTTTCTTTAAGTAGATTAAATATAGAATTATTACCTGATATAAACTATCCGTTAGTCGTAATAACGACAGTATATCCTGGAGCTTCCCCAGAAAGAGTAGAAGAGGATGTAACTAAAAAAATAGAAAATGCAGCAGCCTTAGTAGAAAATGTTAAAACTATAACTTCAACAAGTAGCGAAGGGTTATCGATAGTAAGAGTAGAATTCAACTGGGGTACTAATTTAGATTTTGCTATATTTGATTTAAGGCAAAAATTAGATCAACTTAGAGATAGCCTACCAGATGACTCTAAAACTCCATCAATAGTTAGACAAAACGTTAAATCAATATTACCAGTAGCTTTTTTAGCTTTAACAGGAAATGTAGAACCAAAATATTTAAGATTTTTAGCAGATGAAGTGGTATCAAAGAAAATAGAAGAGACCCCAATGGTTGCTAGCACAACAGTTTTAGGAGGTGCTAAAAGAGAAATCCAGGTAATTTTAGATCCTTTAAAACTTTATAAATATAACATATCCGTAAATTTAGTACAAACTACAATAAAATACAATAATATTTCATTACCTACAGGATATATAACATTAGGAAACAAAGATTTTACAATAAGGCCCTATAGTGAAATAACAGATATATCAGAACTAGAATTAGCACCAATAAAAAGTGTAGGCAACGAAATTATTAGAATAAAAGATATCTCTCAAGTAGTAGATGGAATAAAGGAAAGAGAAAGTTATGCATTAAGCAATTTTAAACCAGCATCTTATATAATGGTATTTAAAGAAGCAGACGCAAATACAGTAAAATCAGTAAAAGAAGTTAGAAAAGCTGTAGATAGAATATCTAAATTTCTACCTGAAGGTGTTAATCTTAAAGTAGTTTTTGGTTTTGATGAAAGAATAGAACCAATTATAAGAAATGTCCAAGAAGAAGCACTATATGCGACTATATTAGCTATATTTATTATATTCATATTTTTACTTTCATTTAGATCGACTTTAATAGCTTTTGTATCTATTCCTTTATCTATTTTAACTACAGCAGTTGGCTTATATTTTAATAATACTTCAGTAAATTTAATAAGCATAGGAGCAGTAAGCTTAGCAATAGGTAGAATAGTAGATGATTCAATAGTTGTAATCGAATCAATTATCAGAAATATAAAAAATAATCAAGTAACGAATAATAATGAACTAAAAGAAGTAATAATAAAAGGAACTATAGAGGTTTTACCAGCTATAGTAGCTTCTACAATTACCACGCTAATAGTATTTGTCCCTATTATATTTATTCAAGGATTAGCAAGGGAAATATTTTTAGATTTTTCAACTGTTATAGTTCTAGGACTATTAGCTTCATTAGCAGTAGCTACTTTCGTAGTGCCCCCTTTATTCCTTTTCTTCTATAAAAACAATTTTAATATAAAACATGAAAACATTATGGATAAAATTATTAACAGATTAAATAATTTCTATATCCCCATTTTAAATTTCTCTTTAAAAAATAAATTATTAGTATTATCAATAGGTTTAGGGATATTCATTTCATCATTAATATTGCTAGCGAAAACCAAAAAAGATTTTTTACCAACAGGTGCTTTCCCTGTAATAAATGTACAAGTTTATAATTCAGTAGGAGGAACTCTATATGATACCTATGATAAAGCAACAAAAGTAATAAGAATAGTATATGATGTAGTAAAAAAATATAGTAAACCTTTAAGTGTAACAATAAGTGCAGGAGCAGATAGTGAAGCTGTTAATTTTGTTGCTACAATCTCAGGAGCTTCTACAATAAGCGCTATAGCTGAAACAAGGGTAAAATTTGATTCCAAAGACTTTTTTAAATATCCTAAAATGATAGCAGAAATAAGATCAAAAGTATCTGAAATCCCAGGTATTACTATAAATATAGCTGATACTTTTAGATCTATAGCAGGTTTAGGCCAAACTAAAGTAATAGAAGTTGTTTTTAAAGGTAACGATATAGATACTCTATGGAACATAGCTAATGATTATAAAAGAGAATTTGAAAAAATTCCAGGCGTAGCTGATTTGGATCTATCTTGGAAAAAAGGAGTACCAGAATTTAGAGTAATAATAGATAGAAAAAAAGCAGCAGTATATGGAATAAATGCAATAGATATAGTTAATTTACTTCAAGTTTCAACGTCAGGAACACTAGCCGGTAAATACAAAGAAGAAGGATATGAATACGATATAAGGATAAAAATTCCCAAACCTACTACAGAAGAAGAATTATTAAATTTACCTATATTTTCTCCCGTTTTAAATAAAAATATACCACTTAGAAACGTAGCTCAAATAAAACCAGATTATGGACCTGTTGTTATCGCTCATTACGACAGAATAAGAAGTATAAGTATATATGGAAATAAATATTCTAATTACAGTTTAAGTGAAATATTAGACAATATGAGAAAAATAATAAAAGAAAAGGGATTACCAGCAGGATATACTTTTGAATTTAAAGGAGAAGAGCAGCAAAGATCAGATACTTTTATAGCTTTTTTCCTAATTCTTATATTAGGGATATTTTTAATTTATGCAGTTTTAGCTATACAATTTAATTCAATCATGCAACCTATAATCCTAATGATGTCAATACCTTTTGAATTAATAGGAGTAGTAATTGCCTTAAATTTAGCTAAGTCTTCGTTAAATTTAATGTCATTAATGGGGATCCTTATGGTAACAGGGATAGTAGTAAGTAATGCAGTACTTTTAATAGATTATACAAACTATTTAAGAAGGAATTATAATTTATCAAAAGAAGAAGCTTTAGTAAAAGCAGGAATGACAAGATTAAAACCAATTTTAATGACAACATTAGCTACTATATTTGCTATGATACCTATAGCTCTAGGCTTAAGAGAAGGGGGAGAACTATTAAGACCATTAGCAATAGCTGTAATAGGAGGATTAACTACTTCAACTTTATTAACTTTAATTATAGTACCAGTATTTTATGCGTTAATAGAAGATATCCAATTGAAATTTTTTAAAACTAAAAATTAAAAAATAAAAAAGGTGATTGATTAAGTTTATTCCCTTTTTTCAAATAAATTCTCATTTCTATTATTATACCTGAATTTAGCTTCTTTCAAATAATACGGACAATTCTCCTCCTTCTATGGTACTTTAAAACCTTTCTTTTTTATTATACCTTGCAGATAACTCCAAAACTCACTGATTCATTTACCTAAACTCTACCATTTATTTTTAGTAAATTCTTTGATAGCTAAGTAATGCTTTTGAATTTATCGGTGTATATCAAACACACCTTCCTAATTTTCTTTATTGCTTCTTTAATGTGCTTATTTTCACTAATATACAATGCATAAATTTTTTAAAATACCCTTTTGTATTAAAAAATCTTGTACTTTTAGTTAGTTATTAGTCTTAAAAGTTCGACTATTTTCATTTCTTTTCTATCTGCTTAACTTAATTTTAATATAGCTGGAATTAATAATCTCTTTAAACAATCATTTAAGGAAATATTCTTTTAATTTTTGTAATGCTTTAGCTTGTATCCTAGAAATTTTCACTTGAATAGTATTTAATTTCTTAGCGATTTCTTCTTGAGTTAATCCCTCAAAAAATCTTAAATTTATTACCATTTTCTCTATAGGATCTAAAGAATTTACTGCATTTTGAATATCAATCTTAGTATCGTTATCAATCTTACTTGACTTATCTTCAATAAAATAACCTAAATTGTACTTATTTTCATTTTGATATTCATATTCAAGTGATAATGATTTCTTATTTTTTTCAAATTCTAAAAATTCTACTATTTTTTCAGGAGGTATATTAACATAATCTGAAATTTCCTTAATTGTTGGTTCTCTTTTCAATTTTGTTCTTAAAAAATTTATTCCTTTTGTAATCTTAAAATAATTATCATAAATATCTCTTGGCATCCTAATAAGGTAATGATGATCCCTATAGTACTTTTTTATTTCCCCAACTATAGTCGGAATAGCAAAATTTAAAAAATTAGAATTTTTATTCATTTCCAATTTATTTATATCGAATCTTTCTAAAGCTTTTAGTAAACCTAAAACCCCTATTTGAGTTAAATCTTCTAAATCATTTATATTTCCATTTTTTATAGCTAAATACTTAATTAAAGGCAGCAATATCTTTATTATTTCTTCTTTATAAGAATTATCCTTAGTATAGTAGTATTTTTTAACAAGTAAATCTAATTCTTCTTTATTAAATTTCATTTCCTAATTTAAAATTAAAATGAAGATGTAAAATCAATTTAAAATTAATATTATTTTTAAGGATAAAAAATATATATAAATTACTTACTAAGGATAGTATCTGTAAAGCATTCTTGGGAAAGGAATAGCTTGTCTAACATGATCTAATTTACATATCCAAGATACAGTTCTTTCTATACCTAAACCAAATCCTGCATGTTTAACACTTCCATATTTCCTTAAGTCAAGGTACCATTGATATTCTTTTAAAGGTATATTTTCTTCTTTCATTCTCATTAAAAGTAAATCATAATCATCTTCTCTTTGACTGCCTCCGACTATTTCACCATATCCTTCAGGAGCTAAAATATCCATATTTAAAACAAATTCTCTATTTTCATCTAATTTCATATAAAAAGGTTTAATAGATTTAGGGTAATGAGTAATAATAATTGGTTTATCAAATGCTTCAGAAATTATAGTTTCTTCAGGTGCTCCAAAGTCTTGACCAAACTCAAATTCATGCCCTTTAGAATGTAATAATTCTACTGCTTCTTTATAAGTAATCCTATAAAAAGGTAGCTTTATATTTTCTAATTTTGATATATCCCTTTCTAATATTAATAATTCATATAAATTATTTTCTAAAACTTTAGAAACAATATAACTAATCATATTTTGAGCTATATCGATAATATCATCTAAAGTAGCAAATGCTATTTCTGGTTCAACCATCCAAAATTCCATTAAATGTCTTCTAGTTTTACTTTTTTCAGCTCTAAAAGTAGGACCAAAACAATAAACTTTATTAAAAGCTAACGCCCCAGCTTCCACATACAATTGCCCACTTTGAGATAAGTACATCTTATCTCCAAAATAATCTATTTCAAATAGAGTAGTAGTACCTTCACATGCAGAAGGTGTCAAAATTGGGCTGTCAAATTCAATAAATCCTTCCTTATTTAAAAATTCTCTTATAGAATTCTTAATCGTATTTCTTATCCTAAGTATAGCAAATTGTTTGCTACTTCTTATCCATAAATGCCTATTATCTAATAAAAAATCTATGCCATGCTCTTTAGGAGTTATAGGGTAGTCTTGGGTTTTATATAATAATTTCAAATCCTTAACAATCATTTCATAACCAATAAATACCACATTAAAATTAGATTTATTTTTATCAAATTTCAATCTACTATTTTCTACAACTATTCCTCTAACTTCAATAACACTTTCTTGTGTTAATTTTTCAGCTATTTCTAATACAGCATTATCTACGTTATTTTTTTCAACAACTAATTGTATAAACCCTGTTCCATCCCTAAGAACTATGAATTTTATTTTTCCACTACTTCTAACATTCCACACCCAACCTCTTAAAATAACTTCTTTATTAACTAAATTATTTTTCCTAATATCATCTATTGTTATATTATTAATAACCTCAAGCATAGTTATAAATTAATTGTAATCCGGAAATATTTTTATTCCGCCTTTCCAGAAAAAGCGGATTTATTAAATAAAAAATTTTTATTCATTTTTATTTAGTTTTAAATAGTTTTTCTATTTTTTCGTTAATTTCTTCGGGGAAAGCGAACTTAGAAATTAAATAAACATACGGAGTTATCTTTAATATATACTCAGCAGAAAAAGAAGATAATATATAATCTTTAAAAGGTCCATTAGTAGGAGAAATAGAAACAATTAAAAATATAACCCACCATATTAATATTCCTTTTATAAAAGCAACGATTCCCCCTATTGTTTTATTTATTTCTCCTAAAACTTCATTAGTTTTAGAATATAATTCCAACCCATATCCTATTGCTAGTATTAAAAAAAACGACATAAAAAATAAAACTATACTAACTATCATATAAATATAACTTTTTAATGGAATATGAAAATAATAATTAAGTAAATTAGTAAAAATAGGTGTTAAATTAAAGGCAGCTATTATACTTAAAATTAGTGCAATAATATCAGTTAATTCTGCAATTATTCCTCTTTCATATCCTATTTTAAATATTGCCAATAAACTTACTACTACAATTATATCTATCATAAATCTTATTTCCTTAAAATTTTATATATCATACTAGCGATTAAAGAAGGATTTGCTTTTTTTGAAACTTTAGAATACAATAATAAATTAGAACTTAAATTTTGTAAAATTAAATAACTATTTGATAATTCTATTATAATATTATGTCCTTCCTCATTTATTAATGTATAAAATAACTGTAAATCCTTATAAAAAGCCACTAATGAAGAAACTATAAATTCATTAACTTCATTGGAAGAATCCTGAATTTCTTCTGTATCAATATTAACTAAAAATACCTCTTCTACTGTAGGAATATTGCTTTTTATTTTTGATATTAAATTATCAGTATTTATCATTTCTTTTTCCCTCCTATTTATATCATAATTATTTCTTTCTATTTTATCTTCCGTTTTATTTAATTTTTCTACTATTTCTTCCTTCTTAATTTCCTTTAGTATTGTATTATCATCAATAAAAACATTAAGATCTTTTTCTTTTTTTGGTTTTTCTTTTTCTATTAATTCATTTAAATCATTTTCTTTAATATAGATTTCTTTTGAATTAAGATTTTTTTTATTAATTTCAAGCTCCTCTTCTTTTGTTTCTTCTTCTTTTACTTCTTCCTCGTGAATATTAATAAGCTCTACACTTTCAACTATATCATCTTCTTTATTACTATCAATGATTTTTTGATCTTCATTTAATAAATCTTCTTGATTATACTTCATTAACTCTTTTTCTTTTATATCCTTAGTATTATCTATTTCAATATTTTCTTTATCGTTTTTAACTTGTTCTAATTCTTCTTTCAATTCATGATATTCTAATTCTTTTCTTTTGTTTTTTTCTTCTTCTAACTCTTCAAATTCTTGATTAATTTCTTCTGATTCAAAAGTTTGATTCTTAATAACATTATCTTCTTTGCTATAATTTAGATCATTATTAGTTTGAAAAAATTCTACTAATTGAAAGGATTCCAATGATTCATTAGTATCTTTTTTATTATCCAAAGTAATTCCTTCCAAATTTTCTAAAATATTATCTTTTAATTCCCTATTATTTTCATTTTCAATATTTTTAAGATTATCATTTTTTTCTTTAATTTCATTTAATTCATTATCACTTTTATCATTAAAATCAATTTCAATTATATTTTTATTTCCCATTTTTTCATCTATATTTTCTTTACTTTCAGCTTGTTCGTCTTTAGCTTTATTAGAAAAATTATCTTTTTTAGATTTAGTTTCTAATTCCAAGGATTGCAATATACTTTCTATTTCTTGATCCAATTCTAATAATATATTATCTTCTTTATTTTTCTCATTATTTTTCTCATTTACTTCCTGTTTTTCTTCTTCCAATTCTTCTTGATCAAAATATATTTTATCATCTATGTTATCTTTTACATTTTCTATACTTTCCTCTATAATCAAATCTTCTGGCTTATACTTTATCATACTTTCTAAATGCTCTAATATTTTTTCTTCTTCTAGTTTTTTCCTCTTATATAAAGGTAAATATCTTATTAGATCTTCTTCAGTTATTTGTATTAGATATATAAGAGCATCTAAATCTTCATACTCATCAAAAAATAATTCATTTATTAATCCCGATTTAATAACAATTCTTCCTTGTGTTCCTCTAAATATTAAAGTCAGATTAATAATTTTTGCTTTCTTTTTTAATTTTTCAATTACTTTTATTAAACTTTCTCTTTCTAAATCTATAATATCTTCTATTTCTTCTAATTCATAGTTATGACCCGCTTGTAGCTTTTTTTTATCAGAAGCAGGGGGTTTAATAAATTCTGGTTTTTTGAATAATTTTCCTCCTGAGGAATCTTTTGCTTCGAAATTATTCATTAAATTCCCTCCCATCTATTTTTAAGCTAATGAAAAAACATTATTATGCTTTTAAGAAATTATTTTTAATAACAATCCTTTTCTATTATATATTTTCTTTTTAAAGTAATTAATTCCTATTAATATTCAAAAAATTTAACATTTTTTTTACATAGAAAAAAAATAAAAAATAGGGATAAGTGAATAGTAAGTAATCATAATTCACTCGGTCGATTAGTACCAGTCAACTTCACCCATTACTGGGCTTCCATCTCTGGCCTATATACCCGGTGTTCTACCGGGGACCTTACCTACCGTTAAGGTAGAGGGAGATCTTATCTTGGGGTAGGCTTCCCGCTTAGATGCTTTCAGCGGTTATCCTATCTACACATGGCTACCCGGCGCTGCTAACGGCTTAACAGCCGGTACACCAGCGGTGTATTCGCCTCGGTCCTCTCGTACTAGAGGCGACTCCCCTCAAATCTCCTGCGGCAGCAGCAGATAGGGACCGAGCTGTCTCACGACGCTCTGAACCCAGCTCACGTACCGCTTTAACGGGCGAGCAGCCCGACCCTTGGGACCTTCTCCAGCCCCAGGATGCGATGCACGTTTCCCCACCGTTTCCGGTGGCGTAGACTATATCATCACCCTGATCATCGCCCTATCAGGGGTCCGGCGTATGATAGTCAGCTATTTGCTAACTATCTCAGGCTTTAAGCCATCAGTCGTTACAGGGTCAAAGGAGCTTATATCCCATTTCTGGGAGTACATGACAACGGATTAGATCACAAAAACATTGCGCTGTCTTCCTTGGAAAATAAATTACCCATTGACCTTTTCTAACATAATGTTTTCTAACTTCTAATCCAAAATTTAGATATAATACTTCTATTAATCTATCTATATCTTCTGATAGAAAACCTTGAGTATTTAAGCGCAATGCTTTGCAATCTGTACGACGATGTCCATCATCCATGTACCACACTGCCAGAGCCAATGGATTATAAAGAAGCTTATCTATTATAAGTGGTACTCTTTTTTTATTATTTATGTAAAACCATTTTGCATATATCGCCAATTCAGGAATAGACTTAGAATCAAATCTAAAGTGTAAATACATTTTTTGTGTTCTATTATCTAACACTTTAATTAACTTTGGTGATGAAGCTGCTATAGGATAAAGATGTTTGTATTTCCACCAGATATACTCTTTTTCTTTCCAACTATGATCAAAACGAATTCTATAATACCTTCCATTAAGTTCTAAACATGCATCTCCTAATAAACTTCCTATAATTATTGAATGAATAGGTTCTGGCAGCATTTTTCACTCCTCGACTTCCCACGGGATTACCCTCGAACCCAAGATTTTTATATTTAAAATTCTTGGTCGTTAGGGCTCCCCCGTTATAAGCCGGATTTTATCCTGAGAGGTTACCCCCTCAGGGGCCCAATTTTGAGCCGACATCGAGGTGCCGAACGGCGCCGTCGATATGAACTCTTGGGCGCCACAAGCCTGTTATCCCCGGAGTAACTTTTATCCGCTGAGCGACGGCCCTTCCATACGGATCCGCCGGATCACTAAGCCCTGCTTTCGCAACTGCTCGAGGTGTCCCTCTCACAGTAAACCCACCTTATGCCTTTGCACTCAACACCCGATTTCCGACCGGGCTGAGGTGAGCTTTGGACGCCTCCATTACCCTTTAGGAGGCCACTGCCCCAGTGAAACTGCCCACCTGGCGTTGTCCGCTTATAGCGTTAGAATTCCCAACTGCTAGGGGTGGTATCCCAAGGGCGGCTCCGTGCCAGCTGGCGCCGACACATCCCAGCCTCCCACCTATCCTGTACAAAGCAGTCAAGAATTCAGCACCAAGCTGCAGTAAAGCTTCACAGGGTCTTTCCGTCTTGCTGCTGCTACCCTGCATCTTCACAGGGTTTGCAATTTCACCGTGCCCCTCCCCGAGACAGAGTCCCAGTCGTTACGCCTTTCATGCAGGCCACAACTTACGTGGCAAGGAACTTCGCTACCTTAGGCATTATCGTTAGCTCTGTGTCGCCACAGAGATCGGACCATATCTTCATCCCCTAATTTTATTCTTAAGAGATGTCCGGCATATGGTCTCTGAGGATTCTATCTATAACCTCTTTTAACTCCCTTTTTCTTTCTTTTCCTTTAGAATTTTCACTCATCGCATAAGCCTTCCTGACTATGCTAATCAAACCATCTCTTGTCTGATGTTCCTTGCGAACTTCCATAGCCTCTATTATTTCTTCAAAAATATCTATTATTTTTTTCTTTGCTGAAAAAACCATATATTTTTTTAAAAAAGGTATTACTTTTTCTTTTATACTTCTTCTATTTGTTATTGAAAAAACTAGCACATCTTTGTTATCACTTTTAGGTCTGATTTTTCCTGTTTGGAATATTTTTTTAGCTAATTCAAGAATAGACTTTCCGTTTTTGTGTTGATATATAAAAAATTCGGGATCTACATAATAACCAAATTTAGCACTTGGATGTTCTTTAATAGATACTACTAAACTCCCTTCTCCTTCTATAAAACCTGCAAGAAACCATTTTTTAGCTTCGGTTATAGATAGCCTTTCCTGCTGATTGACCCCACCCAAAACTTTTTCACCTCCTCGGTAGCCTGGGATACACGGGTCTTCCCAGCATATAGCCGGATTTTATAACGGCCACTCTGGTAGCACGAAATAACCGTTCACTCTGTTACCTCTCTACACTTTTATTGTGTAGAGCGGGCAGGTCATTTCTGCCTGCCTCTGCATGTCGCCATGCAGTTCGGACCATCTCATCCTTCTGAATTTTCAATATCTTCAGAAGGCTTAGCGTATGGTCTCTGAGGATTAGTGAACCTCATGCGTATTTCTTCATCACTATATTTTCTCTTCCCACCATTATTCATTTTTCTTCTTATTTTCAATATTTCTTCTATGCCTTCACGTGTTAAATGCTTTCCTTCTTCCATTAATTCACTTATCTGTATGAATTTTGAAAAATTTCTTTTCATTCTTGCAGATAAAAAATTAAAGCGTTTAAAAAAAGGAATAACATTTTCTTTTATTGCGCGAAGATTATTAACTTCATAATACCATACTCCATCTTTTCTTCTTCTCATTGTACCACATTTTAAATACCTTTTAAATAGAGCTAAAATTACTGGATCACGTTGTGAAATATTAAAACACAATGAAATTTTCCAAGGCATAGAATAATCATTTCTTGGACGAAACACTACATTAAAACTACCTTCTCCATCAGCAAATCCTGCCAGATAATATCCTATTTCTGGAGGGATCTCTTTTACTTTTAGCATGAGATTCACTCCTTTCCTGCTGATTGCCCGCACTCTGATATTTTTACTGCCACCTTCTTCGGTATATGCTCTTAATAACTATCTTTTAACCCCCTAAAAGGATAATCTATATTATTATAATTTAATTTAATAATAGCATATACCTAGCGGCGAGTAATCAGAGATACACCGGGCTTCCCAGCATATAGCTAAGTTTATTTACGTAACTACAGACGGTTCTATAGTTACGGCCGCCGTTTACCCGGGCTTAGGCTCAGACCTTCGCAGGATTACTCCCGCTAAGCCCTCACCTTAACCTTCGGGCACCGGGCAGGCGTCAGCCCCTATACATCGCCTTACGGCTTAGCAGAAACCTGTGTTTTTGTTAAACAGTCGCCAGGACCGCTTAGCTGCGACCCTCTGAAAACCAGAGGGCACCCCTTCTCCCGAAGTTACGGGGCCAATTTGCCGAGTTCCTTAGGGAGGGTTCTCACGCACGCCTTAGCATACTCTGCCCATCCACCAGTGTCGGTTTCCAGTACGGGCTGTATATACCTCCAGTTTGGTCTTTTCTTGGACATTAGCTCACCTAGTAGCCCCTAAAAGGGACGTCCTTCTTCGGCTTACGCCTACGAACCAAGCATACCACTTGCCCGTAAGGCTTAACTAATGCCGCAACCAAACTTTCAACAGTATATACAGGGGACGGAATATTAACCGTCTGTCCTTTCGGCTACCCCTTTCGGGTTGACCTTAGGTCCCGCCTAACCCAACGCTGACGAACATAGCGTTGGAAGCCTTGGATTTGCGGCGGACAGGATTCTCACCTGTCTTTACGCTACTCATGCCTGCATTCGCACTTGCTTACTCCATCACCCGAGCTTACGCTCTAGGCTTTATTAGTAAGCAACGCTCCCCTACCGCTCGTATTGCTAAACAATACGAGCCCGTGGCTTCGGTACTGAGCTTAGCCCCGTTGAATCTTTGGCGCACTCTCTCTCGACCAGTGAGCTATTACGCACTCTTTAAAGGATAGCTGCTTCTAAGCTAACCTCCTGGCTGTCTTCGAGAGAGCACTTCCTTCCCCACTTAGCTCAGATTTGGGGACCTTAGCCGACGGTCTGGGCTCATTCCCTCTTGACCATGGACCTTATCGCTCATGGTCTCACTGCCCTTTGATAATATGGTATTCGGAGTTTGTCGAGGTTTGGTAGGCTGTTAACCCCCTAGCCTCAACAGTGCTCTACCCCCATATTATCTTAAACAAGGACGCTGCGCCTAGACGCATTTCGGGGAGAACCAGCTATCACGGAACGCGATTGGCTTTTCACCGCTATCCCCACCTCATCGGACGGTTTTGCAACACCGACCCGTTCGCGCCTCCCGACGGTTTTGGCCGTCGTTCACACTGAGCAGGGATAGATCGTCCCGTTTCGGGTCTGCCGCCAGCGACTATTGGCCCTATTCAGACCATTCGCTTTCGCTACGGCTCCAGGTATAACACCCCTTAGCCTTGCCACTGACGACAACTCGCAGGCTCATTAGGCAAAAGGCACGCTCTCAAGTGCTTACCATCCCGTAAGCAACTCTCGAACGGTTTGTAGGTCCGCAATTTCAGGTCCTATTTCACTCCCCTACCCGGGGTACTTTTCAGCTTTCCCTCACGGTACTTGTTCACTATCGGTCGCAAGGAGTATTTAGCCTTGGAGGATGGTCCCCCCAGATTCACACAGGATTCCACGTGTCCCGTGCTACTTGGGAATACTACCCAGGTTAATCTATTATTTTTCGCATACGGGGCTTTCACCCTCTATGGCAGGCCATTCCAGACCTCTTCTGCTAAATAATAGATTAAACCCGAAAGCCTGGCAGAGCTTTCCGGTAGTATCCCACGACCCCGCTACTACAACGGCTGCCACCTTTAACATAGTAACGGTTTAGGCTTTTCCCCGTTCGCTCGCCGCTACTAAGGGAATCTCATTTTGATTTCTTTTCCTGTCCCTACTGAGATGTTTCACTTCGGGACGTTGTTTAAGCCCTAAAAAGGGCAGGTTTCCCCTTCGGAGACGCCCGGATCACAGCTTCCTTACCAGCTCCCCGAGCATTTCGGCGGTTAAGGAACCGTCCTTAATTCTCCTTGCGCCAAGCCATCCATTACGGACCCTTACTAAATTATGATTACTTACTATTCACTTATCCCTATCTCTATTTTAATGAGGATAGCTAACAAAATAGGTTTGATAAATTAATCCTTTAGAAAGGAGGTGATCCAGCCGCACCTTCCGGTACGGCTACCTTGTTACGACTTCGCCCTCCTCACCACCCATTTCCTAAGCCCTTATCAGGCCTTCAGAAATGAGCGACTTGGGTGGCGTGACGGGCGGTGTGTACAAGACCAGGGAACGTATTCACCGCGGCGTGGCTGATCCGCGATTACTAGCGATTCCGGCTTCATGCAGGCGAGTTGCAGCCTGCAATCTGAACTGAGCCGGGTTTTCTGGGATTTGCTCCATCTCGCGACTTCGCTTCCCTCTGTACCCGGCATTGTAGCACGTGTGTAGCCCAGGGCATAAAGACCATGAGGACTTGACGTCATCCCCTCCTTCCTCCGACTCGTCGCCGGCAGTCCCCTTAGAGTGCCCACCGTTAATGTAGCAACTAAGGGCAAGGGTTGCGCTCGTTACCGCACTTAAGCAGACACCTCACGGCACGAGCTGACGACAGCCATGCAGTACCTGTGCTAGCCGATGTGAGTTGCCCCACATCCACCCTCACCTTTCAGCAAGGGCTTATGCTAGCATGTCAAACCCTGGTAAGGTTCTTCGCGTTGCATCGAATTAAACCACATGCTCCACCGCTTGTGCTGGTCCCCGTCAATTCCTTTGAGTTTCAGGCTTGCGCCCGTACTACCCAGGCGGAGTGCTTAATGGGTTACCTGCGGCACGGAGTGTTACACCCCACACCTAGCACTCATCGTTTACAGCCAGGACTACCCGGGTATCTAATCCGGTTTGCTCCCCTGGCTTTCGTCCCTCAGCGTCAGGAACAGGCCAAACAGGCAGCTTCCTCACTGGTGTTCCTCCCGATATCTACGCATTTCACCGCTACACCGGGAATTCCCCTGTTTTCTCCTGCCCTCAAGCTAAGCAGTATCAGTAGAAGGACTGGCCTTGAGAGCCAGGCTTTATCTACTGACTTACCCAGCCGCCTACGGACCCTTTACGCCCAGTAATTCCGGATAACGCTCGGGACCTACGTATTACCGCGGCTGCTGGCACGTAGTTAGCCGTCCCTTCCTCTGGAGGTACAGTCATCATCGTCCCTCCTGACAGCAGTTTACATCCCGAAGGACTTCATCCTGCACGCGGGATTGCGTGGTCACCCTTTCGGGCATTGCCTACAATTCCCCACTGCTGCCCCCCGTAGGGATAGGGGCCGTGTCTCAGTCCCCTTGCGGCCGGTCACCCTCTCAGGCCGGCTACCCGTCGTTGCCTTGGTGAGCCATTACCTCACCAACTAGCTGATGGGACGCAGGCTCCTCTTCAAGCGGATTACTCCTTTCCTTACAAAGCATAACGCCCTGTAAGAATATGGGGTATTAGCTCCAGTTTCCCGGAGTTATTCCCCACTTGAAGGTAGATTACCCACGTGTTACTCGCCCGTTCGCCGCTCCGTACTAGACCCGAAGGCCTAGCCGATCGCACGACTTGCATGTGTTAGGCATCCCGCTAGCGTTCATCCTGGGCCAGGATCAAACCCTCCACAAATTTTAGATTCATTAATAAATTAATTAAAATTAACCTATTTTGTTAGCTACCCTCTATTTTATTTTCTCCTCTTGGCAACCCCCATTTTAGGGGCTCCATTTATATATTTATACATATTTTATATTCTCTCCTTCTACTCTTATTATAATAAAATACCTCATTTTTATTGACTTTTATCAATTTTTTTTATATATTTTTTATAACTTAATACACAAGTGTCTTATCAACTTGATAATAATTACTTATAACTCCATTATAATTTATATAAAACCTTAATTGCTTATAATTATTATCAACAGTATAAATATTAGCATTAATTAAATTACTACTTAAATTCACACTTCCATAATTTATGATACTATCCATTAAATTAAAAGGAACATTTTTTATAATTACTTTACCAGAAGTAGAAGTGCTAAATCTAACAATATAAGAATCAGCAACATAAAAAGCACCATACAAATATTCATAATTAAATCTATTTACAAAAATATTTAATGTAGAAACAAGAATTAAAAAACTAAAAATAATACTCAAAGCCAAAAATGAAATAATTAAAATATTAGTTAATCCCTTTTCTAAATTCCCTTTACTCATAAAAAAAATTATAATTTTCATTTTATTAATTTACCCCCCCTTTATTATTCTATTAAAAAAAAGTTTTTTAATTTCCTACTTTATAAAAAAATCAATAATTTTAAAAATATTATTTAATTTCCATCTGTCTGAGAAAATAAATAATAACAAATACTAAAAACTAAATCCAAAATAAATTTTTCATTTAATTCTCTTTCATTAAGAAAAATATCAGGTTTTACTTTATCATGAGGCTCTAAAAAGGTATTAAAATTTAAAAATGAGTTAGTATATAATATAGTAAAATCATTAACATTAATATTAACTTGAATAAAGGGTTTTCCGTAAGAAAAATCTCCTAAAATTATCCCTTTTCTTGATAAGACTCCAGATACAACTTCTGAAGCGCTAGCTGTTAAATCATTTTGAACTACAAAAACCATTGAATTTTTAAAATAATTTTTATAATCTTGGCCACTATAATAATTAACACTTTTTCTTTTATAATGTATAGTAAATAAATAAGTCTTATCAGGATAAAACAAATTAATAAAAAAAGAAGCAGTATATAAACTTCCCCCAACATTATCCACTAAATCAATTATAACTATTTTTTTTAAATGCTTTTGCTCTTCCTTATAAAAACTAAATAAATAATCTCTAAAATATTTATAATATCCAGGAGGAAAATAAAAAATCTTTATATAATAAAAAATAAATCCATCTCTTAAAATAACACTTATATTTATTTTATCGTATAAATCTTTTTCAATTTCTATCAAATCATTATTTTTTTGAATTTTTTCTATTTTATTTTCATTTAAATATTCTTGATTAAAAATATCACTTTGATAAATCTTTAAATATCTATCATTAGAGTAAAAATAAAGGGTATTTTTAAAAATTTCATCAATTTTTTCTTTAGTTATACTTTCTTTTTGATTTTGAAATAAATTATCTATTTTATTTTTAAAAATATTATATAAATTATCTTTAACAAAAATATCTTCTTCATATATTTTCTTAATAGCATATAAATAATTCAAAACATAATTGCTATATGTAGAATTGGGGAAAGATTTCAAAAGCAAAAAATATTTAAAAAAATAAATAAAAAATAAAACAAAAAACAATATCTTTTTTAAATTTTTTAAAACAATTAATTTAACCATACTATAAGTTATTTTTTACAAACAAAAGTTCCCCAATGTTCCCTTAATATTCTATTAACAATATCTAAACGGTTATACTTTAAAAAATCTTCAAATTCACTAATATCTTTCTCTTTAATTCCACTAAGTATAAAAAGTTCAGAATTAATATTAAACAAATCATTAGCTATATCCTTAAAAACACTAAATGGAATATTAGCTAAAGTAATTACATTTTTAAAATTTTTAATATTAATTATTTTAGGGCTAATAGAATTTAAAACAATTCCATTAAATACTTTATTAATTTCAAAATTATTTTTTATTTCAAGACAATATGAAAAAATAGCTTCAATAGCTAAAATAAACTTGGGATTTAAATAAAAAGAAACAAGCGATAAAATTCCATTCCCTGAACCATAATCTATTATTAAATCTATTTCTTTATCATAATATTTTTTCATATCAGCTAATATCTCAATTACACCTAAGGTAGTAGGATGCTTTTCATTCCCAAAAGCTAAGTACTTAGGATATAAATAAACTTTTTTTACATTTTTATTTTCATCCAAATTATAATTATAACTTTTAGAACTATATGGCAAAAATAAAAAATCTCTAACTTCAAATGGCTCTATATAACTAATTATATAATCTTCATAATCTAATAATTTGATTTCCTTTATTTTTATATTATCTACTTCTTCTGTTTCTCTTTTATAATATAAAACCAGGTTCTTTTTTAATTTTTCGATTTTGTTAATTACTTTATTGATTAAATCTTGCTCATTGTAGTTATTTTCTTTTTTTAAAAAAAATACTAAATTTAAATAAACTAAGTCATTTTGAAATAAAATAACATTAACATCTTTAAAACCCTCTAATATTAAATTAGAAACAAAAGACTTTGAAAATAAATTATAAGGTACTATTAAAATAATTTTTAAAACTTTTAACATAATTATTTTAAACTCATTTATTTAATAGCAATTATAATATACCCACTAACTACCCTACTTATTGAATAGTATTTTAACATTTGAAAATAAATATTCACCACTTTATAAGCATTAGTTCCAAATAGTTTTACCCTTAATGTTTGTTAAATCAGCAACAGCTATTTATACACAGAAAGTGATATTTTGTAAAGAACAATTTACCTTTAGTTTGTAGAGAATAGTAGTTATTATTTTACTTTTTTTCCTAATTTATTATAAGTAACACCTTCATTAAATACGATATAAACACTACTACCATAAGGTTTATAATCATCTACATAAAATGTACCATACCATGCTTCAGAAGAAGAGCTATAAGTATCCCCAATTTTTACTATATAATCATAATCATAATAATATCTATAAATACCAATATCAACATAATCAACATAATATCCATCATAATTGAATCTAGAATAAGCTCCATAATACCCATCACTAACATAAACATTTTTATCATTACTATAATTATCAGCACTAAAATGAACATAAGCATAATTATTCCATTCATAAGATCCTAACCACTCTATATTCCCATTTCTTATTCTTAGCACTTTTACATATAAATATTTATAGTTATTATTATTAGTTGTAGTAGTAGTTGTTGTGGTAATTGTGTTGGTAGTTGTAGTAATAGGGTTTGTACTAGTTGTAGTTGTAATAGTAGTAAAAGTAGGGAAAGTAGATGTATCAAAAGTAGGTAAAGGAGGAAAACCTCCGCCACCCCCACCTCCACTACAAGATATAACCAAATACATTAAAAATATAAAAAATAATCCACTTAAAAATATTAAAAATTTTTGATATTCTCTAAGCATATATCAGCACCCCTTATGTTAGGGTATTATGTAAAACCATATAAAAAATAATTTATAATTGTAAAAAAAATGTAAAAAAATAAATCAAGTTTTAATTAAATAATTGAAAATAGTAAGTAATTGAGATACTCCAATATTAGCAGCTAATTCAGTTTTTATTATATTTTCAATAAAGTCAAATCTTAATATAAAAGCATTATGTTCTTTAAAAATATTAATTTCTTTATTAGAAAATCCCCCTTCAGGACCAATTGTAATTGCAATTTTAAATTTTTCTTCTTTTATTTTTTGAATTAAATCCTGCTTTTTAGAAAAATTATTAAATAATTCATTTATTTTGGTTAATTTAAAAAAATCAGAAACAGTTAAATCAGTATATGGATGAAAAACAATAATCCAATCATAAAATTTTAAATGTTCTACAAACTCTTTAAAATTGTCAATAACTTTAAAATTAACGTTGTAATATTTGCTAACATAAATAGAATTCCAAAAAATAATATCTTTAATTTTATCTATTTTTTTAGTTATTTCCTTAATATTTACAACCATATATTCAGAAGGGAAAAAATATAAAGTATCTACAGGTAATTGAACAACATTAGCTACTAAATCATTTAGGTACCTATTTTTAGGAGGAACAACATATAAATTAATAATCGGATTACTTAATTTAGTTTGAAAAAATTTTTTTACATTAATTTCAACAAAATTCCCTTTTTTATCTTTTTGATATTTAAAATTAATGAATTCTCCAACAATATACCTACAATAATTTATATAATTATAAGAATCAAAAACAACTATATTATCTTTAGCCTTCAATCTTAATGAATTCTTTAAATAATTAAATAATTCATTATGAACCCAAAATAAGTAATTATTTTGGATTTGAACTTCAGAGGGTATTTCAGAAAAAATAGACACTTTATGTTTTATTAAGCTTTCTATTATCATAAAAACTTATTTATAAAAATAAAAGTGCTAAAAAATATAAAGATATTATATTTTTATAGAGTTTAATAAGGGATAAGTGGAGCCGAGGGGATTTGAACCCCTGACCTTCTCGGTGCAAACGAGACGCTCTCCCGCTGAGCTACGACCCCTATAATTTATATTATAAATATTCAACAAAAAAACTCTTTCCCCTTTTTTATTAAACTATACCAACTTTAATAAACTACTTTTTATATATCCTTTAAAACTAAAGGTAAATAAAAAATATTGAAAAATATTATATTAATGGTAATAACAATAGATGGTCCAGTAGCAAGTGGAAAAACTACAATAGGGTTACTTCTTTCTATTGAACTTTCTAAAATTTTCCATAAAAGTTTTTACTTTCTAGATACAGGATTAATATATAGAAAATACGCTTACCTATTGATAAATAATAAACTAAATAAAAATAAAAAATTTAAAAAATTTGATATAAAATATTTTGAAGAATTAATAATAAACAATACAAAACCAAAAGAATTTGAAAAAAAAATGAATTATTTATTTACAGAAGAAATAGCAATATATACTTCAAAAATAGCAACTGAAAAAAAGATAAGAGATTACTTAACAAGTATTCAAATAAAATTAGTAAATAACAAAGATACAGTAGTAGTAGGTAGAGACAGTGGAAGTATAGTTTTTAAAAACGCTGATTTTAAATTTTTTTTATATGCAAGTAATTACATAAGAGCTTTAAGAAGATATTATCAATACAAAGAAAGTAATCCTTCAATTTTAAAAAAGTTATCTTTTAGCGATATACTAAATAAAATAATAGAAAGGGATAGTCAAGATAAAAATAGAAAATATGCTCCACTACCTGATATAACTAATTTACCCCCAGATTTTATCCTAATAAACACAGATAACCTAACAATACCTCAAACAATAGAAAAAATAATTAGTATTATAACATCTAATTTCACCAAACAGGATTCTAAAACTAATTTAAATAATTATTAATATAGGAAAAATTATTAAATAAAATTACTAAATCATGTTATAGATTTCAAATACAAGGGGGGATTTTAAAGTTGTCCAGGCAAAAAATTAATTTTTATAAAATTATTTTTATATCTTTATTCTGTATTTTAAGCTTATTTTCACTATTACAAAAAACAAATGCTAATGAATTTCAACTTTTTGAAAAAAATAAAATAATAATAAACGATAAAATTATATCCAAACCAATAAAAATAGATAATAACTATGTTATCTGTTGTTTTAAAAATCAAATTGAAATCTTAGATAATAATTTAAATCAAATTGTTAATATACCAACAAAAATAGATAGAGTTTTTGATTACTTTAAAATCAACGATTATATTCTTATCCCCTTTTTAAATGATAATACTCTATATCTATTTATTATTAACTATAACAATTTTAACTATACAATTAAAACAATAGACAAGTTTGATAATATAAAAAGTGTTATTTTTAATGAAAAAAACGAATTTATTAAAGAATTAATAGCATACTTTGATAAACAAATATATAGATACTACATTAATTTAAAAAATATTTATAATAATGAAATAGATTTTAATTTAAGGAAAAATTGGGAAGGAGAAATAGGAAATCTAAAAGGGATAAAAAAAATATACAATTACTATTATGGTTATGATTACTACGATAAATTAATTATATTTGATGAAAATTTTAATACAATAGGGAAATATAAGTTAGGAAAAGCAGGTAGCAAATTATATCCAATAAAAGATAATAAATTTGTTTTGGCAAGTGATAAAGGATTTTATATTATAGATTCAAATAATTTTAGCATAATTTCTAAACAAGATTTTTCTTCATTACCTATAAACTTAATTAAAATTAATGATTATCAATTTATTACAATAACCAATGATTATAAACTAATATCTTTCAATATAGATAATAACTACAATATCTCAAGCTCTAAATTAGATTTATTTATATTTGAACCTTATGAATTTGTTAATATATTTTATCATGATGGAATATTATTAAATTTATATGATTATTATAATCCATATACTTTTATATCTACCAGATATACAGATATAACAATAAAAAAAGATAACATTCAATACATAGATTATGATACTAAAGATGACAATTTATTTTTAAGTTTATCAGGAAGCATATATTTAAATATAAACAGAACTCAATTCATAAAAGATAAAAATACTAAAAAATATAAAAATGTATATAATTATAATTCATATCAATTTAAAATAAATCCAATTTATTTAATTAATACTAATCTGCTATCCATTAGATATTATAGGCTTTTACAATCTATACCATTATCTTATTATTCATCAATAAATATCCCAAAGGATAAATATTACAACTCTTTTTATGACACCTTTTATTTTAAATCACTTTATAATATCTTCTCTTATATAATTTCAACAGATTATAATTTATATTATTTTATTAACTACCCTAAACACACTGTTATCTATAAATTTTAAATTTTAATTTAAAAAAAATGGAAATAAAGATAGCTTATAACACAAAAGATTACTTACATAACGATTCTAATCATGTTGAAAATAATTCAAGAACTAATTCAATTATTAACTATTTAATAGAAAATTTAAATAATTTAAACCAAAATATATTTAAAGCAAATTTAATAAATGAAAATAATATAAAAAATATAGAAGATAAAATAATATATAAACTATACAAACTAACTCATACAGAAGAATATATAGAAAACATTTTATTATTATCAAAGAAAATAAAAGGATTATATAATTTAGATCCAGATACCTATTTTAATGAAAATACTTTGAATGTAATAAATACAAATATAAAGCTGTTAATAAATTTAGTAGAGGAATTAATAGAAGATAAGATAAAATATGGAATAGGCTATATAAGGCCACCAGGCCATCATGCAGAAAAAGATAAAGCAATGGGATTTTGTATTATAAACAACGTAGCAGTAATAGCCAATTACTTAAAAGAATTTATAAAACTAAAGAAAATAGCTATTATAGATTTTGATGCTCATCATGGAAATGGAACAGAAGATATATTTAAAACTGAAAAAAATACTCTATTTTTTTCAACTCATGCCTACCCATTTTATCCATTTACCGGATTTAAATCTAATATAGAATACAATAAATTTAATTACCCCTTAAATATACTAGCTAATGATGAAGATTTATTAAATATATATGAATCAGAATTAGAAAAAATAATAACTAATTTTAATCCCGAATTTGTCATAATATCAATGGGATACGATATCCATCTAAATGATCCTATAACATATATGAGAGTCACAGACAATGGAATTGATAAATTACATAAAACATTAATAAATAAACTTAAAAATTATAAAACATTATGGGTTTTAGAAGGAGGATATAATTTAGAAGTCCTACAATATAGCTCCCTTAATTTAATAAATAATATAATCAAAAAAAATTAAAGCTTTCATTTAAACAAAATAAACTAAATTAAAAAATAATAAAGAGGTTTCAAAATGCCAGATTTTTTAAATTTTTTAATAAATAACTATACCCAACCAATAGAATATAAAGATATCTACTTAGGCATTAGTTTTAAATTACCATATTTTACAACTATAAAACATACAACACTAAATAAAACTTCTATAGATTTATTAAATTTTAATTTTTCAACCTTTAATAACATATCAATTAACTACTTAATAATAAGTGAAAAAATTAATATAACAAACGAAAATATAGAAGAAATAATAAAAGAACTCCTAGAATTTATTAGCTTCCCAACAAAAGAAGGATACAAACTATATCTAATAGAACTTAATAAAATACTCAAAAACCTTAATAACAATATAAAAGGAAAAACAATAGAACTAAACCTAGGTTCTGATATTTACATAAACAACCCACTTTTAATTATATCTGAAAAAATATTAGATTTTAGATTCTTATTCAGAAATCAATTCATATTTAAAGTAGAACTAGGAGTTAAATTTATAAATGAAAATGAATTAATAATTTATATCTTACTAACCGACACATACGACATAAATAGATCTAATTGGTACAAAAATTTTGTCCTAAATTCTATAAAAATAGAAAATAAATTACCCTATATAAAATTCCCCATAAAAATAAACAACAAACCAATAGGAAGCATAAACTTAATAAAAATAGAAGCAAACAATACATTTAGTTTATTCAATTTAATAGATTATAAGCTATATCATTACATACTAAATTCACCAATTACTCTACAAAATGGAGAAATAATATTTAATGTAATTAATACATATACAGGTAGCCAAATAATAGCAGAACTTTCAAATTATTTAGGTAAAAATAAATTAAATTTTAACTTTAATCCCATACATAATTTAAATGATATTTTAAATATGTTATTTTATTTTTTTAATTTTTACTTAAATTTAAATATAGTTCCTGAAAACATATATAATATAAATTTAGACGATTTATATAATTACCTAATAAAACTGAGAAATATTAACTTTATCCCATTACTAATAACTGCTATTAATTCAGATAAACCTACAATACTATTTCTTTATATTACAATAATATATAACACCATATTAATTAAATACCAAATATCATCCTATGAAAAAAATAACTCAAATAATATAAATGATTTTTTAATTATAACCACAAACATAATTAATAGTATAACATACGATATTTTATTTACATTTGAAAAAATTAATTATATAATAAACTTAGAAAAAACAGAACTGAAAAATTACAGAACAACCCAATCAGCATCAAGAGAAATATCAGATATAATATACAACGAACTAAAAAAGGAAAGACAACACAAAGCCGATCTATATAACAAAGTTAGGCAAACTAATGAATATAGTAGTAAAATATTTAGAGAAATACAAAATGATTTTGAAAAAGATAGAGAAGCATTTACAAATGCTTTTTCTGCTGCTATTAACAACGAAACTTATGCTAAAGATCCAATAACTAACCAAATTTATAGAGTTCCCGCTTCTAGTGGTTTTGATAATGTAGAATACTATAGAGATAATTATAATTACTATTCTATTCCCGATATATTCCAAGTAAAAAGCTATGACTATCAAACTAAGCAATACTTAGAATCTCAAGGATATAAAAAAATGAGAACAGATAATTTCGGTTTTGTTTATGAAGAATAATCTATAATTTTCTTAAATTTCTAATTACTCTATCTAATTATTTTAATTATTTTTATTAAAAATATTTAATAATTAATCCCATTATTTTCCTAATATTAGATAACACCTAAAATTAATACTTTAAGGATTATTATTTAAAATTTTATAATATAAAAAATAGAGATAGAGAAAAAACATTATGTTAAAATTTAAAATTAAATTTAATATATTTACAATTTTATTAGCTAAACAGAATTTTTTTATTTACTTTATTTTTATAATCCCCAAAAAAGACATTAGTAATATAAGTAAATTAGTTAATAATTTAAATAAAATAAAAATAATATTAAAAAAACAGGACTAAAATCAATTACAAAAATTTCATTATTATATCTACATTTTAAATTAATTGATACCAATAAATCAGTAATAATATCAAATAAAAAACCAATTATCTATAATAAAAAAACAATTTTATTTTCTTTAATTTTAAGAAATTATATATCAGATAAAATCAAATTAAAAAGTAAAAAACTGCTAATTTCCTTAGAAATAATAAAAATAATTACAATAATGCTATTAATATTAAGAACATTTATAAAACTAAGAAAAAAACAGATAAACAAAATAAAAAAACTAATATCAAACTATGAAAAAGAGATTTTTTGTAGTTTAACAAAAATAGATTACAAAAATTATTATATATATAAAACCAAAATAGATAAAAGCTATATTTATAGGGATATAGAATTTAACTATAAGTATGTAAAAAATAGCAGAGCTTTACTAAGTAGTTATAATTTTATAAGTATAGATGAAGAAAATACAATAGAAATAGATGATGCTATATGTATAAATAGAACTAATAACAAAATGGAAATTCTAATAGGAATAATAGATTTAAGCGAATATATTCCCCTTTCCTTATTTCACTTAGCCTATAATAACCAATCTTCATTATATTTTACATATAATAACTTTTATATGTTAATAGATAAAAATATAATAAGAAATTTTTCATTAGTAAAAAATAGCATAAAACCTGCTATAATTTTTAGATTATTATTTTCAAAGGACTTTGAATTAATGAGCTTCGATTTTGATTTTAAATTAATAAAAATAAAAGAAAATATTTCATATAATTTTGCTGATAAATATAAAATACTTAGCGAATATAATTTAAATGAATTAGCTAATAAATTATTAGAAAATAGATTAAAAAAAGGCGGTATTTTTTTTAATGTTCCCAAAATTAAGTTAGATAAAAACCTTAAAAAAATAGAATTAATTTATTTTAATAAAGGATACAGATTTATAATTCAGGAATTAATGATTTTAACGAATTATATAACTTCAAAAATAGCCATCAAAAATAGTATTCCTTTTATTTATTTACATAATAATACTAATTTAGATTGTACTATCCAAGGAAAAACAATTAGCAATCCCTTAGAGATATATAATATAACCAAAACAGTAGATATTTCTTATTACTCTTTAGAAAAAAGGAATCATAATTTAATAGGTTTAGAAAGTTATAGTCATATAACAAGCCCAATTAGAAGATTCATAGATATAATAAACCAAAGGCAATTACTTTCCCTATTTTACAACACCGACCCATATTATAATAAATCTGAACTTCAAGAATTCATAAAGATAGCTAACAACGAAAATATAAATCGAAATAATTTATATAAAAATTATTACAAAATCTATTTAAAATATTTTCTATACATTAACAATATAAAAACTCTAAAAGGATATATAACAGACATAAAAGGAAATACAATAAGAATATACTTAAGCGAATATTTTATAGAAATAGAAGGAAATATAAATGATATTGAAATACTAGAAGGCCAATTAAAAACAAACCAAGAAATTCTATTTAAATTCTTATTTTAATTTTTTATCATTATCTAAAAAGAAGTAACTATTTTTTTAGATAAATACAATTCAAACTATCTATTTTATTTAAAATAATATTTTTTAAACAATGAGCAATATGATCAATACTTTTTTCAATTTCTATATGTGATTTATAATAAGAATATAATTTATCTTGAGAATCTAGAAAAAATTCTTTTGATATTCTTTGTTTAAATAAATTCTCTAAATTTTCTTTATTTGTAGCTCTTTCAAAGAAATTAATATCTCCTAATTGATCTGAAAAAGCATAATTTTTATTTTTAGAATATAGCCAATCATAAATTATAAATGGACACCCAGCTGCTGCTGCCTCTATACTAGCTACCGAAACATCACATATCAACAACTTCGAAAATTTTAAAACTTTATAAATATTTTCAGCATTATCAATCAAAATAACATTATTATGTTTTAAAATATACCTATATTCTAACTCAATTTCTCTTCTTATATGTGGCTTAAATAAAAAAATATAATCCTTAAACTTTGCTATTAAATAATCCAATGATTTATAAAATTCAACAAAATATTCAAAATCCTGATATAAATAATATCCCCTCTGAAAATAAGAACCAGCTAAAACGATAAAATTCCTATATTCCCACGATAAAACTTCCTCCCTCTGAAAAAATGGTGAACCAGTTAAGATAACGTTAGTTTCCCCAGATTCTAAATAACTATTATTTAATAAATTTTCTAAGGATTTTCTACCAAACATAAAATAATAATCATAATTAATACTACTAAAAAGCTGAGTAGAAAAAGTAACAGAATGAGAAATATTAATTAATTTTACCTTCTTCTTATTAATATAATTTTTAAAATGTCTAGGTAGAGTATCAACTTGTAAAATAATAATTTTAGGATTATATTTTTTTATAACAAAATAAATAATCAAAAATAATACAACTGTTTTAAAATGAATAAATCCAAAATTTAAAATATAATTTTTAAAATCTTCAAAATCTTTAGATAAACATTCAACTGAAATCCCAATAGATTCCAATTTTGCTATTAACTCCCTTAGTCTATAACATCCTATAGGATAAAATAGCAGAAAAACTATATCTTTTTTTTCTTTTTTTACAACATCTTTTTTAAATATGATCTTTTCAAAAATAAAAAGTATAAAATCAATAACATCTAAAAAACTCCAAAAAATTTCTATTATATAACGCTTAAATAATTTTCTTATACCCATTTTATTGATATTTAATTTAATTAATTATACTTTCTAAAAACTGGTTTAACAACATGCCCTTTCAAATATTTTTGATATCCATCTTCTAAAGCTAGAGAATAAATCTTTAAAGCATGATCTAATGCCAAAGATGTTTTTTCCAATTCCTCCTCCTTATGACTAAAAGATAAAGAAATCCATGGAATAATAACCCCCTTATTAATCATTTCCTGCATAAATAAAGTTTTAAAAGCTAAAGAGTTCTGTTTATCTCGATCCAAAGTTACATAATATGGGGAACAATCAACACCAAAAGCTTTAAAATAATCCTGAATTCCAAAATCTTTTGCTTTTTCATTAAACAGCTTAATTAATTTATTTCCATAATTCCAAATATGTTGTATAACATTTTCTTGCTTAATAATATTAACTGTAGCAATAAAAGCAGCTAATGAAGACATCTCTGCTCCATGAGTAGTAGATAATAAAAAAACCCTTTCTTGGCCTTCAAATTCTATAGAACCTAATCTCATAAACTCTTTTTTACCTGCTAAAGCAGCTAAAGAAAATCCATTAGCCATAGCTTTCCCAAAAATACACAAATCAGGTTCCACTTTATAATAATAATGGGCACCTTTAATATGCCATCTAAAACCAGTTATAGTTTCATCAAGAATAAACAAAGCCCCATTTTTATGACAAATCTCCTTAACCTTTTGTAAATATCCCTCTGGAGGATGAAAAGTAGTAGCAGGTTCCATTATAATACAAGCGATTTTCTGATCATACTGTTGAAATAACCTTTCTAAATCAGAAACATCATTATATCTAAATGTTTTAGTTAAATTTTTAATAGCCTCTGGGACTCCTTTATTCATTAAAGTAGTACCAATAAACCAATCATCAAAACTAAAAAAAGGATGATCAGAACAACAAGCTACTAAATCCCTACCAGTATAAGCTCTTGCAAGCTTTATAGCAGCAGTAGTAGCATTAGAAGCGTTCTTACAAAATTTTACCATATCAACAGAAGGAATCAAATTAACAAAAAGCTCTGCTGCTTGTAATTCCAATAAAGAAGGTCTAGTCAGATTATTCCCCATTTTTATCGCATTTTCTATAACAAAATTATCAACAAATTCATAAGAATAACCTAATATAACAGACCGCAAAGCCATTCCATAATCTAGATATTTATTATCATTTATATCATAAACATAAGCCCCTTTCCCTCTCTTTAAAATATGAGGAGCATTTAAAGGAAATTGATCAAACCCCCGAGAATAAGTATGCGCACCACCTGGAATAACTCTCAGTAACCTTTTTAAATATTTATCATTATCAAATTGTTGATCATTTAAACTTTTCTTACTCACGTAAAAAACCTCCATCTGAATCTTCTATTTTTTTTAATAATTCTAATACTTTTATATCATTGTCTAAATTATTAGGAAAAGGTATATTATTAACGATAGAATCAATAAAAGCTTTTGTTTCTTTAACATACATATCTTCTATTATATTTTTATTATATCCACTAGCAGCTTCACTCTCTGGCTGATAATATATTATAAACCTTTTATTTATAGCATCAAATAATTCAAAATAATTTTTATTCCAATCCCATCTAATTTGTGCATACTCTAAATTAATAGTCAAACTCCTAGTAGCATATCTTGAAGTAACATCTACTAAAATATTTCCGAAAATATGTTTATCCTTAAATTTAAGTAAAAAAGCATAAGTATCATCAATATTAATACCAATATCAATTGTTTTTCCAAAAAAACCTTTAATTTCTGAAGGAAAGCCAAAGACATCAACTATCCAAGATAATTCAAAAGCAACAATTTCTCTAGCTCCTCCTGTTTCCCTCTTACTTACGTAAAAATCTTTTATATCTTCCCATGGATGCCAATCTGGCAAATACTGTCCAGAATGATACAAAAAATTAGAAACTTTTCCATATTCTCCATTTAGAATTATTTCTCTTATTTCATTAATAACAGGATGAAATTTAAATGTTAAAGAAGGAGCAATAAGGACATTTTTATTACTAGATAATAAATAATTTTTTATTTCTATACTATGTTCAAGTATAACACTAGCCTCAACAAAAACAGGAATATTCCTATTTATAGCCCAAATAACATATTCTTTATGACGATCTGGAGGAGTACAAACAAAAATTGCCTCAAAATTTAAATATTCAATTTCTTTAAAATTAGTAAAAGTAGTGATGTTAAATAAATTACTAACCTGATTAGATCTTTCATAATTTATATCATATCCAATTATTTCATTAAAACCTAATTTTTTAAGGCATCTTATTCTCCTTTTTCCCATTGATCCTAAACCAATTACTAAAAACCTCATAAAACCTCCTTGTTTAACAAATAATTTAATATATTTTCTACAGCTAAAAAATCAAAGATATCATCTATTTCATAACATTGAAATTTTTCTATTAAAATATACCCAGTTCTATCACTAAGAAAATCTTTCTGCTTTAATAAAACATCAACTTTCGAAATATAAGCCACACCGTATGGAAAAAAAACTTTAGGATAATCCTGTCTTCTATTAATTCTCTGACTTACTTCCAAAAATGGCTTTACATATATTCCATCTATTTTTTTCATAACTAAAGGATTCTCTAAATAAACCTCCCCTAAAGATATTAAAGAATCATATAAATTATAATTATCAATTAATTTAGTGATAAAATTATCTATATCGTTTTTCTTTCTTATAGGAGAAGTTGGTTCTAAAAGTATTACTACATCATAATTTTGTTCTACATTTTCTAAAACGTTAATTACAACATCAATAGTAGGAGTTTCATCTTTAGCTAAGTCAGCTGGCCTTAAGAAAGGTACATCTGCCCCAGCTTCTTTAGCTATTTTAGCAATTTCAATATCTTCTGTAGAAACCACTACTCTATCAATATACTTAGAATTCAAAGCCTGCTCTATTGACCAAACTATTAAAGGCTTTCCCAATAACAATTTTATATTTTTTTTTGGTAACCCTTTACTACCCCCTCTAGCAGGAATTATAGCTAATATTTTCTTATCTTTATACATAGTCAACCTCCCTTTGATAAGTTTCCAATTCCCCAAAATCAATGTAATCACTTGCCATTACAGGATAGGAAATAACTTTTTCCTTATTTTCTATTAGAATATGCATAAGATTAGGCATATCTAATTTTATTTTCTCATTTATATATTCAAAAACTTTATCTTTTAAGATATAAACACCTGTATTAACTATAAAAGTATATTCAGGTTTTTCTATAATCTTTTCTATAACTCCGTTTTCCTTAATACTAACAACACCATAAGGAATCCTATAATAATTAACAGAAGTTATGGAAGTTAAAATAGCATCATTACTTTTATGATAATTAAAAATTTCAAAATAATTTACTTTTAAAAGTATATCACAATTAGATACAAAAAAATCAGTATTAATTTTTTGTTTTAAATAATACAAGCTTCCTGCAGTTCCTAAAAAATTATCCTCCCATATAAAATCAACTTCATAATCTTTTTCCATACTATTAAAATAAGTTTCAATTATTTTACCCTTATAATTCAAGGTAATATAAAATTTTCTAATTCCAAATTTTTTAAAGGAATCTATAACATTTTCTATAAGAGTTTTTCCTTTTAGAGGTAATAAAGGCTTAGGCAAAACTTTAGTAAAAGGGCTCATCCTTAACCCCTTTCCTCCAGCCATAATTACTACAGGAACATCTAATTTAATATCATATTCCAAAACTTCATAAAAATCTGTCCATTTATAGTAATTAATTACTTCTTTATTTTCATTAACAACAGGTAGTAGTTCTATCTTATATTTAAAAATAATTTCCCTAGCTTTATCTATTTCATTAATATAAATATATTTACATTTTTTATTAAAAATACTATCAATATTACCCTCTAAACTTCCTGTTTTTAAAATATACCTTCTAATATCACCATCAGTTAAAGTTCCAATTAATTTTTTATTTTCATCGACAACCAAAAGTACCTTCTCACCTGTTTCATCTAATTTTTTTAAAGCTTCAAGAATTTTTGCATTAGGTTTTACAAAAATATCTTTCATTAAAAATTCCTCCTTAAAAAAATATTAACAAGATAATTATGTAATTATTTCACCAATGAAGCAGCTTTAATAAAAGAATTATCTGGGATTTTAATATTATGAACTACTGTAGCATTACTACCTATAAAACAACCATTCCCAACTACTACTCCCCCATTAACAATAGCTCCAGTAGAAATATGGCAAAAATCACCTATTATGCAATCATGCTCAATAATAGCTTTTGTATTTATTATACAATTTTTCCCTACTTTTACATTAGAATTAATAAAAGCATCATGCATAACAACCGTACCTTCTTCAATTATAGAATGTTTAGAAACATAAGCCCTAGGCGAAATAATAATAGGTACTTTATAATTTAAATTTTTAATTTTATTATAGATGTTAATCCTTATAATAGGATCTGGTTTCACTTGTCCTATTGCAATAAATACATATTCATAATGTTTCCTAAGCTTTTCTAAATCTTCTAAAGTAGCTATAACTTTATAACCTAAAACAGATTGCCCTAATCTTTCTTCCAGATCAACTATGCCAGCTATCTTATATTCTCCTACTAATTCTATGATATCTATAATACTTCTACAATGTCCTCCAGAACCAATCAAAATTATTTCTTTCATTATCTTTACTTTTTAATTATAAATTTTTAAGAACATAAAATTCCTTTTTTAATGATTCTGGATTAAATTCCTTTAAAATATTTAAAATTCTATCAGCCGCATTACCATCACCATAAGGATTAATTACCTTTTTTAGTATATTTTGAAATTCGTTTGAATATAACTTAGTAATAGCATTTTTTATAGATTTATAATTTGGTTCACAATCTATAACACTTTCAGGTTTAACTCTTCCTTTTTGCCTATCTCCTATATTTATAGTTCCTATCTTAAAAGATGGAGCTTCAATTATACCGCTAGAAGAATTCCCTACAACGGCATCAACATACTTCATAGTTGATAAATATAAAAGCTGTCCCATATTTGTAAAAAGTACCACTTTCTCTTTGTTTTTTTCATAATATTCTTCTATAATCTCATTTATTATCCTTCCGCTTGGATCAGCGTTTGATTTAGTAAATATTAATAAAGTATTTTCTAATTCATCCAATGCTTTTAGTAATTCCCCTAATTGATATTCTGTTGTATCTTTTTCCAGAGTAACAGGATGAAAAGTAATAAGCAAGTTCTTTTTTTTAAACTTTTTACCTAAATATTTTTCTACTTCTTTGCGAGATAATAATTTCATATTTTTTATATTATCTATCCCCAATGCTCCAACAGTAAATACTCTATTAGGTTCTTCTCCTAATTGTATAATCCTTTGCCTATAATATTCTAATGAAGTAAAATGAAGAAAGGATAATTTAGTAATACAATGTCTAAAAGCTTCATCAATTGCTCCAAAAGTGAATTCTCCTCCATACAAATGTGCAATAGGAATTTTTAAAATATAACTAGCAATAGCAAAAGCTAAAGTCTCAAATCTATCGCCTAATACAATTACAATATCTGGTTTTAAATTATCAAGTGCTTCACTAAAACTTATGATTCCCAAACCCATTGCTTTAGAAATACCTATAGAAGTATCGGAAGATAATAATATTTCTATTTTTTTATCTATTTTAAAATTATCTTTTTCAATTTCTTTGTATGTTAATCCAAATTCTGGAGATAAATGCATACCTGAAGCAATTATCTGCAGTGAAAAATTTTTATCATTTTTTATTTTTTTAATCAGAGGCCTTAAAATTCCATAATCAGCTCTTGTACTTGTAAAAAAACATATCTTCTTTTTATACATATTTTGAAATTAAAAATAAATTATTTCATCCTGTTTAAAATCAAAAGGTGATTTTAAACCTATTATTTCTTTTAATTTCATTGGTGAAATTCCTTTTTTCCCTGTTCTTTTAACAGTTAAATTTTCTTCTGTAAACTTTTCTCCTTTTTTGATATCTTTTTTAGCTACAATATATTTTCTAGTTATTGGTATATTTTTTGTTTCTGAAAATGAAGGTTTCTTAATTCCATCTCCAAGTGCTTTTTCTATATTTCTTATAGCTAATACCATCATTTTGAATTCAATGGGGTTTAAACTAGCTTTATGATCAGGCCCGATCATATTTTTATCTAGAGTAAAATGTTTTTCTATAACCTCTGCTCCTAAAGCTACGGCAGCTATTGGTACTTCTATCCCCAAAGTATGATCAGAATATCCTACTCTAATTTTAAAAGCTTCTTTTATAGTTAACATTGCTTTTAAATTAACATCTTCTATAGGAGTAGGGTAGTCAGTATTACAATGCAAAACGATAATATTTTCCCTTTTAGAACCATTTTGAAATAAAACATCTAAAGCATCCTCTATTTCTCCTAAAGTTGCCATACCTGTTGAAATTATAATCTTCTTATTTAGTTTTCCTATTTTTTCTAAATATGGTAAATTAGTTATTTCTCCACTTGGAACTTTAAATATCTCCAAACCAATTTTATCTAAAAACTCTATGCTTTCCAAATCAAAAGGAGAAGCTAGAAATTTTATTCCTAATTCCTCGCAATATTCTTTTAATTTTACAAAATTATCAAAAGATAATTCCAACTTTTTTAACATTTGAAATTGATTTTCAAAATCATCAGTATAATTCAATTGATACTCAGCTTTTATAGCGTATTTTGAAACAAAGTTTTCAGTTTTAAATACTTGAAATTTTATAGCATCAGCTCCTACTTCCTTAGCAACTTCTATCATTTTTAAAGCAGTATCAAAATCCCCATTATGATTAACCCCAGCTTCAGCAATTATAAATACTTTATTATCTAGCATAACATTTTTTAAATATTATATAATTCTATTTTATAAAATTCCTTTTTTTTCTTTATATCTTTTTTAAAATAATCAATTGTAATATCTAAACCTTCATCTAAAGAAGTAAAATTAAAATTTCCTAATATATTTAGGAGTTTCTTATTAGCACCTAACAGTTTATCCACTTCACTACTTAAAGGTCTTAATCTAATTTCATCTACTTCTATTACTGGTTCATAATTCATTTTTAAAGCTATTTTATTTATCAAATCCTTAATTACAATAGCATTAGAAGTAGCAATATTAATTTCATTTCCAATTATATTTTCATATTCCATTAATTTAATTAAAATTTTCGCAGTATCTTTAACAAAAACAAAATCTCTACTCGAATAAATATTTCCAATCTTAATCTTTTTAAAATTACATATAATTTGAGATATAATAGTAGGAATAATAGCTCTAAGAGATTGTCTAGGACCATAATTATTAAAAGGTCTTACAATTATAATTGGCAATGAATAAGTATAATAATAACTTAAAGCTAATAAATCAGCACTGGCTTTAGAAGCAGCATAAGGGGATTGTGGTTTTTTAGGATGACTTTCATCCATAGGAATATATTGAGCACTTCCATATACCTCAGAAGTAGAAATAATAAAAACTTTCTTTACTTTAAACTCTCTTGATAATTCCAAAACATTAAAAGTCCCCCCCACATTTATATCTAAGAAAGATTGAGGAGCAATATAACTATAAGGAATACTTATTAAAGCAGCTAAGTGATAAACAACATCAACTCCTTTAAAAGCTTCTTTTAAAGTACTTTTATCTCTTACATCCCCTAAATAAATACTTAAATTACTTTTAAATTTATCTACTAAAAACTCTAAATTCCCCCATCTATTTAAGGAATTGTATCTAACAAAAGCATTAACCCTATATTTTTGTTTTAGTAATTCCTCTACTAAATGACTCCCAATAAATCCACCTGCACCTGTAACTAAAATTTTTTTCATAATTCAAAAACTCTTAAAATAAGTATAAAAAATATTTTTACATATCTCTTATTTATATATTCAAAAAAAACTCCATCTTCCCCTTGTAAATAATTATTATCAAATAAAAATTAACTTAATTAACTATTAAATTTATATTTTAAATAAACAGGAATAAATATAAAAAAATGAAATAATTAAATAAAAAGAAAAATATGAAAAAAATAAAAATATAATTCATTTAAAAAATGTGCGGGATAGCAGGAATAATTTCTCAAAATATTAATAAAGATAAAGTTAAAGAAATAGCTAACCTTTTATCTCATAGAGGTCCAGATGACAAAGGATTCTTATTTTTACTACACAATAACAGCATAATAAAAACCAAAAACTTAGACAACTTTGATAACTCCAAATTAGCCTTAATCCATAGAAGATTATCTATTATTGATCTAACGGAAAGTGGCTGGCAACCTATGAGTGATGAAACCAACTCCTTTTTTATTGTATTTAACGGAGAAATATATAATTACTTAGAAATTAAAAAAGAATTAGAAACTAAAGGCTATACATTCTTTAGTAAATCTGATACAGAAGTACTACTAAAGTGTTATATAGAATATAAAGAAAACTGTTTAAATAAATTAATAGGGATGTTTGCTTTCGCTATATTAGATATAAAAAACAATGAACTATTTTTAGCAAGAGATTTCTTTGGAATAAAACCGTTATATTACATTTATAAACCTAATTTATTTTCATTTTCCTCTGAAATACGCCCATTATTAACATTACTAAATACAAAAAAAATAAATAAACAACAACTTTACGAATATTTAGCTAATAACTTAACAGATTATCATTACAACACCCTAATAAAAGATATAAATCAATTAGAAAGCGGATCATTCTTAAAAGTTAATTTCACAGATTTAAATAACATAAAAATAATAAAACAAAAATACTATACCCCAAAAATTGAGGAATTAAAAGACATAACATTTCAAGAAGCCAAAAACAAAATAAGAGAACTATTTTTTAAAAATATAGAATTACATTTAAGAAGTGATGTACCAATCGGAACCTGCCTATCAGGAGGAATAGATTCCTCATCCATTGTTAGCACTATAAAATATCTATACCCCAATGTAGAATTACATACTTTTAGTTTTGTAGTAGATAATTTTGAATTATCAGAAGAAAAGTATATAGACATAGTGGTAAAAGAAAAAAATCTAATAGGCCATAAAGTAAGAGTAAAAGATGAAGAACTAATAAGCGATATAGACGATTTAATCATATCTCAAGAAATCCCCTTTGGAAGCACAAGCATATATGCTCAATATAGGGTATTTAAGTTAATAAAAGAAAATAATATAAAAGTTGTATTAGATGGTCAAGGAGCAGACGAAATATTAGCAGGCTATGATGGATACTCTTATCTATATATCTTAGAACTAATAAAGAAAAACAAGTTATTCCAAGCCTTTAATTTTGCATACAATCTCAGTAAAAATCCAACCAAAAAAAATATGTTCAAATTGGCATTAAAATTAATAAAAAGAAAACTCCTATTCTTTTTATATCTTAAAAATAATAAAAATAATAAAAACAATTTAAATTTAATCCCCCCTTATCTTAATAAAGAATATTTTAAAAATATTTCTTTTGATTATTTAAATTATTTTATTCATCATAGAAATGATAACATATATGATTTGGTAAGGTCAGAATTAAAAAATACGTTATTTATAACAAGCTTACCAAATTTATTAAGATATGAAGATAGAAATTCAATGAGATTTAGTATAGAAAGTAGAGTCCCATTTTTAACTCCCGAATTTACAGAATTTATCTTAAGCTTACCAATAAATTATATAATAAGTTCAAATGGAGTAACAAAATACATATTTAGAGAAGCCCTAAAGGGAATAACTCCTGATAAAATCCTAGAAAGAAAAGATAAAATAGGATTCACCCCCCCTGAAAAACGTTGGCTTTTTCATATGAAAAACTACATAACCAATTTACTACAAACTTCTAATCTCCCATTTTTTAACTATTCATACATAAAAGAACACTATATTAAAAACTTAGAAAACTTGGATACTTTAGATTTCACTTTATGGAGAATAATAAATACAATTAAATGGATTGAATTATTTAACTTACAAATAGATTAATAAAAGATAAATTAATAAAAAATATGAAAAAAATATTAATTACTTCATTAAGTGATATTTCTAAAGATTCGAGAGTATTAAAACAAGTTAAAACATTATTAAATAACAACTACTTTGTAATAACAGCTGCCTTTCAAAATTTAAATCTAAATTCCACGAATCATATTCATATCCAACTTACAAATAAACATAAACTTAAATTTATATTCTTGTCTTTAAATAGATTTTATAAACTAACTGAAGATTTAATTTCTATTTTAAACCTAAATACTCTAAAAGAAATTATTAATCCATATATATTAGATATGAAAAACAAATTAAAATCAATTGATTTTGATTTAATTATATCAAATGATTTACTAACTCTACCTGCTATTATTCATTTATCTAATAACAAGAAACCAATTATCTTAGATCTACATGAATATTTTCCTGAAGAATATACTGATAATAAAACTTGGGTTTTATTTTATAAAAACTTTTACTTACATTTATTAAAAAAATATCAAAATAAATTAAATCAAATTAATTTAATAACAGTAAATGAAAGCATAGCTAAATTATATCGAGAAAATTTTAATATAAATAAATTTAATATAATAAGAAACATTCCATATTATCATAATCTATCCCCAAGGGTAATAGAAGATAATTTAATAAAGCTAGTTCATGTTGGAGGAGCTTCAAAAAGTAGAAAATTAGAGAATATGATTTTAGCTTTTAAATACATTAAATCTAACCTTAATTTTTTAGTAGATTTCTATTTAGTAACAAATGACAAAGATTCCCAAAATTATTTAGAATATTTAAAAAATTTAGCACAAAATGAAATAAATAATCCTAATATAAAAATCAATTTTCTAAAACCAATTAATCAAGATGATTTAATAAATAAATTAAACGAATATGACATAGGATTATCATATATGTACCCTTCAAATATTAACAATTTATATTGCTTACCTAATAAATTATTTCAGTATATGCAAGCGAGATTAGCAATATTAGCAAGCCCCAACCCAGAAATGGCTAAAATAGTTAATGAATATAATTTAGGATTAGTTTCTAAAAACTACGAACCACAAGAATTAGCTAAATCCCTACAATTATTTAATAAACAAAACATTATGTTATTTAAACAAAATTCTGATAAAGCTTCTAAATTACTCAACTTCGAAAACGAATCCAAAATACTACTTAATCTAATTAATTCCTTATTAAACTAATCATTATTTATTTTGCTAAAAATCATTAATTTTAATATTGTTTTTATTTAAAATTAATTTTAAATATTCTTTAGCAAAATTGGAAGAAAAATATTTTTTAGCAAAATTAAAACCATTCTCTGCTATTTTTTTTAATAAGTGCTTATTTTCTAATAAAAATTTTAACTTATCATAGATTTCCCAGTAATTAGTAAAAACCCACGGAATTTTATCAAAATCATTAATATCTATTTTTATATCATTTGGATCGATTAATTCATTAGCATCCTGCAGATAAAGACTAATATATTCTTTAAAATTAGTAGATTGCAAAACTACACAATAGTTAGCTAACGCTTCTATTCCAAAAGTCCCAGGCGCTTTAGAATAAAATTGATTCAAAATAATATGAGCTCTTGCTAAATTATCCAGCACTTCCTGATTAGTTTTATTAATTAACTCAATATATTCAAATTGATAACCTTCTAATTTTAGTCTTTTTATAGCAGCTCTTACCAAAGGAGTCCCCTTAAACAAAGGAGAAGAAGGAGCATGCAAAATCGCTATTTTCTCTAAATCATTAAATTTCTTAGCATTCTTACAAAACTTTTCAATAGGGTAATAATAAAATGGCATAAACTGCTTTATTTGGATATAACTCAATTGATCTAATGGATGATTAAATATTATATCTGAATATTTTGAAACGCATTCTGCTAACAGTTTTTTCTCTTTATCATAATGATCAGAATGAAAATAATCACTGTAATAATTAACGAACCCATCTAAATCATTTTCTTCTAAATATTTTTTAGTTAGCTTAATTGATCTAATATCATCTCCACAAAAGAACCATATAATTTTTTTTCCTTTAGATTTTATAAAATTTAGCTCATACTCTATATGTTTATTCTTTAATAACCCTATGTCATTACCGTTAAAAACGAAACCATTTAACCATATAAAAAAAAATGTATCTGCTACATTCAATAAATAGCCCAATAAAAATGCCCCGTAAAAATATATAAAAATATAATCATTTTTTTTCTCTACTTCTCTTAACTTTATATCATACTCATTTTTAGGATAAAATTTATTAGGATATAAACAAACACTAATAGAATTAGGAATAATTTTAGATAAATAGTACAAAACATTTGCAATTTCACTAACCCCAATAACAAATACAGGTCTATCCTTATTTATTTTTTCTTCTATTTTTTTATAAAAAATTCTTTTAAAAATAGGAAAATATTTAAATAAATAATATGAAAAATTTAAAATAAAAACCCTTAACCAAAAAAGTATTTTAGTAGATATTAGTACTATTTTAAAATTTAATTCTATTCTCATTTTTATTAGATCTATTTTGATATAACAATGTATTAATTATATTACTATTTCTTTTCTTCTATTTTTTAATTTTTCCTTTAAAATATTCCTTATCATATAAAAACATTTAAAAACATTCTACCTATACTATAAAAAAAATTAAAGTAGAATAATAAAATTAAAAATAATTAATACAGAAAATAACAATCATTTAACTTTCATTCCATTCATCATAATGAAATTTATTTCAATTTTATCAAAAATCCCTTTATTATAAGGATCCCAATATTTAGAGTATTGTAAAAAAATAGTATCATTTGTGATATTAAATATAATTTCTAGTAATTTAGTATTTAAGAGATTATAGTGCTTACTTGATAAATAATTATGTCCTCCAAATATACTCCATTTATTTTTATAGTCATAATAAGGTAACTTAAACTTTAACCCATTTATCCCCTTAAAAAATAATCTCCTATAATTCTCCTCTTGACAAAAAATAGTAAGATCGTACAAACCTAATAATGAAAAAATAAAACTATCTAATATATGAACTGGTGGTAATATTGGATATTCCTCATATAAATAGTAACCATTCTCTATATACCTAACTCCTAAAGGAACATCAAATTCAAAAATTTTAGTAGCTTTTTTAGCTATTTTTAATGAATCTTCATTACCAAATATAAAATAATCTCTAACTAATACACTAATAATTAAACCTTGAGACATAGCAGAAAACTAAGGAGCCTTTAAAACACCCTTACCCTCTATCCAATCAAAATCAAAAACCCACACTAATCCCCTATCACCTAAATCTAAATACCTATTTTTTATATACCCAATCTGATCTTTATAATACCTTAAAAATTTTGCTTGTTTAGATTTCAAATATTTTTGTAAATAATACAAAGCAACAGTAGCTACATGCGTAGGAGTAATCCTTTTTCCAATAACCTCTCCATAATCAAATAAAACAAATCCATACTTATCAAACTCTATATTTCTATTTTCAAATATGTTTTCTAAGTCCCAATACCAGTACTCTAAAAAACTACTGGTACTCTCTATTTTAATAATCTTTTCTGGTAATAAATCAGCACTATAAAGTTTAACAAATTTTATCAAGAACCTACCAAAAGGAAAAACAAAAATTAAAAAAGCTAAAATATTCTTAAAAATAATAAATAAGATAAAAGAAACTAAAAACCATATAAATAATTTATCAAAAGTCTCTTTACAAAACTTTTTAAAAATTTTTAAATACATTCATTATGTTAATCTTTGTCTAATAGATTTTATTTTTTGATTAGATTCCCATTCAGTTATCTTGAGTTTCCCTTTACCTGTTATAACTATAAAATAATCTTCTTGTATTTTTGATATTTGCCCAGAAATAGTAAAATATTTCTCATTATCATAATATAATTCTGCTTTCCATATAATTATCTTATCTTTTCCGTCAATAAAAGAGAAAGCTCCAGAATAAGGCTTAGAATTTGCTCTTATTAATCTATGAATATATTCGGCATCTTTAGTCCAATCTATTTTAAAATCTTCAGGTCTTAAAGGATAACATCTAAAACCCATTTCATCATTTTCATCAACATATTTTAGAACATAATTAGGATTATTTTTAAGAATTTCAATAGATCTCATAAAAGCGAAAGGTATCTCTTGTTCAGCCCATTTATAAACATCCCCTATATAAATATTATTATTTAAAAAGAAAGTGGATTGATAAATAATTCTCCCACAATCAAGTTTATCTCCTTCCATGAAATGAATTGATAGAACTACTTTTTCTTCCCCATTTAATATAGCCCAAGCTACCACCGCATTACCCCTATACTTAGGTAAATCTCCCATATGAGCATTCAAAATTCCTAATCTAAATAAGTCTATAAAATCTTGTTTTATTATAGTTGGCCAATTTATACTAATTCCTAGATCTACTTTCTCTTCTTTCAAAAAATTTATTAACGCTTGATCTTTTAAAGATGTAAAGAAAGGAATATTTAAATCCTTAGCTAATTGTTCAAAATCTTTTTCGGTTTTCTTATATTCAGGTGCAGCTTTACTTGTAATTACTACACTTATTTTATATTTATCTTTAAGTAATAAAGCTGTATTATATAAAAACTCTGTTCTACCTATTATCGCTAACCTCATAAAAAATTAATATAAATTACTTTTCATTTAAATATAAAATTTTTTCTACCAAGTTTAGAAAAAAATCTCTAATACCAGGCTCCCTACCGTGTTTTATTTTCTTTCTTTTTTTATTAGATTTATACTCATAATATTCATTAATATTAGAAGTATTAAGGTAAATATGAACAGGATGAAAATCAAAAACTTTAAGTCCAGGATAATTGATATATTTTTCTACATCATAAGGCCAATTTAACAAAACATGAACATCATCCTCCCAAAAATGAGGTACTTTTATTAAGCTACCAGTGAAATAATCAAAAGGTTTTAAAGTTATCCCTGATGAAAAAGGTATAAAAGTATTCAAATCATAAATTAAATTAAAATTATGAAAAATATTTAATATAAGACTACTCTCAGTTAGAGAATGGCTCCTAACACTTAAAGCATTAGGAACTATTTTTTTATAATAAGAAATAACTTCTTTTACATCTTTTCCATATCTAAAATCCCCATTTAATAAGAAATTAAAATTAGGATGAATTCCTAATTCTATTAATGAATTTTCTTCCATTTTTTTAATAGCTCTGTCTTATGAGTTACTAAGAAAGTACATGAAATTTTATAAGACTCAATTAAATTTAAAGTAAAATCTAATACCTCATGCCCAATCCATATCAAATGTTATAAAAATTTTATCTTCATAATCACTTAAATTTATTTCATTTATTTTTGAAAATACCAATCTCATAATTAAATTTTATATTAAATTATGGATTTTCAAGAATTATTAGCTACAGCATATAAAATTCCATCTTTGCCATAATTATTACCATTATATAACATAAAATATCTTTCTTTGTACTTAAAAACTTGAGGATAAGCCATCATTTCATTATCGTATTCTTCAGGGCCAATATCTATACCCACTTCATCATCCTTTCTAATCCAATTATATAAATCATAAGATTCAGCATATCCAATTCTATAAGCTTTTCTCCCAGGATCTTTAATATTACCATAAGTATACCAAGCTCTATATAAGCCTCCTTCTTTCAAAATAGACATACGTGTAGTCCTTGCAGTTTGATTATCATCTAACGGAAATATAATTTTATTAGTTTTTTTAAAATTAATTCCATCTTCAGAAATAGCTAACTTTATAGTATAAAAAGCCTTTAATTCACCATAAATTTCTTCATACTTGATCCCAGAAGTATAAAACATAAAATAATAATTATTATTTTTAATAACATAAGGATTAGTAACCAACACTGGATCAATTTCATCTATACCCAAAATAGGATTATTACTATACTTATAAAATTTTTTACCATCCTCAGAAAAAGCCAAATTAATAGTAGCGCTAAATTTACCCATACCTAATGAAATAAACCCTAAGTAGTACAAAAATTTTAAATTCCCAATATTTAATATAGTTGCTGGGTAAACTCCATCCTTCTCATATTCAAAATCAGGTTTTAAAATAGGTTCATCTATTACATTTATTATTTTCATATTACATAAATTTAGATCAAAATACCCTGTATAGCTTTTATTATTAAAATCTCGGGAAGCAAAATAAACCCTCAAAATATTATCAGTTAAAAACTCAATTGTAGGATTTTGAGCATGCGTATTTTGCCACCATAAATTTCTATTAGGTTTGAAAAGAAACCCCCTTTTAACCCAATTAAGAGAACCCATACACCTCATCACCCTTATAATTTTTATTTTCTTATATATTAAATTTTACTTTTTATAAACTAATATAGTAAATTCATAAAGAGGATAATCGTGAATTAGACTAACATATTTAGAAAAATTCCTTTTACAGTAATCAAAAAAAATAAAGGATCTGCATAAAATAAATGCTTTCTTTTATAATCCACATATTTAGTAAGCAAATTAAAAGAAAATCCTTTCAATGAAACCTCACTTATCTCCCTAAGTTTTTCAATAACATATTTTTTGTACTCTTTATTACTAATCTCAAATTTTACATTAAAGGTACCACTAACCACTACATAATCTACTTTAAAATTTAACTTTAAATTTAACTTATCAGTTAAAAATAAATAATAATTTTTAAAAGGGGAAATATTATAATTTTTTTTAAATTCAATTAACATAGGCAAAGATATATCAATTCCATAATACTTACTTATATTAAACCCATTATTAAGGAGGTATAAAAGTAGCTCTCCATACCCACAACCGAAATCCAATAGACTAATAGGCTTTGATTTATCACTTATGACCATTAACAATTTTTGAAATCTAAGATACTGTTCTTCCTTTGATTTCCAACCAACAGCCAAATGATTAGGTCCTTTATTAATTATTCCATTAGAATATAAATTTTCTACTTTTTTTATAACATCCTTTATATCCATATTTTAATTAAATTTTAATTAAAAATATTCTGTACTTTTATTATTAGCTAATATAGCTTTATTACCTTTATAAACTTGATATGGTTCAGTATTTTTAGTTATTAAAGCCCCAGCTCCAATTAAATTATACTCAGCTATAGAGATATTATCAATAATATTAGCCCCAACCCCAATAAAACTATTCCTACCAATTTTACAGAAACCAGAAATAGTAACATTAGAAGTAATAAAGCAATTCTCTTCAATAACAACATGATGTCCTATATGATTAGTACTCCAAATAATAGTATTACTTCCTATTTTAGTAAAAGGTTGAATAGTATTATTTTCTAAGATAAAACAGTTATCACCAATTTCATCTGCTAAAACCATAGAATAACTACTTATATAAGTAGCTAGTCTATAACCTTTTTCTTTTGCTTTGTGATAAAATTTAGTCCTAATATCATTAAGTCTATTATACCCTATAGCTATAAACATTTCATAATATTGAGGAGAATAATAATTTTGTATTTCTTCAAAAGGAATAACCCTTAATCCTTTAAAGTATTCAGTGTTCAAATGAGAAGATTCAACAGTAAAAGCACAAACTTCATAAATACTATCAAAATTAAAGTAAAAATAAGCAATTTCAGCAAAAGTTCCAGTACCATATATAACTAATTTTTTTTGCTTATCTTTAGCTTTATTTGTATTCATTTACATCTTTATCCTCCAGTTTCTCTAAATTTATATATTAAATTTTATATAAACTTGCCAAGTCTTTAAAAGGGAAAACATAAAAAAAATCAAAAATTTCTTTTATTTCATTTAAACGATTTAACAATAAATCCTTTTTATTTTTATTAAATAAAATAATATAATCATAAAGTAAAAACTTATTAGCCCATTTCTTTTTAAAGTTAATAAGATTAATCTGATCTAAATGTGTTCCTCCCCAATTCCAAATTTTATAACCTTTATAAAAAGAATCTTCCATAGCAGAATATATAGCTAAAGATAAAGCTTGTGTAGATCTATATTCATTCCTTATAACAGGTATAAAATACTCAACAAAATTTTTATAATAAAAAACTAAAAGTGCAGCAATAGGTTCCTTATTAAAAAAAGAAACAAATAAATTATAATCGATTCCTTTGTTAAAAAAACTATCCAATTTAAGAAAAAAATCATCTGGCTTCTTTTTTCCGTTTATTTTATCCATATTTTCATAATGAACAATTTTTAAAAAATCTAACATATCATTTCTAATTTCAACATTTATATTCATTTTTACGGCTTTATTTATATTCCGCTTTGTAGTATCCTTAATTATTTTAAAAATATTTTCCTTAAAATTACTATAAAAATCAAATATAGTTAAATATAATAACCTTTGATCCTTAAATATTAGATAATTATCTTTAATAAATTGATTTTGCTCAAATAATTCGTTTATAATATCACCAACTGAAAACTTAATACCAGCAAAAAAACTACTAAAAGGATTATTTATAATAACAAATGAAATAATATTCTCATTTAATAAAATATCCAATAATTTTTCCTTTAACAATTTATAAATAAAATCAAGTTTTGTTAAATAATTTTGACTCAATATTAAATCACCAATACTTCCAAAAAATGGCAAAGAATTATAAACAATCCCCAAGCTACTTTCTTTATAAATAAAAGGAAAACAAGCAATTATTTCTAAATTCGTTACATCTAAATCATCAAAAAATAAAATATAATCACTTTTTGAATCTAAAATATTACAAATAAACTCCTTATATTTATAATCATGATAGAATAAAGAATTTAAACTACTTTTTAAAAATAGATTATAACTTTCTATATAATCATAATTTAACTTTTTTAAAATCATATTCTAAATTAAAATATCCCCTTTTTTTATAATTTTAGGTTGGTAATGAGTAATTAATATCAAACCATCTAAATAACTTAAATACTTATAATATGCTTTGTTCCCTCAAAACCACAATTCATTAAAACATCTATTATTGAAAGTCCACTTATAAATTCATTACTATTGAATTGAGGATATACAGGATGTTTAAAATTTTGGTAAATAAGTTTTATTCCCGCATTAAAAAATTTTTCATCTTCTTGATACCCCGAAGCACCTGCACCACATAAATAAGCTGTACCATTAACAGCCTTAACCATAGAAATAAGTAAATCAGTTGCCTTACCTTCACAATTTAAAGTTGCTCCTAAAACTATTTTAGATGTATCAATATTTAAACAAGAACATAAATATTTTATGCTTTTTAAATTAAATTCAACTAATGAATCTGTAGGATTATTTATAAGCTCTTCAAGAACTGGAAAAACCTGATTAAAATAAGTTGCATGTTTATAACTATGATATATCGTTTTAAGAATCTTAGGTCTCCAAAAAACAGCATTACAAATTTTCATTTCATTTATTAATTTTGTACCATGAAAATTTCTATCAACAGGTACCGTTATCCAATCAGCCTTACCATTGATTATTATTTTCACTCTATTAACCCATGTACCACCCGTTCTAGGAAACTGGACATTATCCATAATAATAAATATATCAGATCTAAAAATTTTATTAAAAAAGCCTAACCACGGGAAAAAATTAGGTTGATGAATAGCAACAACAACATCTTTTCTATTACTCGATAACATAACCTATTATCCTTTTTTGTAATTTTCTTACCTCTTCATAAGGAACAAAATAATCAATTGTAATTTTTTGTCCATTTTTATCAAAATAAAAAGCTCCTGGTAAAGGTTTAACAAGAGCACGAATTAAATTATATATATATAAAGCTGGTCTATACCAATCAATTAACCCATCCTCTGGTTTTCTTCTTTTCCAATACCTACTTTTAGATTCATCTTGAGCAACTCTTGAATTTTTTCCTTCAAATATTTTAGGCAATTCCTCCCTTAAAATTTCTTCAGTAGCAACATATAATCTATTTCTAACGTCTAACCACGTATCTTCAAAAAATATTGGAACTCTTTTTTGAGAAATTATATCACCAGCATCTATTTCCTCTGTCATATAATGAATTGTTACACCCGTTTCAGTTTCAGCATTTATAATAGCCCATTGTATAGGATTAGCTCCACGATACTCAGGTAGCAAACCACCATGAACATTAATGCTAGCAATCTTAGGAATAGCTAAAACTTCAGGATGCAATTTCATAGAATAAGAATTGACAATTATAAAATCTGGCTTCATTTTAGAAATACTCCTAACAAAAAACGGATAACTTTTATCATCGCGTTTAGGCTGTATAATTAATGGTATAGACAAATAATTCGCAATTTTACCTAATTCTTCATGTTGATGTGGTCTAATAGATGCTGCCACTATAGCAGAAATATTACAACTAACATTACACTCCTTAACACAATTAATTAACATCGGAATACCAAATGTATCCCCAAAAATAATTAAATTTATCATCTTATTATTCATAACATTAATATTTAATGAATATCCCTTAAGCTACTCATCTAATATTCTCCCTTTTAATTAATTTTAAAAAATTATCATAATCTTTCATAATTCTTTTAGATCTATATTTTAAAATATTACTAACTCTCTTCCTAGGAGAAGCAGGATATTTAACCCACCACTCAGGATGAATCAAAACTTGAATAATTTTTACTTTTTCATCATAAATAATTTCATTTATATGCCTGTATCTCCAAAATCCATTAGAATCAGAAATATAATCTATCTTTCTAAAAATACTTCCATAAGTATTAACCATACCAGCTATGAAATCTTTAAAATATTGAGGATAAAGTTTTGAAAGTTCATCTAAAGTATATTTATTATAATTATGTATATCAGGATTAGGATTATGTAGTGAAAAAACCTTAATCTCAACATTAAATAAATTACTTAAAATATCTCGCTCAAATATTAGCATTTTCTCTAATATTATTTCATCTAAAACTCCATAAAAAATAGTATCAAAACGAAGGGCAATTTCATGCCCCATTTTTATAATCTGTCTTATCTTATTAAATGAATCCTTTTCAAAGATATTATAAAAATCTGAATGAAAAAGGAAGAAATAAGTAGAAAAAACCCCATATTTAGCCTCTATTTTAGCAATCTCCAAAGCCCTATCAACAGAAAAATCCACATCATGCCTTAATATCAAATACCTCCTATCACTACTATGAAAATGATCAAAATTATAATATAAATCCAAATGATTAATAATATTAAAGCTTTCTGAAATTTTTTTTATAATAATATTATATTCTTTAAATGTAAAATCATTAAAATTAGTATCAATCATAAAAATTTTATAATATCTATTTTTTTATATAATTTTTAGTAATATTAGATTCTATAAATATTTTTAGCCAATATTCAAAATTAAGTAAAGACCATATTAGTAATCTCCGATTTCTTTTACCTTCAAAATGTTCATTAACTAAATTAACAACGCTATTAAAATCCATAAAATTATAAATAATAGATTTTTTATTAAAAATTATTTTTTTAACAAATTCAATACTTTGACCTTTAAACCAAGAAGCATCAGGAGCAGAAAAGCCTTGCTTATATCCATAAATAATAGACGCAGGTAATATTTTACTAAAAGCAGACCTTAATATTAGTTTCCCATCTTTATTTCTTTTATAAAATTCCTGTTTTTTATTTAAATTAACATTCTCATCAATTTTTTCTATATTTTCAGATATTCTTATCTTAAAAGAAATTGGAATCCTTAAAGCAAAATCAACTAAATAATTATCTAAAAATGGGAAACGAGTTTCTATAGAGTGAGCCATCCCCAATTTGTCTTCTACCAAAAGTAAACCCTGTAAAAAAGTTTTAGATTCTAAATAAAAAGATAAAGCTACCGATTCATATACATCATTAACATATAAAGGATGATTCCTAAAAACATTACTAAAAACTTGAAGTCCATAAAATTCTTTAAATCTATGATTAATAGGTTTAAATATTTTTTCCTTTTCTTCTTCAGAAAGCAACCTTTGCCAATAAAAATAATAATTTCTTACAAAATCATCAAATTTAATTTTATGATCAATTTTATAATATCTCCAAGGATATCCTCCAAAAATTTCATCACCACCAGTCCCAGAAAATACTACCTTAACAAATTTAGAAGCAAGCTTAGAGGCATAAAAATTAGGATAACTCTGACCTACTCTTGGTTCTTCTAAATGATAAACTAAATCCCATAAAACACTTCTCCTCTCCATATCTCCAGCTTTTAAAACCATTTCATAATGTTCAGTTCCAAAAAGAAAAGATACATACTCACTAATATTTCTTTCATCAAAAGATAACTCTATCCCAGAAACACTATTTAAATCAAAACCAATAGTAAAAGTTTTAAAATTTTTAATAAAATTAGAAGCCACAGCAACAATAGCAGAAGTATCAATCCCCCCACTTAAATAACTACCTATTTCAACATCAGCAACTAATTGATTCTTAACACTATTAGAAAATAATTCATAAATATTTTCTTCATAATCTTTCTTATTACTGAAATCCAAAAAATTGCCAAAATTAAAATCCCAATAATTTTCTATCACATAATTTTTCTCTAATAAATCAATTTCAAGATAACTGCCTGAAGGAATGAGAAAAATATTGTTATAAAAAGTCCTACTAGAAAAAAAATTTTGAAACGTAAAATATTCAAATAACCCTAAATAATCTATTTCCTTAGAATATTTTAAAAAATCCAAATAAACTAAAATTGTCTTAATCTCACTAGCAAAAATAAAAAAACCATTATAATATGTATAATACAATGGTTTCGTACCATATCTATCTCTAACTAAATATAATTTCTTTTTAAAATTATCAAAAATAACAAAACTAAACATCCCATTAAACATTTCAAAACTTTTTTGCTTATACTGTATATAAGAATAAATTATAACCTCAGTATCACTATTAGATTTAAATTTGTGACCTGCTTCTCTTAAGAACTGCTTTAATTGATTAAAATTATATATTTCCCCATTAAAAGAGACCCAAATATTTTTAGTTAAATCACTCATAGGCTGATGGGCTTTATAAGTTAAATCTATTATAGCAAGCCTTCTATGTCCAATAAATAAATCCCAATCATGCTCAGATAATTCCTTTTTAACATCCAAATCATCCCATACAGGAATTAAACTATTTTTATCCTTAAATTTAGAATCAGTTAAATTTAAAAAAAAACTAATCTCAACATTATGTCTAGCACCTGTATGAAAAAAAAGATAACCACTATCGTCAGGCCCTCTATGCTCTAAAATATCCAACATTAACTTACAAGCCTCAATATTAACAGAAGGATATAAAAAACTTACAACCCCTGCTATCCCACACATAAATTATTTTATCCTATTAATTACTTTTCTAATGGAATCTATAATATATTCAAATTCCTGATCAGTCATATCATAAATAGGAAGAGATATAGAAAGTTTATCAGCTACATATGAATTAATAAAATCAACAGGCTTTAAATTATATTTATTTTTATAATACCCTAAAATATGTAAAGCATGGGTACCTTGACGAGTAGAAATCCCCATTTCTTCAAGATAAAACATTATTTTATTTCTTTCTTCACTTAATTTATCTATTTCTTCTATACTTATTTTTGATAATTTACTAAAAATTTCCCTATCCCTAACATAAAGACACACAAAAGATTGAAAAGAATGCTCATAATTATCAGGTACAAAAGGCAAAATTAAATAATCAATATCTCCTAAAAATTTATAATATTTTTTAGCAACTTCTCTACGCTTAGATAAAATCCTATCAGCCTTTAATAACTGAGAAACTCCCAAAGCCCCTTGAATATCTGTCATCCTATAATTATAACCCAAAACATTATATTCCGGTAAAAGGAAAGAATACTTAGAATTATGTCTTAAAAAATCATTCTTAGATGCCCCATGATCTCTTAATATTCTTAAATTTTCAGCTAACTTATAACTATTAGTTATAATAATTCCTCCCTCGCCAGTGGTAATCACTTTCCTTGGATGAAATGAAAAACATCCCAAAGCCCCAAAAGTTCCAGAATGCTTATTATAAATATAACTTCCAAAAGCACAAGCACTATCTTCTACTACTTCTATATTATATTTATCAGCAATTTCAATAATCCTAGGTAAATTAGCACATAATCCAAATAAATTAACAGGTATAATAACTTTTATATCTTTTTCTTTTAATATTACTTCTTCTATTTTTTCTTCATCTATATTAAAAGTTTTTAAATTTATATCCACAAAGATAGGTTTAGCTCTTAAATACTCTACTACATTAGCAGTAGCAACAAAAGTAAAAGCAGGAACTATTACTTTATCGTTTTCACTAACCCCTAAAGCTATTAAAGATAAATGTAAAGCAGTTGTACAACTTGTAGTAGCTATTGCATATTTAGCTCCTGTATATTCCACAAACTTTTCTTCAAATTCCTTTACATAAGGTCCTTGAACTAACCAACCACTCTTTATAGGCTTAGAAATATACTCCAAATCTTTTTCATCTAGAACAGGACGAGTTATCGGTATTTTCATAAATTTTATTAACCTTCCTCCTAATATTTACTAATATTTAACAAAATATTCAATTCCTTCTAATACTTAATCACTTTTATTAATATTTATTAAGTTTTTATTTTTTCGCCAATTTATAAGTTTTTTAAGACCTTCCTCTAGGGTATAAGAATACTTAAATCCTAAATCATTATATGCTTTAGTTGGATCCAATACCCTATCCTTTACTAATTGTCTTAAATCATTTTTATCATAAGGTTTATAAATTATACCTATTTTTGCATTAGTTAATCTTATTAACATATCAACTAATTCTTTTATAGTAGTTTTTATACCAGTTCCAACATTATAAAACCCAAAATTGACATCAGCTTTAGCAGCACAAATATTAGCTCTCGCTGCATCTTCTACATATATAAAATCATAAGCCTGACTACCATCCCCATGTATCTCTATATCTTCACCTATTTCCATTTTTCTTAAAAAAGTTGGAATAACTCCTGTATATACAGCATCTTCTTTTTGCTTAGGCCCATAGACATTAGCATACCTCAAAGCTATCACCTTTAGCCCGTATCTTTCATAAAAAGCAGTAGCCATTGATTCCCCTGCTATCTTCGTAGCTCCATAAAAATTCCTGTTATTAAATGGATGATTTTCATCCATTGGACTATAAATCGCATCCCCATAAACCGAAGCAGATGAGGAAAAAATTAACTTCTTTACTCCATTTTTCACACATAACTCCAATACATTAAAAGTTCCTTCTATATTTACCTCAAAAGCAGTTCTTGGATAATCCTTACAATGCAACAGCCACATTGCTGCCAAATGAAATACATAATCTATCCCCTTCATTACATTATCTAATACATCTATATCTCTTACATCCCCTATTACCAATTTAATTTTTTTATTATCTAAATCAACATTTTCTATCTTACCTCTACTTAAATTATCATAAACAATTATTTCCTTTACATCCTCCAAAATTAATTGTTCTACAACATGACTACCAATAAATCCCAAACCACCTATTACCAAAACTCTACTACCACTTAAAATATTTTTAATATTTTCCATATTAACAATATTAACCTAAATTACCTAATATCCTTCCTAATCTTAGGAATAATATAATTTTGGATAATATAATTAGCAAAGGGAAAAGAAGCAGTAAAAGCAGGAGAAACTGCATTTAAAACATGCAAACTATCCTTAGTATCTTTTATTAAAAAATCATCTACTAATTCCATTAAACTTAAATCAATCAACTGTGCTCTTATACCAGCTAAGTACCAATTAAACTTATCTAAACTAGGAATATTCTTAACTAACTTACTAGCTTCCTTATACAATAAAAGCTTAATATTCTTTTTAAATTCATTAAAAAATAATTTTCTATATTCTCCTTTTTTCATAAATAAAATCTCTGCTGTACACAAAACTTCAAAAAATTCCTTTAAATTAAACCTATAAAATAAATTATAATTTTCTTTATAGAGAGCCAACGTAGCAGTAGGTCCTACTTTAATATTATCTGATACAGTAAAATGAACCCCCAAGAAAGGAAACCTTAAATCAGGAACAGGATATATACTTTTATTAATAAAAAAATTATCTTTTTCATTATAAACTAAATATAATCCTTTAAATGGAATAATTTTGTAATTTAAAGCTAAATTAAAATTATGAGAAATAACATCAGCATATAACCCCGCACAATTAATTAAAAAACCATAGTTTATTACTGCTTTTTCTTTAAATTTACTTTCAATTAAAACTAAACTATTACCTAAAGCCTTCTTAAATTTAGTATCAAATAAAAAAACTACTCCCAAATTCCTTAACTCTTGAAATAAAAAATTTATAATATCCTTTGGATCAACAACAAAAGTAGAAAGAACATATAAAAAATATTTAAAAGTTTTAGCATTAACTTCAAATTCCTTTAATTCATTTTCTTTTCCAAGAAAAACCTCTATATTATTAATCTCTGCATTATTTTTTAAAAAAATAAACCTTCTAATTCTTTTTCATTATTTGCAACAATTAATTTTCCTTGACTCCTTATTCTGATATTGTTTTTTATACAAAAATCCCTAAAAAACTTATTACCTTCTTTAGAAAAAATAGATTTTAAAGAACCCTTTTTATAATATATTCCTGAGTGAATCACTCCACTATTCCTACCAGAAGCATGAACCCCTAAATCACTTTCTTTCTCTATTATACATATTCTCTTATCAGGAAAATAAGTAGCTAAATTAAAAGCTAAAGCTAAACCAATAATCCCTCCCCCTATTATCAAAAAATCAAACTCATAATTACTTTTCATATATCAATACTAAAAAACAAAAACTAAATATAAAAATATAGATTACAATCTCATTTAATATAATAAAATAACAAAACCAAAAAAAATTCAAAAAATATTTTTAAAATTTCTAAACAAACTGTTTTACAACATTAATTCTTTTAATAGTTTTTTCTTTACCTAATAAGTAAATAATTTTAGGTAATTCAGGACCTTCAGATTTACCAGTTAATAATAACCTTATTGACTTATACAATTGCCCAACCTTTATATCATTCCCCTTTGATACATCCTTTAAATACCCCTTTATCTTTTCCATATCATCATAATACTCAAAATCATTTAAAGAATTTATAATTACTTCAAAAACATTTCTATCAATACTTTTTAATTCATTTAAAACATCTTCTTTTATCTCCGGATCCTTTTCAATTATATCAAATAATTCAAAAAAATCAGTTAATAAATACACCCTATTTTTTTCCAATTTTATAACCTTTAATTTCAAGTCATCATCTAAATTATATCCTAAATTACTAATAGCTAACAATTGATTCAAATTCTCTAAAATTTCACTATCACTTAAAATATTAGCTATATAATAATGATTAAAATATTTCATTTTTTCAATATCATAAACTGCAGGGTGATCCAAAACTCCAGATAAATCAAACTTACTTACAATTTGATCCAAAAACATTATCTCCGTATTATCCTTAGGAGACCACCCCAATAAAGCTATATAATTAATAACCGCTTTATTAATAAACCCTAATTTTTTCAATTCTTCAACAGAAGTAGCTCCATGCCTTTTTGACAACTTAGATCTATCAGGCGCTAATATCATAGGAATATGAGCGTAAAAAGGGATCTGCCAATCCAAAGACTCATATATCAAAACCTGCCTATACGTATTATCTAAATGCTCATCACCCCTTATAACATGAGTTATCTCCATAAAATGATCATCAATAACCACCCCAAAATTATAAGTAGGTACACCATTACTCTTTAAAATTATCGGATCCGATATTATCTTAGTATCTATACTCAATTTACCATGTATTAAATCAGTTATCTCTAATTCCTTATAAGGAACTAAAAACCTAACCGAAGGCTTTCTTCCTTCATTTATATATTCTTGACGCTTTTTATCAGTTAAATTTAAACACCTTCTATCATAAATAGGTGGCTTCTTTTCTTTTAATTGTAATTTCCTTTGAACCTCTAATTCTTCTTCTGTACAATAACAATAATAAGCTTTTCCTTCTTGTATCAATTTATTAGCATACTCTTTATATAAATCCAATCTTTCAGACTGTCTATAAGGCTTATAAGGCCCGCCAATATCCGGCCCCTCATCCCACTCTAAACCTAACCACCTTAAATCTCTCATTATAACTTCTTCATACTCTTTATTAGATCTCTCAAAATCAGTATCCTCTATCCTTAAAATAAATTTCCCATTATTTTTACGAGCAAATAAATAATTAAACAAAGCAGTCCTAGCTCCACCTATATGTAAATACCCTGTAGGAGAAGGCGCAAATCTAACCCTAACCATAAAAATTACCCCCTAAAATATTATCTAAATTTTAAATTATTTAATACTAATTTAATTTAGATACTAACTTAGAATTCCCCCCAACCTATAGAAAATAACACTTTTCTACTTCATAATAGATAATATAATAAATAATATCTACTACTTTAAAATCGTTATTCATTCTCTTCTATCCCTACCGCTTGTTAAGTAAATTAACACTAAAATATTATTTTTTACTAATGTTAAATTACAAAAAATTATCCATAAAATATTTTGGATTTAACGGCTAAATTAATAGCAGCATTTCTTGCCCAATTATCATAATATTTTAACTCTTCTATATTAGGATTTTCAATATTATCATCAGAAAAAATAGATAAGACTTCCTCTACTAACTTAACTATATCAATGAACCTAATTTTTTGTTCTAAAAATAGATTAACAGCTTGTTCATTAGCAGCATTGAATATAACCGGATAAACCCCACCTTTTGACAATACACTATAAGCTAAATTAACTGCTCTAAACTTAGAAGGCACTTCATAAAAAACTAGATTCCCAATTTTAACTAAATCCAATTTTTCAAAATCATTTTCCCAACGCTCAGGATAACTTAAACTGTATAAAATAGGTAATCTCATATCAGGTAATCCTAATTGAGCTAAATAAGAACCATCCCTAAAAACTACAAATGAATGAACTATACTATTAGGATGAATAAGAACTTTTATATTCTGATAATCAATATTAAAAAGAAAATAAGCTTCAATAATTTCTAGGGCTTTATTCATTAAAGTAGCACTATCAATAGTTATTTTAGCCCCCATTTTCCAAACAGGATGATTTAAAGCATCTTGTAAAGTTAAATTTTCCCATTTTTCATAAGGTATGTTAAAAAACGGCCCCCCAGAAGCCGTTAAAATAATCTCTTTTAAATACTCTCTTTTACCATCTATACACTGAAAAATAGCACTATGCTCACTATCCACAGGTACAATATTATTTAAATAAGGCCTAAATAAATGTCCCCCAACTACCATCGATTCCTTATTAACCAAAGCAATCCTTTTTAATTTCTTAGCAGCTTCATAAGTAGGCAATAAACCAACAAACCCAACTATTGCACTAACCACTATATCAACTTCATCATCCAAAACTAACTCAACTAACCCATCTTGTCCCACCAAAACCTTTACATCATTACCTACTATTCTTTTTAAATTTAAAGCTTCTTGTTCATTAAATATAGCCACTTTTTTTATATTAAATCTTTTTATTTGATCTAAAACAATATGAATATTTTTCCCATAACTAGCTACAGAAACTAATTCTAATTTATCAGGAAATTTAGAAATAACATCAATTGTTTGAAGCCCAATAGATCCAGTACTTCCCAATAAACAAATCTTCTTTTTCATAGTCTTTAACAAAGTTATAAATTAATTAATACTAACGCTAACACCAGTAGCTTCTTTTCTAGAGAGTAAGAATTTTTGTTTAAAAGAAGCAGCAGCTTGCTCTAATTCATCTAAAGATTCCTTAGATAACTCCTTCTTTTCTGTAATTTCTTTTATAATATGCTTTTTATTAGCTTTACAATATTCTAACCATTCTTTTTCAAATTCTTTAATGAGATTAAGTGGTAAATCATCTAAGAATCCTTTAGTTCCCACAAAAATAGATAATATTTGTTCTTCAATAGACATAACTTGATGTAAATCTTGCTTTAATAATTCCATTAGAGCTTGTCCACGTTTTATCTGCTTTTGAGTAGCTTCATCCAATTCCGATGCAAATTTAGTAAAAGCTTCTAATTCTCTAAACATAGCTAAATCCAATTTTAGTTGTCCTGCTACTTGCTTAGTGGCTTTAATCTGAGCAGCACCACCAACCCGTGAAACAGATAACCCCACATCAATAGCAGGTCTAAACCCCCTATTAAATAAATTAGTATCTAAATAAATCTGACCATCAGTTATAGAAATAACATTAGTAGGAATATAAGCAGAAACATCACCTAATTGAGTTTCTATAATAGGTAAAGCAGTCAAACTTCCCCCACCTAATTCATCATTTAATTTAGCAGCACGCTCTAATAACCTTGAATGTAAATAAAAAACATCGCCTGGATAAGCCTCACGTCCTGGGGGTCTCCTTAATAATAAAGCTATCTCCCTATAAGCTTTAGCATGCTTACTTAAATCATCATAAACAACTAAAACGTGTTTTCCTTTATACATAAAATATTCCCCCATAGCACATCCAGCATAAGGAGCAATATATAACAAAGAAGGAGCATCAGTAGAAGTAGTAGATACAACTATAGTATAATCCATTGCACCATATTTTTCTAATTCTTCTACTACATAAGAAACATAAGAAGCTTTTTGCCCTACAGAAACATAAATACAAATAACATCTTTCCCTTTTTGATTAATAATAGTATCAATAACAACTGAAGATTTCCCTGTTTGCCTATCTCCAATAATCAATTCTCTTTGTCCTTTTCCTATAGGTATTAACATATCGATAGCTTTTAAACCAGTATATAAAGGTTCATTAACTGGTTGCCTATCAATAACCCCAGGAGCTAAAGCTTCTAAAGGTCTAGTAGCTTCCAATTTCAATTCCCCTTTATTATCTAAAGGTCTGGCTAAAGGATCAACAACTCTACCAATTAATCCCTCCCCACAAGCTATCTCTAATACCCTATTAGTTTTTTTAACAATATCGCCTTCATGAATATCGCTAAAAGCACCTAATAAAATAACCCCAACGCTTTCTTCCTGTAAATCAAAAGCTAAGCCATATCTATCATTCCCAAAATCAACAATCTCCCCATATTTTACAGATTTTAATCCATAAATCTGAGCAACATTATCACCAATTTGTATAACTGTCCCTATTTCTTCTTGATCTAATAATAAATCTTTATTTTTTTCAATCTGTTGTTTTATTATGGTAGATAACTCATCAATACGTAATAACTCACTCATCTTTTATTATCCCCCTTCTTTTAAGGTTTATTTTAATTTTTTTTAGTCTTCAAAAGATAATTCTAAATATTTCTTTAATCTCTTTGCAAATATTCTATTTTCATTTAATGATTCTTTATTATTAATAACATTATCTAATTTAGATTCTATTTTAGAAATTATATCAAAAACCAAATCTCTATAAATAGGAGAAGATAAAATAGAAAGATTAATAGGAACAGCAGTTCCTACTTGTTTTACATTATATCCACTTAATAATACCATTAAATATACAAAGTCTTCAATAACTTGTTTCTTAATTAAATCCATTTTTTTAGTTCCATCAAAATCTTTAAATAAACTATAATATAAATTATATAAATTCTTTTTAGCTATGCTAACATTTTGATAATATTCTCTTTCAGTTAAATAAGGATTAGGAATAACTAATACTAACATAGATAATAATCTATAAATTCTATCAATTAGATACGCATTCCCTAAAATAGTTTTAGTATAGACAGATCTACTACCCCACTCATAATCCCCTAATAAAATAGAATTTTCTATAACATCTTTGTTAATCAATAAATCCTTTGAAACTATATCATTTAAAACTATATTATTAATTTTATAAATATTTTTTAAATCAATATAATTAACCGGAGGATAATCAATATCTCCAACAAAACTTCTAGTAATATGCTTCCCAAAATTATAATAAACTAAATTTTCAAATCTATTAGTTATAATTCTATTAATAGCAGCATAATTAGCTAAATAAATAAAATCAAAAGATTTACCTACCTTAGATAACTTATAAACAGAATTATCAAGAATATATTTATTAACTAAAGAATTTTGATAAAGCCAATTTAAAGGATCAGATGACAAATCAAATTGTCTTATATTTGGATCCAAAGAAACTAAATCTTCATCAGGCCCATAATATTTACCCGCTTCCCTAGCTACTTTATCTAATTCCATCTTATCAGCTTGCTTATAACCATACTCTATTGCTAAATAATCGTAATACCCAATAGTAGTCATAAATATATCATTAGTATAATAGGGCTTGTTATTTATAAAATGTAAATTTGCTGGATTATAATCCATACAAGAATAACAAATCCCATTTTTAGAAGTATAATTAGGATCTAATAATTGATTTTCAGTGACAAAAGAAGAAGCCTTAAAATTATGTCTTAATCCCAGCGTATGACCTACCTCATGAATAATTATATCTTTAATATAATCCTTAATTAATTTATCTCTTAAATTAGAATATTTAATAGGATCATCAATAGCAATAGCAGCAAACGCTAAAATACTATCCTGAGTTTTTTCCAATCCATATAAACAAGTATTTTTATATATATTATTATTTTTTAAATCATTTAAATTAGAATAAAAATTACTAAATTCATTTAAAATATCGTTAATGTTATTGATTTTTTTAAGATAAAATAAATTGTAAAATAATTTGTAAAATTGATTATATTGAGCTTTTAAGGCTTCATTAGCAAAAACATCCCAAGCTAAATCATAATAAGAATTAATAATCCTAATCATAGGAGCATAAAAAACGATATCAGCATCAACTATTTCCCCAGTAATTGGATCAGTTATAGAAGGTCCAATTGCAAAAGCACTTATATTACTATCTTGATACCTTATAGTGGTATATCTTATATCTTCAGGTTCCCATAAAGCATTATCCTCTTGAACTTTAACTTCAATAGGATTATTATATCCTATTTTATTAAAAGCTTCATTCCACTCTAATATCCCTTCTTTAACTACATCTCTATATTGAGTTGGAAAAGTATTTTCTATATAATAAATTATTTTCTTACCATTAGAAATATCCCATCTATTTATGTATCTCTTAATAGTTCTAAAACCATCATCACCTTTTAAAGAAGAAACATCAGCATAAGTAGTAGTAAAATAACCTACTCTCTTATCATACTCCCTTTTCTGATAATCTTTATTATCATTAATGAATATTCCCCAATTTAAATCAACAATATTACCGTCTAAATCATTTAAATAATTATACATAAAATTATTATTGAAATCAGCTAAGTAAGAGATTTTTATATTAATATTTTTTTCAAAGGAAGAAACATTTTGAATTTTAAAAGGCTTCAAAATTAAACTCTTTGAAAATTCCTTACTAAAAGGTACTAAGTCTAAACTTAAAAAGCTATCTGAATCTATATAAAAATTATTATCATAATAAACTGCGTTAATTACAGAAATTAAAGAATCACTATAAGATTTTTCTAATAACCTATTAGCCCATTCATTTAAAGAATCATTTCTATATTTTAAATTCTTTAATTTTAAATAAAGTTTAAAATTATTATTATCTTTTAATTCTATATCTTTATCTATATCAAAATAAATTGCAACAGAATAATCATAATTAAATACAGGCAAAGTTAATCCTCCTAAAAAAGGATATATACTAATCCCTTTAGAAACAGAAAGATAAGAATAAAATAATTTATTCAATTTATCCTTAGGTAATTCAATAACATACTTATTATTATAACTATAAACATTAAGTAATCCTTGCTGTTTTGTAGCTTTTTTTAAAAAATCTTTTATATTTAAATTAAAACTAACATTTTCATTAAAAGGAGAAGAAGATTTTTTTAAATCGTTTTGTACTTTAGAACTATTTAAACTGTTATCTAAATTTACATATGAATTAGCCAAAACCAAGTTATTAAATAATACAAAAACAATAAAAATAATAAAAACAAAAATAACAATAAATATGCTAAGTTTTAATTTTTTACTAATATATTCCACATCCAACCCTCCTTTAAAATTTAAATGAAAATCTTACTAATTTTCAACAAAAACCTGATATTATTATATATAGTAAATAAAAAATTAATGATTTATTTTTTAAACTTTTTTAAGAGATAATCCTAATTCCTTTAATTTTTCTTTTATTTCTTCTAAAGATTTTCCTCCTAAATTTCTAACAGTTAATAAATCATCTTCTGAATAATTCAATAATTCTTCAAGAGTATTAATTCCAATTCTTTTTAAAGCATTTAAAGCCCTAGAAGATAAATTCAAATCTTTTAAAGTTAGATTATTAACATTAATATTAGCAGAGCGAGAAGTAGCACTAAAACCTAAAGTATCACCTGGAACAAAATATTCACTAATAAGTTTATCATTATAATCTTTAATGATAAAAAGAGCTTTAGAAAGCGCTTCTTTTGGAGTAAGACTCCCATCTGTCCAGATTTCTAAATATAGTTTTTCAAAAGCTACTTTTTCTCCTTTCCTTTCAGGCTCCGTATAATAATTAACTTGAACAATTGGAGAAAAAATACTATCGACTTTTATATATCCAATAGTAAAAGGGATTTCAGGAGGTAAGATATGATCTTCAGCAGGAACATAGCCAATCCCTGGCATAACCCCTGCTTCAAACTCTAAAGTAGAATTAGTAGTAATAGTAGCTATGTAATGCTCTCTATTAATAACACTAACAAGTTCTGGACACTTTATATCCTTAGCAAAAACTTGTCCAGGTCCCCTAACATTTAAATATACTTTAACAAAAGGCTCCTTACTATCATATCTAAATCTAACACCCTTAAGATTTAATATAATATCAATAGGATCTTCCTTAACCCCTTCAATAGATTCATATTCATGAACAACACTATAAAATTTAACATAAAAAATAGCAGCCCCAGGAATATAAGATAACAAAATTCTTCTTAAAGTATTACCCAAAGTAACACCCATTCCTTTTGGTAAATTTTCTATTAAAAATCTTCCATAAGTAGGCTCTAATACTAAAGTTCCAGCTTTTATACCTTCACTAACAATTAACATAATTCCAAAACCCCCTTACCTTAATAAAAAAATAATTTAATAAATTATCTTGAATAGAACTCTACTATTAAATTATCTTCAATCGGATACTCAATATCATTTCTTTCAGGTTCTCTTAAAATTTTAATAGTTAAATTATCAAGATTAACATTAATCCAAGAAGGAGTATTTAATTTATTAGAACTTTCTAAATAAGGTTTAATAACATTTAAAGCTTTATGTTCTAATTGTATCACATCACCTACTTTAACTAAATAAGAAGGAATATCTACTTTAATATTATTAACTTTAACAAAATTATGAGCAATTAGTTGGCGTGCTTGTAATCGAGAAACAGCTAAATTGGCTCTATATAGTACATTATCTAATCTTCTTTCTAATATCTTCATTAGATTAGACCCAGTAAACCCTTTGCCTAACCTTGCTAATCTCTTAGCTTCATTAAAATATTTCCTAAATAACTTTTCACTAACCCAATAAATTCTTTTCACTTTTTGTTTTTCTCTTAACCTTAACCCATAAGTAGTTAATTTAGGTCGTCTTTTAGCAAATCCATGTTGCCCTGGAGGATAATTCCTCTTTTCTATTGGACATTTTTCAGTATAACATTTCTCGCCTTTTAAATATAATTTTATACCTTCTCGCCTACATAATTTACAAACTGGTCCTATATATCTACCCATATTTACCTTTCATTAATTATAAAAGCAAGAGGAATTTATATTCCGCTTCTCTTGCCATAAGCGGAATTATAGTTAGACACATTTTTATTAGTTCTAAATTTTCCTATTATTACCATTTTATAAATTAAACAAATCTTATTTTTTAATAATTTCTTGTAATTAAGAAATATATTTATTAAACTCTTCTTCTTGAAGGAGGACGACACCCATTATGAGGGATAGGAGTAGCATCTTTTATATCACTTATTTCCAAACCAGCAGCTTTTAAAGCTCTAATAGCAGCTTCCCTACCCATACCAGGCCCCTTTACTATAACCTTTACTTCCCTTAATCCAGCATTGATAGCCTTTTCTGCGGCTTGTTTAGCAGCTAATTGCGCTGCAAATGGAGTACTCTTTCTAGATCCCTTATAACCAACTGTTCCACCACTAGCCCAGCTTACAGTATTCCCATTTTCATCTGTTATCGTTATTATAGTATTATTAAAAGTAGAATGAATATGAGCAACTCCTGTAGAAGATACCAATTTTTGTTTTTTCCTTTTTGCCATTTAATTTGCCCCCTTTTTATTATTCCTACTTTTATTATTATTCTATAATATTTATTTTAATCCTTTATTATCTTTAATTATTTTTTTTATTAGCAATTCTATGTAATTTATTAAAAGCAATTTTTTTATAAAATAAATCTCTTTGAAGATATTCAAAAAGCTGTTGTTTATTAATATTATAGTAAATTTGCCCATCAGCAGCATAGGAAACAAAACCGTTAGTAGCAGAAACTACAATAGCAATAGCATCAGTATTCTGAGTTATGCCAATAGCAGCCCTATGTCTAGCACCTACTAAAAGATCAATATTATTAGAAGTATCCATAGGCAAAAAACATTTCGCTGCAACTATCTTATAATCCCTTATTATAACCGCTCCATCATGTAATAAACTATTAATATTAAAAATACTTTCTAATACTATTAAAGATACATCAGTTATCAAAGAATAACCATTAGATATGTAATAATCTAAAGAAATATTCCTTTCAATAACAACAAGTGCGCCAATTTTTTTGCCACTCAATTCAAAAATAGCATCAATTAACTCATCAATAAACTTACTAATAGAAACCTCCTTATTTACCCCCAAAAAACTCATAGCTTCAGAAGTATCTAATTTATAATACTTAGTAAAAAAATACCGATACTCAATCTGAAAAGCAAAACCCATTAACATACTTAACCCTAAATTAACTAATAACAATAAAATTAACAATATTTCATTATAAAATACTAAAACACTTAAAATCAATAAAATAATCTTAAAAATTAAAAAAATAAATAACCTATTTTTAATACAAAAAAATAAATTAAAAATAAAATCTAAAAATAAAATCAATAAAACAAAATATTTAATAAATAAAACAATATCCATTAATAAAATATTAGACAAAATTAGCATAAATATTTAATTGTTCAATAATAGGCTTAGCTTGTTCATATAATTTTAGAGCTTTTGCTATTTTTTCCTTATGACTACTTTTATATTCCCTTTCTTGGGGTTTTAAAATTCTTGTATCTACTTCCTCATAAGTTATCTCAGTTTCTAAAGTATTTGGATTAAATTTAGCCTTAGTAGTTTTAAGATAATTGATATCATCTCTATTTTCATAATCGGTTCTATAGTGAGCTCCCCGAGATTCCTTTCTTTCAATAGCCCCCTTTATTATAGCTAATGCCAAAATCATCATATCCCTTAATTGCTTTACATAAGATAACGTAGTATTAGCATAATAACTTTGATTATCATAAATATTTATATCATTATATTTTTCCAAAGCTTCTTTTACAAAATTATAAGCATAATTTAATCCCTCCTGATTTCTTATAACTGTTACATATTTACTCATAACAGTTCTAAACTCATCAGCCAATTTATAAGGATTTATACTACCTTTTAAATTCCTTATTTTATTCAATTCATCCTTTACTTCATCTAAATATCTTTTAATTAATTTTTGAGAATCAAAATTAGAATCAACTTGTTTAAGATAATTATCAATAATGTTAGGCATAATATAACCAGCATATAAACAAGAAAGTAGAGAATTAGCACCTAACCTATTAGCTCCATGATATTGATAATCTTGCTCGCCTATAGCAAAAAGCCCAGGAATATTAGTCATTTGATTATAATCTACCCACAATCCACCCATAGAATAATGAACAGCCGGAAATATTTTCATAGGATTAGAATAAGGATCAACACCAGTAAATTTCTCATATATCTCTAAAACTCCCCCCAACTTAGCTTTAACATAATCTTTACCCTTTTCTTTAACTAATTCAGTTATATCTAAATAAACCATAGGTTCTCCTTCAGCAGTATGATAACCTAATTCATGTACAGCTTTAAATATAGCTCTAGATGCAATATCTCTAGGGACTAAGTTTCCATAGCCAGGGTACCATTCCTCTAAAAAATAAACTTTTCTCCCATTAGAATCATAAGCCCAAACTCTACCTCCTTCTCCTCTAACACTCTCAGAAATCAATCTATTCTTATCATATCCCTTCATGGCAGTAGGATGAACTTGAATAAACTCAGGATTAGCAAAATAAGCACCCTGCTGATAAGCAATAGAACCAGCAGAACCCGTATTTATTATACTATTGGTATTTTCTTTAAAGATATAACCTAACCCACCAGTAGCCAGGATAACAACATTAGCTAAATGAGTTTCAATTTCTCCATTATACAAATTCATCACAACTACTCCTCTACAAACTCCATCATCTGAAATAATTAACTTCATTAATTGATAAGGTTCATACTTAATAACCCTTTGATCTACTTCCAATTTTCTAACTTGTTCATCAAGAGCATAAAGGAGTTGTTGTCCAGTAGTAGCGCCAGCAAAAGCAGTTCTATGAAATAGAGTACCCCCAAACCTTCTAAAATCTATATTCCCTTCAGGTGTTCTATTAAAAGGTACTCCCATCCTATCAAATAAATATACAATCTTAGGAGCTAACTCAGCCATCCCTAAAACAGGTACCTGATTAGCCAAGAAATCCCCACCATATATAGTTTCATAAAAATGCAGCCAAGGGCTGTCCCCCTCACCTTTAGCATTAATAGCAGCATTAATCCCCCCTTGCGCACAAACACTATGGGATCTTTTAACAGGCACTATAGAAAAAAGCTTAACTCTATATCCTCTTTCTCCAAGCCTCAAAGTAGCCATTAAACCCGCTAATCCACCACCAACCACTATAACTTCCTTCATAACCTTCCACTCCTTCCCTTACTTAAACAATCCCACACTCACTTAGTTAAATCCCCCTACATACTAACTAACATTAAAGTCCTTAACAACTGAAATTCAATATAAGTTTTATTTGTTTTTTTATAAAAATCTCGCTTTAAATTATCATCCATAATATTAAACTTTAATTTTATTTCTCTTTGAAGTAAAACGGGAATATTAGTATCTTTTTCATAATATTCAAAAGAGCTAACATTAGAATCAATTAATTCAAAATCATTAAATAAATTTAAATCAGAACTAACAGATAAAACCCTACCCTCAGCTTTATAAAATATAGTATTTACATTAGATAACTTTTTATTTAAATTGAGCTTTTTATAATCAACAAAAGAATAAGTAGTTTTTATATTGAATTTAACATATCCATTTTGATATTCTGCAGTAATTTCTTTACTATTTAGAGGCTTCATCCATTCAATACTATTCTTAATTATATTTAAAAAATATTCACTATTTTTTAAATCGTTAATAAGTTGCTTATTTTTTTCATAATCAACTAAGTTTTCATAAAAATAAACTATTTCCGGAGAATAAATTAACTCATAATTAGATTTAATAATAAAAATAACTTTAAAACCTTTCAATAAAAAATTATTAATTAAATTTAAAGTATCTTGCTTAAAATTTTGAGATATCAAAGTATTAATCCTATATTCATTAGTATAAACAAATTCATTATTAACATTATCTATTTTTAAGTTTTTTATACTAAATATGATTCTTTCTTGAGAATTAAAGTCTTTTTTAACTTGTAAAAACGGAATATAATAGTAATTAGCTTGCTGGTAAACTAATACTTGATCTTTAGATAACTTTAATTTCAAATTTACTTTAAAATTATCATCAGCTAAACAAAATTTTAAATAAAAAACAAAAATAAAAACAAAGCTTAAAAAAATAATTTTATTTTTCATAATATAAATTTTTACATAACAAAAAAAAAACCTTTAGCTAAAAAATACATAATAAACCACCCAATGAAAGGGAAAAAATAAAAAATAAAAAATAAATTATTATGAATAAAGAAACAAATTGGGTATTAGAATTTAATAATATAAACCTAAAGATAGGTAATAACGAGATACTAAAAAATGTATCATTTAAAATAGAAAAAGGGAGCAATACATTCATAATGGGCCCCAGTGGATCTGGAAAAACAACTATTTTAAAAATCGCCGCAGGCCTAATATTCCCAACTAATGGAAATATTAAAATTTTAAATAAAGATATATCCAATATAAAAGATTTATATGAAGTAAGAAAAAAAATAGGATTTGTTTTCCAATATAGCGCTTTAATAGATTATTTAACAGTACTAGATAACATACTATTACCCTTAAAAATAAGAAATAAATCAGATTTTAAAAAAAATTATAAAACTTATATAGAAAAAGCAAAAGAAATATTAGAGAAACTGGATTTAAAAGGAGTAGAAAAATATTATCCAAATTCTTTAAGCGGAGGTATGCAAAAAAGGGTAGCATTTGCAAGAGCAATAATATCAAACCCTGAAATAATATTTTATGACGAACCAACCAGCGGCCTAGACCCAGTAACTGCAAAATCCATTGATAACATAATAATAAATATAAACAAAAACTTTAATATAACAAATATAATAGTTTCCCATGATGTAAATAGTGCATTAAATGTTTCAGATTATATAATTTTTATTTATAAAGGTGAAATTATTTTTAAAGGTAATATAAATGATCTAAAAAATTTACTTTATAATTCTTCATTAACTATACCACCAATTTTGAAAGACTTTTTTTATTCAATTATAAAAACTTAAATTTATGTATATCATTTACTAAAAACAAAATCTTTTAAAAATTAAATATAATAAATAAACTTAAAAATTTAAATCTACTTGATTAGAAAGAGAAAATAATTAGTCTAAATTTTTACAAGCAGTTATCTTAAATAACCAATTAAAAAACACAAGCTAATAATTTAGGAAATAATTATAAAATTTTTTATTATTTATTAGAAGCTAATAATTCTTTTATTTCCTGTAATCTATTCTTTATTTCATTTATTTTTTTATTATATTCTTCTTCATCTATATCCCCAATACTCTTAAGAAAATTAAGTTCATTAATTTGTTTTAATAACTCTTCTTTTTCTTTATTAATTCTTTTAATATCCTCTGGGGTTAATTGTTTTTTAATTTCTATTTCTAAACCTGTATCACTTTTAATGGTTTCAGTCTTAACAACACTATCTTTTTTTATATCTTCTATTTTTTGAGTTTTTTCTATTTTATTTTCAACAGCTTCTAACAGTTTATCAAATTCTTCTATCACTAACTTTTTAGGGGATTCAACCGATTTAGAGTATAAATCCTGCGTTTTTAACGGTATCTTTTCTTCTTTTATAATATCACTATAATCCACCTTTTTAGATTCTTGTTTTGAATAACCTTCATCAGTAGCTAAAACTTTATCAAAATCTATTCTTAATTTAGGTTTTTTTAGATCTTCATTTTTAGTTTCCAATGAAAAACTTTTATCTTTAGATTCTTCTTTAATTTCCTCCTCTTGTTCATCTTCTTCTAAGAATTTTAATAATTTAGAAGTATCATAAGCTATGTTTTGAGATTTTTCTTTTACCTCACTTAAAGCTTTTTTCATTAATTCTTCCTCAGAAACAACTTTCTTAGTAGTTAGATTTTTATCATCTTTAGAGATATCCTTAATATCTTTTAAATCATCTTCAATTTTTTCTTGATTATTTTGTATTTCTTTCTCTTTTTTTGATTCATCTTCCTTAAGTAATTCCATTATTTTAGAAGTATCTATTGTAGAAGGTTTAGATTCTGTTGATTCTAAAGTTAATTTTAATAATTTCTCACTATCAACAATATTTCTTTTAGAATACTCTCGCTGTTCTTTATTTTCTTCATGTAATCCTTTAATAACTTCTTTTTTGGCTTCTTCAATAAATTTAGTTTTTTGCTCAATAATTTGTTCTCTTTCCTTAATTGATTCTTCTATTAAAGATGCAAGTTTATCTTCACCTTTAGCTTTTTTAATTTCAGTTACTCTCCACCTGCTAACTTCTATTTTAAAATTCTCGTAAGTAAAATAAAACATATCCAAAGGTAATTTAAGTTGCCTTAAATATAAGGCTATAATATCTTCATAAGTAGGAAACAAAATAGCCCACATAGGATAATTAAGATTCTCAATATCACTAATCAAAAAATCAATATTACCTAATTTATTTAAAATAAAAATTTGTGGATAACTTTTTAGTCTTAAAACAACCTTATTAGGATTAAATGCCAAAACAACACTATCCCTAACATCTTCAGGTAACTTTATTATAAACTTAGCATTATTAGAAATAAAATAAAGTGCTTCTTTTTCTTTATCCTTAAGATAAAACAAAATATCCCCAGAATTATTTATATAATAATCTATTATTTGGATATCAGTTAATTCATAAGAAAGCTCCACTCTATAACTTATTAAATTAATTTTTTCTATTAATTTTTGATCTTTAATGATTATATAATTAGAAAATGGAGATAATTTAAATTCTATAGTTTGATTAGATTCTAATTTTTTAGAGAAAAATATTTCTTCTTTATAATTTTCTAAATTAAGCATTCCTAATTCGTGTAAATAAATTTCTTTTTTAGCTAAAACATTTAGAAATGATTTATCCTGACTTTTTCTATAGAAAAATACCTTTTTATCTAATAAACTGAAATCCGATAGTATTCCTCCCTCTTTAAATTTACTATTTAGAATTATTTCCTCTTGATTCAAATTAATTAAAATTAACTCACTTTGTGTTTGAACTAAAATTTCCCCTTTATCAGAAACAGCTAACAATTTTAAATCTAAACCTTTAAGTACTTTTTCAAATAAAAAAGTCCTTTCTCTATATAACAACAAATTATTACTATGCAAAATAACAATATACTTTAAATTAGAACTTATTTTTAACTGGATATTAGGAGAACTTACTATCATACCCATTTTAATATTTATACTTTAATAAAAAAAATCCTTTCAAAATTAAGTAAAAAATTAAAAAAAAAGTTAAAAAAGTAAAAAAGGATTTTCAATTGTAAAAAAAAATAAATATATTAGAAAGAAATTATAATTAATCAACACAATTATAAGGAGGATTAAAATGAAAAACATAAATAAACAAGAATTAAATAAATTCATAGAGCAAGCAAAAAATGACAAAACTTTATTAGAAAAAGAAGTAAAAGTAGAAGTTTCATGGAATCTTGATGAAAAATTACCCCAAATGGAAGCCACTTTAATTTATCCTAATGGAAAAACCACATTTAACATAGATCAAATTCCAAGCTTAGGAGGCAAAGGATTAGCTCCTAATCCTATACAATATTGTCTAATGGGCTTAGGAAGCTGCTTCTTATCTACTTTCGCAACAGTATGTAGCCAACTAAACCTAAATATAAAAAGCTTAAAATTAAATATAAAAAATAAGATCAACTTATCCATTCCCCTTAACTTAGGTGATGAACCTGTAACTAAAGGAATAGAATTTGAAATAGAAATAGAAACAGATGAAGAAAACTCCAAAATAGAAGAAGCTAAAACTATAGCTATAAACTCATGCCCAGCAGTATGGTGTATGAAAAACCCTATCCCTATAAACGTAAATATCAAACAAAACCAAACTAATAAATTAAATTAACTTCTCATTAGCTTTTAATTAGTTTCTAATAAGTATTTATGGGGAGGTGAAAACCTAAATATGTTTGCATTGATATCTTCAAGTATATTACTTACTTTCTATTTTATTATATTTCTCATTGCTTTAATAATTTTTACAATAGCAGGATTTGATTCAATAATAGCTATAAATTTTGCAGTGATATTTACTTTTATATTCTCAATTATACAATTCTTTTTATCCCCATTTATTTTAGATTTATCTTTAAAATGGATGTATAATCTAAAATGGGTAGAATATAGCGAATTACCAACATATCTAAAAGAATTCGTTGAAAAAGAATTTAATAAGAGGAATACAAAATTACCAAGAATAGGGATAATAGAAGATTTTACTCCAGAAGCATTTACTTACGGAAACTTTCCAAACAATGCGAGAATAGTAATATCAAGAGGATTACTCCAAATACTAAATGAAGATGAAGTAAAAGCAGTAGTTGGTCATGAAATAGGTCATATATTTCATTGGGACTTCGTATTCATGACATTAGCGTCATTTATCCCATTTCTATTATATATGCTATACAGAATAGCATACAACTTAGCAAGATCTTCTAGAGGTAATAGTAGAAATAACGCTGCAGGACAATTACTATTATTTGCTTTAATAACCTATTTAATTTACATAGTAAGTGAATACATAGTTTTATATTTGTCAAGATTAAGGGAGTATTATGCAGATAAATTTAGTGCATTAACTACATTAAAACCAATGGCACTAGCTACTGCATTAATAAAAGTAGCTTATGGAATAATTGATCCTAATTATAAAACCGATACTAATCAAAGTCAAGAAAATACAAGCATAAGAAACACTCCTTTTAAAGTATTAGGCTTAATGGATAACAAACAAGCAAAATCTTTAAGATTAGCTTTATTAAATAGCACATCAAATCTAAATTCCACAACAAATGTAGCAGTTTTAAATAACACTATAGAAATAACAACAGATGAAATAAGTACTAATTATGATGTAATATCAAAAACATTAGCTTGGGATCTATTTAATCCTTGGGCTACATTAATTGAACTACACTCTACTCACCCCTTAGTAGCCAAAAGAATTAAAAACTTAAAAGAAATAGCACAACAAAATAATCTACCATTTAACATTAATATCCCTACATCATTACCTAAAGACAAAGATGATAACTCAATTGATATTTTATCCAATACTTTAATAGATGAATTCATTATAGATGTAGCATTCCAATATGCACCATTATTAGGATTATTAAGTGGATTATTCATTGGTCTTATAATGACAGTAACTAACCAAAATGGATTTAACTTAATAGGCTTTCCTATTTTATTGTTAGCTTTAGGTAGCTTAGCTAAATGGATATACAGTTATAAAATTTTTAACCCTAATTTTAAAGAATATAAAATAATAGATTTACTAAGTAAAACAAAGGTATCAATAATAAGAAGTATCCCTGCTATTTTAAAGGGGAAAATAATGGGTCGTGGAGTAGCAGGATATATTTTTAGTGAAGATATAACTTTTAAAGATGAAACAGGATTCATATATGTCGATTACAGAATAGGTTTTCAATTAGCAGAAATGGTCTATGGATTCTTTGTTACAAATAACTTAATAGGTAAAAATGCAACTATAAAAGGATATTACAGGAGATCCTATGTACCATATTTTGAAGTTATAGAAATTATAACAGAAGATAATAAAGTTTACAAATCTTACTTTAGATTTTTCTGGTTATTCTTAATAATAATTTTATTATTAATAGGAGGATTTTTAACATTCTTAGGCCTAATGCCTATACAATAATTAAATTACAATAGCAAAATAAAGAAAAATAAAAGTTATAACATATGCAACTAGAAAGTATTACAATAATAAAATTGAAACCCTTTATAGAAAATCTCTATAAAGAATATTCTAATCAAAATGCATTATCTTTAACTACCGTTGATATTTTCATAGAATTAGATAAAAAAAATATAATAAAATTAAATCCTGAAATAAAGAATTTTTTAATCTTGTTTTCCTCATTAAATATTAAATCAAATAATGAAACAACATATAGTACATTATTAAAAAAATTTTTAAAACAATACAACGATCCTAATTTATTAGATTTAATTAATTTTTTGGATAATAATTCTTCATTTTTTGAAATATTAAAAATATATTTTGATACAAAGGATATAAAAAATATTTTGTTTAAAAAAGATCACCAAATAATCAAAGAAAAGAAAAAAGAAGAAGATAATGTAAAGATACCAGAGTTTTTAGAAAAATATGGTAGAAATTTAACAAAGTTAGCTAAAGAAAATAAATTAAATAAAGTAATAGGTAGAGAAGAAGAGCTTCAAAGGTTAGTGCAAATATTACTAAAAAAGACTAAGAATAATCCTATTTTAATAGGAGAGCCTGGAGTAGGGAAAACAGCAATAGTAGAAGGCTTAGCTTATAAAATAGCAAACAACGAAATTAAAGAATTACAAAATAAACAAATAATAGAATTAACAGTTAGCTCAATATTATCAGGTACTTCCTTAAGAGGAGAATTAGAAAAAAAATTAGAAGATTTAATAAAACAATTAGAAAATAATGAGAACATAATTTTATTCATAGATGAAATCCATACAATAATGTTAGATAATACAATATCAAATGTATTAAAACCGGCATTAGCAAGAGGCCAAATAACAATAATAGGAGCAACAACTACCGAAGAATATTATAAATACATAGAAAAAGATCCAGCTTTAGAAAGAAGATTTCAACCAATATTAGTAAATGAACCTACCATAGAACAAACTTTACAAATATTAGAAAATATAATCCCATCTTTTGAAGAACATCATAATGTAAAGTATAACAGGGATATGCTTTTTAATCTAATAAAATTATCTCAAAGATATATAACAAATAGAAACTTACCTGATAAAGTAATAGATATAATAGATGAAGTAGCAACATATGTTAAAACAGAAAAAAATAAAAATACCATAGATTTAGAAGATGTAAAAGAAGTAATAAGTAAGCAAACAGGAATCCCTATTTCAAAAATGGATCAAACAGAAACTCAAAAAATAGCTAAACTAGAAGAATTACTAAAATCAAAAATAATTGGTCAAGATGAAGCAATAGAAAAAGTAAGTAAAATAATAAAAATAGCAAAAGCAGGATTAAACGTTTCAAAAAGACCATATGGAGTTTTTTTATTTTTGGGGCCAACAGGGGTAGGTAAAACCTATTTTGCAAAAGTATTAGCAGAAATAATATTCTCAGGGCCAGATGATATAATAAGATTAGATATGTCAGAATTCAAAGAAAAGCATGAAGTAGCAAAATTATTAGGAGCTCCGCCTGGATATATTGGCTATGAAAAAGATGGTATCTTAACCCTAGCTATTAAAAAAAATCCATATACAATAATACTACTTGACGAAATAGAAAAAGCACATCCAGAAGTATTTGATATATTTTTACAAGTATTTGATGAAGGCTATTTAAAAGATTCAAAAGGAAGAACACTAGTATTCTATGATACTGTTATTATTATGACCTCTAATATAGGCTCAAATTTGATATTCAATTTAATAAAAGAAGATCCAAATATAAGTAATGAAAAACTAAAAGAAAAATTAATTCCTGAAGTACTAAAATTTTTAAGACCAGAAATACTTAATAGAATAGATGAGGTAATAGTATTTAAACCCTTAGATAAAGAAAGTGTTATAAAAATAATAGATTTAGAATTAAAAGAAATAAGTAAAAAAATAGAAGAAAGCGGCGGGAAATTAATATTTACAGATAAAATAAAAGAGTATATTTTAGATAATGCATTTGATTCTTCCTTTGGAGCAAGGAACATAAAAAGATTTATCCAAAGTAAAATTTTAGCAACCCTTGCAGAAGAAATTCTATTTAACCCCAATATAACAGGAAATACATTAGTAATAGATATTGAAAATGAAAAAATTACTGTAAAACCTAATATCTAAAAAATAATTAATATTTAATATGAGTAAAATAAAATTAATTATACTAGCTGGTCCATATGAAGGGAATTCTTATGAATTTGAATACGATATAACAATTGGCAGAGACATAAGTAATGACCTAGCTTTACCATTAGATTTAACAATATCCAGAAAACATGCTAAATTAAATATAATCAATAATAACATTTATATAACAGATTTAGGCTCAACAAATGGAACATTTATTATCACTAAAAATAAATTAGAGAAACTAAAACCCAATATAGAAACAAATATCCCAAAATCTAGTATAATTAAAATTGGTAATACCGTAATTCTTTTAAATTAACTTCTATAAATGATTAATAAAAAAAGTAATTATAATATTTTATTTTTTTTAATATTTTTTTTCTTTACATATGAAATAATAGCTTTAAAGTTTAATTTTTTTTCTTTTACTTTATATTTATTCTCAATTTTACTAATTGTAGATACCAAGAATAATGAATTATACTTAAAAACACTTAATATTAATTATGAAAGCTTATTAAAAAGTATAGTTTATAATAACGATTTTCTAAAACTAACTAAAATTTTTGAAAAATCTGGTAATATTAACTACATTAATAATGTTAAAATAATAGCGTTAGCTGATATAATTCAAAAAGAAAAAGAATATTTCTATATAAATAAAGGCTATAATGATAATATAAGAATAAAAGATGTTGTAGTAAATGAAGAAAATATAATTGGGATAATAACAACAGTTTATCCTAATTTATCTAAAGCCAAATATATTTTAAGCTCAGATTTTGAAATAATATCAATAATAAAAGATACCCCGTATATGGGCCTAGTAAAATACTTAAACAATAATCTAGTTTTTGTTCCCTTTGATATATACTCAATAGAAAAAATAAAAACAAACACAAAAAATACCCCTTACTTAACTTTAACTTATGGATACTACTCCATTCCAACTGGAATACCTATTGGATACATTTATGATACAAATTCACTAAATATAGTAATAAAAAAAGATATAACGAATACCCTACACACCTTAATTTTAAGAAGATAAATATAATATAAATATTTTTTAAACTTTATTTTTAAACTTTACAAATAAAAGTATCTAAAACATATTTCAAATCATTAGCTAAATTTAAAACATATTCATTTTTACCAGAAAATTCTATTGTATAAAAGCCTTCATCAGAAGAAATAGTATAATATATTGATTTTGTACCATTATCTCTTTGAACAACTATTTTATAAACAATTCTAGAATAATCTGAAGAAATAATAGTTTTAGTAATTTGAATATCAGAAGAAGATTCCCTTAATTTTATTTTATTTATGAAATCATTATAACCACTATAAAAAGAATTAAGGTTAGTATAAAAAGTAACTTTTAAATTAACTTTATATTTATTATGTTGAAAAAGTACATAATAATCCCCTTCTTTACTAATTCTATTTCTATTGTCAATTAGAATCCAATTAGTATTTCCTTGAGAATAAACCTTAACACCTGTATCATCTACAATAACCTTACCTTCAGATCCCTCAACATAAACCCCATTATCATTTACTTTAACATTTTGATTGCCAGGTAACTCAAAAGAAAAATACTTACAATCAAATGAATAAGCTCGAATTATAAAAAAAGAAAATATTAAAATTAAAAATAAAGCTAATTTTTTCATTTTTATTTTACCTCCTAGTATTAATTTTATAAATAAAGAATCAAATTTTTATACAATTATAATTCTAAAAAAAAAATAAAAAGCCTTTTTAATTTTAATTAAGCTTTTATTTTTTAATTACTTAAGAACCTCCTTTATTTTTGAAGAATTTTACTAATTTTATATTTATAAATATAAAAAAGAATCTTCAAAAATTCTAACAATTTATTTAATATCATTTATCATTTCCTATAACTAACTAAAATATAGTAATTTAATTTATTAATTATTTCATTATTTTCCACAATTTTCTGCTTCACTCTACGCACCATATCAAATCAATTTTCCTACATATATTTCCTAAATACACAAAAAAAGGATTTTTTAACTGCTTTTTTTTAAAATTATAATAGGAAAGGAGGTGTAAAAAATGAACAATATAAATAATACAAATTTTGTTAATACATTGTTAGGTAAAACTAAAACTGAAACTCTTAATAATAATAATTTTATAAATATAAAAAAGATTTTTGGTATAGAAGAGAACACTAGCATAGGTGCTACTGTAGATGCTGTTATTATAGATGAATCAGAATAAAATCTATACTAGCGGTAATATTATAAATAACAATAATAACACCTCTGCTACTTACGTAGTTAGGCTAAATCCTGATCTTACCATTGATCCCACTTTTGGTGTAGAAGGGAAATTATTAATTGATACTAGAAATGATAGCAGATAGAGTTATGTCTTTAGCTTTAGATAAAAATGGAATTTTATACCTCGTTGCTAATACTTGGAACAAGGGCAAAAAAAATATAGATATACGACTAGTAAGAATAAATTCTGATGGAAGTGGAGGAAAAATAGATTTAGATGGAATAATCAAAGAAAATGGCCATGATATTGCCAGAGCTGCATTTGCTAAAGATAACATATTATACATTATTTGATCTGCTTTTAAAAATACAGATAACAACTCAAATATAGTAAAATCTTTTATCATAAAGTTTGATCCTAAAAGTGGGTTTCAGAAAAAAATATTAGATGATGTTGATTTCGATCCTTCCAACAAAGATGGAGGAATAAATAAAATACCTAGTGATGAAAATAAAGGAATAAATATAAAAGAAAGTCATTCAACAGCTAGAGCTATATTCGTTGATAATAATGGAAGAGTTTATGTATCTAATACTACAAGTAAGCCAACTATTTTTGCGATCCCGATTTACTATACCACTATAAAGAGATATAATCCAGATGGTACTGAAGACAAGGATTTTAATAAAAAATTTATGGAATTTATAAATAATCCCAACGATTTCAGGAACAAGATTTTTGTTAATAATGGTATACTAGGTGGTAAGTTTGCAGGAGAGCCAAGAGTAGAAGGACACATAACTAGCATTTATGTCGATAAACATAATAGAATATATATAGCAGGTAATTCTCAAAAGGGACCATATTTAATGAGATTTACTTCAAAAGGGGAAATAGATACTACCTTTGGAGAACAAGGGATAGTAAGTATAGAGCCTATTGAAGCAAATATTCTTTCTATTGAAAATTATATTGACATTGTTCCTATGTTAAATTCAATATCTTTTGATGAAAAAGAAAGGAAAATTAATGCTATTATCGAATATCCTGAAACAAAAGAATCTAAAATAATAGTATTTAACATGGATGGTAAAATAGAGAAAGAATTTAAAAATGAAAATACCCCTAGATATACTACTGTTACTAATGAAAATAATTATGATTTCATGCTGTCTCAATTAATTCCAACTAATAACGTTATAACAACTAAAGATGGAAAAACCTATGTAGCAAATAATAATGGTATTTATTTTATATCAAAATAATATAAATAGTAAAGATTTAATCTAATAATCTCTAAAATCTTTTTTATAAATAATTTAAGTTAGTTCCAATTCAGAGTTTTTAGACATCCTTATATTTACCAAAAAACAATAAAGTGCATTTCTTAAATCCATTACTTATTAATATCAACTAATTTAAAACTATCCAAAGGCATCGTTTTATAAAAATATCCTTATCATTAAAAACCATTATAAAAATTTTTAGTATTCCAAACAAAAAATAAGGGGAGATAGCTTATAATAGCTATCCCCCAAAATTATCTATATTTTATAATTTTTAAGAAAACTAATCTTCTATTTTATAATTTTGCTCAGAAGAAGCGTTAGGATTGGGGTTATTAGAAGAAGCAGAAGCACCTGTTGCTGCATAAGCAGTCGAAGTAAATTTATATAAAGCATTTTGTAATTGATCAATTGCTTTGTTAATATTAATAACATCTTCTTCTTTTTGGAATACTTCTTTAGCATGGTTAATAGCATTTTCTAATTCAGATTTAACATTAGCATCAACATTAGGATAATCTTTAATAGCTTTTTCAGCGGTATATATCATCTGATCTAGCCTATTTCTAGCTTCAATAAGTTCTCGTTTCTTTCTATCTTGTTCTGCATATTGTTGAGCCTCTTTAACCATCCTATCTATTTCCTCCTTAGATAATCTAGTGGCCCCAGTTATCTTAATAGATTGCTCTTTACCAGTAGATTTTTCTTTAGCACTAACTTGTAATATACCATTAGCATCAATTTCAAAAGTAACTTCTATTTGAGGTACTCCCCTTGGAGCAGGAGGTATATCAGATAAAATAAACCTACCTAAAGAAATATTATCTTTAGCTAATGGTCTTTCACCTTGAACAACATGAACTTCAACATTAGTTTGGAAATCAGCAGCAGTAGTAAATACTTGACTCTTCTTAATAGGGATAGCACTATTTCTTGGAATCAATACCTCAACAGCTCCTCCTAAAACTTCTACACCCAAGGATAATGGAGTAACATCAACTAAAACTATATCCTTAGTTTCACCTTTAATAATAGATGCTTGAATAGCAGCCCCAACAGCTACTGCCTCATCAGGGTTTATGTCCTTAGATGGTTCTTTGCCAAAGAATTTTCTAACAAACTCTTGAACCATAGGCATCCTAGTAGAACCACCTACTAATAATATCCTATCGATTTTATCTGGGGTTAATTTAGCATCCTCAAGTACTCTCTTACAAGGAGCTTCTAATCTGGCCATTAAATCTCTAGACATTTCTTCAAATCTGCTCCTAGTTAATCTCAATTGAATATGTTTTGGTCCTTTTTCATCAGCATATATATAAGGTAAATTAATTTCAGTTTCCATCTTAATAGATAATTCTTTTTTAGCATTTTCAGCAGCTTCTCTAATTCTTTGCATTGCAGCTTTCTCTTTAGATAAATCTATGCCATGTTCTTTTTTAAATTCTTCTAAAATCCAGTCCATAATTTTTTTATCCCAATCATCTCCACCTAAATGATTATCCCCTGCAGTAGCTTTAACTTGGAATACCCCCTGCCCTATTTCAAGAATAGATACATCGAAAGTACCACCACCTAAGTCAAATACCAAAACAGTTAATATTTGTTCTTGTTTATCAAGACCATAAGCTAAAGCTGCAGCAGTTGGCTCATTTATTATCCTTAAAACATTAAGACCAGCTATTATTCCTGCATTTTTAGTTGCCTCCCTTTGAGCGTTATTAAAATATGCAGGTACAGTTATAACTGCATCTTGAATAGGTTCCCCTAGGTAGCTCTCTGCATCTTTCTTTAGCTTTTGTAAAATAAAAGCAGAAATCTGTTCGGGAGTGTATTCTTTTGATTCTATTTTAACTTTATAATCAGTCCCCATTTTTCTTTTAATAGAAATAACGGTATTTTCGGGGTTAAGAATAGCTTGTCTTTTAGCATGCTCCCCTACTATTATTTCATTCCCTTTAAAAGCGACAACAGAAGGAGTTAATCTAGAACCTTCTGCATTGGGGATAACTATAACATTACCCCCAGCTTCTTTATAAGCTATAACACTATTAGTAGTTCCTAAATCTATACCCACTGCTTTTGGCATTTTTATCACCTCCATTTATATTATTATACATTTTTTATAAAAATTCCTCCTATTTTTATTATAACTTTTTCTTTAAAAATTTTTTATATATTTTTTATTTTTATTTTTTTAAAAAACTTATGATTATAATTATAACTTTTTAATGGATAAAAATTAAAAAAAAATAATCAAAAATTCAACTATAAAAATTAATTATTACATAATTAATAAAGGGAAAAAGGAAAATATATAGAATTATAAAAATAAAGGAGAGGTGGCCGAGCGGTCGAAGGCGGCGGTCTTGAAAACCGCAGTGGGGCTAATCCCCACCGGGGGTTCAAATCCCTCCCTCTCCGGTTTAATCACCTTAAAATTATGAAAGAATTCCCATACCCCGTTAATATTATACCCATAACTTATTCTATAATCAAAGAAATAGAAAATACAACCCAAAATACAAAAAAAAATAAAGAACTACAATTTATATTTAACCTACCCCCAGAACACACAAACTCAAACACACATAAAATATTAAACTTAATAAACGCTTACATAATAAATAAACTCCAAAAATTATACAAAATAAAAATAGATATTTTAATAGAAAAAAACTGTTTAAATAAAAAAGACAACTCAAATAAAGAAAAAGAAAATCAATTCATATTAAAAATAAATATAAATAAAGAGGATTAAGGAAACTTAAGTATGATAAATTTATTAATAACAGGTTCATCAGGATATATCGCATCTACTTTTATATATAAACTACTATCCCAATACACAAACTACCAAATAATAGCAATAGATAAAGTATTATCAATAAATAAAGAAAAACTACTATCAAAATTTAAAAACAAAATTAAATTTTACCAATTAGATTTACTAAATTACCAAAAACTAGAAGAAGTTTTTAAAGCCAATGAAATAGATATAGTTATACACTTTGCGGCATTAACATTAGTTAATGAATCAGAAAATGAACCATTTACTTATTTAAATAATAACTTAAATTCAACAATAAACTTACTAGACTTAATGATAAAATATAATGTATTTAATATAGTATTTTCCTCAAGTGCAAGCGTATATGGTAATGCAATATACACTCCAATAGATGAAAACCACCCCCTTAATCCCTTATCCTTTTATGGATTAACTAAAAAAATATCAGAAGAAATAATAATAAACTATAATCGAAAAGGATTAAACTACATAATACTAAGATATTTTAATCCTGCAGGAGTAATAGATGATCTAGGGGAAGAACATAACCCAGAAACCCATTTAATCCCTCTTCTAATTAAATCCATTATAAATAAAACAACATTTAAGGTATATGGAAATAATTATAATACGCCTGATGGAACTTGTATAAGAGATTTTATCCATATCTCAGATTTAGTAGATGCTCACATTCTATCTTTAGAATCTATTATAAATGAAGATAACTTAAACGAAATATTTAACGTAGGAATAAATAAAGGATATTCAATACTACAAGTAATAGAGACAGCCGAAAAAGTATTAAACCAAAAAGTGAATTATATAATAGATAATCCAAGAAAAGGAGATGTTCCAATATTAGTAGCTAAATCTGATAAAATAATTAGTAAATTAAAATTTTCTCCTAAATATGACTTATCTGATATAATACTAGATGTATTTAATTACGAAAAATCAAAACAAATCCAAAAATACTAAAAATATTCAATTTTTATTGTTTTTAATTAAATCAATTAATTCATAAGCCATATAAGATGTCCTAACTTGATATCCAACTTTAACAAATTTAAACCCCATTTTAATTGCATAATCCCTAATTAAATTAAATTCTTCTTCAGAATAAACTTTCTTAACTTTAATTTGCTTATTAGAAGGTTGATAATACTGCCCAATAGTTATAGCATCACAATGAACATTTTTTAAATCTCTTAACGTTTCAAATATTTCTTCAATTTCTTCCCCAAATCCTAAAATAAGAGATGATTTAGTAATTATGTTATTTTTTATTTCTTTAGCCCATTTTAAAACATTTAAACTACCTTCATAACTAAACCTTTTATCCCTTATAAAAGGCGTTAATCTCTTAGTAGTTTCTAAGTTATGAGCTAATACATCAACAACATCAGAATCTAATAACATCTTTAGATTATTATAATTTTGCCCTAAATCACTAATTAAAGCTTCTATATAAATAACTTTAGAATTTAATTTAAAAGAATAATATCTTAGCTTCTCAAAAAAATTAACAAGATAATTAACTCCATGATCAGGTAAATCATCACGAGTAACCATAGTAAAAGTATGATAATCCAAGTTAAGCTTAGCAATAGAAACAGCTAATTTATCAATAGAAGAGTAATCTACATTAAGAGGTTTTCCTTTTTTTATATAACAGAACCTACAACTTCTAGTACAAATAGAACCCAGGAGCAAAAAAGTAGCACTTAAATTAGCCCAACAAATCCCCCTATTAGGACATCTAGCTTCTTGACAAACAGTAGATACCCCTGTTTCATTTATTATCCTATGGATATTCTTAGAATTTTCATCAACAGGTAAAAATAACTTGCTTTTAACTGTACTAATCACTCAAAGCCCCTATTTTTTTTTAATTAATTTATTAATAGATAATTTAAATTATTATATCCTGCCTTATCCCCTATATCATAATTTACTACGAAACTACTATTTTAACAACCTTAACTAAGGTAATTCCACACCTTATGTAATTTTGCTCCGTATGTAATTCTCCTTCGTAAGATAGCCTAAAATCATTATAATTTTTTAGATACTTATTTCTTTTAAAATTTTTTATAAAATTTTTAGAAGCTAGCTGTAATAAGTTGATAAAGAGGCATAAATACAGCTAAAACTATAAATCCGACTATTCCACCCATCCCCACTATCATTATCGGCTCAATTAATGAAGTTAAAGAAGATAAAGTATATTCTACTTCAGTATCATAGAAATCTGCTATTTTATTTAACATTGTATCGAGGTTCCCCGTTTCTTCACCAACTGCTATCATTTGAGTAACCATAGGTGGGAAAATCCCCGTTTCACTCAAAGGTCCAGACAAACTTTCTCCTTCCCTTAGTCTAGCTCTAACACTATCTATTGCAGATCCTATAACAGCGTTACCAGAAACCTGCGCTACTATTTCTAATGATGCCATCAGTGATACCCCAGAAGAAAGCAAAGTTCCTAAAGTTCTAGCAAACCTACTAACTGCTACTTTCTTATTCAATAACCCAAAAACTGGGATATTTAATTTTACTAAATCTATTTGCTTTCTTCCAACAGGTGTTTGATACCATACTCCTAATCCTACCCCTGCAAATATCAAAACAACAATCAACCCAACAACAACAATAGGATTCTTTAAAGCTTCAACTACACTAATTAAAACCTGAGTTAATAAAGGTAATTTTACATCCATTTCTTTAAATAAATTAACAAAGGTAGGCAAAATATAAGTAACTAAGAAAATAACTATACCAATTGCTAAAAACAGAATCATAGCAGGGTATGTCATAGCAGATTGTACTTTCTTTTTAAGTTGAAAATCTTTTTCCATGAAATTAGCTAATCTATCAAGTACTTCATCGAGCATTCCACCGATTTCCCCTGCTTTAACCATACTAATATATAAGTCACTAAAAATATGTCTATGTTTAGATAAAGCAGCTGATAATGATTTTCCTCCTTCTACATCTTTCTTTACTTCAGCTATAGCAGCCTTTAAGAGTTTATCTTCACTTTGCTCTGCTAAAATATCTAAAGCTCTAACCAAGGATAAACCCGCATTTATCATTGTAGCAAACTGTCGAGAAAAAACAGTTAAAGCTTGTTGATTAACCCTAGGCTTAAAAAACGCAGCTATTCCACCTAAGGTTTTTGATTCTTCCTTTTTAGGTTCTAAGGATAAAATAGTTAATCTCTGTCTTATAAGTTGAGTTTTAGCTTCCATTTCATTTTTAGCAGTTATTTCACCTTTAGATTCCTTCCCATCTGGCCCTTTAGCTCTATAAACATAAACTGGCATTAACTAACCACCTCTCTATTTTTATATTATAAAACTAATACCTTATCTCCTCTAATATCTTTTCTTTATTTTCTAATACCCATTTATAATAATCTTTATCCTTTAAATCATTATACATATCTAATAACTGTTTAATTTCATTTATTTTATCTTCTAATAGTTTTTTTTGATTTTTATTTAGATCTTTATAAATATTTTTTGATAATTCATTTATTAAATCTTGGATTTTTTCTTTTTCCTTTAAATCATTTACTTTTTCTAATTTTTGTTTTAATTCATTTAAAACTTCTGGTCTAATTTTATAAAGCTTATCTTCTAATGATTTTTTGTATCTTTCTAACTCAGGTATTTTATCATCTATTTGTGAAAAAAATAAACTTACATAAAAATAATAAAATAAATTTATAAAATTCTCATAACTTCCAAATTGATTCTCTATAGAATCTAAGGTAATTTTATCAAAATATTTTTCTTTTTGAGAAAAAATCAAACTAAATTCTTCTTTATCAACTAAAACATCAATTAAATTTCTTTTTTCAATTTGTCTTTTGAATTCATAATGAAAGTTCTTATTATTTTTTAAAGTTAAAATAAAATCATATAATTTTTCTATATTATCTTTATTAATAATATCGTTTTGGTAGCTAACCAAAATAACATTCCCCATCTTTTTAGAAAAATTATCATTATCAATACTTTTATTATTAAATTTAATTAAATTAAATAATAACAAAGTAAAAATTGATAAAATAATAATAAAAATTAATATTTTTTTAATATTTTTTTTATCTTTAACCCAATCCATATTAAAACTCCCTAGTTTATAAAACTAAATTTATAGAAAATAAATAATATATTATCGTTTGTGCCATTGATGAGCTTTTCTAGCTTTGTGTTTATTATAATGTTTTCTTTCTACTTCTCTAGAATCTCTTGTTAATAAATCATATTTTCTTAAAATTTTTTTATATTCATCAGAAATAGAAGCCAAAGCTCTAGCTAAGCCTAAGCTAACAGCATCTGCTTGTCCCGTAGTACCCCCACCTTTTACATAAGCATCAACTCTATATTTAGATAAAATCCCTAAAACTTCTAAAGGTTTTCTTACTTTTATTCTATAAGCTTCTCGCATTCTAAAATACTCATCTAATGGTTTGTCATTTATAAAAATTTCGCCTTTACCTGGTTTTAGAAAAACCCTTGCAGTACTTTCCTTTCTTCTACCTGTAGCATAATAAACTACGTTACGCATAACTTACATCACCACCTGTACTAAATTATGATTATTATGTTTATGATTAGAATCCTTATATAATTTTAATCTTTTTAATAATCTTTTTCTTAGTTTATTTTTAGGTAGCATTTTGGATACAGCTAGTTCTAATACTTTTGTGCTATCTCTTTCAAGCATATATTTTAAATTAAACTCTTTTAAATTTCCTAAATGTCCAGAATGTCTATAATATTTTTTATGAATTAATTTCTTACCTGTAACTTTAATTTTATCAGTGTTAATAACAACAACATAATTTCCTCCAACTCTATCTGGACTATAAGTTACTCTATTTTTACCAATTAAGATATAAGCAATCTTAGAAGCCAAACGTCCTAAAATTTTATCCTTAGCATCTATCAGGTACCACTTCTCATCTTTACTATTGTCAAAAGATTTTGTTCTATTATCCATTTTCATTCACTCCTTACTTATAATATTTTCTATTTTACTTACTAAATTCTTAGCAGTACTTAACCAATTAAAATTAAAGATTTTTTTATAACCTAATTCTATTATTCTATTTAATTTTTCTTTATCCTCTTTTAAGTAAAATTCTAAAAAATTTTTTAACTGAAAATATATACTCTCTACATCATTAGGATCAAATTTAAAAATATTTTCATTAAATATTTCATTAAACACAGGTATATCAGAGAACAAAATAGGAACCTTACAAGCTAAAGATTCTAAAATAGGCAAGCCAAATCCCTCATAAAAAGAACTAAAAATAACTGCCACAGCCCCATTATATAAATCAACCATATCCTTATTATCTACATAACAAAACTTTACATTATCATTTAATTTATAATCTTGTATTATCTTTCTAACTTTTAATACATATTTATCTTTTAAATCATTATAATTATTAGCAGTTATTATCAATTTATATTTTTTATATTCTTCTAATTGATTAATTAATTTATAAAAAGCTAATAATAAATTAATAATATTTTTTCTAAACCATAACTTACCAGCAGGATAAAAAAAATACTCTTTATATTTCAAATCAAATTTTTCCAAATTTACATGATCTAAAGGTTTAAAAATCTCAGTATCAACTCCTAAATAAATATAATCTATATTATTAATATCTAAGAACTTAACTATATCCTCCTTAACACTCTTAGATATAGTAAAAACACATTTTAAATTATTAATAACTAATTTTTTAAATAAAAACTGTTTTCGAATACCTCTCTTTAATTCAATCTCATTAATTAAATATTTTTTTTCTAAAGGTAAATCATATAAAAAAGCAAATTGATTCTTAAAAAATGGGAAATAGGTTAATTTAGGATAAAAAATAACGTAATTATTCCCTAATTTCTTTAAGCTCAACATAATAAAAAATAATACAAATTTATTATTACTTTTTATTTTAATAAAATTTACATTTTGAGATTCATTATAATTAACATGAAAATTCTCAGGTACCAAAAAATAAAATTTAAACCTATTATCAAATTCATTTCCATTTAAACAAACAGCTTTAATAAGATTAAAAAAAACTACATTAGGACCATTTAAATTATTATTATCCAATTCATTAGCTACAAAAATAAGATTAAAATTACCCATCAGTATATCCCAAATATTTATACAGAAAATGCTTTTCTAGATAATGCTTATAAAAAAATAAATTGTTCTTAAATTGGCAACACCAAATTATCATTATATCCAAAAACTAAGCTTTTTCAATATCACAATCTATCAATACAGGTTTATCCCCGTTAAATAGCTACATTCCAAAATTAAGTCCTAAAGAGATAATAGGTAACAAAATAGCTAAAGCTAAAATAACAGTAAAACAAGCTACAAAAGTAATTAATATAGGCTCAGTTAATGACAATAAAGATTCTAAAGTTAATTCAATTTCAAAAGTCATAAACTCAGATAAACTATCTAAAACCTCTATCTTTCCAGTTTCTTCATAAGTTCTTATAAAATAAGTAACAATCTTAGGAACCTGTTTATTATTAGCAAGTATATCGCTTAACGCTTCTCCTTCTAAAATTCTTTTGTAAACTTCCCCTAAATATTTCTTAGTAATAAAATCCGGAAAAACTAATAATGAAAATTTTATACTCTCAGACATACTTAATCCACTCTTTATACACAAACTTAAACTATATAAAAACATACTATTAAAATACTTCTTATAAAAATTATCTATAAATTTTATACTAAGCAAAAACGAAAGTAATTTTTCATAAAATACATCCTTTTTTACAAAAAAATGAAAAACTAAAAATAATATAAAAAAAACAAAAAGAATTATAATCAAATTTTTTAAGCTAAACAATTTAGTTATATATGCCACAACTTGTGTTAAAAATGGTAATTTAACGCTCATATCAGAATAAAGATTTAAAATAGAAGGAAAAACAGCTGTCATAACAAAATAACTAATTAAAATAGTAACTACTATAATAAAAGCAGGATAAATCATAGAAGAAATTAACTTAGCTCTAACTTTACCCCTATTTTCATAGTACTTATAAATATAAAAAAATATATTCTCTAATCTACCACTATTTTCGCCTATATATACTAATCTCAAAACCAAAGGTTCAAATAGATCTTTTCTTTTACTTAATGAATTATAAAGAGAAACTCCTTTTCTTAAATCTTCTGCTAAATTAACTATCAAATCCCTAAAAAATACATCTAATGAATCTTTTACAATTAATAAAGCTCTATATAAAGGTAACCCACTCTTTATAGCAGTATATAACATCAAAAAAAATCTACTCTTCTCTTTATCCCTTGAAAACATATAATAAAATAATAATTTTTATGGATTTATAAAAGGAGCAGCTAATAATGTAAAACTAGTTCCTCCATTGTTACTATACAATAAAACTCCTCTCATATTAGCTAAGGTACTTATAACATCATTATTAGTAGTAGTAAAAGGAGCACTAGCAGGGAATACTAAAGATTTAGTAAAAGGAGGCAAAGTAACCCCAGGAGCAGGACTATTCTGATAAGGCTTTATAGGACAATTACTTAAATCCACTCCCACCACATATACATAACTAATCCCACTTATTAATACATTATTCACATCTAAGAAAACTACATCCGAGCTTAAATTCAAAGAACTTATATCTACACGATTTAAAGTATAATTAGAATTAACAGGAAACAAGTCCCCAGGAAGTCGATCTCCATTTCTTGTAAATCTCAATATAATAGGAACACTAGCATTAAAATCATAACCAACAGCAATCCCACTAACATTAAAATTAGTATCATTAGTATCTCTTAAAACTGTTACCCCATAAAAACTAACATTAGGATAGATACTATCTACATCAATTGTCTCTATTTTATTAGGATCAAACTGATCTTGATTAGATGGAACATTAACATACCCTACTAAAGCATTCCTAACAGAAATAAAAGCAACCTTAAAATTAGAATTATCATTTAAAAATGTTATATAATCACTGGAATAAAATGGCCCAGTAAAATTTCCAAATCCACTAAAATCACTACTCCAACCATTAGCTTCAGAAAAATATTTAAATTTAGCACTAGTATTCCCTTCATCTATCGTATGTCCAATTAATAAACCACTTTGAGAATTTTTACTAAAAGGTATAACATCTTCCCAAACATATACATTACCACTTGGAGGACTACCAAGATTCACTCCATATAAATTCCTAAAATCATTAGCATTACTAACATCGTCTTTACAAGAAAAAGCACAATTCCTACCAACTAACATCCCATAAAAACCAGTTATATCAGTAGTTCCAGCTTTAATAAAAGCTATAGCTTTAAAATCCTGATCAATATTCTGAAAATCAACTAAAGAATAATTACTACTATTATCTGTCTTTTTAACAGTCATGCTATCAAAAGTAGAATTAAAAGAACTAGAATTATAATTAAATCTTGCTATAAAATTAGTTCCTTTAATTACTATATAATTATTTCCTCCTACATTAATAGTATCTACCCAATCAGCTTGATTAGCAGAATTTAGAATCTTACCTACCCAAAATATATCTCTATCATTACCAGCACTATTATCCCCCGCAGCAAATGCAGTGCCTAAAACTAAAACTTTATTCCCTTGATTCGGAAAATTACTAGCTCCAAATGATATAGGAATTAAGCTATTATTAGTAGGATTAAGATTAATAAAAGCAAAAGGTTTAGTAGTATAATTAAAGTATCCAAAAGAAACTTCTGGTTTAACACTTGAAGTAGTAGTATTCATTTTATAGGTACCAACACTAAATAATGGTAATTGAGAATTAGCTCCACCACTAGGTCCGATAATAGGAGCTAAAACTAAATTATTAGGCCCACAGGAACTAAATAATCCTAAATAAATTAAACTCAAAATACTAACTACTACTAATAGCAAATATAAATATCCGTTATTCATTATTTTTTTCATAAACTACTTACCTCCAACTTATAAATTAATATAAATCAAAATTAATTATACATCTATTTAATTAATTATTTTTTTTTAATAAAAAACCTTTTTTTTCAGATAATAAAATATTATAAATCTCTGTTAATAAATTAAGATAAAGCTTATTAGCAATATCTTTATTAGATTTTTCAATATCATCTAATTTAGACTCTAAAAACGCTGTAAAATCTATATCCAATAACTCCTTATATTTACTAATTAAAAAATCACAAACTTTAATCCCCAATTCAGTTGGATAAATAGTATTTTTTTTAATTTGTATGTAATTTCTTTTTAAGAGGGTATTAATAGTATTAGCGTAAGTAGAGGGCCTACCTATACCTGTTTCCTCCATCTTCTTTATTATACTACTAATAGAATATCTACTAGGATAACTTTCTTTTTGCTTTAAAACTTTAAAATCAATTATTTTAAAATTATATACCCCATCCTTTAAATCAATATAATCCTTATTAAAAATAGGGAAATTATTAATATAATCTGGTAAAAATCTCAAAAATCCATTAAAATAAATCTTTCCAGATTCATAAAACAAATATAAATCATCTATTAAGTTATTACTTTTTATTACTTGATAATAATATTTAGCTTCATAATCAAAAGCCGCTAAAAACCTATTATAAATTAATAAATATATTTTAAATTCCTCTTGATTTAAATAATTCCTTAATAAATTTAAATCTAAATTATAAGTTATTCTAATAGCTTCATGAGCATCAAACATAGATTTATCAGAAAACCTATGGATTTTTATATCTCCTAAAATACTTTTAGCTAACTCAATACCTTCCTTACTAACTCTTACACTATCAGTCCTATGGTAAGTTATCAAACCAAAGTGCTTATCTTTGATCTTTATTCCTTCAAATAATCTCTGAGCAATAGACATAGTTTTAGAAGCACTAAATCCAAGCTTAGCAGCTTCCTGTTGTAAAGTAGAAGTCTTTAAAGGTGGTAATGGTTTTATATATCTATCTTCATTTAATACTTCAAAAACCACTTCCTTACTTATTAATTCTCTTAATTTAAGTTCAATAAAATCAAGTTTTTCTTTCTCATTCTCAAAAACTTTAAAAATTTCCTTCTCTTTATTCATTAAATTAAACTCTACTTTCTTATTGTTAATATCAACTACAACTTTAAAAGTATAAAAAGTTCTTGGTTTAAAACTAAGGATTTCTTTTTCTTTATCAACTATCAATTTCAAAGTAGCAGTTTGTACTCTACCTGCACTTAATCCTTTAAGTTTAAAAGCTTGCCATAAAACTGGGCTAATTTTATAACCTATTAACCTATCAGAAACTCTTCTAGCAAACTGACTTATAACCATAGACACATTAATATCCCCTAAATTTTCTAAGCCTTTCTTTATCCCATTATAAGTTATCTCATTTATAAAAGCTCTACTTATGTGTATGTCTTTTAAATTCTTTAATTTAATATAATTTTTTATTTCATTAGCAATATGAAAAGCAATAGCTTCTCCCTCTCTATCAGGATCAGTAGCTATAACAATACTCATTTTATCTTCAATTTTATTTAATATATTATTTACTATCTTTTTTTTATAAGGTAGAAATAAAAAAATAGGTTTAAATCCATCTTTTATATTAACACCTAAATTATTAACAGGTAAATCTTTAATATGTCCTAATGTTGCTACAACACTAGCTTTATAATTAAAACTATTCAATATATTGGAAATTGTTTTAGATTTAGTAGGAGATTCCACAATAAATAACATTAAATTATTATTATTAGAATTAGCTTTTTTACTTTTCATTTTCAATTAATTTTAAAAGCAATTTATTTTAAAATCCTAAGTCGGTATAAATAGCTGTATAAATAGGGGTATCTCTTAAGGTATATTTTCTTGCCTCACTTTGTCTTAAGTCATACACTAATTTTTCAAATAAAACTATACTATCCATTTCATAAACCACTACGAACTCGTTATTAGATAAACCAAAACAATAAAGTAATAACTGTAAAACTTCCGGATATTGTTTTCCTATTCTTATATGCTCATTCATCATACCTTGCCTAGTATCCTGCTTTAATAGATACCATTCAGGTTTTTTTACAAATGGATAAACTGTTAAAAATTTTTTCCTTGGTGAATTAAAGGGATCTATTTCTTGAACAGATTTAGTAGCTTTTGAATAAACAGAAGGTTTAGTAAATCCCCATAATACATCAACTAATTCCAAAGCTCCCCCCATTTTTAAATATATTTTAAATACCTCATCATTTACTATCCTTAAAACATCTTCATTCTCAAAATCAAAAGCCATCCATACCATAAAATCCACATTATAATTCAAAGGAAATATTCTATAAAAATATACTTTAAAATCAACTTTTATAACATCTTTTATACTCTTTAAACTTAAATAAAATTCAGAAAACTTTTTTAAAGAATTCTCTAAATCACTTATAATTAATTCTTCTTTAAAAAAAATCTTATTTATTTTATTAAATAAAAAATAAGAAAAAATTCTTTTATCCATATTTTTAACTCCTTTCCTATTTTTTATATTTTTTATATTTTATCATGAGAAGTTTTTAAATTATTCAACAACTCTTATTGTTTTTAAAGTTTTATCAGAAAATCCCGTTATTTTTCCTCCATATTTTATTTCATTTTTAATATGTTCTATTATATCCTTAGTAATAACCTCACCAGGAATAATAATAGGGATCCCAGGAGGATAAGTAGTTATCAGTTCAGCACTAATCAAACCGTAACTATTATCCAATTCAACATACTTATATTTAGAAGTAAAAGCTTGTCTAGGAGTAATAGCAAGCTCAGGCCAATCAGGTAATTCCTTTATTCTTCTTAAAATATTCCTAACCTTTATATACCCTCTTTTTAAATCATTAATTATTTCTTTAATAGCATTAATAAGATACCTTGCTTTTTTATAATTATCACCAACAGTAATTAAAAAAACAACATTAAAAAGATCCGCTAACTCCACTTGTATCTTATACCTATTAATTAAAATCTCCTCTAATTCATACCCGGATAGCCCATACTTAGACATATTAATAACTATTTTAGTAATATCTCTTTGATCAACCCCAGCTTTATTTTTTAATTTATCAAAAGTTAAAATAATATCCTCATCTATTTTTTTTATCTCTTTTTGAATAAAATTAGAAATAGAATATACTTTTTGAAATATTTTAGGATTATGTAATTCAAATTGAGTATAATCCATAGAAAAGAGCAATAAACTATTAGGGCTAGTAGTGGAAAGCATTAAAACAGTTTGCTCTATTTTTGGAATAATTTCTGGTTTTTTAGTTAATAAAGAATTACCGATATGAAGAAAAGAGCATTGAGTAAAAGCAGATAAAGTCTTATGAGGACTCATTATAATAATATCCGCATAATCAGTACTGCAAGTAGGGAATTCAGAATTAAATTTAAAATGAGAACCCCAAGCCTGATCAACTACTAAAACAATATCTTTACCTATTTCCTTTAAAGTTAAAGCTAATCTCTTAATATCAATACAACTACCATAATACGTAGGATTAGAAATTAAAACATTCTTTATATTAAACTCCTTTACTTTTGACAAAACTTTATTAATATCAAGGTTATGATCAACATTAAAATCATAATCATATTCAGGATAAACAAAATAAGGTTTAACACCACTAACAATTAAAGCAGAAAACACAGATTTATGAGCATTCCTAGGAATTAATATCTCATTATTATCATTAACTAAACTACTTAAAGCTATGATATTAGATAAGGTAGATCCCCCAACAATAAAAAAAGTCTTATAAACCCCATAAATTTTAGCGACTTTTTCTTGAGATTCTCTTAATCCTTTTGTAGGATTCTGAAAAGTATCTATTAAAGGAATCTCATTAGTCTCTAATTCAAATAAATATTTTTTTAATATTTTTTTGTAAAAATTTAAATAAGAATTACCTGCTTTATGCCCCGGACATTGAAAAGGAATTATTTTATTACTTACATACTTTAATAAATCTCTTATATAGGGAGTTGAATTTATTAAATCTTCTTTTATATATTTTTTTTTATTACTAACAAGCATCCTTTTAACTAATTTTAATAACGAATTTAAAAAATTAATTTAAATAATCAACAGGTAAAATACTATCCTCTTGATAAACAAAGTATTTATCTAAAATTTTTAGTAATTCCCCTAATTTTATACCTTTTAATTTAGCAGCTTTAATTGCCCTATGATTTTTTATAATCTTATTAACATACTTAACTGCATAAATATTATCCATATCAAACCTTGAAATAATATTTTCTAAATCTTTATCATATATCACAAAAACCCTTCTGTTAGATTTTAAATACTTATCATAAATACTTTGTACCTCTATCAAAGTAGGATTCAAAGAAATAACTTTATAATCCATTATGTTATTTTGTTTTTCCAGTTTTATCATTTGATTATTTATATTATTGTCTTTTTCCAGCTTTTCTAATAAATCCTTTACTTTAAACAATAATTCATTAATATTTCTTTTAGTATAAGCAGAAATGAAAATAGGATCTATTTTCTTTGATTTAAAATATTTCTTTGCTTTTTTTATATCTTCTAAATTAGATATATCTATTTTATTTAATACTACTAATTCAGGTTTAGAAAGCAAATCTATGCCGTTCTCTTTAGAATAAATTTCTAATTCTTTTCTTATTATCTTATAATTTTTTTTATAATCAGAAGTTATATCAATAAGATGCAAAAATATTTTAGCGCGTTGGAAATGTTTTAAAAAAAATAATCCTAATCCTTTTCCTTCATGTGCTCCTTGAATAATTCCTGGTAAATCAATAAAGACAATAGATTTATAATCAACTTTTGCAACCCCTAAATTAGGTACAATAGTAGTAAAAGGATAATCGGCTATCTTAGGTTTAGCATTGGAAATAACAGAAAGTAGAGTAGATTTCCCTGCATTAGGTAATCCAATAATCCCTACATCTGCTATTAATTTTAGTTCTAATTTTAATTTTTTTTCTTCTCCCTTTTGTCCCTTTTCAGCAAATTTAGGAGCACGATAAACAGGAGTTACAAAATGAGAATTCCCCCTTCCACCTTTCCCTCCCTTAGCAACAACTACTTCCTTGCCATCATAATCTAAATCAGCAACTAGCTCTCCATTTTCATAAACTAAAGTACCCACAGGAACTAACAAAACTAAATCTTTCCCATCTTTACCATTAGCACCTTTACCTTTCCCATGCTCTCCATCTTGAGCTTTATAATATTTTTGATACCTAAAATCAATTAAAGTATTTAAATCTTTACTAGCTTTTAAAATTACATTTCCTCCATTACCTCCATCTCCACCATTAGGTCCCCCCTTAGGGACATATTTCTCTCTCCTAAAACTAATACATCCATCTCCCCCATCCCCACCTTTAACAACTATCTCAACTTCGTCTATAAAATTTATATCCCTCATATTACTAAGTTCTTACTTTACTAAATTTTTTATAAAAACTATATAATAAATTGAAAGCATCAAAGAATGATAAAACTAACTTATCTTTATAGGTTTTTATAGGTAAATTAAGCTCTTTTAAAATATTATTATATCTACTTTTAATAGGATGTTTAAAACAAATAGCTAAGTGTTCCTGAATACCTTTAAATCCATTTCTTTTAGAAAAGTCTAAATGTTTTATTAAATCAATAACCAAAGGAGCAGCTAAAATAGAATCTCTACCAATCCAGTTTATTTTAAAACTCATAGGGAGCCCTAAATATCCCATAAAATCTATATTATCCCAAGCTTCTTTATTATCATATCTTGGTTTATAATAATTTATTTCAACAACATGCTCAAAATCAGAATACCCTAATATAGGCTCTAATACAGATAATTTATCTTCCATCTTTAGTTGCCTATGTTCATCTCTACTTAATATCTTACCATCATTATTCCCAAGTATATTTGTACTATACCATCCAATCAATTTGAAATTCCTTAATTTCAACATAGGAGCAATCAAAGTTTTTAATAAAGTTTGCCCCGTATTACCATCCATCCCAGCTAACGGCACACCATAATCTACACTTAAATCCTCTATAAAAGGAATCGATAAAGTTAAATTAGGAGTAAAATCAATAAAAGAACACCCTTCTAAGATACTCCCTATAGCATACGCACAACTAGAAGGTAAATAATCAGGGCTTAATTTACTTAAATCTTTATAACTTATATTATAAAGTTCTTCTAACTTTTTTATTCCCTTTAAAGGTAAAGCGAGATAAACTACTACAACATCTTTAAGGTTATTATTTTTTCTAAAATCATCTATATTTTTTCTAACAATATCAACAGCTTCCATAAAATTCTTTAATGAACTCATATTTATATTATATTGACTATTAATAGCTTCAAAAGAATCCCAAGAATTAACAAGCCCTTTAAATGGATAAATCTTTTCTAATTTTTCCTTAGAGTTATAATAATACTCAAAAGGAACAATCCTATGATACTTTGCAATATTAAAAGCATTTTCATAAAATACATCCCAACCACCTATAACAAACTCCTCTTCATTAATAAAATCTATTTCTTTAAAATATTCTGTTTTAACAATACTTCCAAAAGATTTTAGCTCCTGATCAGTATAGTTATTGTTAATAGTAGGAGGTAAAAAAGTATTTTCTTTGAAATTAATAGAAGAATTTATACCAGTAATAACAGTATTAGCAACAGCTCCATTAAGTCCAACAAATAAAACCCCCAACATATCATTAAACTCCTTTCTTAATTTTTAATTTTATTTACTTAATTAATTTATCTAATAAAAAACTAAAAGCTAAAACAAAACTTAAAAAATACCCTAATTTAACTTGATATTCCATAGGTTTAATATGCTCAGACAAACTATTATAATTATAACTCTTTAAGAAATTATAAAAAGAGACAAAAATTCCTAAAAGAGAAACTAAAGAATAAATAGGAAAAACTCTTAAAAAAACAGCTAAAATAATAGACAAATAAATAACAAAATTTTCAAACAAGAACAAAATAGCTGCCTTTTTTCTACCAAATCTAACAACCCAATTTAATGAATTAACTTTTTTATCGTTTTCATAATCAGGGAACTCATTTATTAATAAAACAGAAGATTTCCAAAAGCCAGCTATTAGTAAAATAAATATCACATCAAAACTTAAGTAATTATTAACAACATTATTATCAAAACTAACGATATAACTACCCAAAGTAGTAGAAGCAAAACCTAATATCATTGCGATTTCTCCCAACCCTTTAGGCTTTAAAAATGGAGTATATAACAAAACCATAGCTAATCCTATTATCCCGGGAATAATAACAACTGGATAATTAATAACAAAATAAACAGAAATAAATAAAGAAATAATTAACAATATAATAGCAATATTAGCCATTTCAAATGGAGTAATAATTCCTTTAACTAAATATCCCCCGCCCCCACTATACTCTGTAGAGTATTCAATAGTATCATTACCTCTTAAATAATCAAACAGCTCATTTAAAGCATTAACGGTAGCGTGAAAAAATAAAGCAGCAAGTAAAGCTAAAAATGAATTAAGATAATTATCAGCACCTTTATAAAAAGCAAAAGAAACACCTATTAACCAACATACAAATGAAGTAAATATAAACTGCGGCCTTATAGATAAAAAATAATCTAATATACTAACTTTCCTTGTTTTATTAAAAAAAACATTATTTAATTTCACTCCATTAGAATCTAAAAATTTTATATTATCATATTCTCGTTTTATCATACAAAAAATATTATCAAATATACTTCTCTTTTAATTTATAATTCTATTAAAAATAATTAAACCCTTTAAATGAATTACTATCAATAAAAACTAGTAGCCAGTTTAAAATCAATATTTTCTTTAAAATCAACATTAATATCAAGTATTTTTATACAAAAATTAAAAAATAACATTTAAGCACTTATAATAGCTTTTCCTTTAATTTTGTAAATATTTTTATCAGTTATAATATAATCAATATATTTAGCAGGAGTTATATCGAAAGCAGGATTAAAAGTAGGATAACTACCCTTAGTTATATTAACAAAGGTATTATTATAATTAAAAGAAAGTAATTCTAAAGAATCTCTTAGTTCTACTTTAAAATTCTGTAAATTATTTAAAGAATAATCAATAGAAGATTCAGGTAGAGCAACAATAAAAGGGATATTAAAATTATAAGATAAAACAGCTAAATTAAGAGTACCTATTTTATTAGCAGTATCCCCATTTAAAGCTACTCTATCTGCACCAACTATAACAAAATCCACTTCATTATTATACATCACAAAAGCAGCAGCACTATCAGGAATAATTTTAAAATTAATCCCTTCTTTTTCTAATTCCAAAGCAGTTAATCTACTACCCTGAAGATAAGGCCTAGTCTCATCAACCCAAACAAATATTTCATAATAATTTTTTAAATACTTTATAATCCCTAAAGCAGTACCTAAACCAATAGTAGCTAATGATCCTGTATTACAATGAGTTAAAATTTTTAAACTCTTCTTATTTCTAAAAATATCTCTTATAAGATTATATCCATTCTTAGCTATTTTATCATTTTTATCTTTTTCATCTAATATAATTTTAACTAAGAAATCTTTAATAATTTGTTTATAATCGCTTAATCTTATACTACTTAAAATTTGTTTAAGATTAGAAAAATAATTAAAAATATTAACAGCAGTAGGTCTCGCATTTTGAAGATAATTCATTAACTCTAAAAGACTTTCATAACTACTAATAGAATTATTAATAGCTTCAATATAAATTCCAAGTAAGGCAACAACTCCTATCAAAGGAGCTCCCCTTACATTCATATCTTTTATTACTTTATAAACGTCTTGCTTATTCTTTAATTCTATATAAACTTCTCTAAAAGGTAATAATTTTTGATCCAATACTTTAAAAATATTGTTATTAAAATCTAAAACTATAGTCCAAAAATCCAAATACATAATATATTAATTAAGCTAAATTATTTACATCAAGTAAAGGAGCAATAACCACACTTTTATATGGATTTTCCCCTACTGAGTAAGTGGTAACATATTGATTATCTTTTAAAGCCATATGTATAATTTTTCTTTCAAAAGAAAGCATAGGAGGCAAAGTAATAGGCTTCTTAGTTAATTGAACTTTTTTAGCAGTTTTAATAGCAATCTCTATTAGTTTCTTTTTACGCTTTTCTCTATAATTATCACTATCAATTACAATATAAACTCTCTTATCCTTCGGAACATTTTTATTTATAATAAAATTAACGTAATTCTGAATAGCATTAATATTATTTCCATATTTACCTATAATCAATCCCTTATCTTCACCTTCTAAATTTATAACATACTCCCCACTATCTTCTTTTTTAATATCTATATTAACATTAGCTTGTAAATTTTTAACAATATTTTGTATTATGTTCAATGCATTTATTAAATAATCAGGATAAACTTGATTATCTTTTAGCTTAGCTTTAATAAAAACTTCACCTGTTTTTTTAGATTTAACTATATCCAAAATATTAGAAGGATTTTCACTAATTTTTTCTATTATTAAATTATTTTCTGGTACTTTAAAATAATTAACTGCTTTAGAAATAGCTTCTTCATAAGTTTTTCCACTAAACTCTATATAATCACTCATAAAATAATAACATAATTTTAAACTGGTTTAATTTATATTCCGCTTAACCAGCAAAGCGGAAATTATTTATATTTATTTTTCTTCAGCTATTTTAGCTATCCTATTTAATTGCTCTTGAGTTATTTCCTTAGGTTTAAATATTTTATATAAAATAATACTAATAGGAATACTAGTTAAATTAAAAGCTAACCAATACAAAATGAAAGCCGATGGAAAAGAATAAAATAAAAATGAGAATAATAAAAGCATAATTATTTGAAATTGTTCAGCTTGCTTTTTAGATTGCTCATCATCATAACTAGTAGGCATAACTTTAAAAGAAACATACATAGATAAAACATAGAGTAAAAACAAAATCATATCAGATTTAGCTAAAGATTTAATCCACAAAAAAGAAATATTTTGTAATATATTTATTTCTTTTTTTACAGCAAAGAAAACTCCAGCTAATATTGGTAATTGAATTAAAGATAATAAAATGCTTGTAAAACAACCACCTATTGGATTAAATCCTAAATTTTGATACAATTCCATTTGCTTCTTATATAATTCCCGCATAGTTTCAGGATCTTTTATATCTTTATATTTTTCTTGCAATTTCAGCATATATGGTCTAATTTTTTTCATTTTTTCTGATAACTCTATAGATACTTGAATTTGCTTTACATATAAAGGCAAAATCATTAATTTAGTTATAACTCCTAATAAAACCAAAGCCCAACCATAATCTCCAACATATGAATTCAACCAATTAATTAAACTACTAAAAATATTTATAAAAAAATCCATAAAATCACATCCTTTCTTTGATTATTTATATAAATTCTTTAAAATTTCATAATATAAGCGAGTATTTTTAGCATTTTCTTTATTTTCAGTATATTTTAAAGACTCATTATAATAGTCCCAAGCTTCTTTATATTTTTTCAATTCATAAGCAGAAAAAGCTAAAAATCTATATAATTTTAAAGCATCAGTTCTATCTAAAATTACTTTATTTTTACTAATTAATTCTTCTGTTTTTAAATAATATTTATAACTTTCATTATAATTTTTTATTTTTTGGCTATATATCATAGCAGTAGTAAAATAGAGTTTATATTCATTAGGATTATTTTTTATACCTTCTTTAATAAAATCAATAGCTTCATAAGGTTTATCTAAGAAAAAAGCCAATTGATAAGCCCCAAAATCATAAGCATCTACAAAATTCGGATTTAATATCGTTATTAATCTCGCATAATAAACAATTTCTGGTAAATTATTAATAGTAGTTAACCCAGAATAATGTATAAAAAATTCTGTTCTTATCCAAAAGTATGCAGCTAAAGTATATCTTATATTACCTAAAGAATAAACAATAACTTCATAAAATTTTAAATTCTTTTGATAATCTTCTTTTAACCCTAAATAATTACTCTTAAACAAAAAAATAGAATTAATTAATGCTATAAAAAAAGATAATAACAAAATAAAGATATACTTTAAATCTTTCTTAATATTATCCATATTTTTTTAAATATAACTCTCTGATTATAAAAGAAATAATAATAAATAAAAGAGATAATTTTAGCATTTTTAGAGATGAGTCATAAGGTAATCTATAAGGTTGTTGCTCAAATTCAGATTCAAAATAAGCAAGAGAACCTTCATCTTCATCATGATGATGCTCATTATGAGTATAAGAAACAAAATTTTGTTGTTGAAATTGATAAACTCCTGTTTTAGCTAAAAACCAAGGAATAATAAAATACAAAATTAAACTTATTATTAAGATCAAAACAATCTTAAAAATTTTATTCATAATTTATTTCCAAATTATTTATTTCCAAATTAAAGCATTCTTAGCAATAGCATAATATAAACCAACCAATAAAACAACAATAAAAACGAACATTTCAATAATAACAGCTATCCCAAATTCTCTAATACTTAAAACCCACGGAATAAAGAATAAAACTTCTATATCAAAAATGACAAACAATATAGCATACATATAATAATGAATATTATATTGAAACCTAGCAGGTAAAGGAGAAAGTTCCCCTGATTCATAGGGTTTATATCTCCATTTTTTTAAAATCTTTGTTTTTTGATTCCTATCTTCCCAATCCTTAGGAGCAAGTATTAACGGAATAATTAAATCAAAAATACTAAAAAATATAGCAAAACCAGTTATAAAAAATATAAAAAAATAACCAAAATTATAATTAATTAAACTACCTTCCATAATACATACCCCCATTATTTACTTTAAAATATTATTTACTTTTAACATCTAATTTAACCTTAATAACTTTTCTAACACTACCAGAATATAAAGTTACAGTTATATAATCTCCTGGTTTCTTAGATTCAACTAATAGTTTAAATTTACTAATACTATCTACTAACTGATCATTTATTTTAATAATAATATCACCAGGAGAAATTCCATATTTTTCAGCAGGGCTATCAGGATAGACTGTTTTAACATAAATTCCGTAATTAACAGGGAAAGCATATCTTTCAGCCAAAGCAGGAGTAATCTCAATAGGCTCAATACCTAACCAAGCTCTAGTAGGTATTAGTTTATGTCCTTTTAATATATCTTCTGCAACATATCTTGCTCTATTAGAAGTAATAGCAAATCCCATACCCTCAGCACCACTTTTTCCTCTATAAACTAAAGTATTAACTCCAACTACTTCTCCATTTAAATTAATTAATGGTCCCCCAGAATTACCTCTGTTAATAGCAGCATCAGTTTGAATCAAATTTTCATAAATCCTATTATCAGCTTTTATATTTCTGTTTAAACCGCTAACAATACCAGAGGTAGCAGTCCAACCAAAATTCAAAGGATTACCAACAGCTACAACAGTTTGCCCAATTTTTAATTTAGAAGCATCTGCAAAATTAGCAGGAACTAAATTCAAATTACTAGGATCTACCTTTAAAACCGCTATATCATACTGATCTGAGTAATCTATTAAAACAGCTGTTTTTTTCTTCCCATCATAAAAAGTTACAGTAATTACTTCAGTATCTTTAACCACATGAGCATTTGTGATAATATGCCCTTGTTTAGAATAGATTATCCCAGAACCTAATTCCTTAGGTTTTCCTTCAGTAGACCATGCATCTATTCTAACAACCGATAGCTTTATTTTATTTATAGCATTTATAACTTTTTCTTCATGCTCAGTATATGCTTTTTGAGTATTAGCTTTTTCTAAATAAAATATATATACAAATTGAAAAACAATAATGATTATTAGAAAAATATTTATTTTTGATTTATTAGTCATAATAAATAGAGGCGACGCCGGGATTCGAACCCGGGAATCAAGGCTTTGCAGGCCCCTGCCTTGCCACTTGGCTACGTCGCCAAACCCCTTTTTATTATTCTACTAAAATCTTGTTACCCCTTGTATAATACTACTTATCGGTAAAAATACAGCTAGTAAAATAATAGCAACAATAAAACCTACAAAAACTATTAACATAGGTTCAAATAAAGATAATAACACATCTATTTTCTCTTTTATTTCAAATTCCAAATTATAACATATTTTATCTAACAATCTATCTAACTCTCCTGTTTCTTCCCCTGTTTTAACCATATCCAAAAAAAATGGATCAAAAAATTTAGTTTTATACATAGCAACTGTTAGATACTCTCCTTCTTTTAAAAATCTTTGCATTTTAATTATAATTTTTTTTAATATCCCACTATTAAAAGATTCTTCTAGATTTTTTAGGCCTTCTAAAAATGACATCCCACTTCTATAAATTAATAAAAAAGCTCTAGCTAACCTTAATTCATATATCTTATACATAATATTCCCAATATAAGGCAAACTAAATAAAAATAACTCAATTTTTTCCTTAAAAGCAGGGGACAATTCCTCAAAAATCCTTAATAAGGTATAAATAAAAAATCCACCAACAAAGCCAATAGCTAAAATTATAGGATTCCCTAAAACATTAGAAACTATTAATAAAATTTTAGTTAATAAAGGAATTTCTACTTCAAAACCTTGCAATATTTCAAATAATTTAGGAAATATAAAAACAATTAATCCCCAAGTTATTAATATGCTTACTATTATAATCAATAAAGGATAAATTAAGGAAGAAATCAATTTAGTTCTAACTTTATATTCTTCTTCAGTATACTTAGCTAATTCATCCATAATATCAGATAACTGCCCCGTTTTTTCCCCTATTTTTATTAAAGATACATAAATAGGAGAAAATATATCAGTATATCTTTCTAAAGCATTACTTATAGCATATCCGCTCCTTAAGTTCTCTTTTATAACTAAACAAATAAGCGCTAATTTTTTATTAGTAGTAGTTAGTGCAATAACATCAAACAAACGAGAAACTGGGAAACCAGCTTTAAGCATTTCACTTACCATCCGCGTAAATAACATAACATCATTTTTCGTCAATTTAACAAAATTCTTTATAAAAAAATATTGAAAACTTTTTAATTCCCCTACTTTTACTTTAGTATATCCAAATGAATTCAATAGCTTTATAGCTTCTTTTTCATTTAATGCTTCAATAAAACCTGCATATCTTGATCCCTGTTGATCATAGGCAACATAATTAAACAATTTCCCTTTTTTTTCTTTTTTTAATACTTTGGATACACTCACTAAAAATTCACCTACCTAATGATAATATCAAAATTAATAAGATATTCTATTCTCTAGACCCTACACGTGCTTTCATTTCTTGTGGATTACTAGATCTTGCGATAGCTTCTTCAGCTGTTATCTTATTTTCTTTCCATAAATCATATAAAGCTTGATCCATAGTCTGCATTCCAATTTGCCTATTAGTTTGCATAATAGCTTTAAGTTGATGTACTTTTCCTTCTCTTATTATATTTTTAACAGCAGCATTAGCTATTAGCACTTCGCAAGCTAAAACCCTACCACTACCTGTAGCAGAAGGAATAAGCTGCTGACTAATTATAGCTTCCAAAACTCCCGCTAATTGAATTCTTACCTGTTGCTGTTGATGAGTAGGAAATACATCTATTATTCTATCTATAGTTTGAGGTGCATCTATTGTATGTAAAGTAGATAAAACTAAATGCCCAGTTTCAGCAGCAGTTAATACTCCACTAATTGTTTCTAAATCCCTCATCTCCCCAACTAATATAACATCTGGATCTTCTCTTAAAGCAGATCTTAAAGCATTAGCAAATGAATAAGTATCAACCCCTAATTCCCTTTGATTTATCATTGATTTTTTATGAGTATGAATAAATTCTATAGGATCTTCTATTGTTAAGATATGTTCATTCCTTGTAGAATTTATTATATCAATTATAGCGGCTAAAGTAGTAGATTTTCCTACCCCAGTAGGTCCCGTTACTAAAACCAATCCACTTCTTTTTTTAGCTAATTCATTAACTATATCAGGTAACCCTAATTCAGAAGGAGTTTTAATAATATTAGGAATAGATCTAAAAGCAGCAGACACTGCTCCCCTTTGCTTAAATACATTTAATCTAAATCTCCCATAACCTGCTATACCATATGAAGTATCTAATTCCAAATCTCTTTCAAATTTTTCTCGCTGCTTATCATTAAGTATAGCATATATTAATCTTCTGGTATCTTCAGGTTTAAGTCGAGGAAACTCAGTAGGTGTTAATCTCCCATCTATTCTTAACATAGGAGGTAAGCCAGCAGTTATATGTAAATCACTTGCATTTCTTTCAATTGCTATTTTCAATAATTGATCTATTGATAATATTTCAGTAGCCATAAAATACCCCCTTTTATTTTAATTAATCCTTCTTTAATTATTTTATTATCTTATTATTAACTATTGGAACATTAACTTTATTTATTACTTCAATAACAAATCTCAATAAATCGGAATATTTATTATAATCTTTTAAGATAACTCTATGAGCCAAAACAAAAGGTAAAGTATTTTTAATATCATCAGGAATAACATAGTCCCTACCTTCTAAAAATGCAAAACTACCAGCAACTCTTAAAGAATGTAGTAAAGCTCTTGGACTTGGTGGTAAATAAACTCTATTATCATTATGTAATAAATCAAATATATTTATAACATAATCGACAATATTTTGTTCAATATATATTTTTTTCACTTCTTCAAAAGCTTGTAAAATATCATCTTTATTTATTTTCCTTTGAATACTATAATTAGAATTACTCCATAAATATAAATCAACTATTTTAAATAATTCTTGTTTAGAAGGGTAACCTAGGTTTATTTTCATTAGAAATCTATCTAGTTGTGCTTCTATTAAAGGGTAAGCACCCGCTAATTCTAAAGGATTTTCAGTAGCTATAACAAAAAAAGGGATAGGTAAAATATAAGTTTTTCCATCAATGGTAGCCTGACGTTCTTCCATTACTTCTAAAAGTGCACTCTGAGATTTAGGAGGTATCCTATTTATTTCATCTACTAATAATATATTAGTAAAAACTGGCCCTGGCTTAAAATCAAATTCCATTGTTTTAGGATTATATATACTCAAACCAGTTATATCAGTTGCTAATAAATCAGGACTTCCTTGGATTCTTTTAAATGTTAAATCTAAGGATGTTGCTATTATTTTAGATAGTGTAGTCTTACCTACTCCAGGAACATCCTCTATTAATAAATGCCCCTTTGATAATAAACAACTAAATATCAACTTCAATATATTTTTTGAAGTAAAAAATATACTGCTTATTTCTTCAATTACATCTTTAAATTTATTATAAATCATAATAATTCAATTCCCCTTACTATTAATTTTTGATATTATAACAATATTATCCTGCTTTTTTATTAAAACTACTAAAGGATTTTAAAAATTAATTTATAATAAAAAAATAGGAAAACAAAAAATAAAATAAAAAATAACAAAAAAATCAAAATAAGGAGTGGTTTTATAAATGACTTTAATATTAAACTCTTTTAAAGATATTAAAAAAACCCTTAAAGACTTATACTATCCTGTAGATTCAAAAATGCTAAACGAAAGAATAGAAATTCTATCAAAAAGGAGTATAAAAAAAGACTCCAAAATAAAAGGATTAAAAATTTTAATAAGTTGTATGGATTTAACTACGTTAGAAGGGAAAGATACACCTAGTAAAGTTAAAATGCTATGTGAAAAAGCCAAAAGACCACATTCAGATCCTGATATCCCATCAGTAGCAGCAGTATGTGTTTATCCTTCATTAGTAAAAGTTGCAAAAGATTCCTTAAAGAATACCAATATAAAAGTTGCTACTGTAGCAACATATTTTCCTAGTTCCCAAACAAGCTTAGATGTAAAACTCAAAGATACAGAATATTCCTTAAAACAAGGAGCAGATGAAGTTGATATAGTTATTAACAGAAATGCTTTCCTAAGTGGGAAATATGATATAGTTTATGATGAAATAGCTAAAGCTAAAGAATTGTGCTTATCGTATAACGCCAAACTTAAAGTAATTTTAGAAACAGGGGAATTAGCTACATATGATCAAGTTAAAAAAGCCAGTTTATTAGCTATATTATCTGGTGCAGATTTCATAAAAACTTCAACAGGTAAGATCTCACCTGCTGCTACTTTACAAGATTTCCTAGTTATGTTATATGCAATCAAAGATTATTATTATTACACAGGGCAAAAAATAGGGATTAAACCAGCAGGAGGCATAAAAACCGCAAAAGAAGCTCTAAAATATTTAGTGGTTCTTAATGAAACTTTAGGAGATTATTTCATAACTCCAACACTCTTTAGAATAGGTGCAAGCTCACTATTAAATGATATTCTAATGCAAATAATTAAAGAAAAAACAGGTAGATATCAAAATGAAGATTACTTCTCTAAAGATTAAAAAAATATTAAAATCAAATAGATAAATTTAAATTAAAGGGGTGTGATTATTTTTATGAAACAAAATAAAAAAATAGAAGAAAATGTAAATATGCAAGATATAGAAAAAACAATAGAATCAAATGGAAAAAACTTAAAAGAAGAAATATTAGAAGAAAAGTTAAGTCAAATAAAAGAATCAAAATTAAAAGAAGTTCCTGAATTAAGCTTTTATAATGTTTGGGACTATTCAACATCTTTAGAAGATAATTCTTATATAAAAATAAAAGAAAGATATGATTTATTTATAGGTGGTAAATGGATTAGTTCTAATAAGTATTTTAAAACAATAAATCCAGCAACTGAAGAAGTTTTATCAGAAATAGCTTATGCAGATCAAAAGGAAATAGATTTAGCAGTAAATAGCGCAAAAGAAGCTTTTGATAAATACTGGTCTAAACTTAAACCTACAGAAAGGGCAAAATACATATTCAGAATAGCAAGATTAATTCAAGAAAGATCAAGAGAACTAGCAATAATAGAAACAATGGATAATGGGAAACCAATAAGGGAAACAAGGGATTTTGATATACCTCAAGCTGCTCAACATTATTTTTACTACGCAGGTTGGGCAGATAAATTAGAATATGTACTAAAAGATGCTAAACCAATAGGAGTAGTTGGGCAAATAATACCTTGGAACTTTCCATTTTTAATGTTAGCGTGGAAAATTGCTCCCGCTTTAGCTACAGGAAATACTGTAGTTATCAAACCTGCAGAATTAACACCTTTATCCGCTATGTTTTTAGCAGAAATAATTCAAGATGCAGATTTACCTCCTGGAGTTGTTAATATAGTTAATGGAGATGGATATACAGGATCTTTAATAGTAAAACATCCTTTAATAAATAAAATAGCATTTACAGGATCTACAGAAGTAGGAAAATTAATCCTAAAATCAATAAAAGGAACAAACAAAAAAGTAACTTTAGAACTTGGAGGTAAAGGACCATTAGTTATCTTAGAAGATGCTCCATTAGATCAAGCTATAGAAGCTGTTATAAGAGGAATTTATTTTAACCAAGGACATGTATGTTGTGCATCATCTAGAATATTAATCCAAGAATCAATATTAGATGAATTCATTCATAAATTAAAAGATAGAATAAAAACAATAAGAATTGGGAATCCTTTAGATAAAAACACAGATATGGGAGCAATTAATTCCAAAATGCAATTGGAAAAAATTAAAACATATGTACAAATAGGAATAAATGAAGGTTGTAATATTTATCAATTAGAATGTAAATTACCATCTAAAGGGTACTGGTATCCTCCTACATTCTTTACTAATGTTTCACAGTCTAATAAAATAGCGCAAGAAGAAATTTTTGGGCCAGTTCTAGCTATTTTAACATTTAGAGATCCAAAAGAAGCAATAGAAAAAGCAAATAATACTTTTTATGGATTATCTGCAGGTGTATGGACTAATAATCCTTCTAGACTATTAGAATTATCAAAACAAATAAAAGCAGGAGTTATCTGGGCTAACACTTATAACCAATTTGATCCAGCCTCTCCTTTTGGAGGTTATAAAGAAAGCGGATTTGGTAGAGAAGGCGGACTACATGGATTATTACCCTACTTAAATTTTTAATTTTTAATTTTTAAAATAAAAACTTTAAAACTAATCAAAATAAAGAGAGAGGAGGATATTTACAATGTATTTTGAAAATCTTTATAATAAAGTAATGAATTTAGAAACCGATAATAATAGATTATTTAGTGCTACTCATGAAGAAATATTATCCGGATTAACTAGTGATATTTATTTTATAAGAAGCGCTTATTTACTAGAAAAAGTTAATAAAATAGATACAGAGGTAGTAGCTGAAATCTTTGCAAATGATTACGGGGTCTTTGCAGGATTACAAGAAGTATTATTTTTATTAAAAGATAAACACTTAGAAATAGAATCATTAAAAGAAGGAGATGAATTTGAGCCTTATGAAGTAGTTATGAGAATAAGAGCTAAGTACAGTCAATTTGGATATCTAGAAACAGTAATATTAGGGATTTTAGCAAGTAGTAGTAACTGGGCAACTGCCGCAAGATTGTGTAAAAATGAAGCTAAGGATAAAGTAGTATTATCCTTTGGAGCTAGATTTGTACATCCCGCCGTTGCTCCTGTTATGGAACGAGCAGCACTAATAGGAGGTGCTGATGACGTTAGTTGTATATTAGCAGCTAAATTATATAAAAAGCAGCCTAAAGGAACCATGCCTCATGCTTTCATTATTATCTTAAATGATACCCTAGAAGCCGCTAAAATATACGATCAATTTGTAGAAAAAGAATTACCTAGAATAGTTTTAGTTGATACTTTTAAAGATGAAGTAGAAGAAGCTATAAGGATTGCAAAATATTTTAAAGAAATGGGAAAAAATTTGTATGCTATTAGATTAGATACTCCTAAAGAAAGAGGAAGAGTAACCCCAGAATTAGTTAAAGAAGTAAGAGCTAAATTAGATTTAGAAGGATTTAAAGATGTTAAGATTGTAGTTTCTGGAGGATTAGATCCCGAAAGAATAAGGTTATTAAACCAAGCAGGGGCAGATATATTTGGGGTAGGCTCTTTTATTGCCTCTTATAATAAAATCCAAATGACAATGGATTTAAAAATGGTAAATGATAAACCTATTACTAAAAGAGGTAGAATCCCCGGTATAACTCATAACCCTAAACTCCAAAAAATTAAATCTTTACTAACAAATCCCATATAAATATTAAAAATAACATCATTAAAAAATTTTTATTATCTTTAAAAATAAAAATAAATTTATAATAAAATTTTACAAACAAATATTTTTAAATTAATTTATTGATTCTTTCTCTAAAAATCCTATATTTTATCTATTCTTCCAAAACACATTAAAGGACTCAAATTAAGAAAAAAACCCAAAACCCTCTAACTTACAAAAATATAAGATGCTTTCTAAGCTATTTTTATTCCTATTACAAAAATCTATTTAAATTTGCTTTATTTACTTCTAATTGTTATTTTTTAACTTTGTTAATAATAATATTATAACTCTCCCTACTAACCAAGTAACCATCCGCTGTAACAATAGCCCTAGTGATAATACTTTTGAATTTGATTTATTTTATAATATAAAAATAGTTGAGTATTGTCAAGAAACGCATACTAAAATACATGTTGTTACCCAATTTGATGAAGTACAACCAAAAAGAATAATTACAAGTTACAAATGGTGCGATGATGATAATATAAATACTTGCATAGAGTATACCAAAAAGGCCATAGAAAGAGACTATGGAAAAGTTACAGATTTTAAAGTTATTAAATGTTATAAACAGGAATGGAAGTTAGTAATAGAAGTATCATTTATAGACATTCCAGATATTATTAAAAAATCTTAATCACACTAAAATAAATAAAAACAAACTAAATTAATAAAAATAGATTTTTAATTTTCTTTAATAGGAATTTTTCCCCTAATTTCTTTTCTATTTCAAAACATGCATAAAATTAAAACATTAAAAAGAAAAACCAAAAAAACCTAAAAAGTATATAAAAAAGTATCCTTCATATAATAATAATAAACTTCTAGCTAAAACTGTTCTCTATAGTTATTAACATAAACTAACTCTTAAAAAAATAAGCAAAATTAAAATTAAAAATATCAGAATACTATAAAAATATTATTAACTTTAGTTTTTTTTTATTAACTTATTTTAGGATTTCTTTGTTAGCTTCTTCTTTGTTTCAGAATATGTATAAAAGTAAAATATTGAAAATAAAATACTCACAACCCCTAAAAAGAATATAAAAAATGTTCTTCCTTCCCATAAGGTATAATAATAATAAATTTCTTTCCAAAACCGTTCCCCATACTCACTAATATAAGCTAACAGTTAAAAAATAAACCAAAAATTACAATCAAAAATGTCATAGTAACATAAAATCTAAGTAATAAATTCCTTTCATGTATGTTATAAATTTTCTTATTAAGGTTAGCATTAATTTCTGCAATAAAAAAATTGATAATAAAGCCCACAACCATTGATACTCCCTTTCTATAATATTTTCTATATTTTCTCCATATTTTTCCCTCCTCTAAAAGCTTATCTGACATATTTAAAAATTTTTCAATATAAGAAGGATATACAAAAAAATAATAAGAAAAAGTAAAATTATTCAAAGAATCCTAGTCCTGAATAAATACTACATGAAAATAGCATCCCCCCTGACCCCCTTCCACTCACTTGCTTTTTAAACTATTTTTTAAAATAAGTTTAAAAAATTTTTATTTTTAAAGGTTGTTTAGATTTATTTTCTATTTTTAAATAATAAATATTATCCTTTTCAATTATTTGACTAGGGAAAATACTTAAAAAAAGTATTTTAGAATCTTTAGAAAACATAACATAATGAAAAACCTCAGAATTACTAGACCAAAAAGCAGGCAAATCTAAATAATGTATATATTAATCTAAATAATGTATATATTCATTTGTATTTAAATGCGCTTTTAAATGTATTAAACACTTCAACTCATTTTCAATATCCCTATAATCTATAGTTCCTTGAAATTGATTATCTATTAATTCTAAGGTCTTAAACCCCTTATAATCATAAGTTTGTATCTGTTTGATATTAGATTTTTGGAAAGGAAATATTAAATTTATTTTATTTCCTCTTAAAGGGGTTTTCAGCCAAAAATTAGATCTATAGGTTAAAAATGAGTAAACTTCAATATAAACGTTATTTTGAAAATATATATAAGTATTAACTTCTTTCAAATTAATAGAATACGGTGGTAAATCCAAATAAAATATATCTACTACAAAGTAAATTATCAAAATTAATACAATAGATATAATAAACAATATAAATTGTCTATTATTTTTAACCATAAAAAATCTTCCTATTTATTATTTTATAATTTTGTTACTAATTTTCCTTAGAGAAAAACTTCAAAATTTATTGACAAAAATCAATAAAATTAAGAAATATTTTATATAAAAATAAAAAAAAATAAAAACCCAAAGAGGAAAGCTCAAAAAAAAATAGAATAACTATAATACAGTGGGAGGGTTAGGTTTTATTAATAATTTATTTTCTACTATCTTTTTTCATATTTTATATCCCGCTTTTTATATTATATCCAAAAGTATGCTTAAGGAGGTGTTTTTAATTTGAAAACTTTAAAAGCTGTTCTTTCTTTAGCAGCTTTGACAACTGTGTTATTTTCTTATAATGTGTTTGCTTCTTGTCCTTGCGATCCCAATGATCCAGGAGATGGAGATTGTCAATCATTAATATCAAAAGACTGTCCAAATTGTCCAGATGATCCAGAAGATGGTTATATCTTAATATCAAAAGACTGTCCAAATTGCCCAGATGATCCAGAAGATGGTTATATAGCTTAATAAAGACTACTCCCTAACCCTCCCAAAAGACTATTTTCCCTAAATTCTGTTTTCATTCTTTTATGATTCGCCTATTTTTTATATTAGTTATTTTTTGATTTTTTAAAAAAGGATTTTGCTTATTTTGTGATTAATAATATAAAAGAAGATTATATACTAATAAAAGGAGTGTTGAGAATGAGAAGAGATTTAAAAAATATAGATGACCCAATAATAAAGGATATTTTAGATCTGTTAATTCCAATACAAGATCCAGAATTAGGTCTAAGTATAGTAGATTTAGGATTAGTATATGATATAAGATACGATTTAGATAAAAAGGAACTAGAAATAGATGTAACATTAACAACGCCATATTGCCCATGGGGAGATGCTATGCTAAACCAAATAGAAGAAGCAGTAAAAGGATACAAAGGTTTTCAAAAAGTTAGTGTAAACGTAGTATGGGATCCCCCATATAATCCAATGGAAATGGCAGAAGATTACATAAAAGAAATGATAGGTCTTTACTAAAAAACTAAATTAAAATAAAACTAAAATTTAAAGGAGAAAATTTATGATAAAAAATATAAAAAAACTAACTACAAAAAATAAACTATTTAAAATTATAATATCAATTGCATTAATAATTTCATTAATACTAAATTTTACAAATATTCCAAAAGCAGAAGAAGAAAGTCAAACTCAAGAACAATTTAAAACATTAAATAATAATATAAATAAAAATGAAGCAATATACAAGATAAATGAACTAAATTTATATGAAACAAACAAAATATTTAATTATTATTACAATGAAGAATTTGAGAAGTGCTATAATTATTGTTATGATCTAATAAAGAAGGATGCAGGAAATAGTGCTGCATATATATTTTATTTGGCAAGTGCTTATCAATTAAATAAACTACAAGAAACAATAAACTCAATTGATAAATCTTACTATGAATACACAAAAGAATTAATATCTAAAAATAATCAAATATTAGAGAATGATAAGGTATATCAATATCTTTCATTACTTAATGCATATTCTAATTTATTTTTATATTATACAAGCGAAGGGAAATCAAAGGAGAGCTATCTAGAAGAGGCGTTAAATAATTTTAGAAATGCCTTATTTTTCCCCGCTTCATACTCATCTATATATACTGGGTTAAGTATAGTATATTATGAAAAAGGATTAAATGAAAGAGCAATATCTAATATAAATCGAGCATTATCAATTACTCCAAATGATCCTATTGCCCTAGAATACTATGCAAAACTACAAAATAAATTACAAAATTACCAACTAACAATATCTAAACTAGAAAGATTCCAAAATTTAATCCAATATCCTGATCTAATATTCCTATTAGGATATGCATATGAAATGACTAATGAAATAGATAAAGCAATAGAAACATATAACTTAACATATAATCTAGATCCTAAATTATTAGGGAACGGATATATAGCATTACTTAGATTAGGAGACATTTACTTAAATCAAAAAAAAGATAAAAACAAAGCAATTGAAATATATAATCTAATACTTCAAGTGATACCAGATAGCATAGCAGCAAAAACTAAAATAGAAGAAGCTCAAAAAAATGAAAATTTAAATAAATCAAACGAAAATAAACTAAAAAAAAATAAATAAAAACATTAAATTATTTTTTCTATTATAAAAGAGCTATCATATCTCAATAAAAATAAATTTTGTTGGTATCTACTATCTAAAGGATATGATATACTTTTACCTAAGGTAATATTCCTAATATGCTCAAAGAAATTAGCATTAGCATAATAAGATAAAGGATATCCTCCTCCAAAACGAGTATTTACCTCACTTAAATAAAAATTTTCTTCATCTTTAATTAAGAATTGAAAATTAACTGGCCCAATAAATTTAAAATTATTATCTTTTAGCAACCTTGATAAATATAAAATAAAATTAGTTAAGAAATTATATTTAACAGTAACAGCTCTTTCAACTTCACCCGCCCTTACTTTTAACCTTTTTCTCTGACATAATTCTACTAAATCAGCTCCAGTATCAAAAAAAATATCAACTGTTATTTCCTCATTAAAATTTATATACTTTTGAATTATAAAACTTCTATAATCTAAATCTAAAATAGAAATAATATTTTTAAAATAAGAAATAGCTTTTTCTAAGTTATTAAAATATTTAAAAACATTTTTTAATTTAAAAACGTTTAAAGAAGAAGATCCCCAAATAGGTTTAATAATCAAAAAATCATCATCTATAACTTCTTCAATAAAACTATTTAACTCATTAGAATTTTCACTAAAAAGAGCACTTGAATTCAAAGTAGGTATTATATTATTTTTTATTAATTTAGAAAAAACTTCAAAAAACAAAAGCTTATTATAAGTTATATTAACTACATTATAATCAGGAAAAAATCTAAAAACATTTTTTAAAATATCTTTATTTTCAGAAAAAATAGGTAATTCAGGGTCTATTAAACTAAAAGCTATATCAATACCCTCTTTGTTAATTATATCAACAATATTAGAAATAAAATAAGGATCATTAAATTTAAAGTTTTTATAAAATTTATTAGAGAAATACAAGGCAGGAGCAGTTAAATCAATATCTAATGAAATAACATAAAAACCGTTTTCTTTAAAAAAATTAACTAATTCCACTCTCCTTCCAACACCACTTAATAAAACTTTTATCATAAAATATTAATTAAAGTTTAATCGAAGTATTTATCAAGTTTAAAAATTCCTCACGGGTTTTAATATTTTCTTTAAATACCCCTAACATACAGCTTGTAACAGTTCTTGCATTTTGTTTTTCAATTCCTCTCATCATCATACATAAATGAACTCCGTCAATAACAACAGCAACCCCTAATGGATTAACAGAAGTATTTATAGCCTCAGCTATCTGATAAGTTAACCTTTCCTGAATTTGTAATCTACGGGAATACATATCAACTATTCTTCCGAACTTAGATATCCCTAAGATCTTTTTATCAGGGATATAACCAATATGTACTTTTCCGAAAAACGGAAGCAGATGATGCTCACATAATGAATAAAACTCAATATCCTTAACTATAATCATATCATCATGAGTAGCATCAAAAATCCCTTTACCTATTACTTTATCCAAAGTTTGGAAATATCCCTTAGTAAGGTAAGCCCAGGCCTTAGCAACCCTTACAGGAGTCCTTTTTAATCCATCTCTATTTATATCCTCCCCTAATTCCTTAATAAACTCTTTAATTAATTTAGCTAAATTATTTAAATTAACATTAGTTTCAAAAGATAAACTAATTTCTTCATCGTTTATAATTACTTTCTTCATAAATATTTTTCCTTTCCTTGATTATTATTTAATTTCTATAAAATTTTTATTTAATAATTCAAAAACATTAGCAACAAAATAAACAGAACCTGTTATAAAAATAAATTCATTTAAATTAATTAATTCAAAAAGCTTTTCTTCATTTAATTTTCCTAAATTTTTTAACTTTGATAAAACATTAAAATCAGAATTAGATATTTCTTTTAAATTAACATAAAAACTATTAAAAGGAATAGAAGAATCTTGAGCCTTTTGTTCAATAAGATGCTCCAGGAAATAAATACTTTCTATTTTATCAATATTCTTATAAATAATTTTATAAATATTTTGAAATTTTTGAAAAACTTTTCCTTTAGAAAAACTAAAAACTAAACTAATTTTAATTTTTCTTTTAAAATTATCACAAATTGTTTTATAAAGCTTATAAAAAAATAATTTCAAAATATATTCTAATGCTAAAATATCTTTAGCACTATCTAATAATAAAAATGAATTTTTAATTCTTAAGATATTAAATCTTCCTAGGAATTCAAAATCAATTGAAAGATTAGTTAATATTTTTTTAAAAAAATGCTTATTGTTAATAATTTCTTTATAACGTTTATCTAAGATAAGATACAAAATAGAGCAAACAAAGGCTATTAAATAGTTCTTAATCAAATATGGACTATAAAAATCAATAATAACTCCATCTTTAAAAAATAATTTTAAAATTTCATACAAATTTTCAAACACTTCTTTTGAAAACTCAAAATTTTTAAAAACCTTATTATTCATTTTTTTTATCAATTTTTTATCAGGTATAAATTTAACCAAATAGCTAAACTTAATTTTAAATTGATCTAATTTATCAGTTTGTATATTAATACTAACCAAATTAATCCTAAAAATTTTATTTAAATTAAGGATAAAAGAATTTTTTTTAATAGATTGATTATAAATAGTTTTAAATCCTTTATTAGCGAAAGTCAAAGTAAAAGAATTATTTTTAATGATCCCAGACTTTTGATAAGCAATGGATTTAATAGAATTTCCTAGAATTTCAGTATGCTCTAAACCTATATTAGTTATAATATTTATAATAGAATCTAAAGCATTAGTAGAATCATATTTACCCCCAATTCCTATCTCAAATATCCCCAAATCGATTTTATTTTCTAAGAAATAAAAAATAGCAACTAAAACTAACTCGTCAAACCAATTTAAATTTACATTACTCTTTAATTCATTAACTTTTGTAATTAAATTATTAAAATCACTATCATTAATATCAGAGTAGTTAATCTTTATTCTTTCATTTATCTTTAAGATATGTGGTTTAGAAAACAAACCTACTTTTAAATCTAAATTTAATAATTTACTAAATTTCATTAAGAATAAATTTACCAAATGAGAAGTAGAACTCTTACCATTGGTACCAGTGATTAAAATAGTATTAAAATTAACATCTATATTATTACTTTTCAAAAATTCTTTTACTTCTTTAACTCCCATAATAATTTTTATTTTTATTTAATAGCTTTATGGATAGCAACTACCCCGAAAGTTAAGAGTTTATAACTAACTTCCTTAAATTTAATTTTTTCTAAAAAGAAATTTTTAAATTCATGTGGTTCATAGAAAGCTCTAATACTATCTGCTAAATACCCATAAACCTCAATATTCTTTGATACAATCTTAGCTATATTAGTAGCAATATAGGCAGTAAATAAATCACTAAAAAACCTTATAAACTTATTAGGGGGTCTAGAGGTTTCAAGCCCCCAAAAAACTCCACCATCCTTTATTACCCTATGTATTTCTTTAAACCTTTTTTCAAATAATTCCTCATTAGTTTTTAGATTCCTTATACCTAAGGATATAGTAGCTATGTCTATTTTTTTATCTTTAATAGGTATTTTAGATACATCAGCTAAAATAAAAAATACATCTTTTAACAAATATTTTTGTTTAGCTAATTTTATCATATCAAAAGAAAAATCTAAAGCTAAAAAATTAAAATTAATATTTAAGTTTTTATTTTTTATAAAATTTTTGAATTCAAACAATAAATCTCCAGTACCAACACAAATATCAATAAAATTAATAACATCATTAAAACTTTTCTTACTAATATCATCAAAAATATCTTTAACCATAATTTTTCTCCAATATATATCTAAATAAAACGTCATTAAATGGTTATTAAGCTCATAAATGTTTGCAATATTTTTATAACCCTTTTTTAAATCAATATTTAAATACTTAAATTTCATAATAAAAACTAAAAAACTATATTTCTAAAATTGAGTTATATTCAATAATTGATTTAGAAGAAACAAGAGAAGTATTTAAATTAATATTAGAAGCATATTTCTCAAATAGAAAACTGTAAGCCTTAGGTATATAATTAATAATTTGTTCAGAAGAGACAGAAAAAGTAGTTAATTCTTTTTTAGCTAATTGTCCGCTTAAACCATGAATAAATACCCCCATCTTTATAGCTTCTACCACTTCATCTTTAATTAAATTTTTACTAATAGAGTTCTTAAGCATAGAAGCAAAAGCTCCAATAATTCCTGCTAAAACATCCCCACTACCAGCTTTTGCTAAAGCTAAACCATTAGTTAAATTTATCCATACATTATCAACCCCATTAGCATAATAAGAAATAAAAGTAGGGTTTCCCTTAGAAACTACAACGCTATTAGGTATTAAATTAGCTAATCTTAATGAACTACTTAATCTATCAAAATCGGTTAAATTAGAAACTTTTACTTTATCACTAGCTTTACTAAAGAATAAAGATAATTCTCCACTATGAGGGGTTAAAACAATTCTAGAAACTTTAGTACTAAATTCATTTTTCATTTTAATAAAATAATCATAAAACATATTTATTCCAGTTCCATCAATTATTAAAACTCCCTCAAAATTAGTCAATATATGCTTTAATATATTAAAATTAATAGAATTATCTTCAATCCCATTACCAAATACAATAACAGAAACCTTGGAATAATAACTATTTAGAATATCTTCATAATTAGATTTATCATAAAAATCTACCACTTCTTCTAATAATTTAGAGGCTACAATAGAATGAATAGATTTATCTACTAAAGCAAAAACCATTCCACTCCCAGCAGCCTTAGCAGCTTTGGCAGCTAAAGCTACAGCACCAGTATACTTTAAACTCCCTCCAATCACTAAAACACTTCCTACCTTATACTTATGATAATTCGGTAAAAAATTCGGAATCTTATTAACCACATCAAACGGTAATATTAAATTATAATTAGGGTTATGTATTTTATCCATATAATAAGGGATAGATATATTAGCAACAACAAGCTTTCCTACATAAATATAAGCAGGATATAAAAAGAACCCCAATTTAGGATAAGCAAAAGTAACAGTAACAGCTGCCCTAACAGGTTCTAATACCAAAAACTTTCCATTATCTACATCTAACCCACTAGGAACATCAACACTTATAGTTAAAGGAGAATACTTATTTATAATTTCAATTACTCTTGAATAAACTTTTCCAATATCCCCTTTTACACCCGTACCGAGCAATGCATCAACTACTAAACCACTTATAGATAAATCAAAGCTCATTGATTGTAAAAACTTTTGAATTTCTTCTTCATTGTCCATATCATCTATTGAAAAAACAGGTACTTTTAAATTCTTTAAAATAGACAATTGTAAAGCTGGATCTTGCTTTAATTTACTTTCATTAGCTACTAAATATACTTTAACAGGAATTCCCCTTAAAGATAAATGCCGCGCTACTACCATCCCATCTCCACCATTATTGCCACTCCCACAAACAATAACAACCCCTTTTCTTGCTAACTCTAAATAATTATTATAAATAACTTCCAGAACAGCTAAACCAGCGTTTTCCATCAATAAAATTGAAGGAATTTTTATCTTATCAATAGCCTCTTTATCTATTTCCTGCATTTGCTTTCTAGTAACTATCTTCATAAATTCCCCCTCCTTTTTAAAAATGTTCCCTCAAAAATAAAAACAAAATATCATATTTTTATTAATATCATATTTTTATTATTTTATTCTTAAAGCAATTATCCTTTAAAAAATAAGTAGATAAAACAAAAAGAATTCTAAAACAATACAAATCTAAAAACAAATGTAAAAAAAATGTTAATTTTTCAAATAAATTACTTTAATTTAAAAAAAAATGTATATATAAAAAATAGAAGAAAATAAAAAAGGAGGGATAAAAGTATGTCAATACCACCACAATTATTACAATTAGGAGCACAAGTAATTTTAGGAGGAATTCAAAGTGGAATTCAACAAGTTAATCAAGAATACCAACAAGCATTAGAAGCTAAAAAACAAGTTCAAGATATATATTTCCAAGAACTTCAAAAGGATAAAGAAGCTAAAAAACAGATTTTCGATAAACTAACAGAATCAAAGCGTGAAGAAGCTAAAAATGCTCAAGAAACCTACGCAAGTGCTTGGAAAAAAGCCTTAGACTCAAGCAGCGAAAACCAACAAAACACTGAGGGCTAAAAAAATTAAATAGGATTAGCAATATAAAAAAAACAATTGTAATTTTACAGTTGAGTAGTAAATCCCCCCCTAAAAACAATAAAACAAAAGGGAAGCCCAAAAGGCTTCCCTTTTATTTATTTTTTGTTTATATGTTATCAAACCAAATAGATTCTTTAAATTTATCTAAAATTTAGTAGGCTCATTAACTTTCATATTTCTATTATTGTCAAATCTCTTATATTGAACACTTTCTTCAATCTTAGGTAAATCCATCATAACAACCGGAGTTATAGCTATTATCAATTCTATAATTTCCTTTTGTTTTGACTTAACTCTAAAGAATTCACCTATTATTGGGATATCTCCAAGCAAAGGTATTTTATTAAATGAATTAGCTTCTCTTTCTCTGAATAATCCACCAATCAAAACAGTATCCCCTTGTTTTACTCTAACAGTTGTTTGAGCATTCCTTGTAATGATTCTAGGGAACTGAGTACCTGTTATAATTTCCCCGACTTCTGAAACCTGTGGTTGTAAATTCATAGTTACATAACCATCAGGAGATATCTCTGGAGTTACATTTAGTATAATACCAACGTTAATATAATTAGCCTGTGGTTGTCCAGTTCTGTAGTCAGTATAAATTAATGGGAACTGCTCACCAATTTGGATATTAGCTTGCTGTTTATTTTGAGTCATAATATATGGAGCTGCTAATATTTTAACTTGCCCTTGGTTTATTAAATAATTAAGTGTTGCTTGAAAATTCAGCATACTCCTTGTAAATAATTGAATCCCTAAGTAATCAGAAGGCCCAGTTTGAATAGCCCCATTTGGATCTTTTTTACCTTCTTGTAAAGTAACACCTGCACTTTGGTTCCAGTTAACACCTAAAGTTTTAGAAGCTCCTTCAGAAGCAGCCAATACATGTAATCTCATAGCAACTTGAGGCATCGGAACATCTACAGCTTTTATAAAGGATTTGACAGTATCAATTATATCTGGAGTAGCTGTTACTATTAAAGAATTCATTCTTTGATCTATTGCTATTGCTTCTTTTGGTACTAAGCCACCCATCATAGAAACTACTTCTTGAGCATTAGCATAATTTAATCTAATTACTTCAGTAGTTGGAGGTGTAACTGGTGGTGGAGGAGGTGGTGGTACATCTAATTGACCAACCAAATTCTTTATTTCTCTTATAGTATCAACAGGAGCTTTAACTAACAAACTATTAGTTTTCTCAACAACTTGAACAGTAGCTTCAGGATAAGAAGATTTAATAACTGGTTCTATTTCTTTAGCAGAAGCATTTTCTAAATTAATAACTTGAGTTTTCATAGGACCAGAAACTTTAACATCTTGCTGGAATTGTGCTAATTTATCTTTTGGAGCTACATAAGCTATCCCATTTACTATCTTATAATCAAATCCATTAGATAATAATATCATTTTCAAAGCTTGTTCAGCTTCAACATTAACAAGTTTAGTTGTTATTTTTTCTGGATATTTTTGAACTTCAGGGCTAAATAATACATTCCAACCTAAAGTATCCGCTATTAATCTAACAGTATCTACTAAAGTAGCATCAACTAAATCTAAAGTGACAGTTTTTTTAGAAGAAACTGATGATGAAGAAGTTACAGATTTCTTAGTAGGCATTGTTTTAACAGTAGTAGATTCAGTACTACTTTTAGATTTAGTAGTATTAACCTTAGGAGCTTTAACTTCTACTGTTGGTTCTTCTTTCATTTCTTCTTTTTTAGATTCTTCTTTTTTAACACTAACTTCCTTTTCTTCAGCTGCAGATAATACAATATAATTTCTTAAATTTTGTTTTTCAGAATATACAGTTTTAGGGCCAACAGGCTCTGGGGGATTCTTTTCTTTTATCTCAATTACAGTAAAACCAGAGCTTTCAAATACTTTAAAATTAACTGCATCATAATTTAAATATACCTTTAATAAAGAATCTTTTCCTTCTTCAGATACTTCTACTTTAGAAACGGGCCCACCAGGCATTAAATTTGCGTCAGTTTGTGATAAATTAATATTGGAATCCTTAAATTTAACAGTTAATACATTACCTGATAAAACAGGTTTAGAAGCACCTAAGGTATTAACACTTATCTTAACAGTACTATCTATTTCTTTTATTTCAACTTTAGAGATAGTACCTGCTAATGCTATATTAAAAATAATAACCGCTAATATAATATATTGAACTATTTTTTTCATTTTTTCACCTCCTTATTTTTATTTTTACTTTTTATTCTTAGGTATAACTAGTTTTTCAGAACCCATAACTAAAACTAAATTATTATCTTGAATATCAGTAATCTTATATCCTCCTACAATAGTACCTGTTTTAACTATATAACTTCTATTAGTAGGAGTATGTCTTAAAATAGCTCTCCGTCCATCAGCAGAAGAAAGACTCCCTTCATAAGTAAACATCGTAATAGATTCAGTAGCTAAATTAACAGGAGCAGAGGAACTTTGCTGTTCAGATTGATTTTGCTGATTAACTTTAGACTGCTGAGTAACTTGAATACTTTCATTTTTATCAGCTTTATTACTGTCAGTTTGTTGTTTATTTTTTAGTAATTCTATTCCTTTAATAGATTTAGCAATAAAAGGATCGACAAAATCTTTTGTCTCTCTATTAACAGGAATAACAACCTTTTCAGATAATTTCTTTTTAATAGAATCTACGTCTTTTAATTCACTTGGGATATCCAGATTAGAAGCTTCTTCTATTTTAATATCTTTAGTTAAATCACCTGGTTCTTGAATTCTTTCAGGACTTATACAACCACTTAAATAAAATACACTAATTATAATAAGACTTAATAAAATATTTTTAAATAAAAAACTAATATTAAATTTCATAAAATCACCTACCTTGAATTTCTATAGTTTCCATAGTTAAACTAACACTTAAAGTAGGAGACTTCCCTACTTCAACATTAGATGGCGAAAAAGAAATAGTTTTAATTCTAACTAAACTACCGACTTTATTTTGATCAGATAATTGTTTTAAAAAATCAATAATAGTAGAATATTTACCAGTTAAAGACATTGTAATTTCAGTAGCTTTAATACTTATACCTGTAGAATTTTCTCCTCCACCA
>CAKZQG010000008.1 GCA_937139605.1 uncultured bacterium
CACTATTAAGAGCTGGTTGATAAACAGGATATGGTAATTGTCCCCAATATAGATTGTCATAATACCCTACACCTGGGAATGGGTTAGGAACTGCAAAGAAGTTAGTTATTCCAATAAATGGACTATAATCTGGATCTACTGAGATATATTCTAAATTAACTAATCCGCTCTTTGCATTTAATTTCCAATTTTCTTCATATTCCTTTAATGTTGTATTACCCCATGCTCCACTTATCTTTGCTGCAAACATTGAACCTGTTGTATCTAATCCTAACTCTTTTACTGGTAGATATCTTGATGTAGCAAACTTCCCATCAAATGCCCATCTGTCATTTATATTATATCTAAATGATGCTCCTATTGTTGATTGATATTGCGGACCTAATCGTGTTAAATTACCTGCTAAATCGTATTTACCAGCAAACATAGGGGAATTTAATACTGGATTATCTGGAGTTAGCCAAGTCCAAGTAGAACCTAGAAAAGCTCCTGTAGTAATACCCATTATTTCAGTGCCAGCACCTAAACCAATATTAAATTCTTCTGCTGAATCTTCTATAACATTATACATTAACTTAAAGTGTCCCTTTTGGAATTTAAAGTTTATTGCATATCCAAATACCCTTTGGGTCATATCATATTCAGTTGAAGTTAAAGGAACTATTACATTGCTGGTTTGAGCACTAAATTGAGAGACTGTACCTGTATATAATTCATGTTCTAATTCCGCTCCAAATAATGATTTACTTGGTTTATGATATACATTAAATCCATATGCAGCAAAATGTGGCTTAGAATCCCATAACCATGGATTCGGAACGCCTGCAAAAACTGAACTATCTGTTATATTCGGATTAAATCCTCCTAATGTTATTTTTAATGTCTTATCTTTATTCCATAACTTCACTGTCTCAAATCTTATTGTATTATTATCTCCTGAGATTAATTGTTGAGTTCTCGTAGTTGGTCCTATCCAGCTACTCTCACCTGTAAATAATCTTCTTAGATTTACCCCTGAAACAGGATAATTTTGAGCTCCTAAACCCATAAATAATAAATTATTTCCACTTATTAATGCATCCATCATCCAATCTTCACTTAACTTCCCTCTTAATTTCAAATACCCTACGTCTAAACTACCTTCTGAAGCAGATATCGGTAAATTATTCCAACTCCTTGTAAATAAATAATTACTCCATGGCTTTACATCTTCATTATTCCATCCTACTAATGCTGTTGAATATGGCATCGTCGATTCAAATGTAAATATCCTGGTACTTGCTGGCCATCCAACTGTTCTAGTTGTTCCTACTACTATATTACCAACCTGATCTGCTTCTATCCCTTGATTAACATATGCCATTTCATACCAGCCATGAACTGTTACCTTCTCTAATTTAGATAATCTCTTATCTAATTCTCCTACTTTCTTTTCCAATGCATCTACTCTTACATTTAATTCTTCTATATATTGTCTATTCTCATCTACCATTCTCTTTACTGCTGCTAAATCATCTTTAGTAACAAATTGACTAAAATCTGGCAATGATGATTCTAATTGCTCTAATTTTGCTACTACTCTTGATAAGGCCATTGCCATTTCGTATCTTGATGCTGCTCTTTTACCTCTGTATAATCCATCAGGGTATCCTTCTAATACCCCTTTAGCTTTTAGTGTTTGTACTGCACTTGATGCCCAGTGGTTTTCTGGGACATCAGGAAATGGTGCAGCGAATGTGGTTGTTAACGCTACCATTGAAAGTAGCGCCGCTAATAATAATAATCGCCACATAACCCCTTACCTCCTTTTTGGTTTGTTTTTTATTTAAGGAGGTAAAATAAGGCTTTAGCAATAAGTTTTTCCACTGTTCCCCTTATTGCTTAACTACCCTTTTTACCCCCTTAATTCTTTTATTTTACATCCTTTTAATTTATCCTCCCTAAAATTAAATTTAAAATAAAATATTCATTTTTATTGACTTTTGTCAATTTTTTTCATATTTTTTATTTTTTTGAATTTTTTATAAATAAAAATTAATTACTAAAACTACTCTTGAGAAAACATATTTTTATTATTTTCTTTATATAAAAACTCTAACTGAGAAATCCTAATTCCATTTTTATAAATCTCATTAACTAATTCCTGAATTAAATTAATATCTATTTTAGAATTACTTAAATATCTACATCTATACCAATTAACTAAGGTTATATCAGAAATTTTGTCAGGATATATCTTAGTAGCTCTATTAGATATAAAATCTATCCTTAAGCTTTTATACTCAAAAGGAATAGCAGGTAAAGTTCTTAAATCATTCCATTCAATAAATACATCAACTCCAAATAACTCCCAATCTTTAGAATCACATAAAACTGGAATATCCTTAATTTCAATCTGATTTTTGTTATCATTAAATTCTATTTTATTATTTTCATTATTTAAAGATACTTGTTTATAAGTAGAAATGTTTTTAATTAAGTGCTGTGTAAATTCAGAAGTAGAATAATTACCTTTTAAATCTTTAGTAAAAATACCATTTTCAAAATTCTTAAATAAAGCTTGTTCAATAAGATAAGCAAAATCAAATAAATTTAAGTATTTTAGCATATAAGTAGCAGCTAAAATAATAGCCGAAGGGTTAGCGATATTTTTATTAGCGATATCAGGAGCAGAGCCATGAACAGCTTCAAAAACCGCATAATTTAAACCGATATTTCCACTATAAGCAAGTCCTAAACTACCAACCAAGCCAGCACATAAATCACTAACTATATCACCAAATATATTAGGTAAAACCAAAACATCAAAGTCTTCTGGATTCTTAACCAATTGCATACACAAATTATCCACTATTATATCATCACTGACTAAATCTTTATAATCCTTAGAAATCTCATAAAAAGTATTTAAAAACATTCCATCACTAAACTTATGGATATTAGCTTTATGAACGCAAGTAACCCTTCTCCTATTTAATTTCTTAGCAAGTTCAAAAGCAAATTTATTAACCATATAACTCCCTTGCTTAGAAGTAATCCTTAAAGTTTGAACAACATCAGGAGTTTGATAGTACTCAACAGCTGGATAAGTATCTTCTATATTCTCACGTATAACAATTAAATCAATATTATCATATTTAGAAGGTATATTAGGAATGGTTTTAGATGGCCTAACATTAGCAAAAAGATCCAAAGCTTTCCTTATAGCCACATTAACACTTTTAAAACCTTCACCCTTAGGAGTAGTGGTAGGTCCTTTCAATGCTATCTTATTCTTTTTAATAGAATTTAATGTTTCTATAGGTAAAGGATCGCCAAATTTATTATAACACTCTAAACCTGCAAAGACTTCTTCAAAGATAATAGGAACATTAATATAATCAAAAATTTTTAAAACACTTTCAATTATTTCAGGACCAATACCATCGCCCCTTATTAAACTCACAACAAACTTACCATCAATAATATTAAACCCTCTCATTTTTATTTACCTATAAATCCTCCTTTCTATAGTTAAAATAGTTAAATATTTTTAAAATAATATTTTATAAAATTAAATTAAATCCTTGTAAATAAAAAAACAAAAACAAAAATTAAAAGCAAGAAATAAAAACAAATAAATTAAAAAGGTTATAAAAACTAAAAGCAAGAATAATATAATAAAAAAATAAAAATAAAAATAAAATAATTAAATAAAACTAACTAAAAGGAGGTTAAATATATGGAATACATAACTCCAAATGATTTTTATAAGGGTTTGGTAATAGAATATGAAGGGAGTTTATGGCAAGTAATAGAGTATCAGCATACAAAAATAGCCCAAGCGAGAGCTTTTGTATTAACTAAAATAAAAAACCTAAAAACTGGCCAAGTCTTAGAAAAAAAATTCGATAGTGAAGAAAAATTTAAAAAAGCATACATAGAAACTAAGCCAATGCAAGTATTATATAGAGATAACGAAAATCTATATGTAATGGATAACGAAACTTTTGAACAATTCTCCATTCCAATAAATCTAATACAAAAAGAAATAGGATTTATCAAAGATGGAGATAATATAAACGTAATGATATATGAAAACACTATAATAGGAGTAAATCTACCTTCAACTGTAAAACTAAAAGTAGAATACACAGAAAAAGCAATAAAAGGAGATAGAGTATCAAGTGTTTTAAAACCAGCTACCTTAGAAACAGGAATAACTATAAATGTTCCCATATTCATAGAGATAGGGGAAGAAGTAATAGTAAATACCCAAACAGGAGAATACGTATCAAGAGCATAAAAAACAATAATTTTAAAATACTAATTTTTATTTAAAATAAATGTTAGCAAGTGTATGTATCCCAACTTATAACAGAATAAACATATTATTAAAAACTTTAAAATATTGGCAAAATCAAACTATAAAAGATTTTGAACTAATTATAATAGATGATAATTCTTCAGACGACACCTACAATATCCTAACAAAATATAAAAAAGAAAATAATTTTAACAATTTAATAATAATAAAGAACGAAAGGAATTATGGTTCAGCATATGGTAGAAACATTGGTGCTATATACTCTAAAGCACCTATAGTAATATATACAGATGACGACGCATTCGTATATCCAGATTACATAGAAAACCACCTAAAATTCCATAAAAAATATACTAACTTAATCCTAAGAGGCCCTATTATTAATTTCAGCAACTTAAATTTCCTAAATTTATTCTTTGGTAATAACTTAATTAAATATTTAAAAATTTTAATACAAGGGTATTCCAGGAATTACTTTTGTACAGCAAATGTATCCATAAAAAAAGAACTAATAATAAAAGCAGGGTTATTTAATTTAGAGTTTTATAGATGGCAAGATACTGAATTAGGTTATAGATTAAGAAAATTAGGTATAAAAAGAATATTTAGCTTTAATATTCCTGTATTCCATTTTAAAGAAGAAATCCAAGATTTAAATAAACTTAAAAATCATTATTATAATGAAGGTAAATACGCAGCTAAATTAGTTAAAACTCATAATAATTTATCAACTAAGTTAAGAACTGCTTTCATATTCCCTAACAATATCCTATGGAAATTAATTTATAACAAAAAATCATATAACAACAAAACAAATTATAAAAATCCTTATAATATAAAAAAAGAATACTATATTAGGGGGTTTTTAGATGAATACTTTTCAAAATAATAACCTAAATAATAATCTATAAAATCAATCTCTTAATTAACTTTACCCATATTAAAATTTAAGTTAAGGAAGATAAGAAAGAATACAGATACAAAGTAGATTATAGCAAAATTACTGGTGTTTAACATTTAAAGGAGTAGGAAAGTAAAAGTTGAAATAGTAAAAAAAGTTATAGTGAGAATTTATTTAAGAAACTTATAAAAATTATTGAAGGTGGAATAAATTGAGTAATCAACAAAAAAATAATCTAAAAAATAATCTTAATTTTAATGATAATATTTTTAACGTAAAAATGATAGATATTAGTCAAACAGGATTAAACAAAAATATTACCTACAGAGAAGCAACAGCTAAAGCTAGTATCCAACTTAACAAAGAAATAATAAATAAAATAATAAATAATGAAATCCCGAAAGGAAATGTTTTAGTAATAAGTAAAACAGCGGGTTTATTAGCAGCCAAAAATACCGCTAATCTAATTCCCCTATGTCATCCATTAACTCCAGAATTCATTGATATAAATTTTAAAATAAAAGAAGAAGAAATAGAAATAGAATGCATAGTAAAAGGGGAAGCAAAAACAGGATTTGAAATGGAAGCATTATTAGGAGCAACTATATGCGCACTAACTATTTATGATCTATGCAAACCACTATCCCCTAATATAATAATTAAAAATATCCATTTAATTAACAAATTAAAAAGATAAATAAAATAAAAGGAGAGCTTTTTTTAGCTCTCCCTTCTTAATGTTTATAATATTTTTTATTTTTTATTTATTATTTTCGTTTTTACTTTTTTCCATTTGAGAGATAGAATGTACAACAGCACCAATTACCCCACCTAAAACAGCTCCTAAGCCAGCTCCAATTGCCATACCTGTCATAACTTTTCCTGCTACATCAACCCCATGCTCAAATTTTACCGTTGGTACTTGATATGTATCTATTATCTTATAATCAACTTTTGGATAAAATCTAACCCAATATCCTCTTACTTCTTCTTTACAATGCTCATGCATAGTCCCATCATAATGTTCATGATAATAACAGTCATAATCATAATCTGTTATAATATTTTGAGAATACCCTTGAAAAACAGGTTCTTTTACCTGCTGAGTATAATAATTAACAATAGGCTTCCCATGATCAGTAAAAGTCTTTGTAACTTCCTTATAAACCACATTCCCATTAGCATCCTTTACAGGTACCTTCTCATATACGGGGTCAGAAGGTGTAAAATCAACATTACTACTATACCAACCAAACCAAGTTCTAACATATTGGTCTTTAGGGATTTTTCCTATCTCTTTTGTTTCATACATAGGTTCTTTGTAAGTTAGCGTTACACTTTCAATAGGCACTTTTTGAATTTCATTTTGAGCTTGATTATATCCATAAATTGCACCACCAACAGCACCAACTCCTGCTCCTATAACTGCACCACCTAAAATTGCTTCCCCTTTCTTAATACTATCATCACTATTTGCTTTAAATAAATTATTCTTTATACTTAACATAATTCGTCACCCCTTTTTATTTTGATTATATTTTTTCCATTATATTATATTATTAAACTTTTGTTTATTTAATTCTATATTTTTAAAAAATTGTTAAATATTGCAAAAAATAACTAAAAAAATTTACAAAAGGATAGAACACAAAAATATCAAAAAATATTCTTAGCTAAAAAAATAAATTTATAAAATTTATAAAAATAATTTACAAAATAAAAAACAAAAAAACCATGAAGAAAAATTATAAAAAAATAATTAATTTTTTTAATTATATAATATTTTTTATAACATCATTATTTTTTTTAATAAAGAGTTCATTAGCAGATATAAATATAACATATCTTGGGCACTCTTGTTTTTTTATAAATATAAATAATACATATATCTTAATAGATCCATATTCTTATGAACTAAACTATCCATATCTAAAAGAATTCCAAAATACCAAAGAATTCAAAAATTTAAACTATATAATAAGTACTCATACACATTTTGACCATTTTAATGAAAATATTTTCAAATTATACAAACACAAATATATAAAAGGAGCAGATGATAACAATTGGTACCCCTTTTATATAGATAATAATAAAATAAAAATATATAATTTTGGAGTATATCATGACGAAAATTATGGCCAAGAAAGAGGAAAAAACAGCATAATAGTAATCCAAACAAATATCAATAATAAAGAAATAAAATTAGTACACTTAGGAGATATTGGTCATACATTAAATGAAAACAATAATTATATTAACAAAAAAAATCTCAATATAAAAGAAATTAAAAATTGTGATATTCTATTTATCCCCGTTGGCGGATACTTCACTATAGATATAAATAAAATAAATGAATTAATAAATTTCATAAATCCTAAATCAATAATACCTATGCATTATAAAAATAAGTATATCCCAGATTTCCCTATAGCTAACTTAAATGATTTTCTAAATAATCCTAAAATAAAACAAACTTTAAATAAGTATAAAATCATAAAAACTAATCAACAAATAAATCTAAAAGAAATCCGAGCAAACCAATTGATTATTTTTGATATTTATAAATAAAATAAAATATAGAAATACCTAAGAGAAAGGAGAAACTAATGAAACCAAAATTAGAACTCATAAATTTAAATGATTTAAACTTATCAGAATCTAAAGAATACTATGATTTACTACTAAAAAATAGAAGAGATCTACATAAAATCCCCGAATTAGGGTTCCAAGAATTTAAAACCTCAAATTACATTTATAACCAAATAAAAGATTACGTAGATAAAATATATAAATTAGCAACAACAGGAATAGTAGCATATATATATAGCCCTAATAATAATAAAACTAAAACACTACTATTAAGAGCAGATATAGATGGATTACCAATCCAAGAGGAAAATAAAATAGAATATAAATCTGAACATAATGGGATGATGCATGCGTGTGGTCATGATGCACACTCTTCCATCCTAATAAACACAATTAAATATTTCTATAAAAATAGAGACAAATTAAAAATAAATTTAAAGTTTATGTTTCAGCCTGGGGAAGAAGGTTTTGCTGGAGCAAAAAAAATGATAGATGAAGGGGTTTTAGATGATGTAGATTATGCAACAGCTTTACATGTTTGGAACGATTTAGATATAAAAAAAGTAGCAATAAAAAAAGGAGCAAGTATGGCGTCTTCAGATAGCTTCGAAATAGAACTAATAGGGAAAGGTGGCCACGCAGCTATCCCCTATCAAGCTTATGATCCAATCTTAACCGCTACAAACTTTATAAACTATTGTTACTCCTACTTCCCTAGAGCATTTAACAACTCTAATAGCTACATTCTTTCTTTTACTTATATTCAAGCAGGAACAGCTAATAACATAATCCCTACAAAACTCATCCTAAAAGGAACAGTAAGAACTTTTGACGAAAATATTAGAATAAATATAGCTTCTAAATTAGAACAAATCCTAAAATCATTTTGTAACCTAAATAACATAGATTATATCTTAAAATATAACTTAGGCTATCCTGTATTAATTAATGATCCATTTTTATATGATATAGCTTATAAATCATTACAAAAAATAGGTGTAAAAATAGAAAAATTTAAGTCAATGGGTTCAGAAGACATGGCATATATATTCCAAAAAGTCCCAGGAATATATGTTGCAATAGGCTCTAAAGATGAACAAAATAATTCCCCACATCATAACCCCAAATTTAATATCAACGAAACTTCAATGCTCATAGGTATGCAATACTTCATAAACTTTATATTTACTTTACAAGAAAATATTTAAAAAATATTCTTTTAATACTTATAAGTTTATATTCTCTAATTTATATTTTTATATTTTTTTTAAAACTATTAATTATACTAACTAAAAAATCAGCATTCAAATTTTGAGAATTTATTTTTTCATATAAAAATTTCAATTTAGATTCTAATTTTTGATAAATCTTTTCATTACTGTTAAAAACAATATCAATAGCTAAAATATATTTTTTTATAGTATTAGATGGTAATATATTTTCTTTAAAATCTCTTATTATTACTGTTAAATCATTTATACTAACATCATCTATAAAAACATAAATAGAACTTCTAAAAATAATTATTATAAAATTTTCAAATTTATTTAAAAGCTCTATAGTTTCTATTAACTTATCTTTAATATAATAAAAATTATCAAAATCATTTTTTTGATAAATATATGTTATATTATTTTCTTGATTTATAGTAAATCCAGCATCCTTAAATAAAATAACATCAAAATCAATATTATAGAAATAAGAATATATCAAATCTACTGTAGGATCCTTAAAATTAGCATTAATATCATTTTTACGTTCAAATTCTTCACCATTGTTATAATTATAATATGAATCTTTTTTATGATAAAATTCATTATCACTAAAAACTATATCATATTTATGACTTATATAGAAATTATTTTTTTCAATAAGAATTTGCATAATTTCTAACGATTTTTTAGGTAATTTTAAACTATTTAAATCTATGGTACAATTTAAATTACTAGATACATTGTCAAATTTAAAAATAACAATAGGCTTATAATTTAAAAAAGAAAATGTATCAAATAAAATAACCAAACCATTAAAAATTATTTCACTTCTTTGATCATTAGTAAAAATAATATCTAAAATTGAAATAAAAGAATGTTTTTTTAAACTGAGTGGATTATAATCAAATGTAATTGCTTTATTTATTATATATCTAAAAGAATCTTTATTCTTTATAGATTTTTTAAAATTATATAAAATAAAATCATTAACAAACTTAAAAACAAAATTATTTTTAGTAATAAAATTAAATTCAGGCATGTTAGAATCTAACCAAAAATCAGGAATATAATTTAAATTTATCCTAAAATATTGCTTAAAAACAGAATTTAAAATATTTCTAAAAAAATAATTAATAGCTTCATTAATTTTATTAAAAAAAATAAACCTAAAAATTAAAATAAAAATCAAAAAAATTATGAGCTTTAATTTAAAATCAATTGAAAACAAAGATAAAAACGCTATTAAAAATAAAGAAGAAATTAAAACAACCTTAAATAAAAAAGATAATTTATTTTTTAAATCTTTTTTAGCATCATCTATATATTTATATAATTCATCATTATAATAGATACTACTCTGTTCTTGAAAAGACATAATTATATTAATTTCATTTTATTATTTCATTAAAGATTTTAAAATCATAAATTTTATAAGTTTTATCATCCATAAATAATAGGACTGCACAAAAAATATAAGGTTTAGATTTCTCCGGCTCAAACTTATTATATAATCCAGTATCTAATTTTTCCATTATTTTTTCAACTTTAAAACCAATAATAGAATTATAAGCTCCGCACATACCAACATCAGTTATATAAAACGTTCCATTAGGTAAGATTCTATAATCATTAGTCTGGACATGAGTATGAGTTCCAATAAAAGCAGTTATTTTACCATCAAGATAATAAGCAATAGACATTTTTTCAGCAGTAGTCTCCCCATGAAAATCCATTATAATTACCTTATATTTATCGAAAAATCCATTATTAATTAACTCCTTTATACTAATAATAGGAGAAATAGGAGTATCTAAAAATGTTCTACCTTGAATATTAACAACTGCTAATATGTCATTAAAATATATCCCCTTACCCGGCATAAATGGAAAAAAATTAATCGGACGAATTATGTTTTCATTATTAATTATCTCTAAAACCTCTTTGTTATCCCAAGTATGATTTCCCATAGTAAATAAATCAATTCCAGCTTCAATTAGTTCCTTATAAACTTTTTTAGTAATTCCAAACCCACCTGCACTATTCTCCGCATTAGCTATAACAAAATCCACCTTATACTCACTTTTTATTTTAGGAATCATTAATTTAACTACTTCCCTACCAGCTGAAGATACTATATCACCAATAAATAATACATTCATTAGAATCCAAAACCCCCTCTCTATTCAAAATATTAAAAATTAATAATTAAAATTAAATAATACTAAACATTAGTTTGGATATTAGCAGTTATTATTTGGATATTTTTAACTTGATAATTATGAGCAACTTCTGCATAAGAAATAACAAAAATTTGGCCAAAATTTCTTTCTATTATTTTTCTAAAATGCCTCCTAACAGTCGGAGAGGTTATAATAACCGGCTGATAACCATTATTAGAAGCATATCTTAAAAACTCAGCAACAGACATTAATAAACTTTGACTAACATTAGGATCTAATACCGGAAAAGTACCAAACTCAGTTTTCTGTAAATTTTGTAAAATAATTTGCTCTATTTGAGGATCTAAAGCAGCTGCATATATGATATTTTCTTTAGCTAACATATCAGAAATAGCAGGAGCTAAAGAGATCCTAACATACTCCGTTAATTCATAAATATCCTTTGTATATCTTACAGCATCTGCCAAAGCCTCAATTATTGTAACTAAATCCCTAACAGGAATTTTCTCCCTTAATAAATTTTGTAGAACTTTTTGAACCTCACCAATAGAAATTAACTCAGGAATAACATCTTTAACAACCGCTGGATGAGTCTTTTTCAAATTTTCAATTAATAAACTAGTTTCTTGTCTTCCTAAAACCTCTGCAGCATTATTTCTAATAACCTCAGTTAAATGAGAAGCAATAACAGAAACAGGATCAAATAACATACAACCTAATTTTTCTGCTTGCGGCTTATCAGCAGGTTCTATCCAAACACCAGGTAACCCATATGCAGGATCAACAGTATTTATTCCATTTAGTTGTTTTATAACATTTTCTGGACCTATTGCTAAAAATTTATTTATATGAGCCTCTCCTTGACCTACTTTAACACCTTTTATCTTAATAACATACATACTAGGTTTTAAATCCATATTATCTTTTACCTGAACCCCTGGCATAATGATCCCTACTTCCTTAGCTATAGCAATCCTAACAGATGGTATCCTTTCTAATAATTTCTTACCTTGTGCTTCATCTACTAACCCTAATAACATCCTGCCTAATTCCAATGATAAAGTTTCAACAGTAGTATATACCATAGCGGTTTCTGGTTTTCTTTGTTCTTCTTTACGTTGCTCTTTTTGAATCTCTTGTTTTTGTACTTCAACTTCAACTTGCTTATTTTCAGCTTTAGTTGATAAATAATAAAATAAAGCCGCAAAAGCTAATAAAAAGTGCCAAGGTAATCCCATCCCAAACAAAGACATAAGTGCTAAGAACCCAGAAGCAGCTGCAGCTATCTTTAAAGCCTTAGGTTGCCCCGTTAATTGAGAAATTACATCTTCACCTAAATTAGATTCAGAAGCAGCACGCGATACTATTATACCCATAGCAGTTGAAACTAAAAACGATGGCAATATCGAAATTAACCCGTTACCTATAGTTAATATAGTATAAGTTTGTAAAATATCAACAATCCCTTTAAACTCGTTCCTAAAATAAGTGAATCCCATAAGAATCCCACCAATTATACTAATAGCAAGTATAATAATATTAGCAATAGTATCACCTTTAACGAACTTACCTACACCGTCCATAGCCCCATAAAAATCAGTTTCCCTTTCTATATCCCTTCTCCTTTTCTTAGCTTCATCTGGAGTAATAAGTCCTGAATGTAATTCCCCATCGATAGCCATCTGCTTACCAGGCATAGCATCTAAAGTAAACCTTGCAGCAACTTGAGCAATTCTTTCTGCACCTTGCGTTATCACTATAAACTGAACTACTACTATCATTAAGAATAATACAAAACCGATAACTAAATTACCCCCAGCAACAAATTTTGCGAAAGTAGGGATAACATGCCCCGCTCCTATAGGTTCTCCACTAACAGGATCTTTAATATGCCCACGTGCTAAAATCAATCGAGTAGCAGCTATATTAAGCCCTAACCTAAATATAGTTTCAACTAAAACTATGGTTGGAAATACTGCAAAATCCAACGGACTCTTTACATACACAGACATCAATATAATCAATATGGCTACTATTAAATCAGTTATCAATAACATATCTAATAACCATTCGGGTAATTCTACTATTATTAGTAAAACTGCTAATAATATTGCAACAGGAATAAATATATCTAAGGGGATTCGTTGATTCCCTATAACAACAGCCTGATTAGAACCTATCATAAATATCCTCCTAATTTATTAACTTAATAAGCTCTTTTTCTTTTTAATTTTATAAACGAAAGCTAATACTTCAGCAGTAGCCTGATACAATTCCGGTGGGATAAAATCATCTACTTTACATTTTTGATATAATAATTGAGCTAATTCAACATTTTCAACTATTGGTATATCATTCTTTTCAGCTTCTTTTTTGATAAGTTCTGCAAAATATCTTTCACCTTTAGCAACAACCTTAGGAGCCTTCATAACCCCATGTTCATATTTAATAGCTACTGCATAATGAACGGGGTTAGTAACAACTGCAGAAGCTTCCGCTACCCTAGAAACTCCCCCACCCATAGCTAATTGCCTAGCCATTTGCCTTCTTTTCCCTTTTATATGAGGATCTCCCTCTTGTTCTTTATATTCATCTTTTAATTCTTTAAAAGACATTCTCATATCTTTCATAAAGAAAGCCCTTTGGACATAGAAATCAAAAGCAGCTAGTAATACAAAAGCTCCAATAACTTGCCACACTAATTTTTCTATTATTTTCTTTGCTTCAATTAATAAGGGAATAAAATCTACTCCCCTTGGAAAATTTATAAAAAATAATACCGAAGATTTTATAGTTAAATAAACTAAATATCCAATTACCCCTATTTTCAAAATATTTTTAAATAATTCAACTACTGTTTTTTTAGAAAATATTTTTTTAAAACCACTAACAGGATTGATTTTATCAAATTTAGGAGATAATGGTTCAAAAGTAAATAAGAAACCAATTTGAGCAAGATTTCCAATTAAACCAGCTATAAATGCTACAACTAATATAGGAAGTAAAACTATAAAAAAAGTAATTAAAGCTTTAATAAGCAAAGAACTTACAAATACTATAATATTATCAGTATTAGCTGCATTTAAAAATAAATCAGCTTTATATATATCTAAACTAAAATTTTTGATATTAAGCGCCATCATCTTTGATACTGCAAATAAAGTAGCAAAAACAAATAGCATAGAAATAAACATAACTACATCTTGACTCTTTAATACCTGGCCCTTTTTACGAGCCTCTTGCAATTTATGTTCTGTTGGCTCTTCCGTTTTATCGGCATCATCTGCCATAAACTATCCCCCCTTCTACTATACCACAAAATTATAATAACATAATCCTCTCTTAATTTATTATAATATTTTTTTAAATCTCCTTTTAGTATTTTCAAAAAAATTAACAAATTTTTTACAAAATAAATAATTAGTAAAATATTTTTAATAATACTAAGAAGTAATTGATTAACAATAAAAAATTAATTATTTAGAAACTAATATTTCTTTTAAATCAATAGAAGAATTAAAATCCATAATTAGTGGTTTAGAATTAGTTTGTTTTTCTATTAATTCTTTAAATTCATTAACATTAACTTTAATTAAATCAAAAGTATTATAATGCATAGGGATAACAAATTTAGGTTCAATCATTTTAGTAGCTAATACAGCTTCTTCTATATCCATTGTAAAGTATCCACCTATAGGTAACATCGCAATATCTATATTATAATTTTTAAGTAATTGCATTTCAACAGTTAAGCAAGTATCTCCAGCATGATAAAAAGTAAATCCATTAAAATTAATTACAATACCTGTAGCAACGCCAGCATAACCTCCTTCAGGAGTAGAGCTTCCGTGAAAAGCAGGAACAAATTTAATATATCCCCAATTGAATTTTATTTTTCCCCCCATATAAGCTCCATTAGCATTAGCTCCCTTAGATGCTAAATAATTGGCCAACTCAAAATTCGTAAAAACTTGTGCATTATATTTTTTGGATAATTCCACTACATCTGCTATATGATCAAAATGCCCATGAGTAACTAAAATAAGATTAACATTTAAATCAAGTTTTTTAGCTAAAGGATTCCCACTAAAAAATGGATCTATCAAAATAGTATAATTATTATCATTAATAGCAAAAGTGGAATGAGCTACATAATATAACTTCATAAATTAACACCCCCTTTTAAATTGAATTTAAAATAAATTTAAAAAATAAACTACTTTTTAAATAAATCATCACTTAAAGGAATATTTAATTTATAATTATAAAAATTAGAAACTAAGGAAGCTTGGACTTTTGGAAAATCAAAATAAACTTCTTGATAGCTTGGTAGATAATATTTATCTATTTTAGAATATTTTTGATCAATAGTAATTTTTCCACCATCTTTATAATAAATAATAGATTTAGGGATAGTATAATTAGAAGAATCTACGAACATTAATACATTTTTAATAGCCCTGCTTTTAATAGGTTCCATATATAAAACATATACTTTTGTAGTTCCTAAATTCCTAACTGATATAACCTTAGAAGTATATTTTTCTTTATATATTTTAGAAACCATACCAGGTACAGAAGTTTGAGTAAAAGAAAGTCTGTATTTTTCTTGTACATCCTCAGGTAAATCCTTTAGTTTAAGAAATAGTTTATCAGGTTCCTTATAATACACTTCTCCATTAAAACTAAAATTTAATCCAAAATTGATAACACTAGCATTTATTTTAACATCACATTTATAAGTACTTAATCCATATACGCTAAGGCTCATTCTATCTAAAATTTCTTTAGCACTAATATAAGTGCTAACATCTTCACTAAAAATTTTCTTAAAACCAATTAATCCTAACAAAATAAATAAAAATATAACAAATATAAGTTTTATTCGATTTTTATAAATATCTTTGTAAATACTCATAAACACCTTCTTTAATATTTATTATTATTTTTAATTCCCAGGATTTTCTGGATTCTGAGAATTTTCAGAAAAGTTTTTAATATTTATAGAATCATTTTTTTCTTTAGTATGTTTATATAAGTAATTAGTTTCCTTAATAGGAGGATTATCTGTTAATTCTTTTACTTTTTTAACAACATAATAAGCTTCTGTAAAAGGATGAGGGATAATTCTTTCATGAAAGAAATCTTTTCTTAAGGGGAACCCTTGCCATTCATCAGGCATTAATATCCTTTTTAAGGGTGAATTTTCTGGTCTATTTTTAAAAATTATCCCAAAGAAATCATAAGTTTCTCTTTCATGCCAATCAGCAGTATAAAATATATCTGCTATACTATCAATATATAAATCATTCCTATCTAAAACTACAATAATTCTTATTCTCTTAGTATAGTTGTTATTTAAAGTTAAATTATCATTAACTTTATACTCTAAATGCTCTACAGCTAATTCATCTACATTAGATTTAATAGGAATACAAGTGAATTCATAAACAACATGCATCAAATCATATAAAGGATAATCTATAGCAGTTATATAATTAAGGTAATTAAAATCTAATTCATTTTTTAAAAATAGAACAAAATCTCTTATTAAATCTCTATTTTTAAGGATAACAATAGGATAAACTCTACTTAACCAATCATAAGTACCATAAGGTATAACAATATTATCTTTAAAATTTTCTTCTATTTTTTTAACTAATTCAATTTTAACTTTTTCTAATATATCCAATCTATTATCAAATAATTTATTTCGTAATTCTTCTTTTTCTTTATGATTTTTATCTTTTAATTCCCATAAAAACATAAAAAACTCTAATTAACAAAAGTGTATAAAAACATACACTTTTGGCAGACCTATTTGTATTCCGCCAATTGATATTATATTAGTTCTATAGTCTGCAGGCGGTATTAAGCTAATTATACACCTTGTATCAAGCACAAAACCTAAATCTAACCCCCTCAACAACTCTTTAAAAAGTTTCTTTAATACTCCTCCTTTACGAGCTCCTCATTTGTTGCATTGTTAAAGTTTTATATCTTTAGTCTTTTTAACTTTGATATCTTTCTATATCCTAATACACTTTTTAATAGTTTTTACCAAATTTTTCAATTCTCCCTTAAAATAATAAAAACTATTCATTTATTATAGGTAATTTTTTTATATATTCATAAAAATCAAAATCAACATTTAAATCTATTTCCTTATCCCTTAAATTAGTGAAAATTAAAGAAATAAGAATATTAAATAAATTAATAAATGACGGATTAGTTTTTAATTTTTCATTTAAAAACTCAACAACAAATTTAAGTTTTTCAGGATACTTAATAATAAAATTACTTAGATTATTTAAAACATAAACATAATTCCCTAAAATTAAATTAATAATAAAGATAACTTCTAAATCATTCAAATCAGATAAATTAACTTTATTTAAAAAGATAATCTCTTTAGTTAATTTTTTTATATTTTCAAAATCATTATAGTATATAAAAAACTTTAAAGTAAGTAATAATAAATTTTTATTTAAAGCTATCTCATTATAAAGTTTATCAAAAAAATAATAAACTAATTCTTTATATTCATATAAATTAGTTTTATTTAATAAATCTTGAAATACATTTAAAATTTTATCTTTAATAGGCTCTATATCAATAGATCTATAATTATTTAAAATAATAGAAAAAACCAATTCATTTAATTTTAAATTTAAAATAGAATTATTAAGTAAAATTTTTTGATCTTCTGAATTTAAAAATAGTAATATTTCCTTAATTAAACTATACCCTAAATCGGGATTACTAAATTTATTTAAATTAGTAATTACATGTTTTGATAAATCATAGATATCGATTAAGTTTTTAGATTTTGCTATTTCTAGAATAGAAACGTAATTCTTTATAGCATCCAACTTACTTTTATCATCCAAATTATCTAAATTTTCAAATATTTTAGAATAAATTTTTAAAATAAGGTTTAAATTTTTTTTATCTTCTGCTAATAATTTAATAGAAGGTAAAATAGTAATAATTTTTGAAATAATTTTAGTTAAATTATCTGCTTTAGTAATAGCTTTATCAATAACTCCCAAAGCTTCAGCCCATATAACATTAAACTCATTCTGAATTAATAAATTAACTAACATCTCAACTATCTTTTCTATCTTTTCTTTTTTATTTAATAAAACACTATATCTATCTACAATCCAAACAACTTTGTAATATTTTATCGCTTTAGATAAAACATATTCTAATTCATCTAATTTAGAATTACTATCTAAATAATTAACTAATTTTTTAACATAATATATTCCTACATTATCCTTAGATAATCTTTCTAAAAATAAATCAATTAACTTTTCATAAATTATATTACTTGAATCATTTTTAACAGCTCTAATTATAAAATCATATAATTTATCATAATTTTCTTCTTGATTAAATACTATTTCAATATAACTAACTAAATCTTCTCTTTTTAAAGTCCCAATTAAATTATTATTAAAAATAAATAAAAGATAATCATATAATAATTCAGGATCTTTTGAAAAATTAGAAATATAATTAAGAACAAGCTCATTTATTTTTAACGAGATTTCTTTATCTAAATCATCTCTATTTAATAAAGCAAGAATATATACTTTTACAAACGGATTTTTTTTATTTATATGTTCATTAATAATTTCAATAGCTCTTAAGGGGTTCTTAGATAATAATATATTTATATTTATTTCATCTATTAAATCCTTTTCTAATATATTATTCTCAATATTTTCCATAGTTTTCATAAAATTTTAATATAATAATAAAATTAAGCTTTAATAAAAGAATGTATCATAAAATTAAGTAAATCAGCAACACGAGTAGCATAGCCCATCTCATTATCATACCAAGCTAGAACTTTAACAAAATTCCCATTTAAAACCTGCGTAGATAATCCATCTACAATAGAAGAATGTGTATTTCCTTTAAAATCCATAGAAACTAAAGGTTCTTCAGTATATTGTAATATACCTTTTAAATAAGTTTCACTTGCCTCTTTTAAAGCCTTATTTACTTCTTCAACTGATGTATTCTTTTCCAAAACAGCTACAAAATCTACTAAAGATACAGTAGGTGTAGGTACTCTTAAAGCTATTCCACTAAATTTCCCTTTTAGTTGTGGGATAACTTTTTCAACTGCTTTAGCAGCCCCAGTAGTAGTGGGTATAATATTTAAAGCCGCTGCTCTTGCTCTCCTTAAATCCTTATGAGCTATATCCAATATCCTTTGATCATTAGTATAAGAATGAACAGTAGTCATATGCCCCGAAACTATCCCAAACTTCTCAAATAACACCTTAGCAACAGGTGCTAAACAATTAGTAGTACATGAAGCATTAGATATTATATGATGTTTTTCAGGATCATATTGTTTTTCATTAACCCCTAGAACTATGGTTATATCTTCCCCTTTAGCAGGAGCTGTTATAACAACTTTTTTAGCACCAGCTTGGATATGTTTTTCTGCATCTTCTCTATTAGTGAATCTCCCACTTGATTCTACTACTATATCAACTCCTAAATCTTTCCATGGCAATTTAGAAGGATCTGATTCCTGTAAAACCTTAATTTTTTTAGAATTTATTTGTATATAATCTTGACCATAATTAACTTCACCATCAAATACTCCATAAGTACTATCATATTTAAATAAAAATGCGTTAGTTTTAGCATCAACTAAATCGTTAACGGCAACCACCTCTATATCCGGATACTTACTCATTACACTCTTTAATACTAATCTCCCTATCCTTCCGAATCCATTTATCCCTACCTTTAACATAATATACACCTCCTTTTTAAAAATTATTTAATTTAATAAGACAAGAACTAGCCCCCTATATTCAACAACACTATTCTATCAAGATTTAAAAAATTAATACTTAATTTTACTTGTTCCTAATAATAAAATTAACAAAAAAAAACTAAAATCCTTTTTTATTTTTCTTTTTTAATTTCATAATCTATAAAAAGGAACTAATAATTTTTATCAAAAATTATTCAATATGATAATAACATTACTTTTTTTAGCTTATTTTTATATCAATTTACTTATTATAAACTATTTTAATTTTTTATATAATTTTAATTTTATGTTATTAATTCTCTGTTTCTTTTTAATATTATTTATGATAATTTATCCAAAAATCGATATATACAAAATAATTGGATTTTACATTTTAAGTATTCCTTTAATATTATTTAAATATTATATTTTTTTAGTTCCATTGTTTCTAATTATAAGTATAATTTTAAAAGTAATAGATGAAAAAACTCTTATTTATCCAATTCTTTTTGTTATTTTATACATAATAAGTCTAAATTTAATAAAATTATTAATCCATTAAAGTCATTATTTTTTTAATTAAATTATTTTTTGGCTATATGGACACTAGCCATCCCAAACATTAAATTATTATATTCTACTTCTTTAAAACCTACATCTAACAATATATTTTTAAATTCTACAAAGCCAGGAAATTTCATTATAGTTCTAAAATATTCTTTATTATAATGACTAAAAAACAAACTCCCTAAAATTATTATTATAAAATATAAATAAGAATAGTATAAAAATTTTATAACAGGATTAGAAGGCTGAGAAGTTTCCAAATTAACATAATAATTACAGGTTCTCAAGATTTCTTTTAAATAAGTTTGGAATGGTTTTTCTCCCTCAAATAAACTCCTTGCTCCAAAAGACATCGTAGCTAATGAAATAACATTATCCTTTAAAGGCAATTTCGAAATATCTGCAATCACAGGAATTATATTATTATATCCATATTTTTTATACTTTTCTATTAATTTTTTTAACATACCGTATGAAATATCTATTGCTATTATAATATCTTCTTTATTATTAATTTTTTGATTTAATTTTATTGCAATATCTCCAGTTCCACTACATAAATCCAAAATATAAATCTTTTTTTTAATCTGATTTTTAATAATATTATAAACTTTAAAAGCATGTTTAATTAATTGATTTCTCCAATATATAGTAACTCCAAAGCTCATCATATAACTAACTAAATCATAAATATTAGACATCTTATCAAAAGATAAAGCTATATCTTTTAAATTCATAAATACTACCCCTTCCTTTCTTGCTTTTATAATTCTACAAAATAAATTTTTCTCCTTAAATAAATCCCATAAAAAATTTTGTAAAAAAGTTGTTAATTTTTTAAAAAAATACTTGACAAAAAAGAAAAAATAATTATAATTATAATGATTAAATATAATTAGTTTAATTATACCGTTGTAATCGGGGGGGGGGGGATGACAGGGAGAAAAAGAAGAAAGGAGTGATAATACTATGGAAACTAAACAACTAATCCTAAATAATCTTAACATCACAATCCAAACCGAAAACAAAAATTTATTAGAAAATATAGAAAATATTCTAAAAAAACCAGAAATACTACAACTAATATCCAAAATAAATCAAACTATTGAAAAAAATAACAATATTCAAAATCTTGAAAATATAAAAAATAATATATCAGTAAATAAAATTATACTTAAGGAGTTATCAAATAAAACTATAATAAAAGATAATACTTTCATTTTATCAGATTCAATTTTTAGTTCAAATTTAACCCAAACAATTGTAGGAATAATAGAAAAAGAAGAACTACAATCTGAGTTCTTTAAAAATCTAATATCACAAGATACCCTTTTTGATTTTATAATATGTTATACTAAAGAAGATATAAATAGCTTATATTATCAAATATTTTCATTTTTTTATAATCTATTATTCTCCTTAAAAAATAACCAACAAAAGTATATAGAGAAATTAATAAAAGATATAATAAATTTAAAGATAGAAAATGAAGAACTATTAGATGAAATAATATACAGATTATCATTAGCAGCAGAATATAAAGATGAATACACAGGAACACATATAAAAAGAATTTCAATGTATTGTAATTTAATAGCAAAGGAATTAAAATTAGATAAAGATTTTATAAAGAAAATAACATTAGCTTCACCTTTACATGATGTAGGAAAAATAGGGATCCCAGATAATATTTTACTAAAACCTGGAAAACTAACAAAAGAAGAATTTGAAATAATGAAAACACACACCTTAATAGGAGCTAAAATATTAGATAATTCTAAACAAGATTTAATAAAATTTGCCAAAGAAATTGCTTTATATCATCACGAAAAATATAATGGTAATGGATATCCGTATAATTTAAAAGGAGAAGAAATCCCATTAAGTGCAAGGATAGTAGCAATAGCAGATGTATTTGATGCCTTAACAAGTAAAAGACCATATAAAGACCCCTACCCCATCCCAGATACCATTAACATAATAAAACAAGAAGCCAACCAACATTTTGATCCCGAAATAACCAATATATTTCTTAAAAATATTAAAGACATAGTAGAAATAAGATACCTTTTAGCCTAAAAATACTAATTTATCACAAAACCATATGATTTTTAATATATACTAATATAATTTAAAAAGGTAAATCAAAAAAAATATCTAATTACTAAAAAATAGAGTATAAAAAATTAATATAAACTTAAAATAATTAAAAACCTTACCTTAAATAATAATTTAAGTAAAATTTTATATAATAAGGTTATATTTTAGATTATAAGGGAAGGATTAAAAAAATGAAAGAAACTATTTTTAAACAATTAAATGATAAAGTAGATCATAACATAGAGAGATCAAAAGAACTATATAATGAAGCACTAAATCACTTAGTAGGTGGAGTCAATAGTCCTGCAAGATCATTTAATAAAGTTAATTACCATCCGATTTACTTTAAACAGGGTAAAGGAGCTATTATAATTGATGAAGATAATAACAGTTATATAGACTATGTTCTAGCCTGGGGAACTTTAATCTTAGGACATTCTGATGAATACATTGTTAATGAATTAAAAAAGCAATTAGAAATAGGGATACATTTTGGTGCTTGCCATTACTATGAAATAGAATTTGCTAAATTAGTAAAAGAAGCTTTTAAAAATATAGAAAAACTAAGGGTAGTAAATAGTGGAACTGAAGCAGTTTTATCAGCCATAAGACTCGCTAAAAACTATACCCAAAGAAATAAAATACTAAAATTCGAAGGGAACTACCATGGCCATGTAGATTCATTACTAACAAAAGGTGGTTCATCCATTTTAACTCAAGAAATAAATATTAAAGAAAACGAAACAATAGTTTGCGAATATAATAACAAAAAAGAAGTAGAATTAGCATTTGAAAAATATGGGAAAGAAATTGCTGCAGTTATAGTAGAACCTATTGCAGGAAATATGGGAGTAGTCAAACCAATTAATGGATTCCTTAAATTCTTAAGAGAAATAACTAAAGAATATAATAGTGTTTTGATATTTGATGAAGTTATAACAGGCTTTAGATTTTGTTTTGGAGGAATCTCTAATGAATATGATCCAGATATAACAATCTTAGGTAAAATAGTAGGAGGCGGGCTACCTATAGGAGTATATGGAGGAAAATCAGAAATAATGGATAATTTAGCTCCCTTAGGTCAAACTTTTCAAGCAGGTACATTTTCAGGTAACCCCCTAACAATGCTTAGCGGAATATTAACTCTTAATATATTAAAACAAAAAAATTATTCTTACTTAGAGGAATTAGGAGAAATCTTAGAAAATGGTATAAAAACAATTAAAAGTAAATATAATTTAAACATATATTTTAATAGATATAAATCTATGTGGTCATTATTTTTTACCGACTTAAATGAAATAAAAAATTACAAAGATGTAATAAAAAGTGATACAAAATTATATGGAGAATTTTTTAAATACCTTATTAAAAGGGGAGTATATTTGCCACCTTCTCAATTTGAAGCAGCTTTCCTATCCTTTGAACATAATATGTCCTTAATTTCTAAAACATTAGATATAATAGAAGAATTCTTTAAAAATTATTTCTGATATTTTTATATTAATTTTTAAAAATGTCAAAAAAAAATCGTTTTTCTTTTATAAGTTTATTAGGTTTTAGGAATTTTTATTTTAATAACTTAGGGTTAATTATAGCAGATTTTTTGCTAATACTTTTTTCCTTAATGTTTTCCGTATTCTTAAGATTTGATTTTACATTTCCTAAGGATTTTTTTATTAATAGATTTTATTATTTTAGTATATATTCTATTTTAATAGTAGTAAGTTTATTAGCTTTTGGGGATTATGAAGAAAAATGGGAATATGCTTCCTTTAAAGAATATATCAGATTCATTATAGTTTTTAGTGTAGTCAATTTATTTTTTGGATTATTCTTCTTTTTAGCAGGAGGAGAACTATTACCTAGAACCACTATAATAACATCCTTCTTTATATCTTTATTTCTATTATTTTCAAATAGAGTTATTTTAAGGAGTTTAAAAGAATTTTCAGAAAATACTAATAAAATTAAAATATTATTAGTTTTAAATGAAAAAAATTTAGATTATCTTGTCAATTTTTTACAAAACTTAAATTACGAAATAGTTGGATTAATTTTTGATGATTTTAAAATAAGAGGTAGGATCTTAAAAGGAATCCCCGTTTATTACGATTTTAATATAATCAAAAAATTACCTATTAAAGAAATTTATATTGATAATGAAATAAATGAAGAAGTTTATCAAAAAGTTATTAACTCTAAAACTTATGATATAGCTATCAAAAAAATAGAAAATATTAACTTTAATAATTACATTATCCAGAATATAAGAGTAGAAGATCTAATAATGAGAGAAAAAAGAAATATAGAAGTAGATATATCTAACTATAAAGATAAGATTTATTTAATAACAGGAGCAGCTGGAAGTATTGGAAAATCCATAATAAAAGAATTATTAGATCTGAAAGTTTTCAAAATCATAGGAATAGACATATCTGAAGAAGGGATTCATAATTTAATTTTAGAAACTGAATATTATGACAATACTCAAAAACAATTTGTTTTAATTGATATAAACGATATTAATATAAAAGAATATATAAAAGAAAGTAACGTAATATTCCATTGTGCTGCAAAAAAACACTTACCATTAGTAGAAGAAAATAAATATATGGCATTTAAAACCAATATTTTAGGAACCTTAAATATCTTAGAAAATTTTAGGTTATTAAGAAAAGATAGTAAATTTGTTTTTATATCAACAGATAAAGCAGTTAATCCTACTAGTTTTATGGGATTAACTAAAAGGATTGGAGAGATCCTAACGTTATATTATTCCATAATAGATAGCAATAATAGTTATATAGTAATAAGGTTTGGGAATGTTTTTGGTAGCTCGGGAAGCTTAATTCCAACTGTTATTAAACAAATAAATATGTATAATAAAGTAAAAGTTACAGATATAAATGTTAGGAGATATTTTATGCTTCCTAATGAAGCTGCAAAATTAATTATCTTTTCTCTAATAAACGCTAATTCTTCAGATATAGTGGTATTAGATATGGGGGAAAGTATAAATATCTATGAATTAATCAAAAAAATTATCAATCTTCTTAATTATAATAAAAATATCCCGATCGAAATAATTGGTTTAAGAAAGGGAGAAAAACTTAACGAAGAGTTATTTTATAATTACGAAACAATTAAAGAAAAAAAACAATATATATTCATTATAGATCATAATCTCGAAATAAAAGAAAATTTAAATAAAATTCAGGATTTCATTAATTTTATAAAAAATTATGATGTAAATCTAAGTAATATAAACGATTTAGAAAAAACTTTATGGGATTTTATTAAAGAATTAGAGTCAAATAAGGGTTTAAAAAACGAGGTGATTTTATGAAAATAGCTTTCATATGTACAGGTAATTCTGCAAGAAGCCAGATAGCAGAAGCACTTGCTAAAAAAATAGCTAAAGATCTTAATTTAAATGATATAGAAATATACTCTGCCGGTACTAAACCCACTGGATATGTTAATTCAATGGCTATTAGAATCTTAGAAGAAAATAATATACCTTATGAAAATCTATATTCTAAATCCATAAATGAGATTCCATATGATGATTGCGATATAATAATAACAGTGTGTGATAGTGCTGCTAAAGAATGCCCCATTGTTAAAGGTAAAATAGTTTTAAATTGGGCTTTAATTGATCCATTTTCTTATGAGCAATTCTATTTTATTTATCAAAAATTATATGAAAATATATATGAACTTCTAACAAAAATAAAAAACAAAGAAGTAATAAAATAATTTAAAGTTATGGATATAATAGTAGAGAGTGTGCCTAATATAAGTGAAGGCAGAAATAAAGAACTAATTAACACAATTGCTAATGTAATAGAAAAGAGTGGGGTTAATTTATTAGATATACATTTTGATTGGGATCATAATAGAAGTGTCTTTACTTTTATAGGACAAACAGATAAAATTTTCAATACTATTTTTAATATTACAGAATTTATTTATGATAAGATTGATTTAACTAAACACAAGGGGGTACATCCAAGAAGCGGTGCTATAGATGTCATACCATTTATTCCTGTTAAAAACATTTCTTATCAAGATTTAACAGTGTTAGTTAATGAATTTGGATATAAATTTTTTGAAAGATTTAATATTCCCGTATATTTTTATGGATTTAATGCAACTAAAACTAATAGAATTAAAATGAATAAAATAAGAAACTTAAATTTTGAAAAACTAAAAGAATTACTTAAAAATAATAATATTGATAACGATTTAAAACCAGATATATATAAAGATAAATTAATTCATGAGAAATTAGGGGTTTGTTTTATAGGAGTAAGAAAACCTTTACTAGCTTTTAATGTTAATTACCTAAATACATATCAAAATGAAAATATAGAAAAAAAATTAAATGAGATAGCAAAAAAAATACGGGAAAGCAGTAATGGGATAAAAAATGTTCAAGCTAAAGTATTCTTTTTAGAATCTAAAAACTTATTTCAATTATCCTTAAATATCTTAGATGCTCTAAATACAGATTTCTATTTTATTTTTAACAAAATCCAAGAATATTCCAATAAATTTAATTTGAAAATAGCAAATACAGAAATAGTTGGATTAATTCCATCAAAAACCGTTGAAAATATTGTTAATAATTATTTAATAAATAGTAATTTCGGATTTAAAAAAATTATAGAATTTCAAGTAGAGTAAATATTATTGAAATAATCATTTTATGAATAGATCAAAAAATAAGAATTCTTTTATAAAGGCATTAAAAAAGGAAAATTTTGATGAAAATGTCCCAATATGGTTATTAAGGCAAAGTGGAAGATACTTACCAGAATACCAAAAATTAAGAGAAAAATATAAATTTAAGGAATTAATAAAAACTCCAGAATTAATAATAGAATTAACATTATTACCTTTTAAGTATTTTGAATTAGATGCAGCTATCATTTTTTCTGATATATCACTGATATATGATATAATAAACGGGATAGAATATGACATTATAGATAACATAGGCCCAATAATTCAATTAAATAAAGATATAAATAAATTAAAACTAATGGATCCAACAGAAAAACTATACTTTTTAGAATATCCAATAAAGGAGATTAAAAACACTATAAAAAAACCCTTAATAGGATTTTCTCCTGGATTATTTACTACCATATCATACTTATTTAAAGATAATAAAAGCAATAAAAAAAGCAAAGATAACAAAATAAAAGAATTAATATATTCAGAAAATTGGGAAAATATTATTTCTTTTTTTAGTGAGGTTTTATTTAATTATATAGATTATTTAAGTAATTTAGGGTTTGATGCTATTCAGATTTTTGATTCATTTTTATTTGAATTATCAAAATTTGAATTCTCTAATTACTTTCAAAAATATTATATTGATTTACTAAATAAAATAAAGAAAAATAAAAATATTTTAATTATATTTTTTTGTTTAGATACAATTTATATTACAGAGTTTATAGATAATTTGAATATAGATGGATTATCAGTAGATTACAAAGAAAATTTATTATTTTATTTTAACAAAACGGATAAAGCTATTCAAGGTAATTTAGATCCATTCATCTTAACTTTAGATAACAATATTTTTAAAGCTATATTAGAAAGGAATTTTAAAAATATTTTTGAAAAAATAAAAAGGGAGATGGATTTAAAGAAAAGATATATTTTTAATGTAGGCCATGGTTTAAAACCTAATACTAAAATAGATAATATTAAGTTTATGGTTAATTATATAAGAACTTTTTTTGAATAAAAAAAGAAGGGGGAATAAAAAATGGCCAAAAAAGAGAAGAAAACTAAACAAACAACTCCAGATTCTGAAATAACAGATACTACCCAATTAAATTCAGAAGAAATTTTAAATTCTATTAATCAATTAAATCAAAAATATAATATTATAGAATCTAAATTATCTGAAACAGAAAAAATTATTAACACAATAAAAGATAATCTATTAAATTTAAACATCCCAGATAATTTACACTTAAAATTAAATGAAATTGATACCAAATTAGAAAATTTAAATAAAGAAAAAGATGAATTATATAATTTAATAGATAGTTATTCAAAAGATGTTGGGATTTTAAATTCGAAAATAGCAGAATTAGATAATTTAGTTTTAAAAATAGAAACTTTTAAAGAAGAAATTAATTCCTATAAAACCTATCTTGAACCACTATTAAATTTAAAAGAAAATATAGAGAAACTACCTGAAATTTTTAATACCTTAAATGAATTGAAAGAAAAAGATATAATAAAAGAAAATGCTATTAATTCATTACAAAATTTATCAGAAAAATTACAAGAAAACATAGAAACAATTATTAAACAAAATGAAAATAAAATTACTGATATACTTAATAAATTAGATTATCTTTCAAGTGATTATGAGATAAAAACTAATGAATTACTTCAATTAATAGAGAATTACAAAATTAGTTTAGATAATTTTAACAAAAAACTAGATGAATTTAATACAATAATAGATACGAAAATAATAGATTACTTTCAAAATTATCAAGTTAAAATAGATTTATCTCAAAGTGATAAAATATTAGAATTGGAAAATAACTTAGAAAATCTATATAATATTGTAAATAATCTAAATAATAATATAGAAAATTTAAACAACGATCTAAAAGCAAATAAAGAAGAAATAATTAGTTTAATAGAAGAAAAAATAACAGAATATGTAAATAATGTACAGGCTGAAATAGATGCTGCTCAAACTGAAAAAATCCTTGAATTAGATAAAAAAATCGAAAATTTAAATAATCAATACGTTAATGTTCAATCATTAATAGATGCTATACAATCTCAAAAGATATTTGAATTAGAAGAAAAAATAAATAATACTAAAAAAGAATTTGATAATATTTTAAATGAAACTCAACATTTAATTGAAAATAAAATAATAGAATATGTGACGAATGTTCAATCTCAAATAGATGCTGCCCAAACTGATTATATTAAAAAAATTGAAGATGAACTATCTGATTTTAAAACCCAAGTTAATAATAATCTTGAAAATAATAAAAATGAAATTTTTATAAACTTAAAAGAACAATTAAATGAAATATTATTAACAAAAATATCTGAAATTAATAACAATTTAATAAATTTATTAAATGAAAATATCTTAAAAATTTTAAATGAGATAAAAGATTTTTCTAATAACCAAATGTTAGATATAATTGATTCTAAAATAAATGAGAATTATATAAATCTAAAAAATGAATTAATAAATACAATAGAATCTCATAAAGATCATACTCAAAAATTAATAGATTATATTCAAGATATTAAAATATCCGAATTAACAAATAAGCTTAACAATATTGAAAACAGCATTGAAAATAAAATCCAAAATATTTATAATCAAATAGATATTAAAATAAATGAAAAAATTGAAAACAATTTAACAAATGTTATTAATAATTTAAATAAAAATGTAGAAAAAATAAATGAATCATTAACTAAAAAAGAGGAACTAGAGGAAGAATTATTAGAAACTACTCCAGATTTACCATATGATATAGATAAATTAATAGATTTTATGAATAAAGAAGATATTAATTCTAATAATTTATTTATAAAACCAAATAATAGACCATTTTTTAAAATTAAAAATAATTTAGCAGCTATAGGTAAAGTTCTATTAAAAAACGGAGATATCTTTAATTTTATTAAAAAATTATTAACTAATAAAGAATTAGAAACTTTAAGAAATAATGGTATTTTTGAGAAATTCTTTGAAAGAAATAATATTAAATATAAATTATATACATATAGAACAGTAGATGGATATGTGTTAAATATAAGAAGAATAATAAATGCTCCATTATTAAACGAAGTATTTTTACCTATCATAGATATTAATATTCTATTAAACAACATAAGAAATTTAGTTATATTTACTGGAGATTTAGGTAGTGGAAAATCTTATACTTTATCAATTATAATCAATCATATCAATAACACCCAGATTAAAAAGATTGCAATAATTTCAGAAAAAATAGAATATAATTTCATAGATAAGGAAAGTATTATAATACAATTTGAATATCAAAATGATAGAAAATTATTAGATAAATTCTTATTTAATATTTTATATGATGAATTTGATATAGTATGGATTTCTACTAATTTATTAGATACTGAATTAATGAATACAATTATCAACTTAATTAACAGTAGAAAAACAGTTATTTTAGAATTAAATTATCCTTCATTATTTGAAGCATCTAAAAACTTATTAGATTTATATAAAAACAAAGAAGATTATAAACAAAAACTAATTAATTACATTAACTTAGGAATCTCCCAAAAATTGATTTATTCTTCTGTTTTGAATAATTTCATTCCATTAATAGAAATAGTAGTTCTTGATAATGAAATAAGAAAAGCTATATTGGAAAATAAATATAACGAATATTTACAATATATTTATAAAGTAGGAGAAGCTAAAGCTGAAATCCAAAATTATAATGAATGCTTAGCATATTTAGTAAAAAATGGAAAATTAGATAAAGAAGAAGCTAAAAGATACTTCCAAAGTATAACAGTTAATGTTTAATTTAAATAATATAATTAAATAATTCAATAAAAAAATGTGGTAAGGGGGTTTAACTAATGACTGTTATACATATAAATGATAATAATTTTGATAGTGAGGTTATAAATAGTAATATTCCAGTGTTAGTAGATTTTTGGGCTCCATGGTGTATGCCCTGTAAAATGCTTGAACCTGTCTTTGAAGAATTAGCTAAAGAATATAAAGATAAAGTTAAGTTCGTTAAAATAAATACTGATGATAATATTGAAACAGCTACTAAATTTTATATCACAGGAATCCCTACATTATTATTATTTATCAATGGAAAAGTAGTAGATTCAATAGTAGGATTTGTTTCAAAATCAGAACTCAAAAATTTTATAGAATCAAACTTAAATAAATCAAAATAAAAATTTATTATTATTTATTAATAATTTATCTATAATAGAAGGAGGATAAACAATGAGTTATAAGTTAGCTGATTTAAAGAGCGATTATGCTAGTGATTGGTGTCCAGGATGTGGGGATTTTGGAATACTAAATTCTATAATGTCTGCAATAGTTGATTTACAATTAGATAAATCAAAGGTAGCAATTTTTTCAGGAATAGGTTGCTCTGGTAAAACCCCACATTTTATTAATATAACAGGGATTCATACCCTACATGGCAGATCCCTTCCATTTGCCATCGGTGCTAAACTAGCTAATCCAGAATTAACAGTGATAGTAGTAGGCGGAGATGGAGATGGTTATGGCATAGGAGCAGGACATTTCCTTAATGCCGCTAGAAGAAACGTAGATCTAACTTATATTGTATTCAATAATGGGGTTTATGGATTAACTAAAGGCCAAGCATCACCAACATTAAAATACGGACTAAAAACTAAATCCCTTCCATTACCTAACATAAATGATTCAATAAATCCATTAAGTATCGCTATAATAAGTGGATATACTTTTGTAGCAAGAAGCTACGCTTATGATGTTAAACATCTAAAAGAAATAATTAAACAAGCTATCAATCATAAAGGGATGAGTTTAATAGATGTTTTACAGCCTTGTCCAAGCTATAATGATATCCATACTAAAGAATATTTCGAAGCAATCGTAAATAATTCTAAAAGAATTTATAAACTAGAAGAAGAAGGATACGATGGAGAAATTAAAGATCCAACAAAACAAGAAGAAATCCAAACTAAATTAATTACTGCTATCCTAAAATCCCAAGAATGGGGTGATAGAATCCCTATTGGAGTATTCTATAAAATAAATCTCCCAACTTATCACGATAGATTAAAACAACGATATCATATGATAGAAAACTTAAATCCTTCTAAAATGAAATTCCATGATAATAATAAACCCACAACAGATATATCTAAATTAATTAATGAAATTAAAGTATAAATAATTTTTTCTAATATTTTGTATTATCAGGAGGTTATAATGTTAAATCAAAAAGATATTGAATTTATAGACAGTTTAGTTAAAAAATATAATAATGATAAAACTTATTTAATTGAAATGGGATTTGATATTCTCGAAAATTATGGATATATTCCTAAAGAACTATTAGAAGAATTATGTAAAAAATTAAATATTTTTTATTCAGAAGCCTATTCTAATTTATCTTTTTTTAATGAATTCCAATTTGAGAAGCCTAAAGAAATAAAAATAAGTATATGTAACGGTATTAGTTGCTATTTTAATGGTTCTAAAGAATTAATAAATGATTTAATGGATTATTTTAAAAACAATGAAAATATTTCAATTAACACAGGATATTGTTTTAAATGTTGTGCTCAATATCCTGTAGCTTATATTAACGATGAAATAATTTTAAATGCTAATAAAGAATCCATTATTCAAAAGATAAATACTCAAAAAAATTAAAATATAAAAATAAAAACTAAGGGGAAAATAACAATGAATAGCAAAATAAAAATAAAATATTGTAGTGCTTCTAATTGTTATTATAAAATAAAAAGCATTTTAAAAGATTTAAAAGAAGAAGGTATAGAATTTGAAGAAAGTAAATGTGGATGTTTAGGCTATTGTGGATTTGCACCCGTTGCTTTTGTTAATAACAATAAATTAATCCCTATTAACAAAAAAGTTCTAAAAGAAATTTATAAAAACCCGCAATTAATTAATAACTTAGAAAGTTTAGAATTTGATAAAAATAATAAAATTCTAATGAGATATAACGATGAAATAGATCCAGAAGATATTGAGAGTTATATAAAAGTTGGGGGCTTAAAAGGTTTTGAAAAAGCATTAAATACTAATGAAGATGACTTAATAAAAGAAGTAGAAATAAGTGGTTTAAGGGGGCGTGGAGGTGCTGCTTTCCCTACTTATAAAAAACTACAAGCAGTTAAAAACATAGAATCCGATATAAAATATGTTGTAGCTAACTTAGAAGAAGGAGAAGTTGGTTCATTTAATAATCATATTTTAGCAGATTCCAATCCATTTAGCATAATAGAAGGAATTCTAATTGCTTCTTATATTATAAAAGCTAAAAAAGCTTTTATTTTCGTAAATCATAAAGGACATTTAGCTCTTAAAAGATTGTCTTATGCAATCAACTCAATAAAAAATAAAGGATTATTTAAATACATAGATAATGAATTTGATATAGAAATAAGAAGATCTCCAAGTTCATATATAGCTGGGGAAGAAAGCGCAATGCTAGAAGTCATAGAAGGAAAAAAAGCTTTCCCTAGAAATAAACCACCATACCCCGTTTCAGTAGGATTATTTAAAAAACCTACTTTAATAAACAACGTAGAAACCTTAGCTAATTTACCTTTTATTGTATATCATTCTGGGAAAGAATATGCTTCCTTTGGAATAAATAATTCTAAAGGTACCAAAATGATATCCTTAACTGGATTTGTTAATAATCCTTGTGTTAATGAAATTCCCTTTGGAATAAAAATATCAGAAATAATTGATAAGATAGGTTTTAAAAGTAAAGGAGAAATAAAAGGTTTATTAATAGGGGGTCCCTCAGGCGGCATCGTTTCTAAAGATTATATAGATGTTTTATATGATTATGATGAGATATACAAATTAGGAGCGATGGTAGGCTCTGGCGCATTATATGTTATACCTTATAATCAAAATATCGTAGAATTAGTCATGTATTTAATGAAGTTTTTTGCAGATGAGAGTTGTGGCCAATGTATTCCTTGTAGAGTCGGTACCGTTAAATTAACTAATATCTTAGATAACTTATTAAATAATTCTAAAGAATTACCTGAAAATCTAGATGAAATAAATGAGTTTATAATGAAAGTTAGCTTATGTGGTTTAGGCCAAGCCGCACCTATACCCTTAATTACTGCTATGAAGTACTTTAGTGATGAATTTAAAATAAAAACCTTAACCTAAAATATTTTAAAAATAAACAAATAAAACTTTGTTTTTAAAATAGAATAAAAATGGTTGTGGCATCCTGGATAGAACTTATAGAATATAAGCTTGAATATAAAAATATAAATATAATAAATTACCCATTTTTAGGGTAATAGATTATTAAATATTTTTTAGTTTAAAGAGATTCTGAAATTTCCAAAATCTTTTTAGCTTTTTCAATAGATTCCTTAGCTTTTTTATCAATATTTAGTGTATCATCATAATTACAAAATGCCGAGTAATAAGCTCTACTTATTGATGATCTATAATATGCTTGAGAATTTTGATCATATTTAGTATGGATTAAAAACTTCTGAGCTATTTGCAAATATTCTGACCAATCAAAATTCATTCTAAATTTAAATAAAAATTTAGCTTATTTCTATGATTTTTAATAATATTAACAAAACATTGAAAAAATAATTTCTTATGGATTTCCATTAACATATCAGCTAAGTAGTTTGCAGTAATTATTTAGCTCACTCCATCCTTCTTCTGGATCAATATGAACTTCAAGCTCTAACAAAGCATCCCCTAAAATTTCTTTTATTTTGCTATATGATTGATAAAGAACAGGAATTAAATCCTTATTTTTAGAAATATATTCCTGTATTTCTTGTGGGCTTTTAAAAACATAATAATATTAAATTAAAATAAAATAGGAAAAAATTAACCAATGTTGAAAATTAAAATAAAGAAAAATATTTATATTTACAAAAATAATAAAACCATATGATAAATGCTAAAATTAATTTCAAGTGTATTTCCTATCAAATAAAGAAAGAAATAATAGAAAAATTAAAACAAAATTTTGATAAACTTATAAATAAAGAACTAAAAAAAGAACTTAATAATAATGAATTCATTATTTTAAAATTGGAAGACTTTATTTTTAATAATGATAATAGTTTTTGGTTTATTTTATTTTATTACGAGAAACTCAGTGATTATGAATTTAAACAAAAAAACTTATTTAAATTAGTTATAACTCAAAAAAAATTAGAGAATAATAATTTAGAAAACAATAATTTAATAGATCTAAAATTTTTATTAAAGATGGAAAGCGTTGGATATATATTTATAACTCAAAATTTTGTCAATAATTTTAACTTATTTTTTGAAAAATTATTTGATTTTATCGATGAGTATAATAACAAAGAAATTGAATTTATCAATTTTAATGTAAGCTATACAAAATGAAAAAACAAAATAAACTCTCACAATTAAATTTTTTTAATACATTAAAAAAAGAAGAAAATAACATAGATAATAATAAAAATGATAATAAATTATTAAATAATGAAAAAAATGTAAATAATGATTTAGATTCTCCGGATTCATTAAAGCTTAAAAATATACAAAATATAAAGGAAATAGAAGAAGAAATAGAAAAATTAATAAAATTAATAGAATATCATAATTACAGGTACTACGTTTTACAGGCTCCAGAAATATCTGATAAAGAATATGATATACTTTATAACAGATTAAAAGAATTAGAAAATAAATATAAAATAATAAAACCGTACTCCCCTACTCAACGATTATCTAAATCCATTCAAAAAGAATTTAAAGAAATCCAACATATTTATCCTGTTTTAAGCTTAGATAGCATCTATTCTATTAAAGAACTAAAAGATTATTTAAAAAAAATTATAAAAGAATTATTTAAAAATTCAGAATTCATTAGTTATTTAAAGAAAAATAGAATAGAGTCAATAGGAATAAGTTTTATAGGAGAATGTAAGTTTGATGGTATTAGCCTAAGCTTAGTTTATAAAAAAAATACAATAAAAAATAATGAGATATTATATATATTAGAGTCGGCTGCGACAAGAGGAGATGGAACAACAGGAGAAGATGTCACCTTAAACGCTAAAACAATAAAATCCATTCCCCTCCTTTTGATTTTAGAAAATAATCCGCAAACTATCGAAATAGAATACCTACAAGTAAGGGGAGAAGTAATTATAAATAAAAATGATTTAGAAAAAATAAACCAAGAGAGAATAAAAGAGAATTTACCTATATTTAGTAATACAAGGAACGCAGCCAGTGGAAGCTTAAGACAATTAGATCCGTTAATAACAGCTAAACGCCCATTGATCTTTTTTGCTTATGATCTTAAAACCTTTACAAAAGATAAAAAAATATTTATATACTTTAATAATTTAATAGATTCTTTTTCTTTCTTAAGTTTAAACAAATTCATAGTAAGTCCCAATTATGAATACTTAACCTCTTTCAATTTTCACTTAAATGAAATAATTCTTTTAAATGAAAATCAAATTGATAAAATAGTTGATAATAATCTTAAATACTTTGAAAATTATATAAAGAAAATAAAAGAGATAGAAAATAAGTTAGAATATAATATAGATGGAGTAGTTTTCAAAATAAATGAAACAATTTATCAAGAGTATTTAAAAAATACTTTAAAAAATTACAAATGGGCAATAGCCTTCAAATTTCATTCTAACGAAGCAATAACAAAAATAATAGATATAGAGTATCAAATAGGGAGGACAGGAATAATAACACCAATAGCAGTATTAGAAGAAGTAGAATTAGAGGGAGCTATCATAAAAAAAGCGACCCTACATAATTTTGAATATATAAAATCTAAAGATATAAAGATAAACGATATAGTAAAGATAAGGCGTGCAGGTAAAGTAATCCCTGAAATAATCCAACCTATATTAGAACTAAGAGATCCTACCAAAATAAAAGAAATAGAAATCCCCCAATTTTGTCCATATTGTAATCAAACATTAATAAAAGAAGGACCATTTATTAAATGTATTAATAAAAACTGTGATGGAGTAATAAAAGAAAAAATATTATATTGGGTAGATAATATGGATATAAACATAGGAAAAGCTATAGTTTCTAAATTAGTTGATTCAAAATTAGTTAAAAATATAGCTGATATATACAAACTAAGGATAGTAGATATAGCAAGTATCGGCAATATCGCCAAAAAAATGGCTAATAAAATATATAATGAAATCCAAAAATCTAAGGAAAATTCTTTTGAAAAAATCCTATTTTCTTTAGGAATAAACAACGTTGGATTAAGCACCGTTAAACTGCTTACTAACAAATATAAAAATATCGATGAATTAATGAAAGCAACCCTTGAAGAACTAACTTCTATTAAAGGAATAGGACAAGAAGTAGCTATAAATATCATCAATTTCTTCAAAGATCCAGATAATATTCAATTAATTAATGAACTCAAAAAATACCTAAAAAATATCTAAATTAACTCAAAAAATATTTTTAAAAAATTATAAAGCCTTTTAAGGAGTGAAAATTAAAAATAAATAATACCCCATTTTTATTACCATTAGCATTAAAAACAACTGGCAATAAATTATAAATAGATAAAATTTTAATAGATTTTAGATGTAAATTATCCATAAATAAATTCTTAAACCACATATCATTAGAAGAAACTAATATAAAATCAATATCATTAGTTTTGCTTTTTCTTTCATATTTAAAACTTTCAAAACAAACTAATACTTTAAACTTAATATCTTTTATATCAAAATAATAGTTATTACCTTTAAAATTAACCCCCGAAGTGTAAGATTTATATTTTAAATTTTCTATATTCAATGATCCAAATAGTTTCAAAAACCAAAATGGATAGTACTCTCCAAAAGGCACTAAATATCTCTTTAAATAAAAATTAAAACTATCCTTAGATTTATCAAAACAGATAATAGAATTATAAATATTTTGATTATCATCAATAGCTATAGTATTAAAAATAAAAGCATTAAATTTATAATTTTTAAATACATTTTTTAGATTTAGGTTAAAGTTATCTTGTAAATAAAACAAGGTATAAGAGTTTTTAGGAAAAGCTCCTTCAGGAATAAGTACTACAAAAAAACTATCATCTTTATTTAAATTTTTATTTAGTTTAAATAACTTATTGTAAAGTTCTTCATAATTTCTTTGATTGAATTTATTAAAATAAGCATCAATTTCGGTTTGAATTAAAATAAAATTAATATTATTTTTTAATATTTTTTCTTCTAATTTAGATAAACTATGTTTTTCTATATTTTTAAAATAAAAGATATTAAAAAGTAAAATAAAGAAATAAAAAATAAAAAACAAAATTATATAAAATTTAAAGTTTTTAAGTTGATTTTTATAGTAATAAACTTCAAAAGCTAAAGTAGCTAAGAATGATGATAAAAAAACAAAAATAAAACTAACTACAAATGGATGAATAGTATAAAATAAAAAGAAAATATAATTAGAAGTTTGATTAAAATAAATCATAGCAAAAGACATATCTAAATCTTTTAGATTATACTGAATAAACTCAATAATTAGCCACCATATTGAATAGATAATACTAATAAAAAAATATCCAATAAAACGGGAATTCATTTTATTATTAATGATAAAAACCTTAAAAATAAATGGTAAAAAAATAAACTTTAAAAACCAAAAAATGAATAATATAAAAATAGACAAAATAATTCCTAAAAACGCATAAATAAAATTAATATACTTAAATAAAAAAATAATCCATAAAGCATTAATAGTACTAAACAAAATTGAAATATATATAATATCTCTTTTAGAATTTTTATAATCTAATAATAAATAAAACAAAAAAAACGAAAATAAAATAAAAAACAGATTATCAAAAAAAATCGCTAATCCTTTTATAATTAACTCATCAAAATAAAAAGAAAAAAAATAAGATATAAAAAAAATAATATAAACTATTAATTTATTTTTTATTAAAAATTGGATGAATTTATAAAAGCTCATTTAGTTAAGATAGTTAAGTTTTTGAATATTTTGAATAATATATAAAGAAAGCTGTTCATAAGTTAAATTATTTACCTGTAGGTTATAAATAGTTGGGATTTCTTCATTAAGTTTTCTAAGGAAAGTTAATTGTCTTTTAGCATAATGTCTAGTATTTTTTTTTATATTATCTATTGCTTGTTCTAAAGTAGTTTTATTTTCTAAGTATTCTATTATTTCTTTATACCCATATGTCTTTAAGGCTTTTTTATCTTTAGAGTATTTTTTTATCAAGAATCTAACTTCATCTATTAATCCTTCTCGGATCTGTTTATCTACTCTTTTATTGATATTATCATAAATAATTTTTCTATCATTATTAAGAATAAAAATAGCATCAATAAAATCGGGAATTTTGTTTTGCTTGTGTTCATTCATTATATCCATTATACTTTTATTAGTTAATTCAAAAATTTCTATATATCTTATTATCCTTTTTTTATCTAAATAAGGGTAATTTAATAAAATATTTTTATCAATTTTATTAAGAATTTCTTTTAAAGCACCAATATCATAGTTTTCATATTTTTTTCTTATTTGGTAATTAGTAGGCGGTAAAGAGAAATTCTTGATAAGAGAATAAATATATAGAATAGTACCGCCAACCATTATTAAATTTAAATTATTTTTTCTTATAAATTCAACAATTTTTTTAGTAATTTTAAGGAAATCATATAAAGAGAAATCATAATCTAAAGTAAATGAATCGATTAAATAATGTGGAATATATTTTCTTATTATTTTAGATACTTTATCAGTACCTATATCAAGGTATCTATATACTTGTCTGCTATCAACAGATAAAATAAAAGTATCCCCAAATTTTTTAGATAATTTTTGAAATAATGATAGAGATAAATTAGTTTTTCCTACAGCAGTTGGACCAGTTATTATTATTATCACATTAATAATTTATTTACCAATTAATTAGTCTATAAAATATGTCAGCAGCTTGATCAGATGGTCTTTTAGCTAAGTACTCTTTAAGTAGTTGTTTAGCTTTTTCAAAATCCCCTATTTTATAATAAGCTAATGCAGTGTTAAATAAAGCTTCTAGTAAGTTAGGATTAAGTTTATAAGCTTTTTCAAAATAAGGGATAGCAGATCTTATCATTTTTTCGTCAGGTTTGCCAACCATTGACATCCCTAAGAAAAATAGTTGTTCAGCTTCCTTTATGGGATCCCCTTCCTTTTTTTCTTTTTTACCTATAGACAGCAACTTTTTCCACCAGGGCTCATCTTTTTGCTCTATATTAGTTTTAGTTTTTAACTGGCTTTTAGTTAAATTCCTAAACCTAAAAATAACATTATTATCATATTCTTTTCTTTTTTCTTCATCTTTAAGGAATTGATGAGCATCAACTAATTTTTGATAAATCTCTTGTAGTCTTTTCTTTTCAACAGGGTTTTGAGTAGTATCTGGATGATATTTTCTAGCTAATTTTCTAAAAGCTTGTTGAATCTCACTTTGGCTAGCTAACGGTGAAACCTCTAGTAATTTATAATAATCTTTATCAGGTAATTTAGCCATAAAAACTATCCCCTTCCAATTTTTAATTTATATTTTTAATTCTTTACCTACATTATACTAAATTCTAAAATATTCTAATTCTTGAATATTTTCTACCAATATTAGTTTATTTAAGAAATCATTAGATAAAGCAAAATCCCCTATTATATAATTAATTAAAAACAAATTATATAATAAACTAACATTAAGGCTATTATAATTGTATGCTCTAAAGAGTACATCTCTACATTGCAAATATTTTCCTTCTTTAAATAAGGTATTAGCTTCCTCTATCAATTTAATAGCTTTTTCTATATCACTTTCACCTTCTCTTATTAAATAACTTAAAGGATTAGAAGAAAACTCTAATTTAGAGCCAGCAGATTTAAATTTAACTCTTTTTTTCTCCTCTTCCCTTTCTTCGTTCTTTTCTAAAAACATTTCTACTACAGAATAAGAAGAAAAAATATTATCTAAATAATCTTTAGCATATTCCCTAAAAAATGTTTCATATCTATCATTTTTTGTTTTACCCACTATAAATTTAACTAACTCATTAATGTAGTTATTATCATAAATAGAATTATAGAAATTTAATGGATTTATATTAAATTGAACAAAAGGATCTTTAGGAATACTAAGATTATCTAATATTTTAATAGCTTTATTTAATTTTTCTTTATAGATTTTATTGGAATTCATAATTCCCCCTATTTATATACTAACTTTTAATTATATACTAAACTTTTATATACTAAATGTACATTTTTTTAGATTTTTTTTCCCTTTTCTTCTATAGTTTCATTTTTAATACTTTCTTTCATTTTTTTATCTAAATTTTTTTCCAAATAATCTATTTCAAAATTTTTAGGATATCTTTGTTTAAGGATATCCAAATATTTCCTAGCGTTATGAAAATTATTATTTTGAATATAAAACAAAATTATATTATAATAGGCATCAAAAAAGAAAGGATCTAATTTTATTGCATTTAAGAAATTATTCTCAGTTTCTATAAGGTTATCTAATTTATAATAAGCTAAAGCTAAGTTGTTATATACTTCTGGGATCTCTAATTTTAAAGATAGAGCTTTTTTATAATAAGCTATAGCTTGTTCGTAGTCTCCTTTCTCGTAATAAATATTACCTAAATTATAATAAGGTTTGGCAAATTTAGGATTAAGGGATATAGCTTTTTGATAATAAGCCTTAGCCTGTTTTATATTCCCCTGTTTTTCATATATTACTCCTATATTATTATGAACATCAGCAAACGTATATTTTATTTTTGTATTTAAAAGATTTTTATATTCAATAAGAGCTTCCTGATAATTACCTAAGATCACATAAATATCAGCTAATTTAGATCGAGCTTGAATATAATCAGGGTTAATCTTTAAAGCTTCCATTAAGTGGTAAATAGCTTTCTGGTAATCCCCCTTAATTTCATAAGCTAACGCACATCTATATCTAACATCTGCATAATTCGGTCTTTCATATAAAATACTCTCATATACATTAACCAACTTATCCAACATATTATAAACTTCTAAACCAAAAGATATCCCTAATAATCTTATTATTTCCTTTTCTTTTATACTATCATTTAAAGGGTATCCACAAGCAAAACAATAATTATGATTTTCATTATTCTCTGTTTTACATTTACTACAAATTTTTGTACTCACTATATCACCACCACATTTTATATTCACTAAAACATTTTTTTATACAAAAATATATCCTTTATTTTTAATTTAATTATTTTATGGAAAATCTATACCTCCTTTTGAAAAAGGATTACATTTTATTATCCTAATAATTGATTTTATTCCACCTTTTAAAACCCCATATTTTTCCAATGCAACTATACTATAATCTGAACAAGAAGGATAATACTTACACACTTTATACCCTCTTTTAAAGTATTTCTTATACAATTTTATTAAATTAATTAAAAATTTTTTCATATATAATTTATTTTTTATTTAAATAAACAAAAAACATACCTCTTACATATAAAACTTTTATATTATTTAAATCTACTTCAAAAGGTAGTTTTATTTTTCTTTCAATATATCCATAATAATTTTCAATAGCAATAGCGTTATTAGAAATATAATTAACTAATTCATTATAATCTTTTAAGTTTAGTAATTCTTGTGGTAAAAATAAATTCCTACGAGATTTTATTATAACTTCATCCTTATCTACTAAAAACTCTGTATCTTTAGGATCAACACCAGGCAAATTTATTATCAATATTATTTTATTATCTATATTAAAAATATCTACATCAATTTTGTAATTCCTTTTCAATTGGAAATTTTTAATAAAAACAGCATCCAATATATCTTTAGTTAGATCTTGTATTTTAGATAACTCAAAGTATGGTTTTTCTTTATCTATCATATTAGTTTTTATCTTTTGTTATTAATTCAAAAAATATTTCATACATAGATAACTCTTTCTTTTTTATTTCAATTATTTCATTTTCTTTGATATTTAGATTTTCTAAATTATCTATTTCTATTTCTTTTATCTGGTTATCTACTTTATATTTCAAAACATATTTATTAAAAGAGAATTTTTGTTTTAATTCCAGAATACTTCCATAAAAAATAGCTTTACCTTTATTTATAATAACCAATCTATCGCATATCTGTTCTACTTCAGATAAATTATGAGAAGTAAATAAAATAGTAGTTTTTCCTTTTAATTTCTTTACTATTTCTATTATCTCAAATTGCCCTATTGGATCTAATCCACTTGTTAATTCATCTAAAATTAATAACTTAGGTTCTATAATAATAGCTTGTAATATGCTAAATCTTTGCAACATCCCTTTAGAATAGTTACTTAAGGGTACATTCATAAATTCCTTTAATTTAACTAATTCAAAATACTCTTCTATTTTATTTTTTTGAATGTTAATATTATATATATTTATAAATATTTTAAGTAATTCAAAAGCAGTCATATGTAAGGGATAATAAGGAATCTCAGGAGCAAATCCAATATACCTCCTTGTATTATAATCTAATACATCTTTATCAAATATAAGTACTTTTCCTTTATCAGGATAAATTAAGTTTAAAATAATTTTAATAGTAGTAGTTTTACCAGCTCCATTTGGCCCAATTATAGCAAAAGATTCATTTTCATTTACTTCAAAACTTAAACCATTTAAAGCATTTATTACCTGCTTACCCTTTTTATAAGTTTTATAAACATCTATTACTTTTAACATAATATATATTTATATATTCTTATAAAATTAATTTTTTATAAAATTTCTTGCCATTCATCATCTAATATTACTTCATTATCTTGTTCTTCATTTTCCTCCAAATTTCTTCTTAACTCTTGACCTTTATAATTATTTCTATTCTTTTTTAAAATATCATTTTTATTTTTAACATTTTCTATTTTTTCATAATTTTGATGTTCCTGATAATTATCTAAAAAAGAGTTTTCTTTTAACAATTTAGATTTATATTTTTGGATTTTTTGTTGAATAAAATTATAAATTTTTTGCCATTGGGTATTATTGAGTTCATATAAATTAGAAATTCCATTTAATTTTAAGGATATTTTAGATAATTTATCAATAGAAATACCGAATTCTGTAGCAATTTCTAAAGTTCTTTTCTTATAATTTAAAATATCTTCATTAATCTCCTTATCTTTATTATCTTTTAGGACATCTTTATTTAATGTAATTTCTTTATTTAAAGGATAATCTTCTGGATAAATGAAATCTTTTTGATAAACATAATCCTCTTGATAATTAACTCCCTGCTGATAATTTAAATTTTGCTCCTTATTATACAATTCATTATTAATTTTATAATTTATAAATTGTAGGGTATTAATGATTTTTTTGATGATAATATTTTGGCATTGGTTATCAGCGTTAGCTAAATCAGATAAATTTAAAGAATTAGCTATAAAAGTATGATATAATTCTATATTAATGTTATTATAAGATAACTTAGCTTTAAAACAAGCTACTCCTTTAGGGTATAAATTATTCTCAAAAGCAGAGGATACAATTTCTATTTTGATATCCATAAAAAACAGGATAGATATTATTCAATCGGGGTGCGCGGATTTGAACCGCGGACCTCGTGCTCCCAAGGCACGCGCTCTAAACCAAGCTGAGCTACACCCCGAATTATATTTTATAATTTATAGATAATAAAGAGAAAGCGGTAGACGGGACTTGAACCCGCGACCCCTACCTTGGCAAGGTAGTGCTCTACCACTGAGCTACTACCGCTTATCACTCCCCTATTTATTTTTTATACACTCTAATAAAATTTCCTCCTAAAATTATTATCAATTTATAAAATTTAATAAATCCTGTAATCTCTCAATTTTTTTAAAATTTATTTTCTCCATTATCTTTGATATCTCATTTAAACTACTAACATTATTTTTTAATATCTTATAAATTTCATCAATATCATAATTACAATAAATATTTTCAATATTATATCTAAAAGCTTGAACTACAATACTTGTAAATAATGAAGAATTTATAGGAGTAATATAAGAATATAAATTCAAATTACCAATAAATAAAGATTTAGAAAAATTAATATTTAAATAACTAGAGATAATAGAAGCAGCAATGGATAAATCTGCTAATGGATCAAAGATCTTTAAAGCCCCTACCACACTAGAAATTACATCATACTTATACAAATCAAACCTTAAAAACTTTTGGATAATAGATATAATAACCGATAATTTAACAGGATCTAATCCCCAAGCAATCCTCTTAGGTTTTTCAAAATAAGCTTTACTAACAAGCGATTGAATCTCAAGCGGTATTAATCTCGAACCTTCTAATAAAAAGAAATAAACAGAACCTGGATTATCTGCTTTAATTTCAAGATTAATATTACTTTCAATTAATCCATAAGGAGTCATAGTAAATAACCCGATTTCTTGAGTAGGTCCATATCTATTCTTCTTAACTCGCAATATCCTATATTCATCTTTATTTTCCAAAAATAAGGTAGTATCTACCATATGCTCTAAAAACTTAGGGCCCGCTATTAACCCACTCTTAGTTATATGCGCTAATATCAAAAATATCTTATCATTAACTCGAGAATATGTAATTATCTTATCTATACAAGATTTAACTTGAGAAGTAGAACCAATGGGAGTACTTAACTCAGGATCAAATATAGCCTGAATAGAATCTATTATAACAAAATCAAAATCCCCTATTGCATTTAATATATAACTTAAATTAGAATTCTCAAAAATAAAAATATCATTGTTATGTAATTTAGCTATTCTATCAAATCTAGATTTAACATGAATTGCACTTTCTTCAGCAGTTATATAAATAACTTTTAAAGGTAAATTATTAGCAATCTGTAAAGTCAAAGTAGATTTACCTACTCCAGGTTCCCCAGATAATAAAACTATACTTTTTTTAAAAAAGCCACCCCCTAAGCACCTATCAATCTCTAAAATATTAGTAGGATAATAAATCTGCTTATCTACTACTATTTCTTTTATATTTTTAACAACAACTTCATTACCTATACTACTTACATTAATAGAATTACTATTATAATTAGAATTATTTTCAACAAAAGTATCCCAATTCTCACAATTAGGACATCTACCTAACCAGTACTTAGAGATATATCCACATTCACTACAAATATAACTTATTTTTGATTTCTTCATTTTAATATTTTTTTGAGTTTTTTTTAATATTTCTTAAAAACAATATTTATTAATTCCTTTGTATAAGTATTTGGAATTATTAATTTTTTAGATACATTTAATTTATATTCTTTATAATTAACCCAAATATAATCTTGAATTTCGTTATTTAATTTTATATCTGTATTTTTAGTAAAAGCGAGATAATTAAAAAGGATCATATGATTTTTTTTATAAAAACTTTTATCTTCTATAGCCTCAAAAAAAGTAATAAATTTAATATTATAGATATTAAGATTAGTTTCTTCAAAGATCTCTCGTTTTAAAGCATCTATTAATTTTTCTTTGTAATTAACTTTTCCACCAGGAACCCCCCATAACCCATTCCATTTATTAGTTTTTATTAGCAAAAATTTATCTCTTAATAATTTTGACTTATTTATAATTAAAGCTCCAACAGTTACTAATATCTCCATAATAAATTTTAAATAAAAATAATTACTTTAGTATTATAACATTCATTATCACTACATATATCAAAAATCAAATCCAATTTAGATAAATCATTTAATTGATTTTTGTCTAAATTTTTATCAAATTTAACATAATAACAATTATCATTTAATTTTTCAAAATCCAGATCTAATTTCAATTGATTAATTTTAAAATTTTTAACTTGATATTTTTTATTATTAATAAATATCACATTATTTATAAATTTATAATTATAATAAAAATTAGAATCAAATAGGAATAAAGAAGCGGAATTACAAAGAGAACCACAAGATAAAGGATAAACTTCAATTAATTCAAAATAATTACTTAAAACATTAAAAAACACTTGTTTATCAAGATAATAAAAGGAATTTAAAAATACAGATAAATTAGAACTAATAGAAGAATCTAAAAAGCTAACCGAATTTAATTTCTTTACTATCCCAAAATCATCTTTATTAATATAAAAGTTATCATATAAAATTCCATCTTTATAAAAATAATTTAAAATATCATTTTTTAATCTATCTATTAGAAAATCTAAATCATATGATATTCTTAAATTTTGGAAATTATCTAATTGAATATCTTTTAAAATTCTCTTTTGCTCAACTAAGTTTAATAACAAATGAGAATAATCTTCTAAAAGTAAATAATTAGATTGTTTTAATTCATCATAATACACATGATATAGTTTATCATTTTTAAATAAGTTATTTAATATAAAATTAACTATTTTAATAGCAACAATTTTAAACTCTTCCTTTATATTGTAAATAATATTTTTTAAATTATCGTTATTATTAATATCTTTAGAAAATATAAATTTATAATAGTTTAAGTAATCGTTTAGTTCATTAAAAGCTTTAAGTAAGCACAAACTTAAGATCAAGTTCCAACTTGTTATTACTTTAGTATCTTTTATTAGTTTATATCGTTTTTTTCTATATTCTCTTAATTTGGATTTTATTTGATTTAATTTAAGGTAAGTATAAAAGTCAGGTTCAAAAGAATTTTTAGTTATAATAATTCCCTTGTAATTAGTATGGAAATTATAAAAATTTTCAATTTCAAAATCATAATATTCTTTAAAAAATGATAATTCATCATTATTAAGAACAGATTTTATTTCATCAAGAGTAAATAGATAATATGCACCTTCTTCAAATTTATCTGAATCTATATAACTAATAGCGCTAGTAGAAGAAACAAAAGCAGATTCAATAGGATTATCTATTATTAAAAATTCTCTCTTTAAGAATTCCCATATTTCATATGCTACTATAAAATAGTACCAATTATTAGTTAATGTAAAAGCTTTAGTATAAAGAAATAAAAGGTAAGCGTTATCATAAAGCATTTTCTCAAAATGTGGCACTAACCATTTATTATCTACGGAATACCTATAAAACCCAAAATCAATATGATCATAAATTCCCCCTGTCATCATCTTATCTAAAGTCAAACTAAACATCATATAAATTTTATCAGATTTAACCTTTTCAAACTTATTTAAAAGATATTCCAAAATCTGATGAGGAGGAAACTTAGGGCTATCATTAAAACCACCATTTATGTCTAAATTAGAATAGAATAATTTATCAATTTTTTCCAAAACAGCTTCTATTCTAATTTTATCTAATGAAAAGACATTAAATTTAGAATTAAAAAACAGAGATACATTTTTAGATATTTCTTTTGAGATTTCATAAACTCTATCTTTTTGATTATAAAAGAAATCAATAGCATTTAATATGAGATTCTTAAATTGGGATTTATTTAAGTAAGTAAAAGATAAAAAAGGATCTAAATTAGGGGTTAAAATAAAATTAGCGGGATAACCTGCATGCCCATTTATAAAATACATAAAATTAATATAGTAGTTATCAATTTCAGGCATCTCTTCTTTATCTACTTTTATACTTATAAAGTATTTATTTAAAATATCTGATACCTCTTTATCCTGGAATACTTCTTTTTCCATTACATGACACCAATAACAACTATAATATCCAATAGATAAAAAAATCATTTTATCTTCAATTAAAGCTTTTTTAAGGTTTTCTTGATTCCATTCTTGCCAATTAATAGGATTAAAAGCATGAGCCCTTAAATATAAAGATTTAGAATTTATTAAAGAATTATAATTATTCATATTTTATACTTATACTTTAAAGAAAAAATCTCCTTCTTTAAATTTAAAAAAATTTAAATAAATAAAATTATAAAAAAGGAGGAAAAATATTAAAAAATATCTAAAAAAAAAATAGGAAGATGTTTTATAAAATTATTTTTTAATTTTTATAAATATTTTTAGGTAATTTAAGGTAGGTGATATAAATTGTTAGACCAAAAAATTAAAAAAGATCTCCCCGATTTATTAATAAAAAAGGAATTTTTAACAAAAAGGCAATTAGAAAAAGCTTTACAAAAAGCAGAAGAAGAAGGTAAAGAATTAGATAAAGTACTAGTAGAATTAGGATATTTAACAGAAAAAGAAATCTATCAAGTACTAGCAGAAGAGCTTGGATTTGATTTTATCGATTTATCTACATTAGAAATAAACCACGAGCTAACCAAATTCTTACCAGATAACTTAGCAAGAAGATATAATGTAGTGCCTGTTAAAATAGAAGGAGATAAACTATATATAGCAATGGTTGATCCCTTAGATGTCAATACTGTTGATGATATCTTATTAATGACAGGTTTACAAGTAGAAACAATGATGGCAACAGAAAGCGATATAAAAAAATATATAAATAAACTATACGGTTCAACAGAAATAGCAGAAGCTGATGAAATAGAAAGCGCTATAAAAGAAATTAATGTAGAAGATTTTTCAAACTTAGAATTAGGCGAATTAGAAGAAGAAGATATATCAGTAGATAAATTAAGAGAAATGGTAGATGAAGCTCCTATAGTAAAACTAGTTAATCAAATAATATTCCATGCTATCTCAGATAGAGCTTCAGATATCCACATAGAACCCTGGCCTAAAGAAGTAGTAGTTAGATATAGAATGGACGGAATATTACATGAAATAATGAGAGTCCCTAAGCATTTATTAGCTCCAATGGTATCAAGAATAAAAATAATGTCAGCCTTAGATATAGCAGAACGTAGAAAACCTCAAGACGGAAAAATCCACCTAAAATACGAAGGAAGAGACTTCGACTTACGGGTATCAACTATCCCCACGGTTAATGGAGAAAAAGTAGTAATGCGGATATTAGATAAAAGCTCGGTACAATTAGGATTAGATAGACTCGGTTTTATGCCCGACATAAAAGAAAAATTAGAATGGCTAGTTTCTAAACCATATGGAATGTTATTAGTAACAGGACCAACGGGTTCCGGAAAATCTACTACATTATATGCATGTTTAAATAAATTAAACAACGGTTCGGTAAATATAAGTACAGTAGAAGATCCCGTAGAATACCAAATTCAAGGGATAAATCAAGTACAAGTTAATCCTAAAGCTGGTGTAACTTTTGCAAGTGCATTAAGAGCATTCTTACGACAAGACCCTGATATAATAATGGTAGGGGAGATCCGGGATCACGAAACAGCACAAATAGCAGTAGAAGCAGCATTAACTGGACACTTTGTATTATCAACTCTACACACAAACGACGCACCATCTGCTGCTACCCGATTAATAGAAATGGGGATAGAACCATTCTTAGTAGCATCTGCGGTTGTAGGAGTATTAGCTCAAAGATTAGCAAGAACTATCTGTTCTAACTGTAAAGAACCTTATGTACCTCCCAAAGAAGCTCTAAAAGATATAGGATTAGCTTATACTGAAGAAGAAATAGTATTTTATAAAGGTAGAGGTTGTGATGTATGTAAAGGTAGTGGATATAAAGGCAGAACAGGGATCCATGAATTATTAATAGTAACAGATAAAGTAAGAGAAGTGATATTAAGAAGAGGTAGTTCAAATGAAATAAAAAGAGCAGCCTTAGAAGACGGATTTAAAACTCTTCAAGATGATGCTATAAGAAAAGTAATAGCAGGAATAATAACAGTAGAAGAAGCTCTAAGAGTAGTATACATGGGTAATGCTTAATTACTATTCTATTAAAACTATAAAATAAAAAAATATTTAATTAAAAATATGTTTTTTAAAACACAAAATTCTAATAATTGGATAAAATGTGAAAAGTGTAAGACTATTATTTTTAAACAAGATTTAGAAGAAAATTTATACGTTTGTACTAAATGTAATTATCATTTTGTGATAAATGCTCATTATAGAATCAAAATAACTTTTGATAGCTTTTATGAACTATTTAAAGAAATATATCCTAAAGATTTTTTAAATTTTGATGATTATTCAAAAAAATTAAAAGAAGATCAAGAGAAAACTAATTTAACAGATGCTATTATAACAGGCTATGGATGCTTAAAAGGAGATATTAATAAATACAAAGTAAGTGTAGGGATAATGGATTTTAATTTTAGAGGGGGTTCAATGGGAAGTGTAGTAGGTGAAAAAATAGCGTTAATATCAGAATACGCTTTAAAAAATGATACTCCATTAATTATTTTTTCATCCTCAGGTGGAGCAAGAATGCAAGAAGGAATAATATCATTAATGCAAATGGCAAAAACAATATCAGCTATTAAATTATTAAATAAAAATAGGATACCTTTTATAAATATAATAACTCATCCAACTACGGGAGGAGTAGCAGCAAGCTTTGTAGGAATAGCAGATATTATACTAAGTGAAATTGGAGCTTTAATTGGCTTTGCTGGACAAAGAGTTATTGAACAAACTATTAAACAAAAACTACCCCCTGATTTTCAAACTGCTGAATTCTCCCTAAAATACGGGCTTATTGATAATATTGTTCATAGACATAATATTCCCAATATCCTATCTAAATTTATTAACTCATTTTATTTCTATAAAAAATAAATTTAATTAATTTTTATGCAAGATAATTATTATTATTCTTTTTTAGAATTTATTATAAGAAATAATTTATTAAAAAAAGAAGAAAAAAAAATAATAAATAACTTTTTAAAAAAAGTAAATGAAGGAACATTAAGTATAACAGAAGAAAATGTCATAAATTTATTTTCAAAAGAACGGTTCTTAGAATTATATACTATCTTTATATCAAATAATAAAGACGTAAAATATTTATTTAAAGAAATTAATTATGTGGATTTAGAAGAATTAAATATAGATCAAAATTTAGATAAATTAATTGAGCTTAATAAAAATTTAAATCCATATCAAGCAAAAAAATTAAACATCTTCATAATAAAAAAAGATAATGAATTTAATTATTTAGTAAGTGCTTATCTTTTAGATAAAGTAGCATATATAGATATAAAAGAAAAAATTGGAGAATATAAGTTATTAATTTCACATCCATTAAAAGTCAAAGAAATAATCCCAAAAATATTTAGCAAAATAGAATATTCAGGGATAACAGATTTTTTAGAAAAATTAGAAAAGGAAAGCAAAAAAAGTATATTAGATGATATAAAAGAAGATGCCACTAACACAACTCAAAACAAAAAAATTAATTTAGATTTAAAAATAAGAGGATACGATATAATATCTTCTGCTATCTCAGTTAGTAAAAAACTAGGAGATAAACTAAAAAAAAATAGATTCTCTATTTTGGTTTCTCCTTTTAATAATGATCCTAAACTAGTAGATATCTTTATTAAAAATGGAATAAATATAATAAAATTTCATATAAATATAACTCATCCAGTTAGTAATTTTAAATTTAAAACTTGGGAAGAGGAAAAAGAAAATATAATGAATATAATTTTAGAAAATCCAAATATAACAGTAGGATTAGTACCCGGGTATGTTAAAGAAAATTTAGAAGAAATAAATTATTTTGAATTAGAAAGTTATATTGATTTTATTGATATTTTTATAGATTCATTTACAATATATTATATTAATATTCCAAAAAATGTAGAGAAAGTTGTAGCAGTTAATAGAGTTTTATCTAAGGAAGAACTAGAAGTATTAGATTTTTTTAAATTTTCTGCTATAGAAGCATCTATTGTAAATAAATCTGAATATGGCTTAGAATTAACTTTAGACGATATTTTAAATTATTCAAAATTAATAAATAATAGTTCTATTCCAGTTATAATCCCCACTCAAAAATATATTAAACCTAAAGATGTAAAAATTTTATATGAAATAGGAGCCAAGGGAATAGTTTTAGGTGGAATATCCTTATCTACTAACTATGAAAAACTAGAAAAAAATCTTTATGAATTCATAAACGAAGTTAGTAAATTATAATTTTTTTTATTCTTTCATTATTTATTTAAATAGAAATCATTTAATAATTATGGTATCTAAAAAAATAAAGGATTTAAAAGAAATAGATTTTAAGAATTTTTTAGTTTGGGATATATACAATATAGATAATATTTTAAATAATTTTTATGATTTAGAAGTTAAGCCTTATTTTTTTGATGCTAATACTGAAATTTTAACTACTAAAATCCAAGATGTAATAGATGCTTATTTTCTAGTTAAATCGCAAATAAGTTATATTTTAAATAAAAAAAGATACATAAAAAATGGTTTTATATTAATATCTGATTTAATATTTAATAAAAATACGGATTTCAAATCATTAACTCCTTGTATTTTTAATAAAAATTCCATAAAAAAAATCGATACACTTTTTTTAAAAAAAATAAATAATATTAAAATAAATATTGACTTTAAAATTTATCCTCATTTTAATAATTATTTTATTTTTTATTTAAAAGATATAAAACATACTAAAAATTTAGCAGAAAATATTTTTAATTTATTAAAAAAAAACATAATTAATTTTAGTTATTTTAGTATATTATTAACGGGCGATTTAGGAGCAGGTAAAACTGCTTTTATAAAATCAATAATCCCTACAACTAACAGTCCTACCTTTAATATTATGAATAAATTTAAACTAGATGATTTAAATATTATACATTGGGATTTATATAGATTAGAAAATTATGATTACAATAATTTAGAAAAAGAATTAGATTTTAATTATTACTTACAAAATAAGAATACAATAAACTTAATAGAATGGGCTAATAGAATCCCCTTAGAATTCTATATTAAAAATATTAATAAAAATAATTTTATTATCATAAATTTAGAATATATCAGTCAAAATGAAAGAATTTTAACTCTACATTTTAGTAATCCTATTTTTAATCAATTACTTTCCTAAGGTAACATTTAAATAAAAAGGAATTTTATTATTTATGAAATAATAATAAAAAAGAAGGAAAAATAGAAAATAAAAGGTTACAAAAATGAGAGGAAGTAATTCATATAAAATATTTAGTTTATTAATTTTTATTTTGTTTTTAGTAATAGGGATAAATAATTTTATAATTGCTGGGATTTTACCAATTCCTAATGGAATTCCCGAAAAAATAAAAGAAAAATTAAAAAAATATAATTACTATCAATCAGCATTAGAACCTGGTAAATATGTTATAGTTGTAGTATATTCTATTTACAATTTAAATAAGAAATCGAATGTTTTAAAGAATAAAGAAATAGAAATAGGGTTATTACCTGATTTAAAGAATCTTCAAAACGCTTCACTTAATTTTTTTAAACTTTTTAACAAAATTCCATTACAGGGTGAAACTAAAAATATTGAAACTTATTTTATAGTAAATCAGAATCCTACAAAATTTGAAGCACTACCTTTTTCTATTTCCTTTATTATTTCTAATAAAAGTGATCGTGTTATTATTAATTCTAACTTAGATAATAAATATATCATGATATTTAAGCATAAAGAAAAAGATGAGTATTTAGTATTTTTCGATTTAAACTTTGATAATAATTTTAGTGATTTAATATTGTTGTTAGTATATATGGGTCCATGTAGTGCTTCAGGAGGAGGTAGAGGCGGAAATTCAGGTAATGAACCATTTTAAATAAAAATAAACCATCATAAAATAGGGGGAATACTTACATGAAAATTAAAGAAGATAATAAACTTCATGAAATCCAAAAAGAATATGATATTATCATAGGTTTAGAAGTACATATAGAGTTATCAACGGAAAAAAAATTATTTTGTAATTGTAAAAACGAATTTACATTAGAACCAAATAAAAACGTATGTCCAGTATGTTTAGGACTGCCTGGATCTTTACCTGTTATTAATTTTCAAGCGATAGAATATTTTATAAGATTTGCAAGTGCTTTAAACTGTGAAATTCAAAATCATAGTAAATTTGATAGAAAAAATTATTTTTATCCTGATATGCCTAAAAATTACCAAATTTCTCAATATGATTTACCTTTAGCATTAAAAGGATACTTATTTTTACCTAAAGCTAATAAATATGTTTATTTAAGGAGAATACATTTAGAAGAAGATACAGGAAAATCCATACACATAGGTGGAGATAATTTAAGGGAAGCTCATTGGACTTTACTAAACTATAATCGAGCTGGGGTTCCATTAATAGAGATAGTAACTGAACCTGTAATAAATTCTCCAGAAGAAGCTGTAGAATTTTTATATCTATTAAGATTAACAGCTTTATATACAAAGATAAGTGATGTTAAAATGGAAGAAGGAAGTTTAAGATGCGATGCCAATATATCCTTAAAACCAAAAGATTTTCAAACATTAGGAACTAAAGTAGAAATAAAAAATATAAATTCTTTTAGATTTTTATATAGAGCATTAGTTTATGAAATTGAAAGGCAATATAATTTATTAAAGCAAGGAAAAGAGATAATCCAAGAAACAAGAGGCTGGGATGAAAAAACTCAAACAACTTATTCCATGAGATCTAAAGAAGAATCACACGATTATAGATACTTCCCTGAACCCGATTTACTACCTTTAAATATATCCAAAGATATTATAAACAATTTATCTTTTAAAAACCAAACTCCAATAGATTTTTATATTTCTTATTTAAAACATAATCTAACTCATGAAGAAATCTTATTTCTATTAGATTCTCAAGAATTAAATGATTTATATAATCAAGTTGTTAATTTAGTTCAAAATTATGCTTTTAATAATAATTTTAATTCATATAAAGAGGTGGTAAAATTCTTCAAAACAGACTTAGCTTATTTATTAAATGAAAATTTAATAAATATAGCAGATTTATCTATAAAAAACATTGCTAAAATTATTATTTTATTAGTAAATAAAGAAATAAATACAGTTAATTTAAAAGATCATTTAATTAATTTAGTAAAAAAAGGAACAGATATAGATAATTATTTAGAAAATAATAATTTAATAATAAGAGAGGATATAAATTTAGTTAAAGAGATAGTAGATAAAGTTATAAGAGATAATCCACAAGCGGTAAAGGATTATAAAGAAGGAAAAGAAAAAGCTATTTCTTTTTTAATAGGGCAAGCTATGAAAGAAATTAAATCAAAAGCTAAACCAGAAACCGTTAAAAATATTATCCTTAATAAATTAGCTAATCTCTAATTTAATAAAAAATAAAAAAATGGAAAAATACACTAAGGGAGCTATATTTAATAACAGATACAGGATAGAAGGATTATATAAAGTAGAAAATGATTACAATATATACAAAGCAGAAGATTTACGATTCCCTGGAAATTTTTGGCTAGTTCACCAAGTATTGTTAATTAATAATTCCAGAAATTTTATAAATAATATATTCTCAGTTTTAAATAATTTATCTAAAATAGTATATGATAAAATCGGAAAAATCAGTGATTACTTTATAGATAAAGATCATCTAATAGTTATAACAGAATATTTAAATGGGAGCTTATTAAAAGAGGTTATATACTCTTCTAATTTTTCTTCTTCTACTGTAAAAGCAATAAAATTAGGATTACAATTATTAGAAATAGCTAAATATTTTTATGATAAAGATTTAATAAGATTTATTGATCTTAGTCCCGAAAATATAATAATAGAAAGAAATGGGGTTATTAAAATCCTTTCTTTTAGTATAAATAAATTAATGGATTTAATAAATGAAGATGGGATAAATCCGAATTATTTTGTAGGGACTTTTGGGTATATCCCTCCTGAATTCTTAGATGATAAAATATCTATGATAAACCAATCAAGCTTTATTTACATTATCTGTGCTATTATGTATGAATTTATAACCAAAGTTCCTCCATATTTAAGAGAGGATCCTTTCATATTTCCTCCAGCTATTTCTCAAAATTCATTAATTAGCATAGAATTATCAAGAGTCTTAGAAAAAAATCTATCATATAGCTCTCATAATAGGTACCGAACTTTTAAAGAATTTGAAAAAAAATTACATGAAATTCTATACAAAGAAACCACAGATATAGAACCTCAAAAATTACCTATTTTTTCTTTGCTAAAAAATAAGTTATTTTTAGGAATATCTATATTTTTTTTTATACAGATATTAATAATAATATGGTTAGTTATATACTATATAATGATAATGTAAAAATAATAAAATATAAAATGGTATAAAAAAACCGCCTGCTGGGTTAAATATAGGCGGTTAAAAAATATCCCCAGCAATAATAAAAAATATGGAAATAGACAAAGAATTACAGTTATTAATAGAGGTTTTACCTCCTTTTATATCTTCTAAAATAGAGAAACATCCAAGAGTAAATGAAATTATAGAAGTAGTAATGGATGTAGGTAGAACTCCAGAGATAAGATTTCATAATGATTTTGAAATAATATCCTCTAGAGAGATAATGTATGATGATATAGAATATGTAGTAAAGAGGATAGGAGAATTTGGAAAAGATAATCGTGCAGGGATTCCCAGAACTTTACACAGAATATCCGCTATAAGAAACAGGCATGGAAAAATTGTTGGGCTAACTTGTAGAGTAGGTAGAGCTATATACGGAGCAGCTAATATAATAATGGATTATATTAAATTAAATAAGAGTGTATTATTTTTAGGGAAACCTGGAGTAGGAAAAACTACAATCCTAAGAGAAGTTGCAAGAGTATTAAATGATGAAATGAAAAAGCGAGTAGTTATAGTTGACACTTCAAATGAGATAGGAGGAGATGGTGATATTCCGCATGCTTCCATAGGTAGGTCAAGAAGGATGCAAGTACCTTCTCCAGAATTACAACATAAAGTAATGATAGAAGCAGTAGAAAACCATATGCCAGAAGTAATAATAATAGATGAGATGGGTACCTTAGAAGAGGCTTATGCAGCTAGAACGATAGCAGAAAGAGGAGTTCAATTAATAGCAACTGCTCACGGAAATACCTTAGAAAATATAATTATGAATCCCACTTTATCTGATTTAATTGGCGGGATCCAAGCAGTTATATTGAGCGATGAAGAAGCTAAAAGAAGGGGGACCCAAAAAACAGTCCTTGAAAGAAAAAATCCTCCCACTTTTGAAATATTAATTGAAATAAGAGATAGAGATGTATTTGCTATACATAAAGATGTTGCATTTGTTGTTGATAATCTATTAAGAGGAATTGAAATAAAACCTGAAATAAGAAAAAGAGAAAAAGATTCCTTTATTATATTAAATGAATATCCATCTAATAAAAACCCTTATATTAAATCTATAGATAAACCTTCTAAAGAGCCTTTAAAAATTGAAGAAAAATATCAAAAAAAAGAAACTAAAGATAATTTAAAAGTCTTTCCATTTGCAGTAAGTATAGATAGGATTCAAAGAGCTATTTATAATTTAGATTTACCGATAAATATAGTATTAGATCTAAATGAAGCTGATGCAATAATAACTTTAAAATCTAAAAAAAGTGAAATAGAAAAAAGAGTTTTAAAAAACCCTAATTTAAAAAATCTATTAGATAATATATTTACAATAAGAAGTAATACTTTTACTCAAATTTCAAAGATGTTAGACAAAATGGTTTCTAAGGATGAAAATAAAAATACAAATATAGAAGAATTAGTAAAAAATCTTGAGGAAAAAATAAATGAGCTTTATTCTACTAATCAAGAATATATCGAAATTAACATAAAAAATGAAGAAGAAAAAGAATTTATAATTGATTTGATAAAAAAATATTCACTAAACTATAAAGAACAAAATAACAAAATCATAATATCAAAACCCAAAAAATTAACTACATGATTTAATAGTAATATAATCATTTATGAAATATATATTAGGTTTATCAGATACAAATACTATTATTAATTTATTAAAATTTATTGTTTTTTCAAATAATGTAGAAAAATTAAATATAATTTTAGCATTTGACAATCTTTCTAGTAATTTCTTAAAAAAATTATATGAAAATTTTAATTCAAAAAATTTTAATATATCCTTAAATTTATTTTATATTTTCAAAGAAAAAAATATAATTAAAGACATATTAAAATCAAATTCAATTTTTAATAATATCAATGAATATATAATAAATGAGTTAAATTTTCTAAGAGAAATAAATAATTTTGTTTATATTTCTTCATCAGTTGATCCAATAAATAGTGACATAATAGCTAATAATATAAAATTATTAATAAAGGACACAATAGTTTTTAACACTCAAAATTACAATGATGTTATTAATAAAATATTTTTAATAAATATTTTAAATAAAGATTTTTATTATCAGCTAACTAATTATCCACTAAAAGTTTTTGATTTTTTTTATATTTTAGTAGATAATACCAAGATTTTAAATAAAGTAAATAGTATAATTTTTAATATATTTGATATAGATTTATTTAAAAAACAATATAATGATAATGAATTTATTATTATAAAATCCAGTGAAATTTATGATATATTTGAAAATAATTTCATAGCAATATCTAAGGATTTAAAGGAAAAAATATATATAGATTATTTATGGAGTTTAATGATAAAATTAAGGTATAATTGTTTATGGGATAAAAAGCAAACGAGTTTATCAATAAAAAATCATTTAATAGAGGAAGCTTATGAAGTTTTTGATTCAATAAATTCTCCTGAAAAGCTAAAAGAAGAATTAGGAGATCTGTTACTTCAAATAATTTTCCATTCTCAAATAAATTACGATGAAAAAAAATTTAGTTTTATTGATGTAGTTGAATCTTTAATAAACAAACTTATATACAGACATCCTCATATTTTTGAAAACTTAGAAGTTAATGATATCTCTAATTTATTAATAAACTGGGAAAACTTAAAAAATAAAGAAAAAAATAATAACCAAGATATCTTTATTAATTTACCTAAAGCTCTCCCTTCTTTTATTAAATTATTACTTATATTCAGAAAATTTAAAAGAATTAATAAATTAGATTTTTTACTATCATTAATAAATTCTGAAATAGAAGATTTTATTAATAGTGAAAATAATATTAAATATTTAAAAGATATTAAATTATTTTTTGAATTAATTACAGATTTTACAAAAGAAAATATAAATTTAGAAGAAATTTTAAATAAATTTATAAATAATTTATTAATAAAAATAAATAATAAATATAAATCCCAAATTTAATATAATTAACAAAAATTTAATATAATTAACAAAAATT